>JAZULQ010000001.1:0-68578 GCA_045603185.1 Acutalibacteraceae bacterium
TCTTTTTAACCTTATTGATAGTTTCAACCATATGAACCCGAATTCTTATAGTTCTTGCCTGGTCTGCAATAACACGTCTAATTGCCTGACGAATCCAACAGGTAGCGTATGTTGAGAACTTGAAGCCTTTTGTATAGTCGAATTTATCAACAGCCTTAATAAGACCCAGGTTACCTTCCTGGATAAGGTCAAGGAACTGCATACCTCTGCCAACATATCTTTTTGCGATACTTACAACAAGACGAAGGTTTGCTTCAGAAAGACGGCGCTTTGCTTCCTGGTCATTTTCGGAAATTCTGATAGCAAGCTCAATTTCCTCCTCAGATGTAAGAAGCGGAACACGTCCGATTTCCTTAAGATAAACCTTAACAGGGTCATCAATAGCGATGTTTTTAGCATCAGAAGCCACATCATCTTCATTTGTCTTTGTTGATTCGATATCGAATGAAAGTGCATCAAGCATCTCATCACTGATATCATCGATAATCTCTATGTTGCTTGTTTCAATAAGCTCATAGAGTTTTTCAATATCGTCAACGTCAAAGCCCTCAATTTCAAGAACCACATTGTCGATATCGTGTGTAGCGAGTTTTCCGCTCAATTTACCCTTTTCTATAAGAGCTTTAATTTGCGGCTTTTTCTCCCAACCTTCCATTTAAATCGCACCTTTCTTTTTCACACTTTTATTTTTAACTAAAATTTTGAACATTTTATTCATCCTTATTAAAGGAACTGAAGAACGCAAGATAGCTTTCATCGCTCATCTGTGACGGTGTAGGTGTCTGACGTTTTTTCCTCTCGTCCTCAAGCACCAATAAACAGTCCTCACATTCTTTCAGGGTATTTGATACCATAGAATGTTTTGCAAGAAGTCTCGCAACGGCGGCAGTCTGCTCCGCAGTAAGGAGCTGAGACAGATGTGAAATATCAACACTTTCGTCATTTTCAAGACGAGCACAAAGGACACTTAGTATCTGTTTATTTACCGGGGTAACAAAAACATCGTCCGTCAGACGTTCTTTTAATTTTTTATAAAATCCCGCGTTATTTAAAAGAGATATTAATATAATATCTTCCGCTTTAGCGGCGCGCATATTCTTGACTCTCTGCGGATCTACTTTTTTCTCCATATCCTGAGCTTGTTTTTGCGCATTTGAAAACTCGGCTTTGGTCTTCCGATAGTTTTCGCGACGTGATGCCTGTTTAATCTGTTCAAGCATCGCATCCTTTGAAACACCTAACTCGTCAGCAAGTCGCATTGCGTACACGTCACGCTCAAGGGAATCGGTAGTAGCGAGATATTTTGCGGCCTCTCTCAGGAAATTAACTTTTCCGTCGGAGCTTTGCACATCGTACTTTGACCTGATTACCGAAAGCTTATATTCCGTATCGTTATCCGCGGTATTCAGTAGTTTTGCAAACATCTCTTTGCCGTGGACCCGTATAATTTCATCGGGGTCTTTGCCGCCCTGAAGCCGGATAACCTTAACCCGGACACCTGTTTTTGAGAAAAGAGCCAATGCCGCCCTTACGGCTTTCTGACCGGCTTCGTCGGAGTCGTAACAAAGGGCAACTTCATCGGCATACCTTGAAATAAGGCTTACCTGCTCAGGTGTCAACGCAGTACCTAATCCTGCAACCGCATTTTCAAACCCTGCGCCGTGAAGCGCTATAACGTCCATATATCCTTCGCAAAGAATAATTTTACGGTCATTTCCGTTTTTTGCAAAATTAAGAGCAAACAACTCGTTACTCTTTTTATAAACTAAAGTGTCGGATGTATTTATATATTTCGGTTTACTGTTATCAAGGACTCGTCCGCCAAAAGCGACAACATTGCCCCTCAAATCAATAACAGGATACATTACTTTGGCTCTGAAGGCATCATAATAGTAACGCTTGCCGTTTTTCTCGCTGTAACGAAGCAAATTAGCCGCTACAAGCTCGTCACGGTTAAAGCCTTTACTCTTCAAATGGTTTTCCAGAGCGTGCCAATCATCAGGCGCGGCGCCTAAACCGAAATGCTTTATCATTTTGAGGCTGATATTTCTGCGTTTTAAATATTCAAGCTGTGCTTTTCCTGCGTCCGTAAACAGAGTTTCGTGAAAAAAACGCGCCGCCTCTCTATTGGCAGAGTATATTCTTCGCCGTAAATTGGATGTTGTATCATCAAATTTATCGTCAGGCATTTTTATCCCCGACCTGTCGGCAAGATACTTAACCGCCTCTAAATAGTCAAGATTCTCTATATTTCTGACGAAATTTATAACGTCGCCACCGGCACCGCATCCAAAGCAATAATATGATGCCGTTTCAGGATAAACGGTGAATGACGGCGTTTTCTCATTATGAAACGGACAAAGACCCGTCAAGGTCTTTCCCCTTCTGCGGAGGTCAACGTAACCGGCAATAACGGACTCTATATCATTACTGTCGCGCAGTCTGTCTATAAAATCATCAGAAAAGCGCATTGCCAAGTTTACCACCTCCAAAATAGAATAAAAAAATTAAATCAATCGTTCCATGTTTTTGGAACAAACAAATTATTAAATGTCTTCAGCGAATAGCTGTCAGACATTCCGGATATATAATCACAAGCGGCGCGCTCCGCGCTTTCACGCTTGGCTATTTCAAAATAAAAATCGGGCATCTCGTGAGGGTTACGTGAAAAATAACGGAATAATTCTTTTATCATACTTTCCGCTTTGCCCTCTTCACTTTTACAAACAGGGTTCGTATAAACATATTTAAACATAAACGAGTGTAATCGGTTGTAAGCATCATCAACCTCAGGAGACATTCTGATTTCGTCACTGCTGTTTTCTATAACAGACATAATAAGGCTGTTAATACGCTGGGTTTTAGAAAAACCGAGGACAAGACGTATATCAAGCGGTATATCATCTTCACTTAATACACCACCGCGACAAGCATCGTCAATATCGTGATTGATATACGCGATTTTGTCGCTGAGTTTTACTATTCTGCCCTCTAATGTATCGGCTTCCTTGCCCCTTGTATGGCAAACTATACCGTCACGGACCTCGTAAGTAAGGTTAAGACCTTCGCCCCTGCGCTCAATCATATCCACAACACGCAGACTTTGTTCATAATGGGTAAATCCGCCCTCAAAAACTGTTGCAAGGGCTCTTTCACCGGCATGGCCGAAGGGTGTATGACCTAAATCGTGCCCTAACGCGATAGCTTCCGTTAAGTCCTCGTTCAGGTTAAGTGAACGTGCAATAGTACGGGCAATTTGTGAAACCTCAAGAGTGTGTGTAAGACGAGTTCTGTAATGAACATTATCGGGAGCTAAAAAGACCTGCGTTTTATCCTTAAGACGTCGGAAAGCGGAACAATGCAGTATTCTGTCGCGGTCGCGCTGATACGCTGTACGCACAGGACACTCGTCCTCAATTTTCCTTCTGCCCTTGGTATTTTCGCAAAGCATTGCATACTGAGAAAGTGTATCTCTTTCACGGTTCAGCGTCCTGATTCTG
This sequence comes from Acutalibacteraceae bacterium, assembly GCA_045603185.1. GTDB lineage: Bacteria > Bacillota > Clostridia > Oscillospirales > Acutalibacteraceae > DTU089. The sequence continues at coordinate 3,501 of JAZULQ010000001.1, forward strand.
ATATCATTATTCACAAAAACACCCTCTTACAAAAACCTTTCAAATACTAATACTGAAAAAATCAAAAAAACCCTCTTTTTTTGACAAATTATTTTGGAGCAACAATTTCGTCGACAATTTCAAAGGACAATTTGCCGTTTGAAACGTCCTGCAATTTCTTGTTAAAGGCTTGTTCAGTACCTTGTTCTATGCGGAAATTGAGCGTTACATTTTCTGCAAATTCAGTTTCATTCATAACTCCGTCGAAATCTCTTACCATTGTTTCGATTTTGCCGTAAAATGTATAATCACACTGCATACGACAAACCGACCAGGGAACAAGAGTTATAACCTCGGCGGCATCAACACCGATTTTCGCGGAATGAGAATAAGCCCTGACAAGTCCGCCTCCGCCTAACAGGATGCCTCCGAAATATCTGGTAACCACAACAACGCAGTCGGTTATCTCCTCCTGCGTCAAAACGTTGAGAACCGGCATACCGGCTGTGCCCTGGGGCTCACCGTCATCCGAAAATCTTTTTATACCGCCGTCGCGCAGAGAATACGCGTAGACATTATGAGTAGCATCCCAATGCTTTTTTGAAATTTCCTCAATAAAATCAAGGGCTTCTCTTTCTGTTTTTACCGGTTTTGCATATCCTATAAATCTGGATTTTTTTACAATATACTCCTCGGCTGCATAATGACCGAGTGTTTTGTAGGGTTTAACCATTACAACACCTCCGTACAGAGTGAGCAAAGTAATTTATATAACGCAAAAAGCCGGTGATAACTCACCGGCTTACTAAGCAAACATAACTTACTCGAGAGGTTATTACTTAGAGAGGTTATATTTTTTATTGAATCTGTCTACACGTCCGCCTGTATCAACGAGCTTCTGCTTGCCTGTAAAGAACGGATGGCATTTTGAGCAGATATCAACGCGCATACCTTCCTTTGTGGAAGCTGTCTCGAGTACAGCACCGCATGCACATTTAACCTGAGTTGCGCCGTATTTGGGATGAAGTCCTTCTTTCATTCTGTAGTCACCTCTTTATTCTTGATAACACATTAGCAGAAGAATATTAGCACAATACAATAAAAAAAGCAAGTCTTTTTTTAAAAAAAGTCAAATAATCTTTCTTTTTGTTTTTAGAGTTACTGTATTATTATATTTTGCATTATGCCTGCTCGGCAATGTCAAGAATAAGACGTTCAGTTTTCTCCCAACCGAGACACGGGTCGGTAATAGATTTACCGTAAACACCGTCACCGATTTTCTGTGCGCCGTCTTCAATATAGCTTTCAATCATAATACCCTTTACGAGCTTTTTGATTTCGTCGTTATGAGCGCGGCTGTAAAGAATATCCTTTGTAATTCTGATTTGTTCAAGGTATTTTTTACCTGAGTTTGCGTGGTTAGCATCGACGATACAAGCAGGATTTTTAAGACCTGATTTTGCATAGTTTTCGCTGAGATTAAGTAAATCTTCATAATGGTAGTTGGAAATATTGTGTCCGTCACGGTCCACAAGACCACGCATAATTGCGTGAGCATAGGGGTTACCCTCACTCTCTACTTCCCATCCGCGGTAAATGAAAGTATGACTGCTCTGTGCTGCAGTAATAGCATTCATCATAACGGAAAGGTCACCACCTGTGGGATTCTTCATACCCACAGGAACACTGATACCGCTTGAAACAAGGCGATGCTCCTGATTTTCAACGGAACGTGCACCAATAGCAACATAAGAAAGCAAATCGGAAAGATAACGGTAGTTGGCAGGATAAAGCATTTCATCCGCACAAGAAAAACCGTACTCTTTAAGAGCGCACATATGAAGCTCACGAATCGCAATTATACCGTGGAGCATATCGGGTTTTTCGTTGGGGTCGGGCTGGTGAAGCATACCCTTGTAGCCAGAACCCGTTGTACGGGGTTTATTTGTATAAATACGCGGGATAATAACAACTCTGTCTTTAACCTTTTCACGAATTTCTGCAAGACGTGAAATATAATCGAGTACCGGTTCTTTTGAATCTGCCGAGCAAGGACCGATAACAAGCAAGAGCTTGTCTGATTCGCCGGTAAAAACAGCCTTAATCTCCGCATCGTTTTTTGCTTTTTGCTCTGCCATCTGAAGGGTAAGAGGATACTGTTCCTTTATATCCATCGGAATGGGGAGTTTTCTTTTGAAATTCATTGCCATATTATATCTCTCCAATCAGATAATTTTATATTGTATTCCGAGGTTTTTAATATCCTTAAAAAAATCGGGATAGCTTTTATTTACACATTGAGCATCATTTAAAATACCTCCGGTTACACTGCACAAAACCGCAAAAGACATTGCAATTCTGTGGTCGTTACAGCAATCTACAGCCGCTGTTGGTATCCTGGGATTAACGTCGGGGATTTTAATAAAATCATTACCGATTTCAATATCAACGCCGAACTTTTTAAGCTCCTGTGCCATAGCCTGTCCTCTGTCGCTTTCCTTTATTTTAAGTCTGTCAGTTCCTGTGATGATTGCGCCGTGCTTTAAAACCGCACAAGTAATAAGTATAGGTCCTAAATCGGGACAGTCGGAAATATCGAACTGAGGCTTTTCACCTGAAAGCTTACTGAAAAATTCACGGTAAATTTTATCGCCTTGACAGCTTTCGGTGTTAAGACCCTTAACGGTTACATTACCGCCTACAAGATTGAAAGCATCAAGAAACGCAGCGTTAGACCAATCGCCCTCGGCAGTCAGGTTGCAGGCTTTATATTTTTGAGAGCCTTTAATGAAAAATCCGTTATTCGTCCTGACGACTTCAACTCCGAATTCTGAAAGCACATCAATGGTAATATCTATGTACGGTGCACTTTCAAGCTTTGTTGTTAAAACAATCTCGCTGTCACCGTCAAGCAGCGGCAAAGTGAAAAGCAAACCCGTTAAAAACTGACTGCTCACATCGCCGCGGACTTTATAAGTACCACATTTGAGCGTACCGCTTGCTGTGAGGGCATTTTCTTGTTTTCTGAGAGAACAACCCTTTTCTTCAAAAAGCTCCTCATACACGCTCTGAGGGCGTGATAACAGCCTGCCACTTCCGGTAAACTCAACCTCTTCCGAAAAGACAAGGCTGAGAGGAATCAAAAATCTCAACGTACTTCCGCTTTCATTACAAAAAAGGCTTAATTTTTCTTTTTTATCCGAGAACTCAATTCCTTTTACGGTTGCTTTGGTTCCGTTAATATTAATTTCCGCACCAAGATTTCTAAGACAGGAAGCCGTGGCAATAATATCCTCATTAGTGCCAATATTATCAATCACACTTATACCGTCCGAAAGCGCCGCACAAATAAGAAGTCGGTGCGCGTAGCTTTTAGAAGACGGTGCCCATATTTCACCAAAGGCTTTTGAAGGTGTTACAGAAACATTCATCCGTTCACCTTCTCTATCAAGGCATCAATGGCTTCAAGGTATCCGTCAGTACCTTTACCGCAAATTGTTTTAAAGCAGGCATTGCGCACATAGCTGATTTGTCTGAATTCTTCCCTGGAAGAAACATCGGAGATATGTACTTCAACCGCCGGAATTGCGACCGCCTTCATTGCATCAAGAATAGCGATGCTTGTGTGGGTATACGCACCGGGATTTATAACAATGCCGTCAAACACACCGTAAGCAAACTGAATATTATCAACTAAATCGCCCTCGTGGTTTGACTGATAGCATTTTACAGACACATTTTTTTCGGCTGCATATCTTTCAATTTTTTCAACAAGTGAATTATACGTTTCCTTGCCGTAAATATCGGGCTCTCTTATTCCCAGCATATTGAGATTAGGTCCGTTAATTACAAGTATATTCATCATAATCAGCCTCGATTCTTTCTGCAACCTGTTTTACTGTTCCTGCGCCGTCTATGACAACGTCAGCAGAATTAATATACAACGAGTAACGTTCATTATACCTCTTTTCAAGGTCTGCTCTGTTACTTGACAAGGGTCTGTCATCGGTAGTAATGAGCATTTCCAGGGGGCGGTCTATAAAATAGACCCTGCCGTTCTCTTTGAGAATGTCAATATTCTCGTAATTGAGAACTGCTCCGCCACCGGTTGCAATTACTTTGCCGTTCTCACCTGATATATTGAAAATCACATTCTTTTCTATCTCCCTGAAAGCTTTTTCACCACTTTCCCTGAAAATGTCAGGAATGGTCTTCTTCGTATTCAGGACTATTAAATCATCGGTATCCTCAAAGGATTTGCTCAAGCCGTCAGCAAGAGCTTTTCCTACGGATGTTTTTCCGCTTGCGGGCATACCAACGAGAACTATGTTCATTTTACTTTTGTAAAGATTATTAAAAATTTCTTCGACCTTGGTGTTATCCACCGGTAAATCTATAAATTTTTCAACCGCGTATGCCGCCTGCGAAACAAGCATATACAATCCGCCTGTTGCTACTAAGCCGCGGGCTTTGGCATCACACACCAATTTTGATTTAAGCGGATTATACACCGCATCAAAAACCGCCTCAACCGCAGGTAATTTATTCAAATCAACTGCCGCGTTACCGATTTTCGGATACATTCCGCAAGGTGTTGTATTTATAATAATTTCGCAATCCGCGAAAACCTCATAAAGCTCCTCGTAAGTTATATAACCCTCTTTTTTATTACGCGAAACCTTTTTTACGGTATCTGCGCCCATACTGTTTGCAACCGCTACGGCAGTGTTGGAAGTTCCGCCGCTACCGAGTATTGCGACCCGCTTGCCGTTCAAAGTAACGTTTTCACGTTCTATAAGTGATTTCAGACCGTAAAAATCAGTGTTATATCCGTAAAGCTTACCATCTCTGTTTACAATGGTATTTACTGCGTTTATTGACCTTGCCTCATCAGAAATCCAATCAAGATAAGGAATAACATCCTGTTTATAAGGAATGGTTACGTTTATTGCCTTGAACTCCCTTTCAATTAAAAAAGTCGGGAGCTCTTCTCGGGTCAATTCTTTAAGTATGTAATCATAATCGGCAAGCGCATTGTGAATTTCTTTTGAAAAGCTGTGCGAAAGATGCTCACCTATACAACCGTATTCCATCATTTTTCACCAAGCCAATCAGTACCGAATTTCTGAGAAAGCAAATCACAAAGTGCAATAGCCGTAACACTGTCAACAACAACTCTGGCTCTGTGGACAATACACGGGTCATGTCTACCTTTTGTACCTAAAACTGCATTCTCGCCATTTATAAAATCAACAGTTTTCTGTTCTTTTGAAATAGACGGTGTAGGTTTAACGGCACATTTAAATAATATGGGCATACCATTTGTAATACCGCCGTTAATACCACCGTTATTATTTGTAAAGGTTTTCACTTCGCCGTTTTCGTAAGTAAATGCGTCGTTCATTTCACTTCCGACCATATCAGCGCACATAAACCCTGCACCGAATTCAACACCTTTTATAGCAGGTATTGAAAACAAAATATGAGAAAGCTCGCTTTCGACGCTGTCAAACCAAGGCTCACCGACGCCCACCGGCAAACCGGTTACCACTGTTTCAAGGACACCGCCAACGCTGTCGCCGTCTGCGGCGGCTTTTTCAATGGCGGAAATCATCTGTGCACCTTTATCATCATCGAGAACAGCAAACATTTTATCTGAAAGTGTGTTTATATCCTCGTTATAATCGGAAAAATCAACATCTTCAATACCCGAACATTTTTTAATATGAGTGCCGATATAAATATTTTTATTCTTCAACATTTCAATAGCGACAGCGCCGACAGCAACAAGACCCGCTGTTATTCTTCCGCTGAAATGTCCGCCACCGCGGTAATCCTCGCAACCGTTGTATTTACAATACGCAGTATAATCCGCGTGTCCGGGGCGTGCTTTGCCGTAGCTTGAAGCATAATCCTTGGACTTTGTATTTTCATTAGGAATAACCACACATAAGGCTGTTCCGGTTGTTTTTCCGTTGAAAACACCGCTGACAATAGTGAATTTATCCATCTCTTTTCTGGGCGTTGATATTTTACCCACCGGACGTCTTAAATCCAGCTGATGTGCAATAAACTCCTCGCTGACCTCAACACCTGCAGGAAGACCGTCAATAACAGCGCCTATTGCAACGCCGTGACTTTCGCCGAAAAGCGTTACACTTACGTTATTTCCGAAAGTGTTTTTCACTTTAAATACGCCTCCTTCATAATTGCATCCAGCTCAGAAAAATCAATGAACCTGAATTCAAAACTGCCGATTTCATTAACATATACGGCATTTACACCCTTGCTGTCCGCTTTTTTGTCGTGGCGCAGCGCTGAAAGTATTTCATCCGATGAAAAATTGAACTCATAGGGTAAATTGTATTTTTGTAACACATTAACTATCCTTGCGCGAACCTCGGATGAGGAAAACGCAAGCATTCCTATTGCAACACACTCACCGTGAAGAAGCTCCTCAAGACCTGTTGCGGTTTCAATAGCATGGGCGGCAGTATGACCGAAATTAAGAACTCGTCTTAAGCCGGTTTCTTTTTCGTCCTCTTCTACAACTGCCCTTTTTATTTTTAGTGAACGTTCAATAACAGTATCGATTTTTTCGTAAGCGTTATCATTCTCGAGAAGCTCAAAAAGAACTTTATCCGAGGTTGCCGCCATTTTGATACTTTCCGCAAGACCGTTGTTAAACTGACGGTCACTGAGTGTTTTTAACACATTGGGGTCAATAATAACCGCCTTAGGCTGATAGAATGCGCCTACTGTATTTTTATATCCGCCGAAATCTATTGCAGTTTTACCGCCTATTGAAGAATCAACCTGGGATAAGAGTGTTGTAGGAATATTATAAAAATCAATTCCGCGCATATAAGTTGATGCAGTAAAGCCCGAAAGGTCACCTACGACACCGCCACCAACCGCAACAACGCAATCAGAGCGCGAAAACTCATTTTCGCTCATAAGCTCAAGCAACTCTCTGTATGTATCAAAGCACTTGCTTTTTTCGCCCTGAGGAATTGTTTTAATTATACTTTTCTCAAACTGGGCGGCAACTGTTTTCGAATAAACCTCGGGAACACCGCTATCTGTAACTATAAGAGCGCGTTTTTTAGTATTACAGTGAGGTTTTATATTCTCTATCGCGCCTCTTTCGAGAACTATATTATAACTTCCCATGGAAGTCTTAACTGTTAATATCATAAAGCCTGACGGATTTTCCGTCTGCCTCCTTTTGGTTTATACTCAGATGCTTTGTTCTTTGGAATATCTGCCGACTAAGCGAACATTGGTACATACCTCCGAAAGCTTCGAAAGCATCATCTTTTCCGCTTCCTCAGTCAGATGACCCTCGCCTTCAAGGAAAAAGTAATAATTCCATATAACGTCCTTTGAAGGTCTGCTTTTGAGAGCTTTCAGGTTATAACCACATTCACCGAAAACAGAAATAGCTTTGCCCAAAGAACCGGCTTCATCGCGCACGGTAAACAACACAATAAAGTTGTTCTGGTCGGCTGTATTATCTCGGGGTATTCTTGAATAAACGGCAAAACGTGTTGTATTGGTGCTGTCTTTATTTATCTTTCTGTCGATGAGCTTAAGACCATACTCATTACCCGCTTCAAGACTGCAAATAACACCTAATGATTCATCGTTATTCTGTGAAACTATCTGCGCCGCTACTGCGGTATTGACAGTTTCTTCTTTCAAATAACCTTTTTCTTCAATAAAATCAGCGCACTGACCAAGTGCCTGAGGATGACTTATAACCTTTTTTATTGTCTTGCTGTCAGCATTCTGGCAACCGAACAAATGCTGTTCAACCGCCATATCGTAAACGCCGTTAATAAACAGAGAGCCAAAATATGTCAGGTCCATTACCCTGGCAACATCACCCTCATAGCTGTTCTCAATAGGCAAAACTGCCACTTCACATTCACCGTTTTCAACAGCCTTATAAGCGGCCTTGAAATCAGAATAAGGAACTGCCACGGCATCGGGGAAAATACGTTTAACAGCAATTTCAGCGAAGGCACCCTTGACACCTGAAAAAGCAACCCTTGTACCATCAATTATTTTGTGTTGATAGTCTTTGGAAAGCTTCATTGTATTTTTGAGGAAATTCACATAATATGAACGGATTTCATCATTTTTAACAAGCGCACTGTTTGTTTCAATAAGATGATTTTCACGAACCATATCCTCAATGGGAATGCCATTTACTTTTTTATACTCTGCAACGTGAACTGCGGCTTCCATTCTTTTTTCAAAAAGAACGGCAATCTCTTTATCTATATCGCTGATCGCTTTACGTGCCTCTTGGAATTTTTTATCATAATCAGTCATTTTTACAATCCTCATAAAGTGCTTTAAATGCGGGAAGTGAGCGTTCAATTAAATCGGTATCAACGCAATACGCGATTCTTACAAAACCGGGACAACCGAAATCATCACTGGGAACAAGTAACAGCTCAAATTTCTTTGCTCTTTCATAGAATTTATAAGCATCCTCGTCAATAGATTTAACGAACATATAAAACGCACCGTCGGGTTTTATAACGTTATATCCGATTTCAGAAAGTCCATCATAAAGAATTTTTCTGTTTTTCTCGTAAATTGATACATCGGCAGTATCATCAAGACACTCCGCTATTGTATACTGCATAAGACTGGGCGCGCATACATAGCCCAATGCTCTGCCGGAACCGCATACGGCAGCGAAAACATCGCCGCAATCCTTCATTTTGGGTGATACAAATATATAACCTATTCTTTCACCGGGCAACGAAAGTGCCTTTGAATAAGAATAGCATACAAATGAATTATCATAGTATGCAGGAATATACGCAACCTTTTCACCTGTGAAAACAAGCTCTCTGTAAGGTTCATCGGAAATAAGGAAAATTTCCTTACCGTACTCCTTCTGCTTTTCATTAAGTATTTCTGCTAATTTAACGATATCCTTTTCGGGAATGATAACGCCCGACGGATTATTCGGTGAGTTAATTATAACTGCTTTTGTATTCTCATTAACCGCACTTAAGAGCTTGTCGAAATCAATTTGCAGGTCTTCGGTTTTACAGCTAACCGGTACAAATTTTGCTCCCGCCTGTTCAACGAAAACTCTATACTCGGGAAAGAACGGTGCAAAAGCGATAACCTCATCACCGGGCTCTGTGATTGCATTTAGGGTAATGGTCAAAGATGCCGCCGCACCGCAAGTCATATAAATGAGTCCGGGTGTTGCATCAACTGAATATTTATTTTTAATATAATCAGCGATTGCGCTTCTTACATTCATATCACCGGGGCCCGATGTATATCCGTGGAGAACCTCCGCAGGTGTTTCGGCAATAAGGCGATTCATAACATCCGTAACCTTTTGAGGTGCCGGCACACTCGGATTTCCTAAACTGAAATCGAAAACATTTTCAGCACCTATCTGAGCCTTACGCATTCTGCCGTATTCGAATATTTCACGTATAACAGAACTTTTTTTACCTAATTCGAGCATTTTTTCAGAAATCATAATAAATCTCCTGACTTAATTATTCAAATAAAAAATCCGCAAACCGTTATACTTTTAAAGCATAGCAGAATGCGGACTGGCTATATACTAATCGTTGCAATCACTTGCAAGAACGAGTGGCACACAGACAATCCATAGAGCAGTAATAAAATCGATTGTATAGCTTATAGAACATCCGTGTCACCTCAAAAAATATGATATTACGTATTCTACGCCCTATGTTTTAGTTTGTCAAGAAAAAATGTATAAAAATTTAATTTTTATGAATAAATTTTTACTTTTCGCTTTTCTCAACTATTTCAGCGAAGCCGTATATCATAGCGGATATAAATCTTGCCATAAGTATCATAATAACAAAAACTGTTATAAGCGGAAGCAAAAGAAGTGATACAAGCTGGAAACCTACATAAACGCCGAGTAACACAACCGCAACGCCAAGAATTGCTATAGAAAGAAACAAGTTGATAACGAATATTAACACTGAAAATCTTTTAAGTGTTGCGGAGCAACATTTAAAGAATTTAAATTCACTACCCTTTGATTCATCCGCAGGTGCAGTTTTTTTGACAACTGCGGTATTTTGTGACTGAACAGGCTTTACAGGCGCCTTCTGTTCGGCAACCTCATTCTCAACTTTAGCGCCATTCTCCTGCTCGGGTGCAGGATTTATAACATTATTATCATTCATCTCATTTTCTCCTTTTATCAGAACCAACCTTCATCAATATTACCGGTCTCAATAGCAACGCCCCCGGTGTGAGCCTCGGTAGTTGTTGTATTAAGAGGTTTTTTGTCGTTAGTTTTAGTTGTCGATGTTGTATTATTATCGGCATTATTGTTCGGATTGGTTTTATCTGCTTGTGTATTTTTTACGGGTTCGGTCGAGGGTTTTGAAGGCTTTGTCACTGTGCCGATAGCATTATCCTGCGCTGCCTGAGTAACCTCTTCGGGAATAGTGTCGGACTCGTTCTCATAAACATCCTTAAGAGCAAGCTGACCGTTTGCCCATACATAGCTCGCTATTTTAGTAGCGCCGTTAGTATGGATTGTTGAATAAATAATCTGATTTTCTGCATCAACGGAAATATTATTCAAGCCGGAAAGAGATGCGGAGAAATCAAACTTCTTTGTAGTAGCATTGAAAAGCCAGCAATAGTAGTAAATTATCTCGCCGTCAACGCGAGTAGCAATATAGAAGTCGGGCTGGCCGTCAAAGTTCATATCAATAAACTCAAAATGACCTTTCGCATATTCCAGGTCAACTGTATAACCGGCGTTCTGAGGGTAATTTAAAACCTGGTATTCTTCACCATTATTTTTAATGATAACGGACTCACTACCCAACTCGGCTGTAAAAACGAAATCGCCGTTTGTGACGGATACGATATTTGTTTCGCCTGAATCAACGACATCGTTTTTATCCTTACTGCATGATACAAATGCCGTCAAAAGAACTGACACACAAACAATCAATGAACATAAAGCAATTATCTTTTTCATAACATCCTCCAAAAATTAAAATTTCACGCCAAGGCTGTGCAGGGCATTAACTAATTCGGGAATATCTTTTTTAAATACAAAACCTTCCATTCCGTAATCCTTGGCACCTTGTATATTCTCGGGCATATCGTCAATGAACACACACTCTTCGGGTTTCAGGGAAAACTTATTACAAAAGGCTTCGTAAATTTCACCTTGAGGCTTCAGGAGCTTGTATAACGCCGAAATAAAATAACCGTCCATGAGGGTTAGAGCAGGAACATCAAGATATCTGTCGAAGAAACGCGGTGACGCGTTAGAAAGAAGATACACATTGTATCCGGCATCTTTAAGTCGCTGAATCAGAACTTCCATACCTTCGATAGGCGGCATATACGGATAAAAATCCGATATCATTTCAGCCATAAGACTGCGCGTCTCCTCAGGTAGTTTAGGTAGTATTCCGGGAATAACATCATCGGAGCGGTCTATTCCGGCATCCATTCTGCGCCATACTTCGTTTTTGAAAACATGCTCGTTTAATACGGCGTGATGCTCTTCGGAAAAATATTCTTTCAAGGTTCTGTCGAAGTTGAAATCAATCAACACTCCGCCCATGTCAAAAACAATATTTTTAATCATATGCACCAACTGTAATAATATAATTTAATACCATTATACCATCTATTAAAAAATTTTCAATATTTCCAAAAAAAATTTAAAATTTCACTTCATTTTTCAGATAAATATGTTATACTAAAATCTCAATATGTTTGGGGGGACACATTATGAAAGTTATCATTTTAAAAACAGCAGAAGAAATCGGCGCCAAAGTGGCGGAAATTTTCACAAACGAAGTAAAAAATAATCCGTCATGCGTTTTAGGTCTTGCGACCGGCGCAACACCTATTCCCACATATAATAAAATTAAAGAAACTTATTCAACCGGCGAGGTATCATTTAAGGATGTCAAAACTTACAACCTTGACGAATATTGCGACTTACCTAAGGATGACAAAAACAGTTATTACACCTTTATGCACGAGCAGTTATTCAACGGTCTTGATATACTTGAAGAGAATGTACATTTCCTTGACGGTAACGCCGTTGACTATGAAGCAGAATGTAAGAGATATGACGATGAAATAAACAACGCCGGCGGTATTGACATTCAGTTGCTCGGCATCGGAAACAACGCGCACATAGGCTTCAACGAGCCTGCGGATGAATTCACAACAGGCTCATTTAAAGTTCAGCTCACAGAGAGCACCATAAATGCCAACAAGATTTACTTTACAGAGAATCCTATGCCCCGCTACGCGTTGACAATGGGCATTAAGCAGATAACATCCGCTAAAAAGATTGTTCTTATTGCAACCGGTCCTAAAAAAGCAGAAGCAGTACGCAATATGATAGAAGGCCCTGTTACACCTGAGGTTCCCGCTTCAATTCTGCAGGAACACAATGATGTTGTTATCTTCCTTGACGAAGCTGCAGCATCACTTTTAAAGAAATAATTTAAAAAAACTAAAGGCACGGTAAAAACCGTGCCTTATTTTTATGTGATATTAATGCAATAGGAAACGTTATTCTGATGTTCGTAAACTTCCAGTGTAACAAAATTATCGGAAACTGAACGTCGTACATAAAGACAATTTTTATCCGAATCATAACTTTCGGTTACTACTACCCCGCTAAAGTCAAAAATGAAACCATATAAAACAACCGGCAGATATCCTCCGGGTAACTTCAATGTAGAGAAGGTGTGCAACACATCAAGATAAGAAACCTCGCAGATATCACTGTTTATCCGGTATTTTATACCGTCAAGTGCACTTGCGTTATCAAGAATAGAGATGGTAAGAAAGCCTTGTGAATAGGTCACGCGGCTGTTATAAACATTTTGCTTATAGGTTATCTGAACGTTTTGGGTTTTTGTAAAATCAACTTCCGAATAAGCTTTGGTTTCAGAAATACTGCACGATGAAAAAAGCAGTACACAAACAATACTTAAACCAACCAAGCCTTTAAAGAATTTAATCGGCAACACCCTTTTCAATCAATTTAAACACTTTGGGTAAACAATCAGCGCAATCGCCGGGTAATATAGAATATTCAGAAAACTCCTCTTTAAGAACATCGGCAGTCATACCGTGAATAAAAGCACCTAACGACGCCGCTTTAAATATATCCCCTTTCAAAGACGGTGTGAGTCCCGCAATTATCCCCGCAAGCAAATCACCTGCGCCACCCTTCGAAAGACCTGTATTGCCGGTTTTATTTATGTAAAGCTGTGTTGCCTGAGAATTACAGATTACTGTTTCGTGCCCTTTAAGAAGCAGATTAACGTTATATTCGGAGCAAAAATCCGTAGCTGTTTTAATACGGTCAGCTTCTATTTCAGAAACGCTTTTTCCTGTAAGCCGTGACATTTCCCCGGGATGAGGAGTAAGAAGTATGTTGCCCTTAGCTTTTCGCAGTAAATCGGGACAAGCGGATATACAGTTAATAGCATCCGCATCAATAATAATGGGTTTATCACAATGCTCAACGAGAGAATCGGTAATAAGGCGTGAACCGTAATCTACACCTATACCGCAACCTATCATAATAACATCTGCTTCGTCCGCCGCCTTAAGAATTTCCGTCAAAGCAGTATAGCTTATATAACCGCTTTCGTCAGTTTCAAGGGGTAAAAAGAGATTTTCTGTTAAACGTGAAGTAAGAGCAGTATATAGAACGTCGGGAAACGCAAGTTTCACCAATCCTGCTCCGCTTCTTAAAGCACCATTAGTAGCCAGCACACAACATCCGACCATATTTTTACTGCCGCATATCAATAAAACTTTACCGAAAGTTCCCTTATGACCGTTTGCGTCGCGCTCGGGTAGCATATGGTGAGCAGATTTAATATCCAAAGATTCAATAATCATTTAACATCACTTCCAAAAGAGTTAATATGATTATATTATCAGCCTTGCTCTCTGTCAAGCGACAAGAAAATCCTCAATCTTTGATGCTTTATTAAGGTCCGCAAGCATTTTTTCGTATTCTTCATTGTACTCTGCGTTACGAATTGACTGAATGTTTGCAGAGCTGTCTTTTACTTTTCTTTTTTCGAGAATTGTGTAATAAAGAGCTTTAAAAAACGCTTTGATGTATTTTTTCACTTTTCTTTCAAACTTTATAAGGTCTTTTTCTCTGTAAAGAGCATATGCGCCTAAAAGAACGAGACCTGTCATTACTGAAAATTGTATTATTGTTAAAGTAGTCATAATTATTACCTCCGAACAAATAACGAACATTTGTTTTTGTGATTTCATTATAGCACCTTTTTTGACAAAGTCAACACAAATGTTCCGTCTTTTTTCGTTTTTTAGTACCTCTTTTGGTACTTTATGTCGTTTTTTGATGTTTTTTTGGATTTTTTTGTAAAAAAAGTTCTACTTATGTTCGCCATCAGCCGAACAAGCAAAGCCAAAAACCGAACATATCTTCTACACTCCCGAACAAAAGAACCATTACAAAAAAATTTAAAATAAGTATTTATCTTTTCTAATTAATAATGTATAATAGTAAGAATAATAAGTAAAAAATCATTTTGAGGTAAACGTTATGTTTGTAGATAAGGCAAAAATCCGTATAATTGCAGGAAACGGCGGCAACGGTGCCGTTGCTTTCCACAGAGAAAAATATATTAATGCCGGCGGACCTGACGGCGGTGACGGCGGCAGAGGTGGAAACATTGTTTTCCAGGTAGACGACAATCTCTCTACCCTTTCCGACTTCAGATACAAAAGAAAATACAAAGCCCAGAGCGGAGAAAACGGTCGCGGTTCTCACTGTAACGGCAAAAAGGGCGAGGACCTTATTATAAAAGTCCCTCGCGGTACGGTAATCAAGGAAGTTGAAACCGGTTTTGTTATGGCGGATATGAGTATCGACGAAACTTTTATCGCGGCTAAAGGTGGTAAAGGCGGATGGGGCAACTCACACTTCAAGACTTCTACAAGGCAAACACCGAGATTTGCAAAAGACGGTGCACCCGGTGAAGATTGGGAAGTAACCCTTGAGCTTAAGCTCCTTGCGGACGTTGGTCTTATAGGCTTCCCGAATGTTGGTAAATCAACCCTCATTTCGGTTGTAAGTGAAGCGAAGCCGATTATTGCCGACTACCATTTCACCACGCTTATTCCTGTTCCCGGTGTTGTCAGAATGGGACCCGAAAGCAGTTTCGTTATGGCTGATATCCCCGGTATTATTGAGGGCGCAAGTGACGGTGTAGGCTTAGGTCACGAGTTTTTAAGGCACATTGAACGTTGCAGATTGCTTGTTCATGTTGTAGACGTGGCGGGCAGTGAAGGCAGAGACCCTATTGAAGACTTTGAAGCTATTAACGATGAACTTAAGAAATACAACGAGGAGCTCTTAAATTATCCTCAGATAGTTGCAGGTAACAAAATTGACCTTGCCACGGACGAGCAAAGAGCAGCCTTCGAAGAATATATACGCGCAAAAGGTCTTGATTATTACGAAATTATTGCACCTATTGCCGAGGGTACACAAGAACTTATTAACGCCGTTGCGGCAGAATTAAGCAAGCTTCCGCCGGTGAGAATATACGAAAAACAAGAAATCACGCCTAAAGAGATTTTCAAAAGCGCTAAACAGGATTATAAAATCCGTGTTGAAGGTGATGTATTTATCATTGAAGCTGAATGGCTCGCTAAAATTCTCGCCAAGACCGACCTTAATGACTACGAATCCTTGCAATATTTCCAGAATGTATTGCAGACAAGCGGAATTATACAGTCACTTATCGACAGAGGTATTACCGAAGGCGATACAGTAAGTATTTATGATTTGGAGTTTGACTATGTTCCCTGATGAAACAAATATTTTAGCTGATTTATGCACACCATTAAGTGAGCCCCAAGCGAGAATGTACAGTCCGCTGACACTGGCTTTTTTAGGTGATGCAGTGTACAGCTTACTTGTGCGCAATATGCTTTCCCTTTCAGCCAACAAGCCCACGGGAAAGTTACATAAAGAGTCGATTTTATACGTGAACGCATCTTTCCAGGCTGAAATGATAAAGGAGCTTCTCCCCTCTCTCACAGAGGATGAAACGGCAGTTTTCAAACGCGGAAGAAATGCGCACAGCTCTCATTCACCAAAAAATCAGAGCGATGCTGATTACCGTTACGCAACCGGTCTCGAAGCGCTCTATGGTTACTTATATCTTTGCGGTAACACCGACAGGATAAAAGAGCTTTTTAATATCAGCACACAAAAAAAATACATAGAAAATCAAGAGAATAAGTAATTATATTCTCCGAAAGGATAAGAAAATGTCCCTTGTTAAGAAAGAAAATATACGAAATTTCTCAATAATTGCACATATCGACCACGGCAAATCAACCCTTGCCGACAGACTTCTCGAATTAACGGATTCCGTTTCAAAACGTGATATGGAAGCCCAGATTCTTGACGATATGGACTTAGAAAAAGAAAGAGGCATTACCATCAAAGCCCACGCAGTCAAGCTCGATTATAAGGCAAAAGACGGTAAGACATATCATCTCAATCTCATTGACACTCCCGGTCACGTTGACTTTAACTATGAGGTTTCACGTTCTCTTGCGGCGTGTGAAGGTGCAATACTTATAATTGACGCATCTCAGGGTATTGAGGCGCAGACTTTGGGTAATACGTATCTTGCACTTGACCACAATCTCGAGCTTGTACCGGTTATCAACAAAATTGACCTTCCCTCTGCCGACCCGGACAGAGTTGCAAATGAAGTTGAAGAAATCATCGGACTTCCTTGCGATACTGCACCGAGAGTTTCTGCAAAGACCGGTCAGAATGTTGAAGAGGTCCTCGAACAGATTGTTGAGCTCGTACCGGCGCCCGAAGGCGACGACGACGCACCCTTAAGAGCGCTTATCTTTGACTCGGTTTACGATAACTACAAAGGTGTTATCGTTTACGTGCGTATTGTTGACGGCACCATAAAACCCGGCGACACTATGAAAATGATGGCTACCGGCGCTGAGTTTACAGTTGTAGAAACCGGCACAATGAAGGCTACGGGTCTTCAGCCCACATCAAAGCTTTGCTCCGGTGAGGTTGGTTATATTACAGCGTCAATTAAAACTGTGCGTGATGCGGTTGTTGGTGATACCGTAACACTTTCATCAAACCCTGCTGCCGAACCGCTCCCCGGTTACAGAAAAGCAACGCCAATGGTATACTGCGGTATCTATCCCGCCGACGGTGCTGACTACGAAAACTTACACGAAGCGTTGGAAAAATTACAGTTAAACGACGCTTCACTTTCATACGAGCCTGAAACCTCCGGTGCGCTTGGTTTCGGCTTCCGCTGCGGCTTCCTCGGTCTTTTGCACCTTGAGATAATTCAGGAAAGACTTGAAAGAGAGTATGACCTGGACCTTGTGACAACCGTCCCCAGCGTTGTTTATAAAATTCATATGACCAATGGTGAAATTCTGGAAATAGACAACCCTACACACTACCCCGACCCTGCATTGATAGATTACAGCGAAGAACCTGTTGCGGACGCCCATATCTATGCACCCCAGGAATATGTAGGCTCTGTAATGGAGCTTTGCCAGGAGCGTCGCGGTACATTCAAAAATATGGATTATATTTCCGGCGACCGTGTTGAAATAAAATATGATTTACCCCTTAACGAAATCATATACGATTTCTTTGATGCTCTTAAATCAAGAACACGCGGATACGCTTCGCTTGACTATGAAATATCCGAATATAAACGTTCAAATCTCGTTAAGCTTGACGTTCTTCTGAACGGCGATGTTGTTGACGCCCTCTCATTTATCGTTCACAGCGACAAAGCATACGGAAGAGCAAGAAAGATTGCCGAAAAGCTCAAAGACAACATCCCGAGACAGATGTTTGAAATCCCCATTCAGATTGCCATCGGCGGTAAAGTTATCGCAAGAGAAACGGTTAAGGCAATGCGCAAAGACGTTCTTGCAAAATGCTATGGCGGCGATATTACACGTAAAAAGAAGCTTCTCGAAAAACAAAAAGAAGGTAAAAAACGTATGCGTTCATTCGGTACTGTTGAAGTACCGCAAGAGGCGTTTATGGCTATACTAAAACTTGATGAAGATTAAGAAAAAGCCGAAAGAGTATTCTTTCGGCTGAATTTCAAGGTGAATAAGATGAAAAAAGATAATTTTATTGATGTATATTACCAAAAGGGTGAAAACCCAATCTTTTGTTACAGAAGCGGTAATATGGTTTACGAGGAAGGCTTTGAAAACGGTGCTCTTATATCATACGGCTGGAACGCGGCAGGCTATCCCCTCAACGTATTAACCAACTGTCCCACACGAATAAACCGAAAAAGATACGTGGAGCCGTTTTCTTTCAACATTGAAATTGACGGTCAAAGCGTTGATTTCGGACTCGAATTTGAAAGCTTTGAAACAGAAGAAGACGATTCTATAAAAACTGTTCTGACACTGAAAAGCACTATAAAACACATCAGAATCAAAGTTTTCACACTTCTTGACGGAACGCAGATGTTTTCGCGTTGGATTGAAATAGAAAACCTGTCCGATAATCATCTTAACATAAGCAGAATTTCCGTTATAAGCGGTGCATTGGAAAGCATGGATGTTTCCGATTACAACACCGACCAAGGTATTGAAGAATATTATTCAACCGGCTACTTTTACGACGACCGTTGGGGTAACGAGGGCTTATTCAAGTGGAATACACTTTACCCCGGCAATACTTCCATCGACGGACGTTTCACAAGAAACCGTTTCCGCCATCCTTTGATTTTCATCAAAAATAATCTTTTAGGCAAAATCTGGTTTGCTCAGGTCGCCTGGAGTGGCGGCTTCAGTTTTGGTATTGATTACGATGCAAAAAAATATGAGTCAGACACTCATTTAGCTTTTAAAGCGGAGTTGACAGGTCACAATCCCTTAATAGTTTTGAAACCCCACGAGATTTACACAACCCCTTGCGTACACCTGGGACTTGTTGCCGGTGACCTTGACGATGCAATTAACCAAATGCACGCTCACACGCGAAAATCCGTTCTCAATTTACCTGAAGCAGACGGCAGAGATGCACTTATAAACTGCGGTATGGGTGCGGAGCACACCATGAGTGTTGATGACAGCAAGGAATTCATACGCCAGTTCGCAGAAATGGGTGGTGAAATATTCACCATTGATGCAGGTTGGGTATGCCCGCCCGGCAAGGAAATGCAATGGGGCGATTATAACGGCAGAAATATCCCCGACCCGATTCGATACCCCGACGGAATTAAGGTTTTAGCCGACTACGCTCACGAAAAAGGCTTGAAATTCGGTTTATGGGTAGATATTGAATCTATCGGCGAGCATTGCGATACACACAACGAGCATCCCGAATGGCTTACAGTCAATCCGTTAGGTGAAAGAAGTCCTAAGTTTATGGATTTATCTATTCCCGAATGTGCTGAGTGGTGCGAAAAGGAGCTCACAAGGATTATAACCGAATACGGACTTGACCTTTTGAGAGTCGATCACAACGTTGACTACACCGAATATTTCGGTATGCGCAAAGGCGAAAACGGTACACTTGAATGTGTGAACTTCCGCCACAATATTGCCGTATATAAGATGTACGAAAATCTAAAAAAGAAATTCCCTGACGTGATTTTCGAAAACTGCGCCGGTGGCGGCGGAAGAACCGACCTTGGTATGATGAAGAATTTTAATCATACATGGGTTTCCGACTGGCAAAAAGCACCGCGCTCCGTGATGATTACAAACGGAATGACAATGGCATTACCTCCCGAAAGAGTTGACAGACTTTTCGCCGGTATGGGTTGCCACACGATGGCTTCCTTTGATTTTCATATGAGAAACACCATGTTAGGTCATATTTCACTTAACGTTACATCCCCTGCTTTCGCTCAATGGAACACCGAGCAAATGGAGTTTATAAAACACTCCCTCGGCATTTACAAAGAATTTATAAGACCGTTTTTAGCGGACTCTGTGATTTATCATCACACTCCGGATTTAACAGCTTCGGATAATTGCGTTATAGAGCTTTGTGCACCTGACAAAACAAAAGGTGTTGTAGAGTTCTTTACGTTATGCGGTTCTGGTGAAAAGACTATTAATATTACACCTAAGGGCATTGATGTTTCAAAGAACTACAAGGTCACACTTGACAATGCAAGAGAAAGTTACACCGTTTCAGGCTGTGAGCTAAAAGCAAAAGGAATTACGGCATATATTCCTTCTGCACTTTCATCAGAGCTTGTTATGTATGAAATAATATAAATAAAATGTACCCCGCATTTTCAAAAATGTGGGGTACATAATTTTTATATTACGCTTTCGATCATCTTTTTTAAATCGTCCGTTCCTTCGCCCTTTTCAGAGGAGAAAGGAATAATCGTTAAGTTATCGCCGAACTCGGCTAACTCTTCTCTAAGGGCGTTTTTACGCTCATTATACTGAGTTTTATTCAGCTTATCGCTCTTTGTTGCGGCGACTATGAACGGAAGTCCTGCATCCTTTAAGAAACGCATCATTATATAGTCGTCCTCAGAGGGCTTATGGCGCATATCAACAAGCTGTACCACAAGCTTTATATTTCGGGGTGACTGAAAATAACCCTCCATCATTTCAGCCCAACGGCGTCTTTCACCTTTCGCAACCTTAGCGTAACCGTAACCGGGCAAATCAACAATTCTTACATCCTCTACTCTGAAGAAGTTTATAGTAATCGTTTTCCCGGGAACAGATGATACTCTCGCCAGATTTTTACGGTTAAAAAGACGGTTGAGCATTGATGATTTACCCACATTTGAACGTCCTGCAAAGACTATCTCGGGTAAATCGGACTCGGGTATCTGTCTCAATGTACCGAAAGCGGCTTCAAACTGAACTTTGTTATAATTCATTTTATACCTCTCTGCAATATACTCCGGTTGACTTCTTTTCGGTGTCACCGCTTTTTATTGCGTTTCTTTTTTTAGTGTCAGTATTCTTCCCTGAAACTTTTTCAGGCATTTCCAGAGCAATACTGAGAACCTCATCAAGAGTTGAAACAGGGATAAATTCAACTGCATTTTTAATAGTTTCGTTTACCTTGTCAAGGTCTGCTTTATTTTCCTCGGGAATAAGAACGATTTTCATACCGTTTTTAAATGCCGCCGTTGATTTCTCACGAAGACCGCCTATGGGAAGAACCTTACCGCGAAGGGTGATTTCACCGGTCATAGCGATATTTTTATGCACCGCCCTACCGGTAAGCGCTGACGCCAACGCAGTAGTCATTGTAACACCTGCTGAAGGACCGTCCTTAGGAACAGCACCCTCGGGTACGTGGATATGTATATCTTTATTCTTATAGAAATCGCCGTCTATACCTAAAGAGTCGGCACGGCTACGGATATATGTAAACGCCGCCTTTGCGGATTCCTTCATAACATCGCCAAGAGAGCCTGTAAGCTCAAGCTTGCCGCTACCCTCAAGCACAGCAACCTCAATCTGCATCATTTCTCCGCCTACCGAGGTCCACGCGAGACCGTTCGCCGCACCAATCATTTTCTCAAAATCAAGTTTTGTTGTCTTATAACGAGGTGCACCGAGATACTCCTGAAGCGAAGCGGGGTCAACGGTTATTCTGCCCTCGCAGCCTTCAGCTATCTTAACGGCAACTTTACGGATAATCTTGGTAATTGTTCTGTCAAGAGTACGAACCCCGGCTTCCTTAGTGTAATCAGAAATAATTGTTCTGAGTGCACCGTCGGTAAATCTTATCATTTTGGAATTCATACCGAAGTTCTTAACCTGTTTCGGAACAAGGTACTTTTTAGCGATGCTGAATTTATCCTCAGCGGTATAGCTATAAAGCTCAATTACTTCCATTCTGTCGTACAGCGGACCGGGTATTGCAGACGCATCGTTAGCGGTTGTTATAAACAGCGCTTTGCTTAAGTCAAAGGGAACTTCTATATAATGGTCGGTAAAAGTGCTGTTCTGCTCTCCGTCGAGAACTTCAAGAAGTGCTGACGACGGGTCACCCTTATAATCACTGCCCAGCTTATCTATTTCATCAAGCAGAATCAAAGGATTCGAGGTTTCCGCCTGCTCAATAGCGGTAATTATTCTGCCGGGCATAGAGCCTATGTATGTTTTTCTGTGTCCGCGTATTTCGGCTTCATCACGGACACCACCCAAAGAAATTCTGACATATTTTCTGCCTAAGGCACGTGCGAGTGATTTGGCAACGGATGTTTTACCTACACCGGGTGGTCCTACAAGGCACAAAATCTGGGCATTAGCATCGGGCGCAAGCCTTTTGACCGCTATTAGCTCAAGTATGCGCTCTTTCACATCCTCGAGACCGTAGTGGTCTTTTTCGAGAATTTTGCGCGCTGTTGCAACATCCAGGGAATCCTCGGTGTAAATGCCCCAGGGAAGATTTGTAACCCTTTCGAGGTATGTTCGCGTTACGTTTGCCTCGGGGCTTCCGGGAGACGTTTTTATTAATCTGTCACATTCCTCATTAAGCTTCTTTTTTGATTTTTCGTCAATGGGAAGTGTACTTATTTTATCTTTATATTTCTGTGCTTCCGCAACAGGTGAATCGTCATCACCTAATTCGGTGGAGATAACCTTCATTTCCTCACGCAAATAATAATCGCGCTGATTCTTGTCCATCCGCTCCTGAACTTTATCGGATATTTCAAGTTCGAGCTTAAGCAGCTCCGTCTCACGCGAGAGAATCGTGCAAAGTCTTTCTGCACGCTTCAGAACATCGGGCTCATCAAGGAGTGACTGTTTATCCGCAATAGTGAAATGAAAATGACCCGCAATATCATCGGTTGCAGATGCAATATTTTCTTCTTCAAGTATTGAAAGGAATATTTCAGGCGCAACCCGAGGACTTACCGATATGTATTTATCAAATTTTGATTTAAGTGTGCGCAAGGTTGCCACAGTTACATTATCATTATCATCGGGATAAATTTCCGCAAGCCTTTGAATAACGGCTCTTAAAGAGATTCTTTCGCGGGTTACCTCTTTTACGGTCGCTCTGTAAAGACCTTCTACTACTATTTCAAAATTATTACTGTCGGCTGAACCTGAAATCTGTTTTATTTCAGCAACAACGCCGACCTGACTCAAATCCGAAAACTTAGGGTCCTCTACCCTTGCATCCTTCTGAGATACAAGAAAAATCTTACGACTCTCGGTTTCTATGGCAGTTTTTATTGCTCGTACCGATTTTAATCTGCCTACTTCAAAGCTAATAGTCTGTTCGGGGAAAATAACCAAATTGCGCAGGGCAAGAACAGGCAAAGTTTCGGATTGATAGATTTGTTCTGACATAAATTATAAACTCCTGTAAAACTTATGGGGAGCCGTAGCCGACTCCCCTTTGGTTCTGAATTTAAACCGCTTTATTTTCCGTTTTCGGCTTTTTAACGTAAACAGGCTCACTCTTTCCGTCAACTGTATCGGCTGTTATTTTAACCGCCTCAATGGTTGAATCGGATGGTACGCTGTACATTATGGGGATAAGTATACTCTCCATAATTGAGCGAAGACCTCGTGCTCCGGTTTCCCTTTCAATAGTGAGTTCTGCAATTCTCTTAATGGCATCATCGGTAAATGTGAGTTCGACTTTATCCATTTTGAGAAGGCTCTTATACTGTTTTAAAAGGGCGTTTTTAGGTTGTGTAATAATATTCACCAAACCGTCAACGTCAAGTTCTTCCAGTGATGTGATAACCGGGATTCTACCAACAAGCTCGGGAATAAGACCAAATTTAACAAGGTCCTGGGGAATGACTTTAGCATACATATCCATAGACTTAAGTTCACTCTTGGAATGAAGCTCACCGCCGAAGCCCAACACGCTCTTACCGAGTCTGTCCTCAACAAGCTTTTCAATCCCTGCAAAAGCACCGCCACAGATAAATAATATCTTGGAGGTATCAATCTGGATAAACTCCTGCTGAGGATGCTTTCTTCCACCCTGTGGCGGAACATTGGCAACTGTACCTTCGACAATCTTGAGAAGCGCCTGTTGCACACCTTCACCGCTTACATCACGGGTTATAGAGGTGTTCTCAGATTTTCTGCCGATTTTGTCAATTTCGTCAATGTATATGATTCCGCGTTCTGCACGCTCCACATCAAAATCAGCCGCCTGAATAAGTCGGAGAAGAATGTTCTCAACGTCCTCACCAACGTAACCTGCCTCCGTCAAGGTGGTAGCATCGGCAATAGCAAAGGGTACATCAAGTATCTTTGCAAGTGTTGAAGCAAGGAGTGTTTTACCTACGCCGGTAGGTCCCAATAAAAGCACATTGCTTTTATTTATTTCAACATCATCCGGGGAATTAAGATATATTCTTTTGTAATGATTATATACCGCTACGCTCAAAACCTGTTTGGCTTTTTCCTGACCGATAACATACTCATCAAGAGATTTTTTAATCTCCATGGGTTTAGGAAGCTTTTTAACGGGTTTTGGTGTTACCTTCTTATGCTGTTTTGATGGAACACCCTCAACGATATCCATACACAGCTCGACGCAAGCGTCGCAGATGTAGACACCGGGACCGGATATCATACGTTCAACCTGGTCGGGTGTTTTACCGCAGAAGGAACACCTTACTTTCTTTTCTTTGTCATCATCTCGTGCCAAAAAGAGCACCTCCGATTATCTTCTTTCGATAATTTTATCTGCTATACCGTATGCAACGGCTTCTTCTGCAGTAAGCCAATTATCACGCTCTGTATCAGCAAAAATTTCTTCAACACTTTTGCCGGTATTCTCAGCAAGAATTTTATTCAAACGGTCTTTGGTTCTCTTAATGTGGTCCGCTGCAATAAGGATTTCAGTTGCCTGACCCTTTGCACCGCCGAGAGGCTGATGAATCATAACCTCAGCATTAGGAAGAATGTAACGTTTGCCTTTAGCTCCGGAGGAGAAAAGGAACGCGCCCATTGAAGCAGCCATACCCATACAGATAGTTGAAACATCACATTTGATGTACTGCATAGTATCATAAATAGCAAGACCTGCGGTTACGCTTCCGCCGGGGCTGTTAATATAAAAACTGATATCCTTCTCAGGGTCCTGACCTTCGAGATAAAGCATCTGAGCAACGATAATACTGGCGGTTGCATCGTTTACCTCATCGGAAAGAACAATTATTCTATCGTTGAGAAGTCTTGAAAAAATATCGTATGAGCGTTCTCCTCTGCTGGTTTGCTCAATAACATAAGGAACAAGTGCCATAGTTATAACCTCCTATCAATCATTATAATACAAAATTGTTTGTATTAAGTATTGGAGTTTTTAACAGAATTTAAACATTCCGTTAAAATATACATATACCGCCGCAGTATATTACTGTGGCGGCATTTGTTTAATTATTCAGCGTCTTCTGCCTTTTCTTCAGCTTTCTTTGCTGTTGTCTTTTTTGCAGTTGTTTTCTTTGCGGGAGCCTTTTTTGCCGCCGGCTTTTCTTCCGCATCAGCGCTATCTGCCTTTGCAGCAGCTTTCTTCTTTGCGGTTGCAACTGCTGTATCTTTTACGATATCCATTGCTTTTCTGCAAGCGAGGTCAGCCTTAACATCATCAACAGAAACAAGTGATTTGATTTTGTCCATAGGCATACCGTAAGCGTCTGCATATGTTTTAAGCTCTGTTTCAACGTCTTCATCAGAGATTTCGATGTTTTCAAGAGCCGCAACTTTTTCAAGAGCAAGACGAAGTTTAACCTGCTTTTCAGCGCCGTCCTTGTAGCTATCGCGAAGAGCTGCGATATCCATACCAAGATACTGGAGATACATCTCAAGCTGAAGACCCTGTGAACGAAGTCTGTATTCGAACTCGTTAATCTGACCGTCAATTTCTTTTTCGATCATAACTGCAGGAATATCAGCAACTACGTTATCAACAAGTGTGTCCATAACTGCGCTTTCGAATGCGCGGTCAGCAGCAGCTTCTTTTCTTGCTTTGATTTCTTCTTCAAGATGCTTCTCGTACTCAGCAACTGTATCAAATTCGCTTACATCCTTAACGAACTCATCATCGTATTTGGGAAGCTCTTTCTTCATAATCTTATGAAGCTTGATTTTGAAAACAACTGCTTTACCTGCAAGTTCTTCTGAGCCGTAATCTTCGGGGAAAGTAACATCGATGTCAAATTCATCGTCAACCTTGTGGCCGATAACCTGATCTTCAAAACCGGGAATAAAGCTACCTGAACCGAGCTCGAGGTCATAGCTCTCGCCTTTACCGCCTTCAAATGCTACGCCGTCAAGGAAGCCTTCAAAGTCGATTGTTGCAATATCGCCTTTTTTAGCCGCTTTGCCTTCAACTGCAACAAGCTTGGAATCTTTTTCAAGTGCTTTTTCAACTTCTTCTTTAACTTCAGCTTTCTTAACTGTAACTTTTTCTTTTTCAGCTTTGATGCCCTTGTAAGCTTTGAGCTCAACTTCGGGTTTAACAGTTACTTTTAATTTGATTGAGAAGCCGTTTTCGCTGATATCAACGATTTCATCATCATAGGGAGCTGCAACAGGTTCAATGCCAGCTTCCTTAACAGCTGCTTCGTAAAGAGCTCCGTACTCAGCATCGATTGCATCATACCAGAATGTTTCTTTACCGTAGTAGGTTTCAATAATGTGCTTGGGAGCCTTACCCTTGCGGAAACCGGGAACATTGTATTTGCCCCTTGTTTTTGCGTAAGCTTTTGAAACTGCTGCTTTGAAAGCATCACCTTCAAGAGAAATTTCAACCGCATATACGTTTGCTTCAATTTTTTCGCAAGACTTTAAACTCATTTGAATAACATCCTTTCATTTTGCGAACATATTTAACTGCGAAATTATACCATAATAATCCGCGAATTTCCACTGTTTTTTTAATAATTTTCTATTATTTGGTAAAATAATGGCAATATTTTTCAAAAATGCCCTTACTTTTAGCCCCATAAGATTACGGAACAATTAATTTGGGTGTAAAACCAAGATAATCCGCCGAAACGAGATTGAAGGAAATCCCTTCATATTCGACCTTGGCACAGGACGGCGCTACAAAGCCATGAAGATGACCGAAGTAACAGCGTTTTACGGAAAACTCTTTTAAAACATCAAGAAGCTCGTCACAACGCTGAATTTCATTAATGGGCGGATAGTGAAGAAACGCGATTATCTCGCCGCCTGCTTCGGATGCGGCTTTTAACGACATTCGCAGTCGCCCCGCCTCACGAAGTATAACTTTGTTCACATCGCCTTCGGAATCATCATAAAACCATCCGCGTGTACCCGCAAGAGCAAAGCCCTCTACCGAATACGAATTATTGTGAATAATCTTTATTGTATCAAAGCCGTTTTCGTCAAGGAACTTAGTCATTTTAGACATGGTGTTCCACCAATAATCGTGGTTGCCTTTAAGGATATATTTAGTGCCGTTTAATGAATTAAGAAAAGCAAAATCCTTTTTCGCCTCTTCAAAATTCATTGCCCAGGAAATATCACCGGGTACAACCACACTGTCTGTCTCGCTTACAACCGCGTTCCAGTTTTTCATAAGTCGGTCTGTATAATCCGTCCAACCGCGAAAAATATCCATCGGCTTGTCAACAGACAATGAGAGATGCGTGTCACCGATAGCAAATAAGGACATCGGAAACCCCTTTCTATCAGATACCTAACATATCAAAAACAACATCAGCCATATTTTCTTTTGATGTTACTTTAGTGAATCTGACTTCTTTACCCTTTAATTCAGCAAGCTGTGCAGGTGCTTTAAGAGAAGAAATTTTTTCCAATGCGTCAACGGTGCTGAATTCATCATCGTATGCTTTTGCATTCTCTTCAACCGCACCGAGAACTGCCTTAGAGAACTTGAAGGGAGATGCTGTTGAAGCAACTATTACAGGTGTTTTATCCCCTGTTTTCTCAATATAATCGCTGCACACGTTAAGAGCAACAGATGTATGTGTATCGGCAAGATATCCGTAATCGTTATAAGTTGCTTTAATGGTCTTGGCAGTCTCAACATCGTCACAGCAGCCCGCATAGAACATCTCCTGAATCTGTGCCTTTACATCATCGGAAACTGTGTATTTACCGTCTGCTTTAAGCTTACCGAACCAATCGTTGACAGTATCGGAATTTCTGCCGCAAAGGATATAAAGCAATCTTTCAAGGTTACTTGAAATAAGGATATCCATGGAGGGAGAAACAGTTGTATAGAAGCTACGGTTTCTGTCGTAAACGCCGGTTTCAATAAAGTCGGTAAGCACGTTATTTGCGTTTGAAGCGCAGATAAGCTTATTTATAGGCAAGCCCATCTCTTTAGCAAAATATGCCGCAAGAATATTACCGAAGTTACCGGTAGGAACTACAACATTTATCTTATCACCGAAAGCAACAGCGCCATTGTTCACCATATCGCAATATGCGGAAACATAGTAAACAATCTGGGGAGCAAGTCTACCCCAGTTAATAGAGTTAGCGGATGAGAAAACAAGATTGTTTTTCTCAAATCTTTCAAGAATTTCTTTATTGGTAAAGATGTTCTTTACACCGGTCTGGCAATCGTCAAAGTTGCCGTACACAGCACAAACACCTACATTTCCGCCCTCCTGGGTTGTCATCTGGAGCTTCTGCATGGGGCTGACACCGTCATTAGGATAGAAAACAAGAATCTTTGTACCCTCTACATCCTTGAAGCCTTCAAGAGCTGCTTTGCCGGTATCACCGGAAGTAGCAACAAGGATAACGATTTCTTTATCCTTAAGATTCTTCTTAGCGGACACTGTAAGAAGATAGGGAAGAATCTGCAAAGCCATATCCTTAAAAGCACAGGTAGGGCCTTTGAACAGCTCGAGTATATTAACATTATCGTGGAGATTTACGACCGGAGCAACAAACTCAGACGAAAATTTACCGTCTTTATAGGCTCCCTCTACACAATAATCAAGTTCCTCTTTTGTAAAGTCGGTAAGGTAAAGACCTAAAACCTTTTTAGCGCGTGATTTATAATCAACATCGCAAAGAGCCTTGATTTCTTCAGCGCTAAGGCTGGGAATTGACTCGGGTATATACAAACCGCCATCGGGTGAAATACCGTCTGTAATAGCCTTAGATGCTGTTACCTTTACATTATTGTCTCTTGTTGAAGTATACAACACAACAAACACTTCCTTAGAATTTAATCGCACTACTGCATTATCGATTTATTTTACCAAAGGCTTCCTGAATTGTCAAGCGCACTATGCAGTAAAAGGATATTCGGTTTTACCGTTTGCCATAAAATTAAACACTTTAAATACCGCATCGAGGAGATTTAGTTTTTTCACCTCGTTTTTCGCCGTCAGCTTGTATTCCGCCACAATTTTTTCTGATATTGTCACTTTTACGGTACCAAGTGTCTGATTAACACAAACCGGTGCTTCCACATCCGTGCACAGCTCAACCTCAACCTTTACCTTTTCTTCCTCGCCTTTTTTAATAAGTAATCCGGAAAGAACCGGTACATTTACACCGACTTCATTGCACCTTCCGCCAACTACGCTGACGTTATTTATAAGCGTCTTATCAACTGACGGTGTATACGTACTGTAATTTGAAAAGCCCCAACTGAGCATAGATTTTGCCGTTTCAAAACGGTCGGTACTGTTAGCACTGCCCATAACAACGGCTACAAGGTGCAAATTATCCCTTTTGGCACTTGCGGATACACAACACCCAGCCTTTGCGGTTGTACCGGTTTTAAGCCCCGTAGTACCCTCATAAAAACGTACAAGCTTATTAGTATTTACAAGTTCTGTTTCACCGTTTCGCAAAGAGTCCATCCAGACGGTTGTATAATCTGTAATAAACTCGTATTGCAGTAGCTCACGGGACATTATTGCGATATCTCGGGCGGTTGTCAGGTGTTCATCGGTTGTATCATCAAGACCGGTGGCATTTACAAAATGGGTATTCTTCATTCCGAGTTCTTTTGCACGTGCATTCATAAGGGCAATAAAAGACTCTTCGCTCCCGGAAATATACTCGCCCAAAAGTGTTGAAGCATCGTTTGCACTTCCTATAACAGTAGCTCTGAGAAGTTCGTCTACCGTCATCGCTTCCCCTTCCTCAAGCCAGATTTGAGAGCCACCCTTACTTGCCGCATTAGCTGAACAAGGAACTTTGTCTGCAAGTGTTATTCTTTTGGTTGATATTGCTTCAGCCACAAGAAGTATGGTCATTATCTTCGTAACAGATGCAGGAAACAATCTTGTATCCGGGTTGTATTCCAGCAAGACTTTACCGGTGGAAACATCCATAAGTACCGCCGACTTCGCTTTTATTTCAATGGGAAGCTTACTGACATCATCCCCATCCGCAACTGTTGACGTAAAGGTTGACGGCAATTCCATTTCATCATCCTCTTTTACTATCCGTTCAGATGCAAAACCAATAACAGATACTTGAAAAATCAATACAAAAGCCAGCAAACAAGTTAAAAATCTTTTCACACAACTCACCTTTTCATAAAATATTTGCTTCGTAAATATATATGACAGGATAAAACGTAAAATTCAAAATCAAAGGGCAAAAGCGTTTTAAAGGCTTTTTTGCGTTTTTGCAGAAACTGATTCTTGTTCCTTACCGCTACCCGGTTCTTTCCCCGTACCTGGTTCTGTATCTGACTCTTTTTTCTATAACAATATCTATTTATTTCTTTATCTATATGTTTGCGTTCGGTAGCGTTCGGTAGCAATCGTTTGCGTTCGCTAATGTTTTTCAAACATACTATTTTCCTTCTCTACTTATGTAAAGTATCAATAAGATCGTTAAAATTCAAAGGCGGTAGCTCCGCCTCTGCTTTTTTCTTGCCGCCTTTTTTGCCGTTTTCAGCATTTTTTCTGCACTTTTCTTCATACGCTGCCATATCTCTTTCAATAGCATTCTTAACAAAAGAAAACACCATATATAAAGTTTTGTTTTCGAACTCAGGTAATTCTCCGTTCTTAGCGAACCTTAGCATCGCCCTGAAAATCATCCCCAGCTCTTCGTCGGTCATACAACCGAAGGGCTCCTCCCAATCAAAATAAACAAGAAAACTCTTTTTTTTACTCATTAAATATAAAAACCTCCTTGAACAAAAACTTGTTCAAGAAGGATTTTATCACGCGTTTTTTATGACTTCTACCCGGTTTAAAATTTATTCACAAACAAGGCATACCCAGCCACCGTTTTCTATACGGCGGACAATTTTCAGCCCCGCTTTTTCAAGGCAATCGCACACCTCGTCGGCCCTTGTATCAATAATGCCGGAAGCTATAAACTTTGCACCCGGGAGCATAAATGCGCGAACCTGGGTACTGAAAAGCTTTATAATATCTGCAACTATATTGGCAACTACAATACTGTATTTTTTAGTTACCTTATCCGCAAGGTCACCGCATACAAACTGCAAATCCGCCTCATTTATCGAGTTCATTTTTGCATTTTCTTTTGCAGTTTTAACGGCGATTTCATCAATATCAACGCCGAAGCCCTCTTTCGCACCAAGCAACATTCCCGCAATCGCCAGAATACCGCTGCCGCAACCAATATCAAGAATGGTATCTTTGTCGGTTACTATTTCATCAAGCACCTCAAGGCAAAGTCTTGTGGTATCGTGGGTTCCGGTACCGAATGCTGCGCCGGGCTCAATATTGAGAACGGCTCTGTCGCCGCTGTCGTAATCATCTATCCAGGTAGGGCGAATGAAAAGTCTGTTACCTATGGGTGTAGGTTTAAAGTAAGCTTTCCACTTATCCGCCCAATCCTCTTCACTGCAACCCTCGGTTTCAATTTTAAACTCAATACACTCTGCGCTGAGTCTATCAGAAATAAAGGAAACCGCCTCACCGGGATTCATACCCTCTTGAAGATAAATATGTATTATTGATTCATCTCTGTTCTTTTGAAGTAAATCCTCGTCGATAAGGTCTATATGGGCAATTTCCCAGGCTTCTTTCTCAAGGTCGCTGTAATCTTCTATGTAGATTCCGTAAGGCACCGTCATCATGGCAACGCCCGATGCTCTGTCTGTATCACTTGTGGGAACAAATATTTTTACCTCTGTATATTCCATTGTACACCTCAATATTTGTTATGAACATCCTCCGCAAAGCAAAGGCAATCTTTGATTTCAAGCACTGTACCGTCATCAAGAACCGCTTTGCCGCTGAGTCTGCCGAAAACCTGATGCTGGTCAGTAATTATAAACTTAACGTCTATCTTGGCGGCACGGTCAAGAATCGGGTTAAATTCCATTTCAAATCTGCCGTCACTTGAAGTAAATGTCCAAGGGTCTGTATAGCCTGTTTCGGGGATATTAAAAGTAACATCATCAAGCTTATGGCACTTTCCGTCATAGAAAAGCATATTTTCGCTGGCGGCGGCAGTGTCGCCGAAGCCGTAGCCGATATTAAAGCCGAAGGGTTTTCCGTTTACGGTCATATTGCCCGAGCCCCAAAACCAAGTATTATCATATGTCCATACGCCTCTGCCCCAATCGAGTGTTCCGTAGTCTGTTTCGGGGTTAAGCTCGTATTTAACACCGTCGTACTCAATAGTACCGCTTGCGCGCATACAGTTAATTTTCTGGTTATAATAGAAGGCTGTTTTCTTCTCTTTCCAAGGTGTTGCAATAACCATTGTATCCATAGGCGGTTGAGCGAGTGTTATATTGCATTTAAGGTCTTTTTCCTTATTAAAATTCTTAAAATCGCAACGGAGAACTCTCTTTTCTTCACCGGCAGTAAATGACATATCAAGACGTTTATCTTTATATTT
Source organism: Acutalibacteraceae bacterium (assembly GCA_045603185.1). Taxonomy (GTDB): domain Bacteria; phylum Bacillota; class Clostridia; order Oscillospirales; family Acutalibacteraceae; genus DTU089. Next base: position 36,363 of record JAZULQ010000001.1, read on the forward strand.
TGTAACTCCCGAAACACTTGATACAGGTAGTTTGAGTTTACCCATCGGGAATGCGTTAAGTATAGTTTCAGTGTGTTCCCAGGGTTTTTCGCCTAAATCAAGAAATGAAGCAGACTGTAAACCGATGTAACCGTCATCGGAAATTGTAAAAGCAACGGCAATATCATGCTCCTCGGAAACTACAAGATAATAGTCCCATTCTTTAATCCTGAATTTAGGAGCTTTAATATCGTCGCGGGAATATTCCTGAACAAGCTGCTTTGACCAGCCCGGCTCACGCAAAGAACCGTCTTCCTTTAAAAGCTTCTGGACTTTAGTTACTTCATGATTTCTCACAACGTCACCTCATTTTATTTATTAATAATGTTAGCCTGAGGCTGAACATCAGTTCTTCCGTGATTATAAAAGCGTCTGTTGTCAAGCATCCAGAGTCTGTTTGTAAACTCCCCTGCCTGTGTATCCTTTACGGCATCCGCCATTTCGTACATATTAGCATCAAAAAGGTCTATTTGTGAAAGAACCTCCGCTTCAATAAACGCCGGTCTCACTGCCGCACCGAATTCAAGCTTACCGTGGTGGGAAACAAGCATATGCTGGAGCATATATTTCTTTTCGGCGCTGATATTTAATTCATCACATTTTCTGCCTACATCCTCTGCGCCCATCACAAGATGCCCAAGAAGCACTCCTTCAAGTGTATGTCCATCCACTACGCCGGCAGGATTTACGCTGTATTCACGGATTTTAGCAATATCGTGAAGGATAACACCCGAAAGAAGAAGCTCTCTGTCTACACAAGGATAGATACTGCAAACACATTCGGCAAGGCGAACCATAGAAAGTGTATGATAAAGAAGACCGCCAACCATGGCATGATGGAGTTTTTCCGCCGCCGGGAAAAAGAGGAGATTTTCTTTATTATCTGCAATCATACCGAGTACAACTTTTTTTAATTCCACATCTTTAAAAGAATCAACAATACACTCAACAGCACCAAGCATATCCTCGCCTGTAAAATCCGCAGATTTAACGAAATCGGAGATATTGATATTATCCATCTCATTAGTCGGACGCATACGCTGAACTATAAACTGGTCGTTTCCGTTATACTGCTGAAGTGTACCGCGAACTTTAATTACCGTATTGACCTGCGGCGCAGGTGTTATCTCTTCGCGGAAATCCCACATTTTTGCAAATATTTCGCCGTCCTTGTCGCTGAGCAACATATCAAGAAAAAACGTGCCGTTTTTTGCACTCTTTTTTTCGCAGGATTTAACAAGGGCATACCCTTCATATAAACCGGGTTTGTCGCATTGTGTAAAATTCATAGTTATACCTCACTTTATATCTGCAATACTTCTGATCACATAAGAACTGATTAAATACCCTGCCACCGGCGGAGTAAAGGACATTGAGCCGGGAACAGATGAGTCGGTTTTCATCGGTTCTTCCTTAGAATAAACAACCGTTAATTTTTTCACTCCGCGGTTTTTCAACTCTCGTCTGATTACCCGAGCCAAAGGGCAAACGCTGGTTTTGTTTATATCTGTTATTTCGAGCATTTCCGGGTGTAATTTATTCCCGGTGCCCATTGATGAAATAATCGGCACATTTTCTTTATCCGCTCTGACTACAAGCTCAAGCTTGGCGGTAACATTATCTATACAGTCAACAATAAAATCATATTCGGACAAGTCAACAGAATCGGCGTTTTCAGGAAGATAAAACAAATCGTATTTTTTTATTTTAATATTGGGATTAATACTTAAAAGGCGCTTCTCTGCGGCATCGGTTTTCTTCATACCGACCGTTTCATCCGTTGCAATTAACTGCCTGTTTATATTAGTTATATCCACTACGTCTTTATCAACGATGCCGATAGTGCCTACACCTGCTCTCGCAAGAGCTTCCGCGGCCGCTCCGCCTACGCCACCCAATCCGAAAACTATTACAGATGAAGCCTCTATCAACCGCATTCTTTCTTCACCTATAACCCGAACGGTACGTGAAAATCTTTGGTCCACGGTAACACCTCCGACAATCAATAAATACTGTTACTTAATTGTATAATATTCTTAGTAATAAAGTCAAATAATAAATAAAAAAACCGTCAAAAAATTACAAAAGGAGTGAGTTTTCTGAAAAGGCGCATTTTATCATTTGTATTAACCGTTAATTTGCTTTTTCTGTTTCTGGGCGGAAAGCTGTTTTATATTTCCGCAAGTCCACAGACAGCATCAACACAATCAAGCATACGAGTAAAGGATATTGCATCAACCCGCGGAATGATTTATGACAGAAATCTTCAGCCTCTCGTAAACGAAACTTACAGCTACACTTCTTGTGTCAAACCGACCTTAAATACCCTCGCCGCCTTAAAAGAAAAAGGAGCAGACGCCGAAACACTTAAGAAAATCTCGGAAGGTTATTTTTTATTTTTGCCGACAGATAATGAAAATTATTACGGCAACACAGAAGACATAAAAACTCTTACGATATACGAAAGATACAGCGGTAACCTGGCTCTCCATATTTTAGGCTACACTGACTCCGCAAACGAAGGGGTCTGCGGAATAGAAAAATATTACAACGACGAGCTCAATGAAAGCGGCGGAACACTAAGTGTCGCTTATTCAGCGGATGCCAACGGAAGAATGTTGACCGGTGAAGATGTTGAAATACGCGACGAAGGATATTACAACAATGACGGTATCGCACTAACTCTGGACAAGCGATTTCAGGAGATTGCAGAAACCGCTTTAAAAAACGGTAACATCGACAAGGGTGCCGTTGTCGTACTTGATATAAAAACCTCCGAAATTCTGGCGTGTGCCTCTACCCCGGTTTACGACAGAGATAACCTGGGAGATTTTATAAACAGCGCTGACTCACCATTTATAAACAGGGCTTTTTCCGCTTATCCCGTAGGCTCGGTTTTTAAGGTTGTTACTGCCGCGGCGGCAATAGAAAACGGTGTTACACTGCCCGAGCACAACTGCGTGGGATATATTGAAAAAAGCGGTAATTTATTTAACTGCAACAAGCTTGAGGGGCACGGCAAATTGAATTTAAGCTCAGCTATGGCTGTATCATGTAACCCATATTTCATAGAACTCGGCACAAAGATAGGCGCAAAAGAGCTTTTACACACAGCGGAAAACGCAGGTTTTGGAAAGCAAAATGACCTCGGAAACGGTTTTTATACTGATTCGGGTATTCTGCCCGATATTGCAGACCTCAACAGCGATGCCGCCGTAGGAAATTTTGCTTTCGGTCAAGGCAAGCTCACCGCTACACCATTGCAAATAGCCTCTCTTTTTGCAACCATTGCCAATGGGGGCACATATAACGAACCCTCCTTAATTAAAGGCGATGTGGATGAAAACGGTGCAGTTTCTCCTGATATAAAAACAAAAGGTTTTACAGTTTTCAAGGAAAGCACCTGCAACAATTTAAAAAAATCACTTTTGAAGACAACGAGCGAAGGCACCGGCGCTACCGCATTTTCATCGCTTTTTAGAGCCTGCACCAAGACCGCTACTGCGCAAAGTGGGCAATACGACGAAAACGGAAATGAAATAAAATACTGCTGGTTTGCCGGTTTTTTCCCCTACAACAACCCGCAATACGCTATCTGCATTTTAAAAGAAAACGGTGTTTCCGGCGGTAGTGATTGCGGTCCGGTTTTCAAGGAAATAAGCGAAAACATATATATTACAGCAAAAGAATAAAAGCAAAACCCTGCCGAAACGGCAGGGTGAAACTTTCTACATATATATTTATGTAATTAAGCCTCTGCTTCTTTTTTCTTTTTGAAGCAATCGCTGCAGTAAACAGGGCGATCCTCACGGGGTTTGAAGGGAACTTCTGCAACTCCGCCGCACTCTGCACAAACTGCTGTGAATTTTTCACGTTCGCCTCTCATAGCCTGCTTACGTGCATCACGGCATGCTTTGCAGCTCTTAGGCTCGTTTACTAAGCCCTTTTCAGCGTAAAATTCCTGTTCGCCGGCTGTGAAAATAAATTCGTTGCCGCACTCTTTACAGATGAGTGTTTTGTCTTCGTACATTTTTTGCTACCTCGCTTGTATATGATGTTGCCCTCTAACGGAATTGCACCGCCACCTTTTGTGAGTTTCGGAGAAATTCCGCAACCTAACAACGCTCTGCTTTTAAGCTAAGAGGACATATATGTAAATCCGATTTTATTCGGAAAATACATCTTTCAATTTCCGCCTTGCACGTTGAACAGCATTGTCAACGGATTTAGGCGACATTCCTAATTTTTTACCGATTTCCACGTAGGACATACCACCGGCTCTTAAAAAAACGACTGTTTTCTCCACTTCGGAAAGTGATACCTCGCACGCGGCAAGAACCTCGTTCAACCGTTCGGCCGTGAGAACGTACTTCAGCGGGTCGTCACCGCCATCTATATTAGTGTACGCCTCGGTACTGCTGTCAATGGGAAGCTCTCCCGCTACGTTTCCTGCGGCTGTATTGATGCTGTTACGCATACATACAGAGGCATATGCCTCAAAGGGTACACCTTTTTGGGAGTCAAAGGTCCTGACGGCATTAAGAAAACCGAACATCCCCTCCTGAACGAAATCATCCGTATCAAGATACGCGGCAGTAGAGTTACTGTAACGGGTGTTTAAAAACCGCCCGGCGAGAGCATTAAAGGCGTACTCATCACCATTCTGGGCTAAACGTACAAGCTCCTCGTTATCAAGGGTAACGTATTCGGAATATCTTTTTGTTCCCAATTTACCACCCCAGACAACTACCTATACATTTATGGAAAGATAATATCACACTTTTGTTATTTTGTCAAATAATTTTTATTTAAACAGGATTTTTTTGTTCAAAATACAGAATATTTCCAAAATCGACAAAAAATGACCTTCCGGTCACAGACCGAAAAGTCATTCCTGAGTATTAATATATTCGGTATAAATTGTTTTATCCACTTTATACCAACGACCCTTGATTTTCATACACCAAAAATCGTTGTACAGACTCTTATACTCGCCCTTTTCACCCTTTGCGATTATTTCCACGGAAATAACGTCAACTCTGGAGGGAAACTCTACATAATCAAAGCTTTTTTCGAGCACCTCTCTGAAGTCCTCTTTTTCCGTATCTGAAAGTGTTTTGCTTGATTTAACATTATAAGAAAGCTTGTAGCCCTCACCGCATTTAGCAACATAAAAGGTGTTACTTTGTTCCATAGGAAGAACCATCTGTTCAAAGGTTTCATCTTCGCCAAAATATCTGTTATCAAGTTTATATTTCTTGATATTGTCATCATAAAGGTTATAGTACATTTCCTCATCAGCCGTCTGAGTTGCTTTAACAAAACTCTTTATTAATTTTTCGGGTTTTGCGGCGGTAAAGGATGACGTGAATATTGCGGCTACAACCAACACAACAGCTACTAAAACCAGCACCCCTATTCTATGTTTAAAAGAAAGCTTGAATTTTATTTCTCGTTTTTTAATAAATCTCGACGGTTCATGCTTTTCAGGTAAATCAAGTTTTGCGCCGCAATAAGCGCAACTCTCAAAATTTTCGGGACTTTGCTTGTGACACTTATCACAGTACACGCTAATCACCTTCTAAAAAAACCGTAGAAAGACGAATCTTTCTACGGTTGTATTTGTAGAACGGTTAAAACCGTAAATTTAAGAATTTAATTATTCTTCAGTAGCTTCTTCAGCTGCTTCTTCTGCAACAGCTTCTGCTGCTACTTCGGGAAGAAGAGCACGGATTGAAAGGCTTACTCTCTTTCTTTCGTCGTCGATATCGGTAATCTTAACATTTACCTTTTCGCCAATCTTAAGAACGTCAGCAGGTTTTGCAACGTGCTTATTAGCAATCTGTGAAATGTGGATAAGACCGTCAATACCGGCTGTAATGTGTGCAAATGCACCGAAATCTGTGAAGTTAGCGATTTCAACTTCAACTTCAGAGCCTACTGCGTAATCTCTCTTGAAGATTTCCCAGGGATTGTCCTCGAGCTTCTTATAACCGAGAGCAATCTGTTTCTTTTCGGGGTTAAGTGACTTAATTGTAACTTCAACCTCGTCACCTACGCTGACAACCTCTGAAGGATCTTTAATTCTGTTCCAGGAGAGCTCGGACACGTGAATCATACCGTCAACGCCACCGATGTCTACGAAAGCACCGAATTTCATAATGGATTTAACTACGCCCTTACGAACTTCGCCTTCTTTAACTTCAGCCCAGAATTTTTCCTCGTTAGCTTTTCTTTCTTCTTTAAGAACGGCACGGATTGAACCAACAGCTCTTCTTCTCTGCTTATTAACTTCGATAACTTTAAACTTAACAGTCTTCTTAAGAAGATCCTCAAGCTTATCGTTACGGCTTGCAGTTGCAAGTGATGCAGGGATGAAAAGACGTGCATTCTTGGATACTACGATAACGCCGCCACGTACTATTTCGGTAACAACGCCTTCAAGAACTGTGTCAGTTCCTTCTGCGTTAACGATATCGTCCCATGCTGCGATAGCATCATAGCGTTTCTTGGAAAGCATTGTTACGCCTTCCTGGTCGTTGGTCTTCATGATGATGAGATTAAGTGTGTCGCCGATTTTAAGTTCAGCTCTGGGATCTGCGTTCGGGTCGTTGCTGTATTCGCTGTAGGGAACATAGCCTGTCTGCTTCCTGCCGATATCAACCTGTATCTCTGTGGGAGTTACACTCAATACTGTACCAACAACCTTCTGGTCGCTGTTCATGCTGTTGAGTGATTCCTCTAAAGCTGCTGCAAAATCGAATTCCTCAGTAGCCGCTGCAGAGTCCAGCACTTTCTCCTCCTCAATCATTTTGTTTTCGTTTACAATTTCGGACATGGTTTCAAGTACCTCCTTTATAATACCGGCGGGAGTAGAAGCCCCCGCAGTAAGACCGATTGAGCTGTAACCGTTCAGAGGAATACCATAAAGCTCCGATGCGGTTTCAACAAGAAATGCAGGACAATTACTCTCGCAAACGCTTAGCAGTTTTCGGGTGTTAGAACTATGTCTTCCACCGACGATAACCATAGCATCGCTTGAGCGTGACAGCTCGGCTGCCTCGTTCTGTCTTTCTTCGGTCGCACTGCATATTGTATCAAATATTTTCGCATTTGTACATAGTAAATTTATTTTTTTTATACTTTTTTGCCATTCTTTTATGCTAAAAGTCGTTTGAGAAACGAAAATTATCGGTTTTTCGGAAAAAGATGGATGATTTTCAAGAAGTTCATCGATTTTTTCCGCATTACCTATTACGTATGACTCGCCTTTTGCACAGCTTTTAATACCCTTTACCTCGGGATGATTTTCGTCACCCGCTATAAGGGTAACAACCTCTTCAGAGGAATTATCAAGCACTATTTTATGGATTTTCTTCACAAAAGGACAAGCCGCATCAATAAACTCGCATCCGCTTTCCTCTACCTCTTTGAGAACCTCCTGAGTAACACCGTGAGTACGCAAAACCAGAATGGCGCCGTCTTCAACTTCAGCGGGTGATTCTACAACCTTAACTCCGCGCTCAGCTAAATCCTCGATAACCTGGCTGTTATGTATGATTGGTCCTAAGGTTGCAACTTTACGACCTTCCGATGCCAGCTTTTCAATAAGCTTTATGGCTCTGTCAACACCAAAACAGAAACCCGCTTTTTTTGCTAAAATTATTTCAGCCATCAGAGACGCTCCTTTATAACCTTAAGCATATACTCAATAGAGCCCTCAAGGTCAAGTTCGGTTGTGTCAACGAGAACTGCATCATCCGCTTTTTTCAGCGGTGCAATATCACGATGAGTATCCTGATAATCGCGGAGCTCTATCTCTCTGAGAATATCGTCATAATTTACATCCTGACCTTTTTCGGTAAGCTCCTTATAGCGCCTGTCGGCTCTTGCCTGAGCTGATGCGGTAAGGTAAATTTTAATTCTGGCATCGGGTAACACTACCGTGCCGATGTCTCTGCCGTCCATAATGCAGTTGTTTTTATTAGCTATATCCCTCTGTAAACCGAATAGGAACTCGCGAACCTTCGGAATTGCAGAAACATTGGATGCCGCCATTGAAACCTCGTTCTGTCTTATAGCTTCGGAAACATCTTCCTCACCAAGAAAAACGCGCTGTTCTCCGTTCACGAAGCGCAATGACACATCGAGACCTTCAAGCGTGGGTACTACATCCGCCTCATTTTTAGTATCCTTCCCCTGCCTTAATACGTTGAGACCTACGGTTCTGTACAACGCACCTGTATCAACATAAATATAGCCAAGTTCCTTAGATACTTTTTTTGCTATTGTGCTTTTTCCTGCACCTGCAGGACCATCGATTGCTATATTGATTGACATAAATTTACTTCTCCTTTATATTTTCTATAATCGGATTTGCACCGAAGCTTTGCATTTCTATTAAGAAACGGAGTTTCCTGCAAGGCTTCCTGTTGAAAATGCTATCTGCAGATTAAAGCCACCGGTATATGCATCAACATCAATTACCTCACCCGCAAAATAAAGACCGTCTGTAATTTTGCTCTTCATTGTCTTGGGGTCAATTTCCGAAACACTGACGCCACCCGAAGTTACTATGGCTTCGTCAATAGGTCTGAAGTCGGTTACGGTAAGACGTATATCCTTAAGGAGCTCAACTAATGCCGCACGCATTTCTTTTGTAACCTGGTTTGATTTTATATTACCGTTGAGTCCTGAAAGCTTTACGACGATTGGTATCATCTTTCGCGGTAACATAAGCGAAAGTGTGTTATAGAGATTTTTATTTGAACATTCAAGTAAATCTCTTTGCAGACGTTTATCAAGCTGTTCGTATGTCAGTGCAGGCTTAAAATCAATATGGATTACATAACGTCCGCGCTCCATATTGCGCATATGAGAAGATGCCGAAAGAATCATCGGTCCCGAAACGCCAAAATGAGTGAACAGCATTTCACCGAAATCCTTGTAAACCTCTTTGTACGTTTTAGTATCCTCGACCCTGATTTCTACGTTGCGCAGTGAAAGTCCCTGGGCATCTGTACACCAGCCCTCATGACATTCAAGAGGAACCAACGAGGGTTTAAGCTCGATTATTGTATGACCCGCTTGCTTTGCAAGGGTGTATCCGTCACCGGTTGAGCCTGTCGCGGGATATGACATACCGCCGGTTGCTATCAACACATTTTCTGCAAAAAATACCCGTCCGTCGTCAGTTTTACAGCCTTTAACCGCGCCATTTTCTATAATAAGCTCGGTTACCCTACCTTGTTTTCTTTTTACTCCGTTTACGGTTATATATTTATTGAGTGCATCAACAATATCCAGTGCTCTGTCGGAAACCGGGAATACTCTGTTGCCTCGTTCAATTTTAAGAGGAACGCCCATATTCTCAAAAAAGTCTATTGTATCATCGGTAGTAAATCTTGAAAAAGCACCATAAAGAAATCTACCGTTTACAGGCACATTAGAAATAAGGTCATTCAAAAGAGGGCACGAATTAGTTACGTTACACCTGCCTTTACCGGTAATCGCAACTTTTCTTGCGAGTTTATCGTTTCGTTCAATAAGTGTGACTTTAAGTCCCCTGCTTGCGGCAGTGCCTGCCGCCATCAATCCGGCAGCACCGCCACCGATTACGATTAAATCCATAATGTATATCCTTTATAAAACTATTAATTTATCTGTCATTTCCTTGCCGCAGACATCAGGAGAAGCCTGGCAAAGTGCGAACAAATCACGCGCCCGGCACTCAAGCTCGAACACACGCTTCGCATTATCGTCAAGGAATTTAAAATCAGATGATTTTGTGACAATAGGAAGCTTTGCAACATCCTTAGCCTGTTTCAAAACCGCCGCACCATTTTTATTGAAGCCCAGCACCCTTATATACGGAACGGATATCGCCGTATCGTTTTTGGTAATTCCCAGTAATGCGCAAAGAATAATTCGCCTCAGTCTCGAATGAGTATAACGCTTTGTCTTAACTTTTTCAAGTATCTCTGCAACACTGACAGAAGTCCGCACCGCTTCAATAAATCTGTATTCAAGACCTTCACTGACGTCGGGTAGACATTTAAAATCATCCGCGGTCATAGTGCGAAGTTTATATAACACTGCATTTTCCAGCTTGCTGAAATCGGCAGGCGCCTTGCGTTCATCCACTGATGAAATCAAAATTTCCGCCGCCTTTTCAGGCATAAAAGCTTTAAAATTATCACTATTTTTCATAAACCCGCGTATTGCCGATGCTGAGCAGATATCCCCTGAGGTTTCCGAAGAATCATGAGATACCCCTAACCTTTTTACAGGTGTTGGCGCAATATCGAAGCCATACTTATTAATTGCCTTAATGTACTCAACACCTAAGATATCGTTTGATGATGCCAGGGCATTTGCGAAACTGTCACCATACATATCACGAAGTGCTCTCTGCCTTGCGGTTGGAAACGAAAGCCCCTCACTAAGACGATTCTCAAGAAGCGGAGAAAATTCTTCGCTTGTTATCGCTTCGGCGCATTTTTTGAGTGCATTTAAATCTGCGCTTTCCGAACCGAAACCGAGTGCGTCTATACACCCCAGAGAGCCAAGCACTCCGATTCCGCCCTCAGCAAATCGTTCCGCAGAGGATGTAGCGTAAACTACCGGAAGCGACAGCACCAAATCAACTCCACAGGAAAGCGCCATCAATGTTCTCTCATAAGGCGAAACGCAAGCACATTCACCTCTCTGCACAAAGCTCTCCGACATTACTGCAACCACGGTATTGTCACCATCACCACGCAAAGAGTCCACAAGATATTTGTGACCGTTATGAAACGGATTAAACTCTGCAACTATGCCGTAATTCACAGTAACGCCCCCTTTATTTGTAATCTTTTGTTCGTTTTTACTCTTGAAAAACAAAGAAATAGTGATATAATTGTTATTTGGTAAGTATTTTACACAATTATATCGGAATTAATTTTCTAAAAAAGAAATATATGCTTTTTTATTGGAGGTTTATTAATGAAAATTCTCGTAATTAACTGCGGAAGCTCCTCTCTTAAGTATCAGCTTTTTGATATGGAGGGCGAAAAAGTCCTTGCAAAAGGTATCTGCGAATCAATCGCAACAGATATGAGCCACACAAAAGGTTCTACTTTTGATGGCAGAAGCTTTGACAAATATGTTGATATCCCCGACCACAAGGTTGCATTCAACATTGTTAAAGATGCACTCGTTTCAGGTGACTGCAAGGTTATCGACGACCTTTCTGAAATCAGTGCTATCGGTCACAGAGTTGTTCAGGGTGGCGACCTTTTCACAGAGAGTGTTCTTATTGATGACAGTGTTCTTAAGGCTATTGATGAGCTCAGTGCTCTTGCACCCCTTCACAACCCTGCACACGTTGTAGGTATTGAATGCTGCAACGAAGTTTTCGGTGACAGTGTTCCTCAGGTAGCTGTTTTTGACAACGCTTTCCACAGCACAATGCCCGAAACATCATATATGTTCGGTATCCCCTACAAATACTACGAGGAAGACCACATCCGCCGTTACGGTGCTCACGGTACTTCTCACCGTTTTGTTGCATACAGAACTGCAGAAATCGTAGGCAAAGACCTTAAGGATATCAAGCTTATCACCTGCCACCTCGGTAACGGTTGTTCAATCACAGCTATCAAAGACGGTAAGGTTCTTGACACAAGCATGGGTCTTACTCCCCTTGACGGTTTCGTAATGGGTACACGTTGCGGTGCTATCGACCCCTCAGTTGTTACCTACATTATGAAAAAACACAACATTTCTCCCGACGAAATGGATAAGATTATGAACAAGCAGAGCGGTGTTCTCGGTATCTCCGGTGTTCACAGCGATGACCGTGCCGTACGTGCCGCTGCCGAAGAAGGCAACAAGAGAGCTAAGCTTGCCCGTGATATGCAGTGGTATCAGATTCGTAAATGTATCGGTTCATACATCGCCGCTATGGACGGTGTTGACGTAATCGCATTCACAGGCGGTATCGGTGAAAACTGTACAGACCTTCGCGAGGACGTACTCAATAACCTTTCATACCTCGGAATCAAGCTCAACCCCGAAGCTAACGCAGTACGCGGTGAAGAAATCGAGCTTACTCAGCCCGGTTGTCCTGTAAGAGCATTCTGCGTGCCCACAAACGAAGAGCTTGCTATCGCAAGAGATACAAAGGAAATCGCCGAAAAGCTTTAATACTTAATTCAAAATAATAAAGCACCTCAACGACTTCAAAATCGTTGAGGTGTTTTTTCACTTAATTAAGGTATTCATAGTAATATGAATAAGGAGTTTCACCCGAAATAAGATAAAACAGCACGTCCATTTTCAGGCACTCAACCATCTCCTGTGCATTATACTCCATATCAGAATAAGAAGTTATGTCCATAAGAAAGTCTCCCATATCCGCCGCATAATCATAATCGGGCGTGGTCGAATAAAGTTCGTCATCAATCTCAAACTTCTCTAACCATTCATCTATTTCGGAATTACAGTTTTCTATTTCATACTCACTGCCTTTCATAATATCGAGACATATACTATATGTTATGCTACTTACCGGAACACAACATTGCTCGGGATCATCATCAAAATAGTATCTGTGGCTACTCTCAGGTAATTCAGACTCATCAAAAAATACATACCAATCCATAGCCAACATTTCTGTTCCTATATTGTAATTTTCCTCTACATCAGTAATTGCATCTTCCGAAATCTCAATTCTGTTCTGAAAATTTCTTATAGTAAACTTCGAGCCACTCTTGCTGCTTCTATTTTTATCCACCTTATTCAGTTGAACCATCTGAACATCAATCAAAGCCAGTTCAAGCTCTTCGGTATACATACTTTCAACAAGCTCTATACTTTCGGATATTTTTTTATACTCATTCAACAAATTTTCTTCGAGACACGCCGGATCATAATACTGCTCAAATTCATCAAGCGCAGCTTTAAAATCGTCGTAACTTCCTATATAATACTCACCAAAATTATTATCTCTGCTTACTGATTCTAAATATGTATCCCTGGCAACAATAAGGTCCACATATCCTCTGAGAGTTTCAGCCTCAGTTGTATCCACATCGCCTATTATATGAAGTCCCTCTTCATAATTACCTTCCGAAATACAAATCGTTGCTTGCTCTGTCTTATAACCGTCAGAATTTATATATACCAAATAACCTATTCCGATGCCGCCACCAACAAGCGTAACAAGAGCCAGCACAGCCACAACAACAGCCACAACTATTATTGCTGTTTTCTTCTTTTTGACAGGTTTCTTTGCCATTTCGGTTTTTTCGATACTTTTCTCGCTAATGTCCTCGGTTTTGTATATTTGAGGCGCTACATTTTTATTAACATCGACCGAATTGTTATTACTTGGCGGAAAATCATAATTACAGGTTTTGCAATTATTATTCCCATCTCGTTCAGTTCCACACATAGGACAATACATAAAGCTCTACTTCCTCTCCTGAATAAAAATACCCTTTTCATTTATACTACATCAAAAAACAATATTATGTCAACACAAAAAAACATATTGTTTTGCAAAAAAAATTCAATAAAATCAAACGCCCCGAAAGCAAAAAAGCCCGGGGCATTTCTCATTTCTTTTTTCTTTTAAACAAACTTTCTATCGGTAACTGTGCAAGGATTATGGCAAGGAAAACGAGTACGCAACCGAAAATCTCGTTACTTGTTAATCTTTCACCGAAAAATGCGCCTGACAATGCGGCAAAAACAGATTCAAGGCTCATAATAAGACTTGCAACCGTTGGGTTAAGGTTCTTTTGCGCCACAACCTGCAACGTGAAAGCTACGCCCGATGAAAGTACACCTGCGTAGAAAATCGGAAACAACGCATCACCGATGGCAACTGGGTTAACCTCCTCAAAAAGGAACATACCCACCGTCGAAATAAGCGCCGCAGCACCGAACTGAACGAGGGAAAGCCTTACGCCGTCAAGAGTTTTAACAAAGTGATCCACAATCATTATCTGGACTGCAAAAAGGAAGGCACAAAGTATGAGAAAAATATCGCCTATACCTATACCGCCCACCTTGGTAACGCACAAAAAATACATTCCCGCCGTAGCGATTACAATGCATAACCACAAAATCGGTTTTACCTTTTTTCTGAAAACCAAGCCGATAAGGGGCACCATTAAAATATACAAGGTTGTGAGAAAGCCCGATTTACTGACACTGGAATCTTTTTCGGAGAACATTATGCCGTACTGCTGCATCAAGGATGCAAGGCACACCGAAGCACCGCAGAGTACGCCACCCAAAAACAATCTTTTGGAAAAGAATGTTTTATTCTCACCGTGGGTACCCACGCCAACCTTCTTTTTATTATTCTTATAAATAAACAAGGATACCGGCGTCAACACTACAACCGCAAGATAAGACCTTAAAGCAAGGAATGTGAAATTCCCGATTTGTTCAAGACCTTCTTTTTGTGCAACGAATGTTGACCCCCATATAAACGCCGCTAAAATCAGCAGCATTGAAGCCACAAAGGACTTTGACTTTTTATTATTATGCGCCATAATAACCTCTGAAATTAAAATACAATCGATATATTACCATAACACAATTATATTATCAACCAAAATTAACACTATTAACCAAAAAAACTGTCAACTCACCACAAGTGTAAATTGACAATTTTTTTAATCACATCAACGTTTTACGCACCATTGCCGCCCTTAATTTATCACGCTCTACTCTGTCCAAGGGTCTGTCAACAGAAAGTGATATTGTTGCAGGCTGCATATGAATCATCAAAGCTTCTATCTGCGCACAGTCCATATTTATTATACCTTTTACTGCACCCAATCTGACAAGGGAAATAAGCTCCATAAACTCATTTGTATCTATAAGTCGCGCATATTTAAGCACACCGTAGGCTCTGTATATTCTGTCCTCCGTAAGCGGAGCCTTGAATATTTCTTCACGCGCGGCTCTTTCCTGGGCGGCAATCTGAAGTGCTATTGATTTAAGATTTTCAATAGCCGCTCTTTCCGATATACCCAGGGTAATTGTATTGCTGAGTCTGAACATATCACCTTTTGCCGCAGCACCCTCACCGTAGGAGCCCCTTAATGAAAGACCGAGTTTTGAAACGGTTGTTATGAGCTTTGTAATCTGTGAAGTTGAAACAAGTGCGGGAAGATGTAAAACAACCGAGGCTTTCATACCCGTTCCCAAAGCTGTCGGGTCCTGGGTCAGGTACCCCAGCTTATCATCAAAGGCAAAATCAAGTTTCTGCGAAAGCTCTTTATCAATATTACTTGCTGTTCTGTACGCTTCATCAAGAGCGAAACCGGCATACATAACCTGAAGCCTTATATGGTCTTCCTCATTAAGCATTATGCTTACTGCCTCATCCTCCGTAAGCAGCAAAGCTCTGCCGTCTCTGGAAGAAGCAAACTCAGGGCTGACAAGATGACGCTCTGCAAGAGAAACCACCTCAGCCTGAGAAAGTGTTTTCATTTCATAATAATTAAAAGTATAATCTTCTATACCGTCAGCGGCATTCTTGATAACTGAGTTTACTTTTAATTTTTCCGGAAGAGAAAGTCTGCCCGGAAACGGAAACAAGCGTATATTGCGGGCAAGATGAATGCTTGTATTAATAACAACGTCATTCTGAGCACCTGTACCCAAATACCATTTTGCGCACATTACTCTCTGCCCCCTTTCGATGTAAATGCATTGATTTCATCGCGAATCTGCGCCGCCAGCTCAAAATTCTGTTCCTCGACAGCAGTAGCAAGATTATTTTTCAATTCTTCAATACGCTCTTCTAAAGGAACGGAATCAGTTTTTTCCGGCTTACTGCCCACATAAGTTGCTTTACCGTGAATACGGCGTAATGACGGCAAAAGTCTGTCATAAAAAACATCATAACATTCGGCACAACCCATCCTGCCATCTGAAACAATTTCATCAAACAGTTTGCCGCAACCGGGACAGCGAACGCCGCCGTCAAAACCGCCTTCGCCCTTACCGAGAAGCTCACCGAACAACTCCCCGAGACCTAAACCGAAACCGGAAAAAGCCTCACCGTAACCGAGAGACCTTGCACAGTCGGAACAAAGATGAACCTCAGCGGCTCTGCCGTTAATAATTCGTTTCATGTGCATAGTTGCTTCAATTTTATTACAATTCTGGCAAATCAAAACAATCACCTCAAATGTGATACATATATCCTTTTACATTATACGACAAATTTACAAACAATTCAAGGACTACAAATAATTCGCTGACTTAAAGCCTCCCGCGGTAATACGAGAGGCTTCTTCTTAAATATCGTATATATCAATACTGTCGTATTCATCCTCAAACAAAAACTCATCGGAAAACTCGTAATCAAATTCATCATCTGCGTAATCGCTGTAATCACGAGGATTCTTTTTTTTAAACTTATCAAAATCAAATGCAAAGCCCATTTCATCACACCTTTCATATACTTGTTACACGTTGATTTTTGACACACTTAGTCTGTTCCTAAAATTTCTATATATTCAACTGTAACAAAAACCATTTAATTACATATTATGCAATGAAAGGGGGGTTAAGAATGGGTTGCTTCTTCAACAATGGTAATAACTGCTCTTGGATTATTATCCTTATCATCATCTTCTTAGTTTGCGGCAACGGTAATGGTTGCGGTAACACTTGCATGACCAATGACTGCGGTCGTAACGACTGCGGCTGTGGTTGCTGCTGATTATAGTTAAACGTATTACTGCCGCTTCAACAGAGGCGGCAGTGATTTTTTAAAATATTACATTAAACAGAACGGCAACTACGCTGAGCACCATTAAGCCTGCAAGTATAATGCAGATAGCTTTTTTCATTTTATCTGAAAACATTATTCAATACCAAGAAGTTCCTTCACGCTATCTGAAATGACCTGAAGCTTTTTCTCTGATGCCTCTCTTGAAGATTCCTTAGCTGTAATATAAATCTTAATTTTGGGCTCGGTACCTGACGGTCTTACTATAACAGTATCGCCACTTTCCATTCTGTATGAAAGAACGTTAGACTTGGGAAGACCTGTTTCACCGTCTGTTGTTATACCTGTTTTATAGTCGCCTACCCAAACAACCTTACTACCGCAGATTTCCTTGGGCGGCTCATTTCTCAGAGTTTCCATCATATCTGCCATTTTCTGCATACCTGCGGCACCTTCAAAGGCATAGTTATCAAGGCGATTGAAATAGAAACCATATTTTTCATAAATACTGTTCATAAACTGCCAAAGTGTAATACCCTTTGATTTATAGAAAGCTGCCATTTCGCAGATAATCATTGCACCGTTTACAGCGTCTTTGTCACGTGCATGAATACCGGTGAGATAGCCATAGCTCTCTTCAAGACCGAGAATATAACGCTCTTCCTCACCTGCAGCTTCAAGCTCTGTAATACATTCACCGATATATTTGAAGCCTGTAAGAAGGTCACGCATATCAGCGTCATATTCTTTACAAATCGCAGAAATAAGCGGTGTTGTAACGATAGTTTTTACAATTACGGGATTTTCGGGTAATTTACCCTTTGCTTTAAGCTCGGAAAGAAGATATTCACAAAGCATTGCGCCTACTTCATTACCGGTCATCAGCTTATATTCACCGTTATCACGTACTGCGATACCTACGCGGTCACAGTCCGGGTCAGTCGCTATCATAAGGTCTGCCGGGAATTCGTCGGTCATAGCGAGACCCTCTTCAAACACTTGGCGGATTTCGGGGTTGGGATACGGACAAGTCGGGAAATTGCCATCGGGTTTTTCCTGAGCTTTAACAACCTGAAGCTCCTTAACACCTAACTTTTTAAGGACACGGCGAACAGGCTTATTACCTGTACCATTAAGAGGTGTATAAAGAATTTTGATTCCGGATTTTTTAACAACATCCTTATTTACCGCGCAATTAAGAACGCAGTCATAGAATTCTTCTTTTAACCAATCTTCGATATAATCAACCATATCTTCAGCGAGAGCCTCTTCAAAAGACATACGCTTAATACCGTCAAACATATCAACGCTCTTCATATAGCTGTAAATCTTTGCGGCAGCCTCATCGGTAATCTGATAGCCGGTGGGATCATAACATTTGAAGCCGTTGTATTTTGAAGGGTTATGGCTGGCGGTAAGAACGATACCCGAAGAACAACTTAATCTTCTTACTGCGAAAGAAAGCATAGGTGTGGGCATAAGCTCGGGATAAATATATACTTTTACACCATTAGCGGCAAGCACGCCCGCGGCGCACTTGGCAAAAACATCGGATTTAATACGTGAGTCATAAGCGATAGCTACGGTGGGCTCGTCAAAGGTCTCGTTAAGGTAATCCGCAAGGCCCTGGGTAGCCTGAGCAACAGTGTAAACGTTCATACGGTTTGTACCTGCGCCGATAACTCCTCTCAAACCACCTGTACCGAATTCGAGATTTTTATAAAAACGGTCAAGAATCTCATCCTCATTGCCGTCTATTGATAATAATTCATCCTGTAAATCTTTATCAAGAAGTGCTTTCTCTCTCCAGATTTTGTAAAGAGCGTGAATGTCGTTCATTCATATCATCCTTTCATTTTACATTGCTAAAATTATATCACTTATAATTTTCAAAATCAATCATCTTATAAAATTAGTTCTTACTTTAGGTTCATCCTCAGGTCTTGTGACACCATTATTTTTGCCGTTTTCTATACATTTAAGTAACCACGCCATATTTCTTCCCAAAACGCGCATAATCTGGAGACCCTCTTCGTCCTTAGCCACATCCTCTGCCTTTGAGCCGTGAACCATATTCCAGTATCCGGAAGAAACAATCGGCATATTGCTGATTGTAAAATACTTATTCAAAACATCAAACGCCGCGGTTGAACCTGCGCGACGGCAACTGAGAATTGCGGCACCCGGTTTATATCTGAAATTTTTTCCGCCTGCATAAAATGCACGGTCAAGAACAGCACATATAGTTCCCGATGGTGCGGCATAATGAACGGGTGAACCGAATATAAAGCCGTCGGCTGTTTGCGCCTTATCTATTAAAGTATTGGCAACATCGTCGTCAAATACGCATTTTCCGTTATTTTTTACGCATCCGCCACAGCCGATACAACCTCTGACCGATTTATTTCCGAGCCAGAAAATTTCAGTTTCTACTCCCTCGGAGTTGAGCTCCTTTTCAATTTCGCAAAGGGCGGTATAAGTGCAACCTTTTTCATGAGGTCCGCCGTTTACAAGTAAAACTTTCATTTCACTACCTCTTTCTGTAATATTATTTCCGTTATCTGAGATGGTTTATCTATAATATATTCAGGTCCGAGGCTTTCTAAAACCGATTTATCACGAAAACCCCACGTTACTCCGATACACTCAATGCCCACATTGCGCGCAGTTTCCACATCGACCTCGGAATCGCCTATATAAACCGTACTTTCCTTGTTGGACTTAAAATAATCCAACACAGCCAGAACAGAGTCCGGATACGGTTTTCGCCTGACGCCGTCCTTCTCGCCTACCGCAAAATGAAAAGTATCGGGAAAATATTTTTTCACAAGCTCCTGAACGGCAAAATCCGCTTTATTTGATACCACGGCAATTTTCACGCCATTGGATTTAAGCTCATTGAGAACATCAATTATTCCGTCGTACGGTTTAGTTGAATTTGCAGAATTATTCTTATAATGAGCTTTAAAAAGCTCAAAGCAATTATCGGTAACATCAACCGGTGTATTCTCCGGTACGGCACGCTCAATAAGAAGCCTTATACCGTTACCCACAAATGCACTGACTTCATCGGTACTGCGTTGGGGTAAACCGTTCTCTGCAAGAGCATAATTAACGCTGTCACGCAAATCACAGAGCGTATCGAGTATTGTACCGTCAAGGTCAAATACGGCTGTATCAAACTTCATCGTCATGACACTCCAAATCTACAACCGTGTATTCCCTGCCAAGTGCCGGAAGCACCTTTTCTTTTAAGTCTTTTGTAAGAAAACGGACAGTAGCAGTATTAACACAAGGATGACAAGCAAAATACTCATCATTAAAGACATTCTTTTCTATAAGAAGTTCAACCGTTTTCTCTTTATCATACATCAAAGAAAGCACCGTAAGCGAACCCGGTGAAACATTGAGCAGGTTTTCCATCTGTTCACCACTTGCAAACGAAAGCCTCGATGAATTTATCTGCGCTGAAAGATACTTCGTTTTAAATGGCATATCCCCGGGTATAAGAAGCATATAAAACTTTGTTTGCTGACGGTTGCAAAGAAGCAGATTCTTGCAAATCTTTGCATTTATAATTTTCTCTACACCCTCGCAAAGCTCAATGGTAGCCGCCTCATCGTGCTCGGCTCTGATGTACTCAACCCCATTTTCTTCAAGGAAAAGATAACTCTGCATCTCCTTTTGTGTTGCAGTGCTTTCAGGATGAGTATTAAATGTTTTTTCGTTTATGTACATAAGTTTCTCCTGATATTTAATAAAGATTAAGCGTTTTTTCTGCCGCCTCACGCAGGCAGAAGCCGGTTAAGGAAGTGCCGTCGGAGTTGTATTTTTCCGTAAGCTCTGCAAGGTCAGCCAAATTTTTTTCGCAGGGTTCTTTCCTTGCGAGGTAAATTGCATCAAGTAAATCGCAACACATAGAGAACTTTCTGACCCATTTTTTCAATTCTTTAAAAATCGGCACACTTTCGTCCTGAAGCATAGCAAGGCATTTACGCATATTTTTGTTATAATCCGCAAACTCCTCGAACGCCTTTTCCGTCTCGCCATGGGACAAAAGGAAGTTAATACGCGCTAACGTATCACTCATTAATGCGGAGCTGTATTTTGAAAGGCAGGAAACCCCAAGATGGTCGGAAAAATAACCGAAAAGCTCCGCTTTATCACCTAAAATCTCCTTTTGTGCATTGTTGAGAGAAGCCTCGGGGTCATACTCAGCCGGATTCCATAAATAATCCGCAATAGTCATAAGCGGTATTTTAGAGCACTCGGCATACTCCATAACATTAGAGATAAGACCTTCGCAATGTTTATACAACTCTTTATCTCTGCCGATAAGCGCACCAAGGTGCATTTCCTGGAACATTTCGCAATCATTTACCGGATAGTTATCCCAGAAAAGAGGCTTATGGTCGGTAGAGTGCAAAAGCTCCCTAGATTCTCTTACCGTTAAAACTCGCGAACAAATCTCCTCGCCTGTCCAGAACAATTTTACGTCAGCGGGAATATTTTTACCGAATTTTGATATATAGTAACCGTTCTCGTCACCGCTGTACTGAGTGGGACAAACGGTTAATTTTATTGTACTGTCAATTTCTTTTAACGCCTTATACGTTCTGTTGACAAGATTTATATGAGCGTCAACTATGCCATCATATTTCTCGGCATCCTCGGGATACTGAAACTCCCACGGAATATCATCAAGAAGAAGTCCGAAGGTCCTTACACCTATGGCATAAATGCTCTTTATTTTCTCAATAAGGAGATTGAAGTCCTCGTCAGATGTATATTTATACGTAAGTCCGGGACCTATGCACCAGGCAAAATCGAGGTAATTTTTATCAGCCTGTGCAAAAAGCAACCCGAGGTCATCAAGTTCCTTTTCAGGATATAGTTCACGCCATTTCTCACGATGATAAATATCATCCTTAGGAGCATAATAAAATGTATTCATTCCGTACTTTGCCATAAGTCGCATAACGGAATGTCGCTTTTCATTAGCCCAAGTATGGCCATAGAAGCCCTCTATATATCCCCTTGTTTCAAAAAGAGGATAATCCTCAAGCGAGCCTGTTTTCAGCTCGTCATTATCTATAAGCTTTACTACCGTATTCACCGCACGGAAGACGCCCTTAGCCGAAGAAGCCTCTATCAAAAGATTGTCCTTGGTTGCTGTAATGAAATATTTTTCATCGCTGAGTCGGGAAAGCTCTTCGATATACGTTGTTTTTCTTGTATCGGTTAATTTAATTTTGATATTAAAGTCGCCGTTTACAGCAATGTTATTTTCAAGAAAAACTCTTTCGGCTTCATTATTGCAGTCGCCCGAAACATTTACGGACTTAACCGAAAGAAGCTCTCCGTTAAGATTGTTTTTTTGCACTTTGGGATAAATCATAAATGTTTTATCTCCTTTTTGTATCTCTCTACTAATTTATCGTTTATTTCATCGCCGCCGTCAATATTGGCGCTTGCGAAATGCTCGGGAACAAATCCACTCCTACTGCATAATTCAACCGCCTGTGCAACTACGGCATTAAGTACAAGTGCGCCTGCAACAGTTGAAGTGGGGCAAAGCTTTCCATCCACACCGTTGATTTCGAGGCACGCGTCACCTACACAACCGAAGTTATCAAGGGTAATATCGGCGATTTCACAAAGCCTTTTGCCGCTTTTATGACGCGATTCTCCTGAATAAGTATGATTGATATTAGTAAGCGCTATAACGGTTAAACCGGCTTTCTTACAAAGCAGAGCCATATCAATTACGACACCGTTTCTTCCGGAATTTGAAATAATTACTATTACGTCGTCCTTCTTCATCCCGTATTCTGAAAAAAGGCTTTCCGCAAGGCCCTCCTGACGTTCGATAACGGTGCTTTCGGAAGCTGATTCGTGGAGCATCAACGGTTCGTTTAATACAGGATGGATTTTAACAAGTCCGCCTGCTCTGTAAAAAAGCTCTTCCGCAAGCATATGGGAATGACCTGTACCGAAAAGGTATATATTGCAGTTATTCACAAGTGCATTTTTTAAAACCTCCGCCACAGCTTCTATTGATTCCGCGCCCTCGGATTTAATTTTCCCGATAATATTCTGTACATTTTCGATGTATTCGATATATTTGCTCATACAGTCTCCCTCGCTATTTTCAAAGCACCATCTTCAGGAGCAACTGACAAAAACTCAATATGTATATGCGGATATATTTCACTTAATCTTTCCGTAAACATCTCGTTGAAAATGCGATTATTCTTAAAAACGCCACCATAAAGCAGTACAACCTCGCACTCTTTCATTTCATCCAAAAGAGAGCAGACTGTTCTCAGGAGTTTATCACATTCGGCGGATAATATTTCGATACAGCGATTATCCCCTTTTTCACATTCCGCTGAAACTGACTTTGCAAATTCGGCAAGTACGTCTTTTGTTGTTTCGTCTGAATAAACGGAGTCTATAATACCACGTAAATTTTCAACCTTAAAAAATTCCTGTGCACATTTAACAAGCGGCTCATCGGTTTTATTTTCATCAAAAAGATTTACGGCTTCCGCTAAAGCGTTCACGGCTATGGAATACCCTGAGCCACCGTCACCGATTATATGCCCCCAGCCACCTTTAACGATTATATTGTTTTCACAATCCAAGCCCAGAATCATAGAGCCTGTACCGCAAATGACAACACACCTGGGAACATCAAAATCAGAAGAAAACAAGGCTACGTGCGCGTCGCTGTTCATAGCAGTTTTTTCGCTTTTTATTATTCCGCCGCAAAGAGCCTCTGTCAGCTCTTCATCCGCCTCGCCATCGAGAGCCGAACAACCTACAAAGGCACATTTAAAAGTGATATTACCGATATTACCGTACACATCCGCGATAATCTCGGCAAGATTTTCACGTGCTTTTTCCATTCCGACAGAATAAAAATTGATAGTTTTGCCTATGGATTTGTATATCACCTTTCCGCTTTCGTCGGAAACTGCCGCAGTAGTGCGAGTTCCGCCGCCATCTATACCCAAGTAATAAACCATAAAACCACCTTAAAAAGGGAGTATAAAACACTCCCTTGCGCAATTATTATACACGTTTCATAATGTCGGCTACATTTTCAGCTATTGTTTCATTTGTAAGGTAACCGAGCGAGTTTGTTTCGTGGTAATGTCTTCTGTCGAAAACATCCTTACCCTGTTCAATATAAGCCTGAGTTTCGTGGAGAATAAAGTCATTAGGTGCAACGCAGTAACCGGTCATATCGTTGGTTACGCAGTAAACAAGAAGCTCTTTATCGCCGACTATATCAATTATGGGTGTAGGATTAATCTCAATGCCCTTACCGGTTGCAGATTTGTCAGCAGGCGCAGAGCCACCGTAAACAACTTCAGGGAACGGCTCGCCGGGAAGAAGTAAAATCTGCTGTGTTCCAAGCTTTATGTAAGCCATCTCAGTAAGAAGAGCAAGCCCTAAATCGCCTTTATCGCAAGGATAACGCTGTGATGAACAAGCGTTTATAGTAGCCATAAGAGCGAGGAGTCCGTTATCTACTGGTGAATAATATTTCTGCTGAAGAACGGTGATTTCAACAGGCATTTCTTTATCATTATCAATACCGAGGGCAGCTTTACCAAGTGTTTCGCCCTGGATACGTGTTCTTTCGGGTTTATCTTCGCAGAAGTCACCTGGGTCGACAGCACCGATTGCGCCTACACCGTAAAGCACATTGACGGTCTTTTCGTCGTTAATTGTTTTTCTTACCCAATAGGGATAGTCCGCACTACATTCACGGTTGCCGCCGCCAAGTGTATTGGGATGAGCAGCATAATTAAGGAACCAGATTTCTGTCGAGCCGTCAGCAGGAACAAAGCGGGTTCTTGTGAGAACATCGTGCATTGCGTTAGGCTCTCGCTTACAGTACTGTGCTTCGGGAACATGAACGGTACCGATATAGAGCTTACCCTCCTTGCGGTTTTCGTAGGCTTCAATCGCAACTTCCTTTAATGATTTAAGAAGAAGTGCCATATATTCAGGGTCTTTACCGCTTTGAAGCTTCATAAGCTGACCCCAGTAACCGACTGTGTCAAAGCCCGCGTGAGTATGGGTGCAGGATGCGAACACACCGGCACAATTACTCTTTTCAATAAAATCCTTAAGGTCCGCGCGAACAAGATTCAGCTCGTAGTTAGTAAGGCCTATGATATCAGCACTGATATGGATGTAACCGCCGTTATCATCCGCACCAATCCACATAGCACTAACGGTTATAGGGTCGTGGATACTTTCTATAACATTACCCATACCGTGACCGGCTATCCAATATTTTTTTGCTTTTATATCTTCCGGCATAACCTCTCTGACTGCATAACCGCAAACATAGCTTTCACCCTTTATTACGGTGGGTTCAGGTCTCGGAAGAGGATCTGCTTTAACGCCCTTTTTTATAAGTCTTTTTGAGCTCATTTTTCCGATTTTGCGGACTGCTTTTGCAGCAAATTCATTTACACCCATATATAAACCTCCGATTATATATAATATTCTAATCTACATTTTACCAATTACACTATTTAAAGTCAAATAAATACTTACCAAATACAACGTTTATAAATTGTTGAAAAAAGAGAAAACATCCGTTCCCTCATATCGGGAACAGATGTTTAAATCTAAAATATTCGTGCTGTACAATAAATCAATAATTTTCTTTGCGAACTTCAAAATATGCCTGAGGATGCTTACATACGGGGCAAATCTCGGGAGCTTTTTTACCCATTACAAGGTGTCCGCAATTACGGCATTCCCACATTGTTTCTTCTGATTTTTCGAAAACAGCCTGCATTTCAACATTATTGAGAAGTGCTCTGTAACGTTCTTCATGTGATTTTTCAATTTCAGCTACCATACGGAAACGCTGTGCAATCTCTGTAAAGCCTTCTTCCTCAGCTTCTTGTGCAAATGTGGCGTACATATCTGTCCATTCATAATTTTCGCCATTTGCAGCCGCAAGAAGATTATCCGCAGTTGTGCCGATACCCTGGAGCTCTTTAAACCACATTTTAGCGTGTTCTTTTTCGTTGTTAGCTGTTTCTTCAAAAATAGCGGCTATCTGCTGGTAGCCCTCTTTTCTGGCAACTGATGCAAAATAAGTGTATTTGTTTCTTGCTTCACTTTCTCCGGAAAACGCATCGCGAAGATTTTGTTCAGTTTTTGAGCCTTTAAGTTCCATAAAAAAACATCCTTTCATTACTTTTGTTAGCAATTATTCCCTTTGGGATTACAAATATACTATATGACACTTTTATATTTTTGTCAAAGTTTTTTATAAAAACATTATCGTTGACTTATCGCCTAAAATATGTTAATATCCTTCTATATTATGTTGACAAAGGAGATTTTTGTTATGGCAAAATTAAAAGATGTGGATAAAGCCGCTGAATCAAAGGGCTCCATCCTCGTTACTATCTGGCAGTTCGTAAAATTCATCGTTGTAAGCCTTCTTGCAATGATTGTTCAGTTCGTACTTCTTAACACACTTCAGCTTATCCCTCCTATCCAGGAGCTTTACTCTCAGCATTTTGAGTGGTGGGTTTTCGTATACCCCGTAGCTATTGGTGGTCTTGGTTACTTTATAGTAAGCAACGTGTCAAACATCGTTGCACAGATTGTTGCTTTCTTCGTAAACAAGGAAAAAACCTTCAACTCCGGTGCAAATATCGCAGTTGCACTTCCTATTTATATTGTTTTCACTATAGGCCTTATCGTTTTCTCTGCTTGGCTTAATCCCACTCTTAAAGATTTGTTTGTTAACTCAGAATTCTTTGTTGAATTATTTGCAGGCATAGATTTGGAAGCCGCAGAGTTCAGCGCATTAGTCAGCGACGGCAACTTTAGTTTTGAAGCAGCCAAAGAATTTATCTCTGCTGACAAAATCGAAAGCGTAGAAAAAGCCGCAAAGAACATCGCAACAATGATTTGTTCCGCTGTTCAGTTCTTCCTTTATTTCCCTGTTGATAAACTTCTTTTCCACAAGAAAAAAGAGGACAAATAATTAAACACATAAAACTAACCGACTTGCAAAAGCAAGTCGGTTTTGTTATGTCAGAAATTCATATTGTTCCAGCCCCAGTCGGCGTAGCCTTTGTATTTGACATAGACTCTGTCCGGGGAAATGCCGAGTTCCTTTTGAAGAATATTACATACTTCCACCGTCATAGCCTCGCTTCCCTCTTTGGAAACGCTACCCAAAAGCTCAACGTCAACTATTGCGCTATCCTTGGAATCGTCGCCCTTAAACCAGAGCTTTGCGCCGTCTTCGATTCCAACCATGAGCCATGCCTCCGTCTTTCCGGGGAAACACTCGATAGCCTTACCGAAGGCTGTTTTGAGGTTATCGCAAACCTCGGGAGCAACTTTTTTTGTTGTTTTCAAATTGATATAGGGCATAATATTACCTCCTGAATATAACTTTTCAAGTCAACATATCGTATATTACGATGTAATGAATAACACTGCCGATAAGAACAACCACATGGAAAATGGGATGTATTTTTTCGTTCTTTTTACCCAAGCCTACAAGCACTGCACCAACAAGATAAAAAACGCAACCGATAACAATTTTAATAAATTCTTTACTGTTGATCTGACCTAAAAGCGGAATGGCGGTAATAAGCATCAGACTGATACAAGTAATATATGTTGCCATAGTTACTGCCTTTAATTTTTCGAAGAAAAAAACCTTAGAGAAAAAGCCGAATATTGTACAGCCCCAGGCAAGAGCAAAAACGATTATACCGTGAGGAACGCTAACATTGAACAGTGTTATAAGGGCGCATGGCGTCGCCGTACCGGCAATGAGAATCGGAATGGTTGAGTGGTCAACAATTCGGGCGATACGCTTGGCTTCGCCGTTTTTTAATCCGTGGTAAACCGTTGATACGGTATAAACTGCAATTAGGGAAAGGCTGTATATTACAACAGCTATTGTTTCAATTAAACCTTCGGCGACGGCAACCAGAAAAACAGCGCCTATAATGGCCAATAACGCGCCGATACCATGAGTGATACAATTCCATCTATCGACACGTTTTGAGTATTCTATTAACTTAACGTCTTTTCCAACCATTAATAATCACCGCAATAATAATATCACACAGGCCGAGAAAAGAAAAGGAGTATTTTATTAATTTTTCTTGTTATTGACCCATTCAAAAGCGTTATACGCCATAAGGGCACTGCCGATTTTCATAACCATTTCATCAAAGACCACTTTTGGGTGGTGCTGATGATACTGAAAGCCTTTATCAGGTTCACCTGCCGCCAACGCCAGCATAACCGTCGGCACCTCTTTACTGACATAAGCGAAATCTTCCGAACCGCCTTTATGAACATTCTCTTCACCGAATGAAGCCGCATTGATTACAAAATCAGTCCCCAATAACTCCCGAGAATTCTCCTGCACTTGCGCTATCAAAGCTTCGTTATTTACAAGAGTAGGACAGCCACCACCGAAGGAAACCGCAATTTTTGCGTGAAACGCGTTACCGATATTTTCGGAAATTTCCGTAATGCGTTTCTTTATTTTATCGCGTATTTTATCGTCGAAAGCACGCAATGTTCCCTGCATAACAGCAGAATCCGCTATAACGTTCCCTGCTGTTCCTCCATGAAAAGACCCGATAGTAAGAACTGCACTGTCAGAAACGCCTAACTCTCTGGCAGATATTTCCTGAAGAGCTATAAGAATGTGCGCCGCCACTGAAACAGAATCTATACCGAGCTGGGGCGTTGAACCGTGACAGCCTTTACCCTGAACATTTATGGTAAAATAATCCGCCGCCGGTGCGCCCACACCCGCTTGGGGTACTATAACCGTACCTGCCTTCAGAGGAAAGCCTGCCATAACGTGCACCATCATGGCGGCATCCACGTCGGGATTTTTCAAGACGCCGTTTTCTATCATATTTTTAGCTCCGCAGAGTGTTTCCTCGGCGGGTTGAAACATAAGCTTTACTGTACCGCTAAGCTCGGCTTCGTGTTTCTTTAGTATTTTTGCCGCACCTAAGAGCATTGCCGTGTGCATATCGTGTCCGCAACCGTGCATATTACCGTTTTCACAGGCAAAATCAAGATTTGTTTTTTCCTCAATAGGCAAAGCATCCATATCAGCTCTCAAAAGAAATGTTGACCCTCCGTTATCCTTGCCGATAACTGCGACAATCCCACATTTACCGCAGTCCGAGTATTCGCAACCAATCTCGTCAAGCTTCTCTTTAACAAAGGCAACCGTTTCCGTCAGTTCAAAGGATGTTTCCGCATGAGAGTGGAGCCAGCGACGGTTTTCAATTATTTCATTTTCAATGGCACTTGCATCATTTAAAAATGTTTCTGCGCTCATTTTTGACACCAGCTTTCAGGCATTATAAAAAACGGCGGATATCTATGGCGAGCCTTTCTTCAAGATTTATAAGGCGTTTGGCTACGTCTTTTGATTTTTCATCTGCCGCCTTGTATTTATTAAGGTATTTGTTAAGTGATTTTACACCCATATTACATCCGTCTGTCATAAGGTCGGCAATCATACTGTCGGATGGCTCCATGCTGAGTTTAAAATTGGTTTTCATCCAGGACATACCCTTTGCAATAGGATTGGGGTCCTTGCCTGCATCCTTGTAATCAGCGAGAAGCATCTGAATTTCCGTATCAAGCTTATAGTGTTCGTCCTTGTTTTCAATAAGGAACTTCTTTAAAGCCTCGCTTTTAACGTATTCCAACACATCGTCTATGGAGGCAACGCCCATCTTTACTCCGGCATCACATTCACGCAAAAGTTTAACGGTATCTTGTTCTATCATTATTTTCATCCTTTCGTATTTTCTAATACCATTATTCCCTTGTTTTGTATGTTTAGCCAAAAAAAATCTGCAAGTCGTTAAACTTGCAGACAGATGTTATATTTTAAAAACCGCCGTAAATGAAATGCCACCAATACGGATATATTACTTCTGAGGCATTGCCGCCATGTTCCGAAGACACCCATATACAATCCCAGATTTTTTCAACCCACTCGCCCTCTTGCTTTTCAAAAGTCACAACGTAAGCGGCTGAATTGTCTTTTTCCACGTAATAAATACGCGCCTCATCATCGGAACACTCCAAAATTTTAAAATACGCTATTTCTCCAATCATTGTATCGCTGAGATCAGCACTCTCAAAATCATCATAATTAACGCGGGTCAGAACCTCACATTTCAACAATGAACCTCCCCAAATAAGAAACGGTGTGGCAAGAATCGTTATAACAACGGCTAAAACAACAAGTAAATTTTTAGTTTTCTTTTTCATAAACTCACCTCAATGAGATATTAACAAAAACCACCGTACTTGTCAATTTTTTTGATTATACCTTCCCGGGATGAATAAAACACTTGAAAAAGTACAGTTATATGTTTATAATTATGTAATGAAATTTATATATCCGTCCATGGCGCAGTTGGATAACGCAGCAGATTCCGATTCTGAAGAACGGGGGTTCGAATCCCTTTGGGCGGGCCAGAAAAGAAACAACCTTTGTTTGCCAGACAAAGGTTGTTTCTTTTCAACTAAATCCGTCCTCACGTACGGGATAAATCCCACCTCAGTGGGATGAAATCACTTCGTGATGAAATAGCTGGCGCTATGAAATACGTTATATCATTGAAAAACGAACGTGATTATGATATAATCTGGCAAAGGAGTTGAGTTTATGCTTTCAGAAATGCTCAAAGAGAGAAATGTCCCCGGACTTTTACCCAGGGAAGAAATGCTTGATATTATTCAATCCGAGCTTTTCGGTTATTTACCCCCAAAGCCCGAAAAAATTTCTTTTGAAACCGAGGAAAATGTTATACCTAATTTTTGCGCAGGTAACGCAGTCTGCCATAAAATAACCGCAAACTGTGTTATTAACGGCAAAGAGTTTTCTTTTCCTTTTTTAGCTACGTTGCCCACGGATAATGAAAAACATCCATTCTTTGTACACATAAATTTCCGCGACCTCAACCCCGACAGGTATATGCCTACCGAGGAGCTTATAGACAACGGATTTGCTGTTCTTTCGGTATGGTACAACGACATTACCACCGACAATGATGATTTTACAAACGGTCTTGCCGGTGTTCTATTTGAAAACGGTCAGCGCACTGACACGGACTGCGGTAAAATTGCTATGTGGGCATGGGCAACCCAAAGAATTTTAGACTATGCAGAAACTTTGCCTCACAAGCTTGATATGGGTCGTTCTGTTGTTTGCGGTCACTCAAGGCTCGGAAAAACCGCACTTCTGGCAGGTGCAACAGACGAAAGATTCGCTTTTTCCTACTCAAACGATTCCGGTTGTAGCGGTGCTGCCATTGCACGTGGTACAGCACCCGGCGGAGAAAGAATTGCTGATATCTGCCGTAACTTCCCCTTCTGGTTTTGCGAAAACTACAAAAAATACTGCAACAATGAAGAAAGCATGCCATTCGACCAGCATTACCTTATTGCTTCCATTGCTCCGAGAAACGTGCTTATAGGAAGTGCATCAGAGGATAAATGGGCTGACCCGCTGTCAGAGATGTTAGGCTGTGTCGGGGCAAGTCCCGCTTTTAATAAGCCGTTCATTTATGAGGACAGACCGCCGCAGATAGACGATAAATTTTTCGACGGTGACATCGGCTACCATATGAGAAAAGGCAAACACTACTTCAGTCGCACAGACTGGCTCAGACTTATTGAATTTGTAAATTCACACAGTTAAAATTAAATCCCTCAACCTTTTCGGGTTGAGGGATTAGTGTTTTATTCAGGTTTCTTTATCTGATTAAGTGCTG
This sequence comes from Acutalibacteraceae bacterium, assembly GCA_045603185.1. GTDB lineage: Bacteria > Bacillota > Clostridia > Oscillospirales > Acutalibacteraceae > DTU089. Next base: position 67,983 of record JAZULQ010000001.1, read on the forward strand.
CGTTAAGTCCGAGAAGCTGCTCTTTCGTAAACTTAAGGTTTGCCGCACCCATAAGGCTTGTAAGACGGATAACGGTAAAGCTACCTAACATCTGCATCATAGGACCGCTCATCATTTCTGCGCCCATATCGCCCATCATACTGTCGTCCTTCTGAGCTTTCATAGCGCCTGACATAAGACCCATAAAGAGCTGTCTGCCCTCTTCGGAAGCCATAATATCGGAAAGCTTATCGTTAAGTGAGAAATATCCTTCGGGTTCGGTGATATCAAACCAGTTAAGGATTGCACCCTTTTCACGAAGTCTGTAATCCTCGTTGAATTTTTCAACCTTACGGATTTTTGATGTATCCTTATAATCGCCTGCAACTGCTACAAGCTCTGTTTCGCCCACATTGGGTACATCGAAGTAGAAGAAATGAAGTCGGAGGCCAAGCGGTCTTAGGAAGACAATTAGAGCTCCCAACTCCTTGGCTCACAGAACGACATGGCTACGATCCGACTTAATTTTTCAACCTTACGGATTTTTGATGTATCCTTATAATCGCCTGCAACTGCTACAAGCTCTGTTTCGCCCACATTGGGTACATCGAAGTAGA
>JAZULQ010000002.1:0-15353 GCA_045603185.1 Acutalibacteraceae bacterium
GTTGTGTCTTTCAAGCAAGAGAACTTTTTTTCCTTCTTTTGCAGCACAAACAGCGGCGGATAAACCGCCGCAACCTGGGCCTATAACTATTATATCATAGTTTTTACCCGTCATTAATTTAGACCTCTTAGTTGATTTCTGAAAGTTTAACAGGTCTGCCTTCGTTAGCAGATTTTTCTGCAGCAAGAGCAATCTTGACAGACTGAAGACCTGCATGAATACCAACAGGTGTTTCTTTATCATTTATACAGCAGTCAACAAACTGTCTTACTTCTTCAGAGAATGAACCCATATATCTCTCCAGGAAGAAGTAGAGGGGTTTTTCACCCGTAACACCGTTAGCATCTGCAATAACAGCTGTTGAAAGTGTGTCGTTTGCAGTTGCAACCATACCCTTTGAGCCGAAAAGCTCTGCTCTCTGGTCGTAGCCGTACATAGCCTGACGTGAGTTATCAATAACTGCAAGAGCACCATTTTCCATTTTCATTGAAATGATAGCTGTATCAAAATCACCGTATTCACGGATACCGGGATTGATAAGAGCATCAGCATATACGTAGAGCTCTTCAACATCGCTGTTGGTAAGGAAGCAAGCCATATCAAAATCATGAATTGTCATATCAAGGAAAATGCTTGCGGCACAGTAGCCAACGGGTGGTGCCTGAGGGTCTCTGGAAGTGATTTTAAGAATTTGTGCATCACCAATTCTGCCCTCGTCATAAGCTTTTCTGACAGCGGCAAAGTTGTGGTCAAATCTACGGTTGAAGCCAACCTGGAATTTTACTTCAGGATGGGCCTTGAGTGCTTCTGCAATTTCAAGAATTTTATCAACTGTATTTGCAAGAGGCTTTTCGCAGAAAACGTGCTTGCCTGCGTTGATAGCTTCAATAGAAATAGGGGCGTGAGTATCAGTTGAGGAACAAACAAGAACAGCGTCAATAGTTTCATCTTCAATGATTTTTTTGTAATCTGTGTAGATTTTTTCAACGCCGAAACCTTCGCAGAATGCTTTGGTTTCATCATTCATAAAGGGGTCTGCGATAGCAGTAACAACTGCGTTTTTTACGTGATATGAAATTGATTCAAGGTGAACCTTACCTATACGGCCTGCACCGATAATACCAATATTAAGCATATTTATTATGTCCTTTCACAATGTATTTATTTAGATTGTTCCGTCCCATGTAGAAACTTCTGTTTTCTTAATTTCATCTTCATCAAACCAACGTGTAGTAACACATTTGCTCTCAGTAAAGAAGCGGTAAGAATCCTTACCGAGACAGTGTAAGTCACCGAAGAAGGAGTCCTTATGACCGGAGAAGGGGAAGAAACCAATCGGAACAGGAATACCTACGTTAACACCAACCATACCGCCGTGTGTATGACGAGTGAATTCTCTTGCGTAGTGACCGTTCTGTGTAAAGATAACAGAGCCGTTAGCATAGGGGTTTGCGTTCATAACGTTAAGACCTTCGTGGAAGTCTTTAACACGTTTTATACAAAGAACAGGGCCGAAAACTTCATCTCTGCCGATTGTCATATCTTCAGTAACGTTATCAAAGATTGTGGGACCTACAAAGTAACCGTCTTTAAGCTCGTCGGGAAGCTCGGGATTTCTGCCGTCAAGAACAAGTGTTGCGCCTTCTTTAACGCCTTTTTCAATATCCGCAACAACTTCGTCGTAGTGTTTTTTGTATGTAAGAGGTCCGAGCTTGGAGGTCTTATCAACTGATTTGCCGACTTTTATATTCATAGCCTGCTTTTTAAGCTCAGCTACAAACTTATCTGCGATAGATTCCTGAACAACACAGCAGGAGAGAGCCATACAACGCTGACCCGCACAGCCGTATGCAGAGTTGATGATACCTGCAACAGTACGTTCGATTGGAGCATCCTCGAGTACAAGAGCGTGGTTTTTAGCCTGACAAAGAGCCTGAACGCGTTTGCCTGCCTTAGCGGCTCTTTCGTAAATGAGTTTACCGACAGGTGACGAACCAACAAAAGTGATACCCTTGATATCAGGATGATCAAGAAGTGTGTTGATTTCGTTTCTTGAGCATGTGACAACGTTTACAACACCATCGGGCATACCTGCCTCTTTGTAAAGCTGAGCAATTCTCAACGCGGTTTTAGGTGTGAGAGATGCTGCTTTAAGAACGATTGTGTTACCGCAAGCAACGCAAACGGGAACCATCCAGCCAAAGGGAATCATAGCAGGGAAGTTTACAGGAACGATACCTGCAAAAACACCCATAGATTCACGGTATAAAACAGTATCAAAGCCTTTCGAAGCATCCATAAGGCTTTCACCCATCATAAGTGAAGTAACCTGAATAGCGAGTTCTGTGCCTTCTTTTGCTTTAAGTACGTCGCCTTCAGCTTCTGACCAGACTTTACCGTTTTCTTCGGCAACAAGTGTTGTAAGCTCTTCCATATGTTCAATAAGAAGATTACGGACATTATAAAGAATCTGAGATCTCTTGATAGCGGGAGTTGCGCTCCATGCAGGGTAAGCGGCTTTTGCAGCTTCAACTGCCTGGAGAACTTCATCATTTGTGCAACAGGGGGCATAACCTGTTACTTCACCGGTGCTGGGGTTGTGAAGGTCATACCATACATCTGTTTTTGATTCAACATATTCACCGTTGCAAAAGTATTTGATTTTTTCTGCTGACATTTTAAATCACCTTTCTCGGTATATTATAAACCTGCTTTTTCTGCAATATATTTTCTTGCTTTAACTGCATATTCGAAGGGGTTTGCAATAGCAGGGTCCTGCTCTGCTTCAACAAGTACGTAACCTTCGTAATTGTTTTCTGCAAGAACGTCAAAAATAGGTGCAAAATCAATTACGCCGTCGCCGGGTACTGTAAATGTACCTTTTCTTACACCCTGAAGGAAGCTTTCCTTGTTAGCCTTAACGTCTGCGATAACATCGGGACGGATATCTTTAAGGTGAACGTGTTTAATGCGGTTAATGTACTTTTTGAGAACGCTCATATAGTCCTCGCCGCAGTATGCAAGATGACCTGAGTCAAAGAGAAGATTGAAGAGTTCGGGGTCTGTGTTTTCCATGAGTCTGTCGATTTCAGCTTCAGTCTGAACAACTGTACCCATATGATGATGGAAGGTAAGGGTAATGCCCATATCCTTCGCAATTTTACCGAGCTTGTTAAGACCTGTGCAAAGCATATCCCATTCTTCATCATTCATAACATATTTGTCGTCAAAGATTGAAAGATCTGTACCTTGAATCGAGTGTCCCTGCTCAGAGACGCCTACAACCTTTGCACCCATTTCCTTGAGGAAAGTAATGTGCTCGATAAAATCTTTTTCAGTTTCTTCGTAAGGCTTTGTTGTAAGGAATGTTGAGAACCAGGCGTTGCATATCTGCATACCGCGAAGGTCAAGAGCCTTTTTAAGAACTGCGGTATCCTTGGGGTATTTGTTGCCTACTTCACAACCGGTGAATCCTGCAAGTGCCATTTCTGAAATGCACTGCTCAAATGTGTTTTCTGCTCCGAGGTCGGGCATATCGTCGTTAGTCCAGGCGATAGGAGCGATGCCGAGTTTAACTTTGTTTTTATCAAGCATTAGAATTTCCTCGCTTTTCTAAGATTTTCTTCTTTATTTTCAAAAGCGGTATTGACCGCTTCTTTTGATGAAGTTGATGCGATACCTACGTGCCACCACGCACCGTATCCGTCTGTCATTGATTTGGGTAAAACCTTGATATCAATAAGGGTTGAAACTTCTTGTTTCTTACTGTCTTCAAGAGCTTCTTTGAGTTCATCAAGAGTTTTAGCGGTGTATGTTTTAACACCGTATCCCGAAGCGCATTTTGCAAAATCAATGGGGAAAAGCTCGCCTAAAAGGTTTCCGTTTTCGTCACGTTTTCTGAATTCGGTTGCGAGATTACCGATGCCGTTTGACATCTGGAGATTATTGATGCAACCAAAACCGGAGTTATCAAATAAAAGAACATTGATTTTTTTGTTTTCCTGGATTGCTGTAACGAGTTCACTGTGAAGCATAAGGTAACTACCGTCGCCGCAGAAAGCGTAAACTTCTTTATCAGGCTCTGCTAATTTTGAACCGAGAGCACCTGCAATTTCGTAACCCATGCAGGAGTAGCCGTATTCCATATTGTAGGAATATAAACTGTCAGTAGTCCACATTCTCTGCATACAACCGGGGAGTGAGCCGGCTGCTGCAACTGCAATAGCATCGTCGTCAATAATCTTTCTGATAAGAGCAAGGGCTGCAGTCTGTGTGATTGTACCGCCGATTTTTTCTACAAATTCAGGGATTGTATCTTCATATCTTGCTTTGATGATGGGCTCGAACTTTTCTGAATATGTATATTCGGAAAGTTTTGCCATTTCTTCGTCCCAGGCTTTTTTAGCATCTGCAATTTCGTTTGTATATTCGGTTTTATAATCACCGATAGCTTCATCAAGAGCATTGATTGCAAGCTTAGCATCACAAACCGCTTTTGTTGCCCCGAGCTTGTAAGCATCAAATCTGTCGGTATTGATTGTTACAAACCTTGCATCATCTTTGAATAATGATTTTGAAGCAGTTGTGAAGTCCGAGAAACGTGTGCCGATACCAACAATAACATCTGCATCCTTAGCAATAAGGTTAGCGGAAAGATTACCTGTAACACCTACACCGCCAACATTAAGCGTGTGAGAGGAGAGGACCGCAGATTTACCGTTCTGGGTTTCTGCAAAGGGAATATTATGCTTTTCACAGAATGTCTGTAAGGTTGCGCCGGCTTCTGAATATCTGACGCCACCACCTGCAATAACGAGAGGCTTTTTAGCGGATTTTAAGATTTCTGCAATATCATCTATTTCATCCTGAGCAGGTGCGATTCTCGTGATTTTGTGAACTCTCTTTTTGAAGAATTCATCGGGATAATCATAGCTTTCGCCTTCAACATCCTGACACAGCGCAACGCAAACAGCACCGGTATTAGCGGTATCAGTAAGTACGCGCATAGCGTTAAGCATCGCCGACATAAGCTGCTCGGGACGAACGACTCTGTCCCAATATCTGCAAACAGGTTTGTAAGCATCGTTAGTTGTAACAGCAAGAGAATAGGGTTGCTCAAACTGCTGTAAAACGGGATCGGGCTGACGACAAGCAAATGTATCAGCAGGAAAAAGTAAAAGGGGAATATTGTTTACAGTTGCAGTGGCTGCCGCGGTTATCATGTTAGCGGCACCGGGGCCGATGGACGATGAACAAGCGATGATTTTTCTTCTGTTGTTCTGTTTCGCAAAGCTTGCGGCAACGTGTGCCATACCTTGCTCATTTTTGCCTTGGTACACTCTTAACGAGCCGGGATTTTCATCAAGCGCCTGACCAAGACCACAAACAATACCGTGACCGAAAACAGTGAAGATACCGTCAACAAATTTAGTTTCCTGACCGTCAAAGGACACATATTGATTATCGAGGAATTTAACAAGAGCCTGACCCATTGTCATAATAGGCATTTATATCACTCCTAAAGAATAATTTATTTAGTCAACCACTGATGTTCTTCTGAAACGAAGCGCGTGGTTTTAAGCCAGGGATCATCTTCGAGATGACGAACCATCCAGATATAACACATCTCATAACCCGGTGCAACAACTTGTTCGTGGTCTTTGCCGTCGGGGATATAAACCGCGCTTCCCTGAACACTTTTGAAAACATCATCACCTACAAAGGCAGCACCGAAGCCTTGTGGTTTATCAAACTGATAATAGTAAACCTCGGGCTGAGGATGGTGATGCGGTGGATAGCTTGACCATCTTCCGGGTTGGTTGTAAACCTCTCCGAGCACCATATTTGAGTAAGGTGCATTATCATGGTCAAATACAGTTGATACAATTCTGTAACCTGCACCGTCCCATTGGTCTTTGCCGAAATGCTGATAGAGAATCATATCGGGAGTATAGAAAACAGGTGTAAAGATGATATCGTTATCTGTTTGCTGGATAAGAATTTCAGTATCGGCGTTAGCCTTTATTGAAACCTCAGTTTGTTTCGGAACGTGTAGGCAATACGATGCCTTAACAAAAGGGTTTTCTCTGAACATTTTTTGTGTCTCGCCGTTCCATGTGATTTCAACATCACCGTAAAGTATGAGAAATGCAGTTTCGCAATTTTTATCACACAAATTGAGAACATCGCCGTTTTTAAAGCGTTTAACTTTGATGTTCATAAGCATATCAGAGTGCTTTCCGTTCATTTCGCATACGATACGCTCATTGTTTTCGTTAAAAGAAAGCTTTTCAAACATAGTGAATAATCCTTTCACGTTTATGTTAATTTATCATCTGTCAGGTTGCCGCTTGCGCTTATGGGTATAACTTCACCTAAGTATGTAGGTTCGGGCTGAACAATACACCAAACAACATCCTTGCATCTTGCGAGAGCTTCACGAGAGTTGTTATATAATTTAGTACCCGCGGAGAAATTATACTGACCGTCGGCAACAACACCGTAAGCCTCAAGACCTAATTTGCGAGCATCATAAATTGCTCTGTAAAGGTGATATTCCTGGGTGACTATAATAAGTGAATCTACGTCAAATACGTCGCGTGCTCGGTACATGGATTCGTAGGTTGAAAAGCCTGCGTGGTCCATAAAAACTTCGTTAGCGTCAGCGCCGCTATCAATGGCAAAGTTCTTCATAACATTTACTTCGTCGTACTCAACTCTGCCGTGGTCTCCGCTCATAAGAAGTCTGTCGGTTGCTTGTGTTTTGTATACCTCTATGCCACGATTAAGTCGTTCTTCAAGCATATGTGAAGGACCGTCGCCCCAGACGCCGGCACCTAAAACCATAACGCAGTCCACTTGTTTACTCTCGTATTCTTCGGGAGTTAATATGTAACGGGAGGAATAAGCGACAACATATATGTTGATTATTACCGGAATTGATGCCGCAACCAAAATAATAATCAATGCAATAGAAATTATTTTTTTGAGTAAACCCTTTATGCTTTTGTTTGTTGTATCAGCACCGGATTTTTTCATAAAATCAACCTCTTGCTATCATTTCACCGTATTCTTCTTTTTCTTTTTTTATAAATTCTTTTACAGCTTCAACCGTCGGCATATCCTGTGAGCAAGCGTGGCTTGCAACGAGCATTGCTGCGGAGGCTGAGCCGAATTCAAGCGCATCTATAATATCCCAGCCTTCAAAAATACCATAGAGGAAAGCGGAAGCATAGCCGTCACCGCCACCGAAGGATTTGAGAAGCTTAACAGGGAAGGGTTTGATTTTGTAATTTTCACCGTCATTTGTGTAAGCGGTAGAACCTTCTTTGCCGTGTTTGATTATAACGATTTTTGCGCCCATTGAATGCCAGTATTTTGCGCTTGTTTCATCAGTTCCGTCAAGACCGATAAGCTTTTCGGTAAGGTCAAATTCTTCTCTTGAGCCTAAAATGATATCCGCCTTTGCCGCAACTGTTGAGTAGTATATGGCAATTTCATCGGCGTTTTTCCAGTTGTACGCTCGATAGTCGATATCAAAGATAACAGGGATATTGTTTTTCTTTGCCAATAAAGTTGCTTTGAGAGCTGCCTCTCTTGAGGGACTTTCGCAAAGAGCGGTACCGGAAATGAGAAGTGCTTTTGTTTTCTTGATGTATTCTTCGTCAATATCTTCAACCGAGAGTTTAAGGTCAGCTGCCTCGTTTCTGTACATAAGAATAGAGCTCTCTGTTTCTGAACGGATTTCTGTAAAAGTAAGACCGATTTTCTCGCCGTTTTTGCAACGAGTGATGTGTGAGCAGTCAATGCCTTCGTTTTTAAAGAAATTCTCAACAAATGTACCTAATTCATCATCGGAAACTCTTGCAAAGAAACCGCATTTTTTACCAAGTCTCGAAAGACCCACGGCGATGTTTGCAGGGGAGCCGCCAAGATATCTTTTAAAGGTTGTACTTTCGGACAAGGGGCAGTAGTAATCCACAGGATTAAAGTCAACTGCTACACGACCGAGAAGTATCAGATCGTATTCTTTGTTGTTGTCAAATTCAATGTATTTCATAAATAAGTCTCCTTATTTTAAATTTTCCATGTTAAAGATCTTGATATGATTTTTTATATTCTCATAAACACCGTCTGCAACGGAAGCGGAAAGTGAAAAGTAATTTGCTTTTTCGCAGCTCAAAGCTTGTTTTGAAGATTTAACAACCGCGTCAAAGCTTGCTGTTGCGATATTGACTTTACGAATTCCGTTTTTTATGCACTCCTGGAAAGTTTGCGGTGTTATACCCGAGCCACCATGAAGAACAAGGGGAGTGTCGCAGGATTTGTGGATTTCTTCGAGAATATCAAGCCTCAATTCGGGTGTTACAGTATAATGACCGTGAGCGTTACCGATAGCAACAGCCAAAGCGTCAATACAGGTTCTTTTGCAGAATTCGTCAGCAATATTCGGGTCTGTGCACTGAATGGCGTGCGCTTTGCCACCACCCTCGTTGCCGCCGACAACGCCTAATTCCGCTTCAACGGAAGCACCGTATTCTTTGGCTTTTTTTACAACTTTTTGAGTGAGTTCGATATTTTCTTCAAAGGGGAGTAATGATGCGTCAAGCATAACTGATGTAAAACCGATTTCAAGAGCTTTTTCTACGGTTTCATAATTTAATCCGTGGTCAAGATGAACACAAATATCAACAGTGCTGTTCTTTGCAGCGGCAACCATTAACGGACCGATAACTTCAAGAGGTGAGGTCGGAAGCCTGACTTCGGCTATCTGAATAATAATCGGAGTTTTAGTTTCCTCTGCGGCTTTTACGGCACCTAAAACCATTTCCATATTACCTACGGAGAATGCACCGACTGCAATTTTTTGAGCATCGGCTCTGTGCAAAAGTTCTTTTAATGTGACAAGTGGCATTAAATCCCTTCTTTCTCAGACACACTGATACATTATTAGAATAATTTTACTATATATTGGTTTATAAATCAATAAAAAAGCTTCATTTTCATCGAGGTGTCAAGTGATAATTTACCCTTCGCAAATTATACAATTTTCACAAAATTTGTATAATAAAATAACGAGAGCCGTCTTGGAGAAAACGGCTCTCGTTATTTGCGTAAAGTTATTGGCGTATTAACTTTATAGATATGTTATCACGTATTATTTTAAAAATCAAGAGCAAAAAGATAGTTATTTTTAACAAATATTGAGTGATAAAATTATGCAATACGATTGATTGAGCTTAATTGCTTTTTATACATCATTATGGTAAAATTAATATGTATTTTGAGGGGTGAATTTATGGAATATTTTTTCCTGATTTCAGGGCTGTGTTTTGTCGTTGTTTTTAACATTAAGCGTAAACCGAAAACTGACTTAAATACTGTTGTTTTTAAGGGTTTAGCGAGTCTTTGTTTTATTTTTACGGGTTTATTCGCCTTTGTAGGCAATGAGAATTGTCCGTCCTATATGGGCGCATTGGCAGTAACCGGTGCGTGCTTCGGCTTAATAGGTGATATTGTTCTCGATTTAAAATATGTTTATGAAACCGATGCGGATAAATACCTTAAAATAGGCTTTTTAAGCTTTCTGATAGGTCATATCTTTTATATCGCGTCTATGATTTATGCCTACGGAGCCAATTTATATGTTCTGATATTTACCGTTATTTGTTTCTTTTTCGGTATTTTATTCGCTCTGGGCGCTGAAAAGATTTTCAAACTCAATTATGGTAAGTTCAGGCTTATTACCGTATTATACACATCCGTTTTAAATTCAACAGTTGGGCTTGCGGTAGGTTTTCTTGTTGCTGAGCCGAGCTTGCATACCGGTATTTTTACAGCAGGTATGTTCTTGTTCCTCATTTCTGATGCGATTCTTTCCCGCACATATTTCAGTCCTGTTGAAAAGGACCGTGAGAGCCGCGTGGCATTAGTTTTAAACCATTCTACATATTATGCGGCGCAATATCTTATAGCGATTTCACTTATTTTATTTAGAGGTTGATTATGCAAACAGTTAAATTATTTTTTGAAGATGCTTATGTAAATAAATTTGATGCGACCGTTCTTTCCTGCGAGGCTGTGAAGAACGGTTACGCAATTATACTTGATAAAACCGCCTTTTTCCCCGAAGGCGGCGGACAGAAAGCTGATGAAGGCTTTATCGGCAATGTTGCCGTTACCGATGTTCAGGAAGTCGACGGTGAAATTATCCATTATTGCTCTGATAGCCTGACGATAGGCGTTAACTATGCTTGTACTATAGATTGGGAGAAACGCTTTTCGCGTATGCAGAATCATAGCGGCGAGCATATTGTTTCCGGTGTTGTTCATTCGATGTTTGGATACGATAACGTAGGCTTTCATATGGAAGAAGACTATGTGACAGTTGATTTCAGTGGTGAACTTACACGCGAGCAGCTCGATGAAGTTGAGGATAAGTCAAACAGAGCTATTTATGCAAATTATAAAATTAATTGCTTTTTCCCGGATAGTAGTGAACTCGATAAATACGATTATCGCAGTAAATTAGAATTAACTGAAAATGTAAGGTTAGTTGAAATTGAAAATACGGATTTATGTGCATGTTGCGCTCCTCACGTTAAAACGACCGGTGAAATCGGAGTTATTAAAATACTTGACTTTATGCGCCATCGTGGTGGTGTGCGTATTGTTATGAAAAGCGGTTATGATGCTCTTTCTGATTACCGTGAGAAATACAAAAGTGTATATGAAATCTCCAATCTTTTATCCGCTAAACAAGAGGCTGTTTCCGATTATGTTAAGCGTCTGCAGGATGAACTCGATTCTGTGCGTAGAGAGTATAATCAGTTTAGATTAAAAGTAGCCGATAATGACAAGAAAAACCTTGTTTTTAATAATGGTATTTCATACTTTATAACCGATTGTTACGATGCGGAAATGATGCGCGAGGTTGCAAACTATGGTATGGAAAAATCAGCTTTATGTTTGGTTTTTTCAGGTTCGGATGATGACGGATATTCATATATCGCCGGAAGCCTCAGCCTTGATATGAAAATGGTTGCAAAGACCGTAAACAGCGCGCTTTCCGGCAGGGGCGGTGGCAGAGATACCATGATTCAAGGTAAAGTCAGTGCTAAAAAAGATGATATTATAAACTTTGTGAGCGCAACTGTTTTTGAATAATCAAAGAAGGTTTAACTATGGGTGATTTAATAAAAAATCTGCCGGAAACAGGTTTCGGGCAGTATGAATTCTATCCGTCCGGGGATGGATGTGAGCTTTACCTTTATAAAAATGTCTCATTTGATAGTTTTGACAAATATTGCGATGAGCTTTCAAAAAAATTTCAGTTGGTTAATGAAAACGAAATTGAAAACAATTTCTTTAAGTTTTATAAAGCCGAGACAATTATATTGTGTTTAGGCTATTACAAATGCGACAATACAGTAAGGCTTATTATTGATACGCAGTCCGATTTTCCGAATTTTAAACCTCAGGAAATCAGAAGCAGTAATAAGTTCGTTTTCTGGCAGTTTGAAGTTGACCATTCGCTTATTGATTGCGGTATGTGCTATATTTTTCAGACTGCATCGGGTGCATTTTTTATAATTGACAGCCCTCATACGTACTCAATAAACGACTGTGAAAGAATACATAATTTCCTTCGCGAAAGAACACCTGAAGGTGAAAAAATCCGCATTGCTGGCTGGTTCTTCTCGCATGGTCATGAAGACCACATTGCTCAGTTTATGAGTTACCTTAATTTTTATTCTGAAGATACGGTTATTGAAAATCTGTATTTTAACCTTGTTTCTATGGACCACCGTGACGGTGGAGATTGGATGGAATCCCACAGGGGATACTACACATTGTTTTTCAATGCCTTAAAAAATCATCCCGAAGTGCCTGTTACAAGGCTTCACACAGGGCAGACGTATTATATAGATAATTTAAAAGTTGATGTCTTGTGCTCTCACGAAGATGTTTTCCCGAATGATAACAGTAATTACAATGATTCTTCAGTAGTAATTATGTTGACTGCAGAAGATACAAAAATTCTTATTCCCGGCGATGCAGGGCACGAGGAAAGTTATATTCTTGAAGCTCGTTATCCACAGTATCTGAAGTCCGATATTGTTCAATCGGCGCATCACGGGCATTTCGGCACAACCGAGAATTTTTACAGACTTGTTGATGCAAAAATTGTTCTTTTCCCCGTAACACAGATTATGTTTGATGGGGATTTTGACCGCTATCCCGAAAATAAGTTTGCTATTGATTTAGCGGATGAATATCATATTGCATCAAACGGCACTGTTGAAATAGAATTGCCATACAAGAAAGGGAATGTTAAAGTGTATCCCGATGAAACCTTTGAAAGCTTCAAGGGAGTTTATGACCTTTGGTCATATACATACACCCCGGAATATAAAGAAAAGCTTTATAAAGAGTATCTGGCCCGCGGCGGTAGACCTTTAGATGAGTACAAAGACGGTTTTTAATATGATTTTTGAATATACGATAATTCGCTCCAAGCGCAAGACTATTGCTTTACAGGTTGACAGCGAGTGTAAAATAACCGTTCGCGCTCCTTTGAGAATGTCTCAAAAAGAAATAGATTTTTTCGTACAGGGAAAGAAGCAGTGGCTTGAAAAAGCTGTCATTTCTCAGATGGAAAAGGCAAAAAACAGGCCCGAATACACTCCGGATGATATTGAGCTTTTAAGAAGAAAAGCAAAAGATATTTTACCGCAAAAGGTTGAATATTTTTCAAAAATTATGGGTGTTACCCCTGCTTGTGTCAAAATCAATTCCGCTAAAAAACGTTACGGTTCCTGTTCTGGTAAAAACAGTCTTAATTTTTCATTGTATCTTATGGATAAGGATGAACGGTTTATTGACTATGTTGTTGTTCACGAACTCGCTCATATAAAGCACCATAATCACAGTAAGGCGTTTTATGGATTTATTGAACAGTTTATGCCGGATTACAGAGAGCGAATGAAAATGTATTAGGAGGCAGAATATGTCTGTTGTTTCATCCTTATTAACATCAATAGTTAAAACACGCGGTAAAATGAGCTTGAAGAGCAAAGCCGTTAAACCCCTTAAAGATACCCGGGTTGACTATATAAAAACAGCCGAAAGCAATCATTTTACAGTCGGTTTCGGTAAAGCCGTTGTTTTACCCGATGACATCGAAACAAAAAAATATTACATCGCAGGTTATGGTGAAAATAATCCCGCAAGGGGAGTTATTGACCCCCAGTACGCCCACGCTGTATATATTGATGACAACAGCTCCAGAGGCGGTATTTTGCTTATTTCTCTTGATGTTGTGGGTCTTCTTAATAAGGATGTTAACATTATCCGCGAAAAATTAAATGATTTTTGCAAGATGTCAGGTTGCAGAAAAATTGATGTAATGTGTACCCATAACCATGCAGGTATTGATACTATGGGTATATGGGGCCGTTTACCGTTTACCGGAAAAGACCCGAAGTTTATGGATATTCTTTTTGAAAGCGTAAAACAAGCCGCTTACGAAGCATATGAAACCAGAAAAGACGGAAGCTTATATTTAGGTACTGTGGAAGTTCCCGATTTGCAGGAGGATATAAGAACACCCGTAGTGTACTCCAAAACATTGACCCGTTTTAGGTTTAAACCTTTTGACGAAGGTAACGAAATATGGCTGTTGAATTTTGCCTCGCATTCTGAGTCACTTCAGGGTTGCAATCACCTTGTAAGTGCCGATTTTCCTTGTTATCTGCGCGAAAAAATAAAAAAGACTATCGGTGCTGACACTTTCTATACCGTTGGTGCAATCGGCGGTATGATAAGTATGGATGTGCCTGATGAAGATACTTTGCGAAAAGAGCATAGATTGATTGAATCAACACGTGACATCGGTTATAAGCTCGCCGATTATGCAATTTCTATCAATAACGATGAAAAACTATCACCGTTAATTAACTTTGCAACAAAGGAGTTTTATGCCGATGTTGAGAATCCTGTTCTGACCATTGCTTGCGATATAGGCATAATGACTGCTGAGAAGTTTGCCACAAAGGATGCACCGCTATATTGGACGCTTAAATCGGAGATTACATTTTATGAAATCGGTGGTAAAAAAATATTGCTATTGCCGTGCGAGCTTTTCCCCGAGCTTGCTTTCGGTGGAGCATTAATCGCAGATGAATCCGGTACAGGAAAAGGACCTGAAGCTAATCCGCCGCTTTTATGCGACATAACAGGGGATAAGGAGATTTTAATTTTCGGTCTTGCAAATGATGAGTTGGGCTATGTTTTACCGCCAAATGACTTTGTTTTAAACGAAAAATCACCTTACGTTGATAACGGCAGAGATAAACACAACCGTCGTCATTACGAAGAAACTAACTCCGTAGGGCCCAGAACCGCCGTGATTATAGCTGATACGGTTAAAAAGATTATTGATGATTATAATAAATAAAAACATCGCAACCAAAGGTTATTCGCTTTGGTTGCGATGCTTTTTTTAGTCCGTCTTTTTTTGTACACATTCATTTGCTGTTAATGAAATATAGACCGGAAAATCAGGGGAGAAAATCAGGGGACGGTTCTGTGATTGGGAAGTTTTCCAATGAAAAACCGCCCCTGATTTTAAATTTTTAAAGAGCAAAAGCATTGATTTATCAGAGTTTATGGCTCAATCATAGAACCGTCCCCTGATTGTTAGAACCGTCCCTCTGTCTTTCAATCCAAAATATCACAACTCAACAAATAATTTAAAATATCAAATTCTGGATATTCAGGAAAAACAACACTAAAACCATCAAAATCTTTAATACAATAGTGAACTAGTATCAATTCATTATCATATTTATTTTGCATTACGAATTCTCCTGAAACACCGGTAATAGGCATAAACCAAGCAACACTCGTCGGTTCCATTTCAGATGCCCAAATAGATACATCACCGTCTGTGTATTTAACAACCGCCGTTTCTTTCAAAACATCAATTTCATCATTAAGCGAACTGTCATACACAAATATCATAACTGTTGATTCATCTTCATTTCTATAAACGGAACGGTACTCATTAGTAATAAGAACATTACTATCGTTTCTGTTCTCTTGTCCGCTATTTAATTTGTTTTTTAACTCCATATATGCGAAAGACAAATTATCTGTATCTATATTGGGATTACGTTTTTGATTAAGTAAAAACATACGCATTGGAATGAATAATGAAAAAACAATGCATAAAATAAAAGCGATAACTAAAGATTTGTGTGTTTTTTTTATAACCAAGAATAGCATTATAACAATAATTATTATTGGTAAAACAACAACCACGCCTCTTATAACCATAAAAACGCCCCCTA
>JAZULQ010000003.1:0-4698 GCA_045603185.1 Acutalibacteraceae bacterium
GGGGTTTACTAAACGTTTTTATTACTTGCCTAAAGATTCTTTTGCGCCTACTGTAACTTCTTTGTTGTAGCAGGAGAAAATCTCTTGTACTTTTGCGGAATCGTTTTTTTTCGTAATAAGGCTGACTACCGGCACAATCACAAGTGAAACAAGCATCATTACCGCGCCCAAATTAATGGGACTCTGCCAGAACGTGGGGAGTGATGCCAGCACATCCGGTGCAGCAAATTTAAGAACGAGGTAACCCACCATAACAACTGTGCTGATTGCGAAGTTCACAAAGCAAGCGGTTTTTGTAGTTCTTTTCCAGTACAAACCATAGAGGAACGGTGCAAGGAATGCACCTGCAAGAGCGCCCCAGGAAACGCCCATAAACTGTGCGATAAACGCAATGCCGTGTTCGTTCTGTACAATAGCGATAACTGCTGAAATTGCAATAAAAATAAGAACGAGCACACGTATTACAGACAACTGTGACTTTTTAGATGCCTTTTTCATGCAAGTCTCGCAAAGCATATCAAGTGTGAGAGTTGAACTTGATGTGAGCACAAGAGAAGATAGAGTTGACATTGATGCAGAAAGCACAAGAATAAGCACAAGTCCAATTACTATTGCAGGAAGATTATCAAGCATCGCAGGAATGATACTATCAAAATCTACACTGCCGTCTACCTTGTAAATATCTCTGTCTGCATAGAGTCTTGAAAAACCGCCAAGGAAGTAACAACCACCCGCAACGATAACTGCAAAGAATGTCGATACTATTGTGCCGGTATTAATTGCTTTTTCGTTCTTAATTGCATAGAATTTTCCGACCATCTGCGGAAGACCCCATGTACCTAAGGATGTAAGAATAACAACCCACAGAAGTGAGAAAGGTTCATTTCCGAAGAAAGAAGCAAACGCGCCGTTAAAGTTTGCGCCTTCGCTTATTTCACCAAGAGATGCTATAGCTTCTCCGAATCCACCATTTGATTTAAGAACAAGAACTATGACTATCACTATACCGAATAACATTATAATACCTTGAACAAAATCGTTTATAGCCGTTGCCATATATCCACCGACAATGACATAAATAGCGGTAAGAACTGCCATAACTATTACACAAGTTGTAAAGCCACCGGGTATTTCGGGGAAAGCCATATCTATAAGCTTAGAAAGTCCGTTATAAAGAGAAGCGGTGTACGGAATAAGAAAGACGAAAATAATTGCAGAAGCCGCAATTTTCATCGCTTTTGAATTATAGCGTTTTTCAAAGAAATCAGGCATTGTTGAGCTGGAAAGCTTCTGAGTCATAAGACGTGTACGTCTGCCGAGAACTACCCACGCGAGAAGCGAACCCAAAAGTGCATTACCTATACCAATCCATGTAGAGGCAAGTCCGAATTTCCAACCGAACTGCCCTGCATACCCTATAAATATAACTGCCGAAAAATACGATGTACCGTATGCAAATGCAGAAAGCCACGGTCCTACTGAACGGCCGCCTAAAACGAAACCGTTTACGTCAGATGACTGTTTTCTGCAATAGATGCCGATAGCTATCATAACCGCAAAGAATACAACCATCATCAAAACTTTAATCAATGTGTCCATAAAAACATCCTTTCCTGGAGGAAACAAAAACGCCCTCCGATTTTAAAAATCAGAGGGCGATAAAATCGCGGTACCACCTCAGTTCGCCATTGTCTTACAACAAAGGCCTCATCAGGCACAGTCATGCCTTGTCGCTGTAACGGGCGCCCCGCCGCACCTTTTCAATACGGAACTCACGAAGTGTATTCGCTGTAAAATTTCCCACCGTCTTACACCCACCGACGATTCTCTTTGCGTACTAAATTACAGTTACTTTTCTTCGGTCTCAGTTTTTATGTGGTTATTTTAGTAAAGTTTTGTGTTTTTGTCAACACTGTTTTTGTTTTTTGCTAAAAAACATGTACTTTTGTTGTATATTGTTGACCTCAAACACTAAACCTTGTATAATTTATCATATTGAAGGAGGCTGTAAATCAATGGATATTTTAGAAAAGAGCAAAAGAAAAGCCTTTAATTTAATCGGAAAATTCGTAAATAAATTAGGACAAAATGAAGCTATCGGTTCCGACGGTTTATCAAAAGACGTAACTGAAGGAATGCCGGAGCTTTTACGCCTTGCGGCCGCTGAAGGCACCGTACTTTTAAGAAATGACAATGTTCTGCCTATATCAGAATCTGATGTTATTTCAGTTTTCGGCAGAGTGCAGAACGATTATATTTATGTTGGTTACGGTTCCGGTGGCGATGTTATAAAACCTTATACAGTAAACCTTATGGAGGGTCTTCGCAACAACGGTGCAAAACTCAACGAAGAACTCGCAACGATTTACTCCGAATGGTGCAAAAACAACCCTCCCGACCACGGTTTTTGGGGACATTGGCCTCATTACTACGATGAGATGCCCATAGATACCGACACCATAAAAGCCGCCTCACAAAAATCAGATTGTGCTGTAATAGTAATCGGCAGAGCAGCCGGCGAGGACAGAGAAAACATTTTAACCGAAGGCAGTTATTATCTTACGAAAGATGAAAAATCTTTAATTACAAGAGTAAACTCAGCCTTCAAAAAAACTGTTATTGTTCTTAATGTTGGCGGCATTATCGATATGAGCTGGGAAAGCCAATTACTCCACCGGGATTCTGCCATTATTATTCCCTGGCAAGGTGGTATGGAAAGCGGTAACGCCGTCGCGGAAGTTCTTTTAGGAAAAAGCGAGCCCTCCGGCAGATTAACTGATACTATTGCAAAAGAATACGATGATTACCCCTCTTCAAAAAACTTCGGTGAAAGAGAATTCAATAATTATGCCGAGGATATTTACGTTGGTTACCGTTACTTTGAAACATTTAAAAAGGACGCTGTTTTATATCCCTTTGGTTACGGTTTGGGATATACAGTATTTTCACGTTCTTTAAATGATGCCAAAATTTCCGACAACAATATAACACTTAATATTACAACCAAGAACATAGGCGAAGTCCACTCCGGCAAGGATGTTTGTCAGATTTATATTGAGGCGCCTCAAGGTAAATTAGGAAAACCCGCCAGAGTTTTATGCGCTTTTAAAAAATCCGATGTTCTGGATGTATCCGAACAGCAGGAAATAGCTTTTAATATCCCCTTCTATGCTTTCGCCTCTTACGATGACAGCGGTAAAACCGGTTTCAAATCATCATACTTATTAGAAAAAGGTACATACAACGTTTATCTGGGCGGAGACGTCAGAAACGCAGAAAAAATCTGGTCTTTCGCATTGGATTCCGATTTAATTTTAGAAAAACTCAAAGAGGTTTCCGCACCCAAGCAATCCTTTCAAAGGCTTGTTCCGAAATTAACCGACAATGGTTTTTCTGAAAACTATGAAAATACGCCTACAAGTACAGATGACTTAAAGAATATTATTTTATCGGAACTCCCCTCTGATTTTGGTGATGGTGAAAACAAGAATTATACTCTGGATGATGTAAAAAAACAGAACATATCCTTAGATGATTTTATAGCACAGTTTTCAAAAACGGAGCTTGAGGCAATAAGCCGAGGTGCTTATATTATGAATAGTCCTTTGGGTGCAAAGGGCAACGCAGGTGTTATGGGTGGCGTACTCCCCTCATTACGCGAAAAGGGTGTTGCACCTCTCACTACAACGGACGGCCCTTCAGGCATCCGCTTACTCGCTTGCTGCTCACTTCTTCCTTCGGGTACAGCTATTGCATCAATGTGGAACACAGATTTAGCCTTTGAACTTTACAAAAAAATCGGTGGAGAAATGAAGGCAAAAGGCTCCGATATTTTACTGGCTCCCGGTATGAATATCCACCGCAATCCTCTTTGCGGAAGAAATTTTGAATACTACTCCGAAGACCCCTTCCTGACGGGTAAGACCGCGGCGGCTGTTGTAAAAGGTATTCAGAGTGAAAAAGTAGGGGCGTGCCCCAAGCATTTTGCTTGCAACAACCAGGAAACCAACAGAAACAAAAATGATTCCCGACTCTCCGAAAGGGCTTTAAGAGAAATTTATCTGAAAGGCTTTGAAATTTGTGTCAAAGATGCCGAGCCCTTTACTATCATGACTTCTTACAACAAAATAAACGGTGTATGGGCGCATTATAATTACGACCTTTGCACCCGAGTTTTAAGGCAGGAATGGAATTTCCAGGGTCTTGTTATGACGGACTGGTGGATGCAATACACCAATAGTCCGGAATTCCCGAAGTTAAAAGACAACGCTTATCGCGTGAGAGCAGGTGTTGACGTTCTTATGCCCGGTGGAAAACGTACAGGCGCTAAAAAAAGCGACGGCACATTGCTAAAAACCTATGGAAAACCCGAAGGAATAACATTAGGTGAAATGCAACGAACCGCCAAAAATGTTGTTAATCTTGTAATGAAAATAAAATAAAAATTGCCCGACATTTTAACAATGTCGGGCTTTTTTAATTAGATTTGGTAGGGAATCTCAGCCGCGATGCAAAGGATATATCTTACATCAGCTGTTGTGATTTCACCATCTTCATCAATATCGCCGAAGAGAAGATGATATTCTGTAGCTTCAACCTGACCTGCTGCAATAGCGAGAGCAAGCTTAGCATCAGTTGTATCAACTGCTCCACTGTCATTTACGTCACCAAGGATACCTTCTAAGGTAACAGGTGTTA
>JAZULQ010000004.1:0-71731 GCA_045603185.1 Acutalibacteraceae bacterium
CCTTCAACTGCACCTGCAAAGATTTTATTTGTAATATATTCATCTTTACCTGCGATTGCAAGAGATGCAAGAGTAGCAACAGCTTCTTTTGAAAGGAAGTTAAAGAGGAAGCTGCTCTTTTTGTTTTCTTCATAAGCAGCAACATCTTCAGCACTGAAGAGATTTTCTGCAATTGCTTTATCGAAAAGAGCTGTAAGAATGGGTTTGGGAAGAGAATCGGGTTTGTTAAGTGAGCTATCAATTGTGATAGATTTCATCTTAGCAAGTTCATCTTCAGAGATGCATTCTTTACCGAGATATTCAGGACGCATAGCAGCAATCTGCATAGCGATGTTTTTACCCATTGCTGTGAATTCAGCTTTATCAGCAAGATTTGTTTCGAATTTAACTGCAACACCAACTGCGCCACCTGCGTGGATATATGTTACAACATCACCTTCGATGATTTCGAAACGACGAATCTTGAGGTTTTCACCAATAACAAGGATAAGGTCGTTAAGGTTTTCTGTAACAGTTCTGTCAGAACCAACAAGAGCGAGGTCTGCAAGAGCTTCTACAGAAGCGGGTTTGTTAGCTGCGATTGTTTTAGCAACGCTAAGACCGAATTCCTGGAATTTTTCGTTCTTACCAACAAAGTCTGTTTCAGAGTTGATTTCAAGAAGAACTGTAACCTTAGCTGCTTCATCAGTAAATGCGATGATAGCGCCTTCAGCAGCAATTCTGCTTGCTTTCTTCTCAGGAGCAGCAAGTCCTCTTTCACGGAGAATCTCAAATGCTCTATCCATATCACCGTCAGCTTCTGTAAGTGCCTTTTTGCACTCCATCATACCAACGCCTGATTTTTCTCTTAAGTTTTTAACATCTAAAGCTGTGAATGCCATAGAGGTTTCCTCCTTTAAAAAGTTATAAAGGCGGAAATATCTTCCGCCTATTAATTTAACTACTTATTCTGCTGCTTCTTCAGCAACTTCTTCAGCAGCAACAGTCTGCTCGCCCTGACGACCTGCAATGATAGCATCAGCCATAGCACCTGCAATAAGTTTAACTGCACGGATAGCGTCATCGTTACCGGGGATTACATAGTCGATTTCGTCGGGATCGCAGTTTGTATCAACGATAGCAACGATCGGAATACCGAGTTTCTTTGCTTCAAGAACAGCGATTCTTTCTTTTCTGGGGTCAACGATGAACATAGCAGCGGGCATCTTTTTCATTTCTGTGATACCGCCCATGAACTTTTCAAGTTTTTCTCTTTCGAGGTTAAGCTTGATAACTTCTTTCTTGGGAAGAAGATCAAATGTACCATCAGCTTCCATTGCGTTAAGCTGTGCAAGTCTTCTGATTCTCTTCTGGATTGTGTTGAAGTTTGTGAGCATACCGCCGAGCCAACGAGCGTTTACGTATGACATACCGCAACGTTCTGCTTCTTCTTTAACAGAATCCTGAGCCTGTTTCTTAGTACCTACGAAAAGTACTTCGCCGCCCTCCTGAGCGATCTGGTTGATGAAGGTGTAAGCCTCCTCAAGCTTCTTAACAGTCTTCTGAAGGTCGATGATATAGATACCATTTCTTTCAGTGAAGATGTAAGGAGCCATTTTGGGGTTCCATCTTCTGGTCTGGTGTCCGAAGTGAACACCTGCTTCGAGTAATTGTTTCATTGAAACTACTGACATAATTTTGTCCTCCTTTTTGTTAAACCGCCGCAAGGTTTCGACTCACAGATATCACATCAAAGATGCACACGACACCCGCAATCTACCCGCGTGAGTTTTTTAACTCGGAAAGTATATCACCTTTTTACAAAAAATGCAATACCTTTTTGTCAATTATTTTGCAAATCAAAACAATATTTTTTATATTTTAAATAACTGGTTATTTTCTTCATACGAATTTCGCGGCCATACTCATTTAAAAAGAATGTTCCATTATCTCTCATAGATAAAACCGCTAACTCTTTGACACCGTCAGGAAGTTCCCTGAGAGGTAATCTTATAAGATTTTTTGCTTTATCGGGCAATCTGCAAACCGCGTAATCGCCGTCCAAGTATTCAACAAATATATCCATATTTTATTCCTCTGAGCTATCGTGATTAATTGCAGAACCAAAATAATTATGATTATCCGGCAAGTGTTGATGTTCTCTATCGTCCGATTCATTTTTTGCGGGTGCAATATCATCAACAGAAAGTTGTTTCGGTGTAGAAACACTTGAAGAATTAGCCTGCATCTCATACCATTGCTCTTTTGTTATAAGAACTTTACGAGGTTTGCTGCCTTCAAAGGGTCCTATAATCCCCTTTTCTGAGAGTTCGTCAACAATTCTCGCCGCCCTTGCATATCCTAATTTCAGTTTACGCTGTAAAAGTGTTGTAGATGCCATACCTGCTTCAACAACTACCTCGATAGCCTTAGGTATCATTTCATCGCCATAGTCGCTTGCGGGCACATCGGTATCAACGCCTGCTGAAGAAGATTTCTTCTTGCCGTCCTGAGCCGCCTTAAGTTCAATTTCCTGCATAACAGCATCATCATATTTAACATCGCCCTGAGAAGTTACGTATTCAATAACTCGTTCAATCTCATCATCGGAAACATAACAGCCCTGAACACGAACAGGTTTAGAAAGACCGACAGGACAATATAACATGTCACCGTTACCAAGAAGCTTCTCGGCACCTTGTGTATCTATAATCGTTCTTGAGTCAATCTGTGACTTAACAGCAAACGCAATACGGCTTGGGATATTAGCCTTAATAAGACCGGTAATAACATCAACCGAAGGTCTCTGAGTTGCAACGATAAGGTGCATACCGGCCGCACGAGCTTTCTGTGCAAGACGGCATATAGAGTCTTCAACCTCATTGGAAGCCGCCATCATCAAGTCAGACAACTCATCAATTATGATGACAATCTGAGGCATTTTAGGCAAATTATTTGATACAGCATAAGTGTTGTAGCCCTGAAGATTTCTAACACCTTTTTCTGCAAACAAGGCATAACGCTTATCCATTTCCGCAACTGCCCACGAAAGGGCACCTGCGGCTTTTCTTGGGTCAGCAACAACCGGAACAAGCAAATGCGGAATCGAACGATAAACAGTAAACTCAACCTTCTTAGGGTCAATCATTATAAGCTTCACTTCGTCCGGAGTAGCGTTGTAAAGCAAGCTCATTATCATTGTATTAAGACAAACTGATTTACCGGAACCGGTAGTACCTGCAACCAACAAGTGGGGCATTTTCGCCAAATCAGCACAAGTTGCTTCGCCCTGAATATCTCTGCCCAAGGCAACATTAAGTTTAGATTTAGAATTCTTGAAAGCTCCGTTCTCCAGAACCTCACGAAGCGTAACCATTGCTTTTTCTGCATTGGGAACTTCTATGCCTACTGCATTTTTATTAGGAATCGGGGCTTCAATTCTGACGCCTGACGCAGCAAGATTCATTGCAATATCGTCAGCAAGAGAGGTAATTCTGCTGATTTTAACGCCGGGATCAGGCTGTAATTCAAAACGTGTAACAGAGGGGCTCTGACATATCTCAACTATTCTTGTACCAACACCGAAGCTTTTAAGTGTTTTTACAATGGTCTCGCCTTTTTCTCTTAATTCATTTGCAGAACCCGTTGAACCGGTACTCTTCGGCGGATCAAGTAAATCTACCGGTGGTAACTCATAGGTTACAACTTCTTCAATAATCTCTTCTATCATAGGTTCGGCTTGAGGCACGTCATCTTCTTCTGTTTTTTCTGCCGAGAAATCCTCTACATCAACAACAGCTTCATCTTCGACCTCATCAATTATCTCTTCGAGTCGCTCTTCCGTTAAAGTTTTATCATCGGATTCATCGTAGGAGACAAACTCATTTTCAGGTTCAACGTCATTAGTACCGTCGTTTTTAAACAATTCAACAATGTCGGCTATTTTCACATCTCTGTCAAATACTTCGTCATCATTTGTTAAAATCGGCTCAACGCTCTTATCCTCAACAATCACATCATCAAGAGGTATATCCAAATCAATCTGATTTTTCTCGCTGTCAGCTCTTCTTTTTTCAGCATTTTTAGCACGTTTTTCCTGAAGATTAACAGAAACATTGTTATATGTAGATTTTAAATCTTCGATTTTTTCACCGGCATAATCAGTGACAGCTTCCGCGGGTGTTTTGAGTGATTGCAAGAGTTTCAACAACGTGGTGCCGCTAAAAATCATAAATAAAGCAATAAATAATAAAATAGTGACAATACCTGCGGCAAGTTTACTACCGGCAGTCAGAGCAAGCGGAATTCCACCAATAAGCGCACCGAATACGCCTTGACCAAAACGCATTCCGTCACCATCATATTCTTTGAATACTTTATACGCTTCAACAAGTTGTTCACCATATGATAATTCTGCATTTACATTAACAATATGCAAAAAGCCTAGAAAGAGTGCAAAAAGAATGAACCCTTCCGTAACTTTGAATTTATATTTACGCGTATCCTTACCAATAGCCGCAACAATACAAACAAATGCAATGAAAAACGGAACAAGATATGCCGCAAAACCAAACAAACCAAACGACAGATTCCTTAATGCGCCCCATAAGCTGCCGGCAGGAATAAATACAACAGCAGCCATGAACAAAGAAATAAAAAATCCTACAAGAGCAATAATCTGTTTATGTTCACTGCTGAATAATGATTTTAAACCATTAACCTTGTCCGGCGTGTTTTTATTCTTATTTTGAGTACGCCCCTTTTTATGAGCAGTAGCTTTCTTTTTTTGTGCCAAGATTAAGACTCCTTATATACACTTATTTTACAAATACTTCAACCGCACCGATAATAGAAACTATGAAACCAAGTGCAACGCAATACATTCCAAAATACTTAAACAAATTCTTCTTAACGAGAATCTGCAGAAGCTTAATAGAAAAAATACCAACTACTGCAGAAGCGATAACGCCAACCAACAACGAGGATACCGGTATAATCTCAGTGCCCTCTATTGCATCCTTGAATTCAACTAAAGCACCGGCTATAACAGCAGGTATACTTAATATAAACGAGTAGCGAACCGCGTTCTTTTGAGATACGCGACAGCAAAGTGCAGCGGATATTGTCGAACCCGAACGAGAGATACCGGGAAAACATGCGGCAAAAAATTGCGCAATACCAATAACTAAAGCTGTAATTGGCGTAACATTCCTCGTATGCTTTGTTGTCTCCGAAACAGAAGTTCCGAGAAGCAGAACAAAACCGGTTATCATAAAGCATATTCCTTCGGCTTTAATGCTGTCATCAGAAGAAAAAACATCAACCAAATCCATAATATTGTTGCCATTACCAACAGGAATCAAAAGAATGAGCAATGGTACACAAGAAAGAATAAACATCATTAACATTCTTCTTGTGGGTGACATATCTTTAAGCCTGAAGCTGAATTTTCTTGTAAAGATATCCTTAATACACACAAAGAACTCGACGAAAAGCTCATAGATAGGCTTATAGAATACGATAAATATCGCAGCAAGAGTGCCAATATGTAACATAGCGGAAAACAATCCTGCGCCTTCCATCGACATTCCACTGAAATGTCTGAAAAGCGACATATGACCGCTACTTGAAATCGGAAGAAACTCAGTCAATCCCTGAATAACCCCCAGAATCAACGATTCAAAAAACTCTTTCATATTAACTACCTCCACTTTGCTCTTCTTTAACTAATCGCTCAAGGCAATCCATCGCATCGGATAAACCGCCGACATAATCAATAAGTCCTTCATCAACCGCTTGAAAACCGTTGAGAATTGTTCCGAAATCCGTAATAAGCTCTTCGCTGTTAAGCATCATCTCTTTAAAGCGTTTGGCAGTTACCCGGGAATTACGCGTCACAAAATCAATTACGCGCTCCTCCATCTTGTTTAAATAAACAAGTGTTTGCGGTACACCGAGAATCAAACCACTCATTCTCACCGGGTGAACAGTCATAGAAGCGGTAGGAACAACAAAGGATTTTTTAGCACTAACCGCTAAAGGTATACCGATAGAGTGGCTACCACCCAACACAAGAGATACAGTTGGTTTTTTCATACCTGATATGAGTTCCGAAATAGCAAGACCCGCTTCTATATCTCCTCCAACAGTATTGAGGATAATCAACAGACCTGATATATCGGGATTCTCTTCAACCGCAACGAGTCGCGGAATAATATGTTCATATTTCGTTGTTTTAGTGTTTGAAGGTGAAATGTAATGACCTTCAATCTGCCCAATTATAGTCAAACAATGAAAAATGGAACCATTCTTACTAACGGTTACACTGCCATCAAACGAAGCATCTACAACCTCGTTATCGGAATTTTCTGCATCAGAAACATTAACAGAATCATCATCAGTTTCGAAAGAATCGAAATCATAAAAATCATGTAAATAGTTATACAAATATCATCACCGATATCTATTATAACCAAAATACCCATCTTAACTTATATATAATAGCACATTAAACAAAAAAGTGCAAGATTTGTCACATTATATTTATTTGTATTTGTTTATTATTTATCAATTATCCGTTGACAAAGAAAGTGAAAAATATTAGAATATCTTTGTTAAAAACATAAACAACTTTTCGGAGGAAAAAACAATGGGACTCACTATATGCGAAAAAATTATAAAATACCATCTTGTTGACGGTGTATATGCTCCCGGTAACGAAGTCGGTATAAGAATTGACCAGACTTTAACGCAGGATGCAACCGGCACAATGGCATATCTTGAACTCGAAGCAATGGACATTGACAAAGTTAAAACAGAGCTTTCAGTTGCTTATATCGACCACAACACACTTCAGACAGGTTTTGAAAATGCCGATGACCATAAATTTATTCAGAGCGTTTGTAAAAAACGCGGCGTGCGCTATTCACGCCCCGGTAACGGCATTTGCCACCAGGTTCATCTTGAAAGATTCGGTATTCCCGGTAAAACACTTATCGGTTCTGACAGCCACACTCCTACCGGTGGCGGTTTAGGTATGCTCGCTATGGGCGCCGGCGGTCTTGATGTTGCCGTTGCAATGGGTGGCGGTGCATATTATATCACTGTTCCCGAGGTTATCAAAGTTAATTTGACCGGTAAGCTTTCACCCTACGTTGCAGCTAAGGATATCATTCTTGAAGTTTTAAGAATCCTCAGTGTTAAAGGCGGCGTTGGTAAAGTTATAGAATACGGCGGCGAAGGTGTAAAAACACTTACAGTTCCTGAAAGAGCTACTATAACAAATATGGGTGCAGAGCTTGGTGCTACAACCTCTATTTTTCCCTCTGATGAAATTACATACGATTTTATGAAAGCTCAGAGCCGTGAAAAAGATTGGGTAGAATTACTCCCTGATGAAGATGCTGAATATTCAAGAGTAATCGACATCGACCTTTGCTCTTTGAAGCCTCTCGCGGCGATGCCTCATATGCCCGACAACGTTAAATCAGTTGCAGAAATCGGTGAAATTAAGGTTGATCAGGTACTTATCGGTTCTTGCACCAACTCTTCACTTCTCGATATGATGAAGGTTGCAAAAATTCTCAAAGGCAAAAAGGTTCATCCCTCTGTTTCTTTAGGTATCGCCCCCGGTTCAAAACAGGTTCTTAATATGCTTGCACTCAACGGCGCCCTTGCTGATATGATTGATGCCGGTGCTCGTATTCTCGAAAGTGCTTGCGGTCCTTGTATCGGTATGGGTCAGTCCCCCTGCTCATCCGGTGTGTCACTCAGAACATTCAACCGTAACTTTGAAGGCAGAAGCGGTACAGCGGACGGAAAGGTTTACCTTGTTAGCCCCGAAACAGCGGCAGTGTCTGCTCTTACCGGTGTTCTTACAGATGCTACGACATGCACCGAGGATATTTCCGTAACTCTACCCAAAACTTTCATCATCAACGACAATATGATTGAAATGCCTGCAGAAACTGCAGAGGAAGCTTCGGCAGTTGAAGTTTATTACGGTCCTAACATCAAACCCTTCCCGAAGACTTCTCCCCTTGCAGATTCAATAGAAGCAACCGCGGTTCTTAAGGTTGAAGATAACATAACAACTGACCATATTATGCCCGCAGGTGCTAAAATTCTCCCCTATCGTTCAAACATTCCGCATCTTTCACAGTTCTGCTTCCGTCAGTGTGACGAAAACTTTGCAGAACACTGCAAAGAAGCCGGTTCATGCATAATTATTGGCGGTAACAACTACGGCCAGGGCTCATCAAGAGAACATGCAGCCCTCGTACCTCTTTACCTTGGTGTGAAAGCGGTTATCACAAAATCTTTCGCAAGAATACATAAAGCTAACCTTGTTAACGCAAGTATTCTTCCTCTTAACTTCGTAAATGCCGACGATTATGATAAGATTTCCGTTGGTGATAAGCTTACACTTCCTGCAATTAAAGCTGAGCTTAAAGCAGGTAAAGAAATCACTCTTAAAAACGAAACGAAAAACGAAGAATATAAACTTATATGTGATGTTTCAGAAAGACAGGTTGATATTCTTACAGCAGGTGGATTACTCGACTATACTAAGGAGGAAAACAAATAATGAACGAAGTACAGATTGAAAACGCTCTCAGTAAATTCAGACAGTTACTTATCGAACAGGATGAGCGTAACCAGAAGATTAAAGCAACAAAAGATTTCAAGGATTTCAAAAGCCTTGACAAGATAGTTATTGGTGTTTGCGGTGGCGACGGCATCGGCCCCATCATCACAAACGAAGCTGCAAATGTTCTTAAATTCATTCTTAAAGACGATGTAGATGCAGGAAAAGTTGTATTCAAAAACATTGACGGTCTCACAATAGAAAACCGCGCAAAGGTTATGAAAGCTATTCCTGATGATGTTATGGAAGAGCTTAAGGCTTGTGACGTTATCCTTAAAGGACCTACAACCACTCCTCAACAGGGCGACGGACTCCCCAACATCGAAAGTGCAAACGTTGCAATGAGAAAAGCTCTTGACCTTTTTGCAAACGTGCGTCCTGTTAAGATTCCCGAAGAAGGTATCGACTGGACTTTCTTCCGTGAAAACACCGAGGGTGCTTATGCCGTTGGTTCAAAGGGTGTTGATGTTGACGGCGAACTCGCATTCGACTTTGTTGTTACAACAACAGAAGGTACAGAGCGTATTGCAAAACTCGCATACGAATATGCCCGTAACAATAAAAAAGACCGTGTTTCTATCATCACAAAAGCCAACATCATAAAAACAACAGACGGTAAATTCCTTAACCTTTGCAAGAACATTGCTAAGGATTATCCCGAAATTACAACTGACGAATGGTATATTGATATAACAACAGCTAAGCTTATTGATAAAAAGCGCAGAACAGATTTCAAAGTATTCGTTCTCCCCAACCTTTATGGCGACATCATCACTGACGAAGCTGCAGAATTCCAGGGTGGCGTTGGCACTGCCGGTAGTGCTAACATCGGTAAGCAATACGCAATGTTCGAGGCAATTCACGGCTCCGCACCTCGTATGGTAAAGGAAGGTCGTGGACAGTACGCTGACCCCTGCTCAATGCTCAGGGCTGCAGTGCTCCTTCTTTCTCACATCGGTAAGCAGGAAGAAGCAGACAAGCTTGAAAAGGCACTTGATATTTGCATGATTACCGAAAAGAAGATGGTAATCACCGGTCGTGATACAGGTTGTACTTGTGAAGAATTCGGCAACTATGTTATGGACACTCTTAAAACATTAAACTGATAAGGGTAAATAATGATGAAAAACAATAATCAGGTTTCGGTACCGGTTATAAAAAGACTTCCTCGTTATCACAGATATCTTGAGGAATTAAAGAATATGGGTGTAGTCAGAATCTCATCCAAAGAGCTCTCGCTCCGAATGGGTCTTACTGCTTCCCAGATTCGTCAGGACCTCAACTGTTTCGGTGGTTTCGGTCAACAGGGCTACGGCTATAATATCGAACAGTTGTATAACGAAATCGGTCTTATTCTCGGTATCAACAAAAAATCGAAAGCCATTATGATAGGTGCCGGTAATTTAGGGCACGCTATCGCTACACATCTTCATTTTGAAAATCGCGGTTTTGACCTTATCGGTATTTTCGACACCAGCGATAAAGTTATCGGCACAACAGTCAGCGGAAGAACAGTTTTAGATGCTGCCACTTTAGAGGATTTTTGTCAGCGTGAGCATCCTGTTGTAGCAATATTGTGTATTCCCAGTGAATACGCGGCAGAAAATGCAGACAGACTCGTTTCACTTGGCATCAAAGGTTTCTGGAACTTTACACAATATGACCTTATGCACCGTTATGAAGGCGTAGCTGTTGAGAACGTTCACCTTGGCGATTCATTAATGACTTTGTGCTACCAGATTAACAAATTACCGGATAACGAGGGCTAAACATGAAAAAATTGATGGATATTGATATTGTTGATATTGTCCCCTTTTCTAAAGGGATAATTGTCGCAAGAAAAGATGTAATGCCCAGCGGAAACACAAAAATATCCTTCTTCACCTACGATGTAAAACTCGAACGGCCCACCGCAAGTACACGTGGTGCGTATTTACTTAATAAGTTTGGCGAGAATTACGAAAAAATTGCAGAACAATTAAGTGACTTCATTTTTTGTGATGCGGCAACTTTACCCAATAAACATATAGCTGTCGCCTATTCAAGCGGTGAATTAGGTATTTTCAATGATAAAGGTGAATTATATTGGACAGGTGACCTCCAATACAGAGAGTGCCCTATAAGCGGAGTTGCCCCGGAAGGTAAATACATCTGGTGTGTAGTTCCAGAAAACAACTGCATTGTAAGGTACTGCCCTTCTACCGAAAAAATAGTTTTAAGAATCGGTGGCGATTCATCAACCGCATTTCTTAATCCGGTTTCCATCTCTGTATACGATAACAAGCTGTATATTTGTAATTATGAATCATGTAAAATCAGAACTGTAAATCTCAAAGATTACACAGTTTCCGATTACAAAACTTTTGAAGAGCCTGTATACAGATATATTAAAACCAATGACAGAGAATTAGTTGAATTAGAGTCCGGCGTTTATATGCTCTGATTTCGACAGTTTTTTCAAAAAACTATTTACAAAAAAACATTTTAGTATTACTATAATTATGAACTTTTAATTTGATACTGAGATATCAACAAGGTTTTATTATAGTTTATTACGCAGTCAAAGCCTTGTCGTTACAGACAAGGCTTTTTTTGAGGTTTTTTATGAAACTTAAAGCAGAATTAATGGATGAATCAGCAATACAGCGTGCCTTGACACGTATTGCACATGAAATTATTGAAAAAAATAAAGGTACTGAAAACCTTGCTTTTTTGGGCATCAAAACAAGAGGGGTTCCTCTTGCTAAAATAATAGCGGAAAAAATTGAAGCAATCGAAGGTACAACCTTGCCTGTCAGCGAACTTGATATTAATCACTATCGCGATGACTTAAGCGAGGCGTATACTATGCCAGAGGTAAAACCGTCCGATATAAACTTCGACGTTACCGGAAAAGATATTATCCTTGTTGATGATGTTCTGTTTACAGGCAGAACAGTCAGAGCCGCCATAGAAGCTATTTTCACTTCAGGTCGACCTTCCAGCATACAATTAGCAATACTTGTAGACAGAGGTCACAGAGAACTGCCCTTCAGGGCCGACTACGTCGGAAAAAACATCCCCACATCAACAGCCGAATTTATTTCAGTTCTTTTACCTGAAACCGACGGTATTTGCTCAGTAAAACTATTTAGTTTATAAGCCGGAAGGCTATAATAAATTCAATTTTTAATTAGGAGGCTTTTCAATGAAATTGGTTTATGATGTTAACGACAAACCAAAATTCGGACAACTAATCATTTTCGCTATCCAACAGTTACTCGCAATTATGGCTGCAACTCTTGTAGTTCCTGTAATCATCAGCGGTCAAACCGGTCACCCAATGAGCTCTGCAGCTGCATTACTTGGCGCAGGTCTGGGTACTTTGGTATATATTGCATTCACTAAGAAGAAAAGTCCTGTTTTTCTTGGATCTTCATTCGCTTTCTTAGGCTCAATGGCTGCTGCTTTTGCCGGCGGTGTATCAATGAGTTTAGGCTTTTTGGGTCTTATTCTTGGTGCTATTTTTGCAGGTCTTGTTTACGTAGTAATTGCTGTTATCGTTAAATTTGTAGGTGTACAGTGGATTAACAAACTTATGCCTGCAGTAGTTATAGGACCCACTGTTGCAATTATCGGTCTTTCTTTAGCAGGTAACGCTATCGGCGATCTGACAACCGGTGGTTTGAAATTCGAAGTGGTTTCATATAGCCTTAAAACCGATGAAATTACCGGTGCGGTTCTTCCCGAAATACTTGAAGGCACAAGTCTTGTTCCGTTTGCTGACGGAAAAGTTGCTCTCATTTGCGGACTTGTTACTTTAATAGTTGTTTGCATATCTTCAGTTTACGGCAAAAAAATGGGTAAACTTATTCCTTTCATCATTGGAATTCTCGCAGGTTATGGTACTGCAGCTATTTTCACCTTAATTGGTAGCGTAGCAGGTATAGATGCTCTTAAAGTTATAGACTTTTCTCCCATCACAAGCTTATTTTCAAACGGCATCAGCTTAAATTCCTTCATACAACTTCCTGACTTTACTTTTGTTACTGCTATTGATGGCATCAAAGAAGTAAAAGTAGAATACGTTATCTCTATCCTTGTTGCATATATTCCCGTTGCATTTGTTGTTTTTGCTGAACATATTGCTGACCACAAAAACATTTCTTCAATAATCGAAAAAGACCTTCTTGAAGACCCCGGTCTTTCAAGAACTCTCCTCGGTGACGGTGTTGGCTCAATGGTAGGTGCCATATTCGGTGGTTGCCCTAATACAACATACGGTGAATCAGTTGCTTGTGTTGCCATCACCAAAAACGCTTCAGTTTACACTATAATTACAGCAGCGATATTAGCAATACTTATTTCATTCGTTGCACCTTTCGTTGGCTTTGTAAACTCAATTCCGCCCTGTGTAATGGGTGGTGTGTGCGTTGCACTCTATGGTTTTATCGCTGTAAGTGGTCTTAAAATGGTTCAAAAAGTAAATCTTGAAGACAACAAGAATCTTTTTGTTGTTTCTGCAATTCTCATCGCAGGTATCGGCGGACTTACATTAACCTTCGGCAAGATTCAGATAACAACAATCGCATGCGCACTTATCCTCGGTATTATCATCAACATTATTCTTTCAAGAAAAAAAGAAGAAGTTGCTGAATAAATTGACAGAGAAACCTATTTGTTATATAATTAAATAAATTAAACAAGGCATTACGCAAACGCGTGATGCCTTTGTCATAAAGGATGGATTCAAATGATTTACTCTGCAGAAAATAGTTCATTTAAACTCGGTGTTAAAGAAATGGGCGCTGAACTCACTTCATTAAAATCAAAGAAAACCGGTATCGAATACATATGGTGCGGTAACACAGATATCTGGTACGGTCAATCCCCTATTCTTTTCCCGATTATCGGTAGACTTCTTGATGATAAATACAGACTTGACGGCATCGAATATTCAATGCCTAAGCACGGAATAGTCAGGAAGAAACCTTTTAATTTAGTCAAAAGCTCAGAGGATAGTCTTACTTTTGTTCAGACTGACGATGAAGCCTCTTTAAAGGAATATCCCTATCACTTTGAATTAGAGGTTGAATTTAAATTAACTGAAAATGGACTCAGTGTTACACATACTGTTCATAACAAAAACGAGAAAGTTATGTATTTTTCTTTTGGTGCACATCCTGCTTTCAACTGTGAAATCGGTGATTATCTTGAATTCAGCGAGAACGAAGATTTGTTAACTGAACGAATTGACCACGAATCAATACTTATAGAAGATAAATTCCCTGTTTTCATCGATGAGAACAAACTTGAAATTACTGATAACCTTTTTGACGATGACGCTTTAATTCTTAGTGAATACAATTCAAAAAGCATATCATTGAAAAGCTATAATCATGGCAGAGTTATTAAATTCAATTTCAACTCACCACTTCTTGGAATCTGGGCTAAACCCGGTGCACCATATGTTTGCATTGAGCCGTGGTGGGGCGTTAATGATAACTACGATAAGAAGGACGATTTATCACAAAAACGCGGGATTATGGCTTTAAATGCTAATGAAAGCGCTTCGTTCAACTGGAATATTGAAATTTGTGAATAATTTACAGTTGACTACCAATCAAGAATAATATAAAATAATCTTGTATTAAAGAAAGGAATATGGTGAATTCCATGGCAGATAATATTGAAAACTTAGCAGAAAACAGCGAATACGGACCTGATCTTGTTTCAGTAGTTGATGAAAACGGTGTTCAGCACACCTTCGAAGAACTTGACAGAATTGAGACTGACGAGGGTCGTTTTATAGCACTTCTTCCTGTGTATTCTGAGGCGGAAGAAATCCTCGACGATGACGGAGAGCTTATAATACTTACTGTTGTTGAAGACGAAGACGGCGAAGTTTATCTTGAGCCCATTGAGGACGAAAAGCTTTTCAACAAAATCGGTGAAATTTTCGAAGAAAGACTCGCTGATTATTTTGAGTTTGACGAGGAATAATTATTTAAGAAAGTTAAATAATATTATTCCTGCGGTGTTCGATAAATGCGACTAATACTAACCCTATGACAATTAAAAGGGAGCCCACCTTCCACAGCGGATTGCAGACCTCCCGCTTTTGCGGACGAAGGGAGCGTGAACCTGTAGAGAGGGCACCCACCTGCTGAAAGCAGGTTACTATTATCGCATCCGGCACAGCGGGGCAAAAAAATTACACGGAGCATTTCTGCTCCGTGTTTTATTTTTGTTAATAAAACAGTGAATACTCAGGTTGTTTCTTGAATTTATTTTGTTGCAGATTCCTGACGTGCCAAATAAGCCTTTCTTGCTTCTTCGGTTTTAGCTTCCATTTCAGCAATTTCAGCTTTTCTTTTAGCGATTCTTTCTACATACTCAGAAACGTCGGTATACTTAACCGGTATATTCTGCTTCTTAATAAGGATATTAATAACAATAATAATACAGAATGCAAGAATAACAAGGAAGCCGCCAAAGCTCAAGCTACCGGAATATACTGCACCGAAAACTGAAGACAACTGGGAATTGAAAATCAAGAAAGAAATCATACTGAGAATAGTAAATCCAATTCCGCAAGCAGAAAGAGTGACATTTCTCTTAAAACCTTTTGGTGAACAAGAAACAGCATCAAACGGTATGTTAAGTATCGCAAACACTGCCGCTAAGAGTATGAACAATATAGCCGCCATATAGAAAATGAACGCTACACCCGTAAGTTCCGAACCGGTTATCATATCCCAGATGATATCAAGCTTAATGTTTGCAATAACATCCATAATAAGATTAAGGATTGAAACATTTGTATCAAATGAATTGAACGGCATATCAACCTTAACCTTTACTAACGGAAGGAACATAACACCAATCGGAATTAAAAGAGAAATAAGTCTGACAATGGACAATTTAGTTCCAACAAATGCAAACTTAATTCTATCTATTTTAGGCTGAAACTTGATATGTTCTTCTTCAGCCTTGTCTGCATCAAGAGCCAATCTTTCCTGCTGATTATAATATAAAAGGTTTACGCCGCATTTGGGGCATTCAGCTTTTATATCAATCATTCTGAGTTTATATCCACATTTTGGACAGTTAGCCATAATATCTCCTACCTATTCAACAGAATAATCATATCTATTGAACAATTATAACACAGTATTTTTATATTTTCAATAAAAAATCAATATTTAAATCTGTTTTTTGGTTAAAAATATATTATTTCTTAGAAATAGCGATTTTTGCCTTTTCAACAATGTTTTTAGCATCAAGGCCGAAAACATGAAGAAGGTCAACTGCGGGACCTGATTTACCGAATGTGTCCTCAACACCAACCTTTACAACGGGTACAGGATATTCAGCACAAACCGCGTCACACACAGCATCACCGAGACCACCGATAACATTATGTTCCTCAGCAGTAACAATACAACCGGTTTTCTTAGCTGCTGCTACAACTGCTTCTTTATCAAGAGGTTTTATTGTATGCATATTTATAAGCTCTACAGAAATACCTTCAGCTTCAAGTGCTTCTGAAGCCTGGATAGCCTCGTTAACCATAAGACCTGTTGCAATAATTGTAACGTCAGTACCCTCTTTAAGAGTGACTGCTTTACCGATTTCAAATTTATAATTTTCATCAAAAACTCTCGGCACTGCAAGTCTTCCAAAACGCATATATACAGGACCATCATGCTCAGCGGCAGCTAATACTGCAGCACGTGCCTCAATATCATCCGCAGGGTTAATAATAACCATACCGGGAATAGAACGCATTAATGCGATGTCTTCACAGCACTGATGGCTCGCACCGTCTTCACCAACTGAGATACCTGCATGAGTTGCACCTATCTTAACATTAAGATGAGGATAACCGATAGTATTCCTTACCTGCTCAAAAGCTCTGCCGGCTGAGAACATTGCAAAAGAGCTGGCAAAAACTGTATAGCCTGTTGTTGCAAGACCTGCGGCAACGCCCATCATATTTGATTCGGCGATACCTGTGTCAAAAAATCTGTCGGGAAAAGCTTTCTTAAATCCGCCGGTTTTGGTAGCAGCGGCAAGGTCGGCATCAAGAACAACAATATCAGGATTCTTTTCACCGAGCTCAACAAGAGCTTTACCGTAAGCATCACGAGTAGCAACTTTAATTACATCTGCCATTGTTTAGCCCTCCAATCCATTAAGAACTTCTTTAAGTTCATTCATAGCTATTTCATACTG
Organism: Acutalibacteraceae bacterium; assembly: GCA_045603185.1. Lineage (GTDB taxonomy): Bacteria > Bacillota > Clostridia > Oscillospirales > Acutalibacteraceae > DTU089. The sequence continues at coordinate 16,844 of JAZULQ010000004.1, forward strand.
TTCAGCATTAGGTGCAGAACCGTGCCAATTAACCTGATTTTCCATAAAGGAAACGCCCTTACCTTTTGTTGATTTCGCAATAATTGCTGTGGGCTTACCTTTACATGAACGAGCATTATTAAGAGCTGCTTCAATTTCATCAAAAGAATGAGCGTCAATTTCAACAACATTCCAACCAAAAGCTGCAAACTTTTCGGGAATCGGATAAGGTGAGTTGACTTCTTCAACAGTACCGTCAATCTGAAGATTGTTGTTATCTACGAAAGCAACAAGATTATCTAACTTTTTAGCGGCGGCATACATTGCGGCTTCCCAAACCTGACCCTCTTCAATTTCACCATCGCCGAGAATTGTATAAACACGGAAATCAGCGTTTTTAAGCTTTGCACCAAGTGCCATACCGCAGGCAGCAGAAATACCCTGACCGAGTGAACCGGTGCTGATATCAATGCCGGGAAGATAATTCATACTGGGGTGACCCTGAAGTCTTGAATCAACCTTACGAAGTGTTTTAAGTTCCTCAACAGGGAAATAGCCCTTCTGCGCCATTACTGAATACAATGCAGGAGCAGCATGGCCTTTGGAAAGAACAAATCTGTCTCTCTCAGGCATTGCAGGGTTAGCAGAATCGATGTTCATTTCTTTAAAATAAAGATATGTAAGAATCTCCGCTATTGATAAAGAACCACCGGGATGACCGGACTTGGCGTTAAATGTACCTTCAATAATACCCATACGGACATTACAGGCAATTTTAGCCAATTCATTTTTGGCAACAACGTCCATAATTGAACCTCCGTTTATAAAATATAATTTTTTTCTAAATAATTTATAAAATCAGCAACCGCCCCGTTATTACAATGGCAAGCTACATACTCGGATATTTCTTTTATATCCTCCGGAGCCTGACCGCAACAAGCAGGATGCGCCACTGTTTTTAACATATCTACATCGTTATAATAATCACCGATTGCGGCAGTATTTTCGAGGGAAACGCCTAATTTATCGGCTAATTTTTTTACGCCACTCCCCTTATTTACACCAATATTAACAATCTCCAATGTAAATGGTGAAGTTAAAAAGCAATCGAAATAATCATTATACTCAGTTTTAATTATGTTCTGAACTTTTTTAATAAGTTTTCTTGTTCCGAAAAAGGAAACCTTACCCCAAACTCCTCTGGGAACATCAGAAACTTTTTTACATAATTTATGATTTAATTTATCAATCTTAGAAATTACAAGACCATAAATACAGCTTCTTTTAACAAGATAAATGATGTCAGCACCGAAAACGGTAAGTTGCAACATTTTAAACCGAGAAAAAATATCAAGTATTATTTCTTCGCCTTTACTTGTTATCGGATTAAAATATGTAATCTCAGAAGTAGAAAAATCATATATACCTGCGCCATTCAAAAATATCGCAGGAGTCTTAATTCCTAATTTTTTATAATGAATAGACAAGGACTGTAAATTTCTGCCTGAACAAAGAGTAAAATTACCGCCCATATCAACATAACGCGAAATTGCTTCTTTGTTTACAGAGGGTAAATGCATCAACTTATCATTAAGCGTGCCATCAATATCAGACACAAGCAACCAATCGGAATAATTTGTTTTCATTAAGATGATATTCTCCTGAGAAAATCTTTAAAGTATTCAGGAAGCTCACTTGTAAACTCAAGATACTCCCCTGTAACCGGATGGATGAACCCTATCGTTGAAGCATTAAGACACTGTCCCTCTAAACCGTAAGTCTTCTTGGGGTTTCCGTATACGACATCACCCGCAACAGGTGTACCGCGATACGCCATATGAACACGAATCTGATGAGTTCGTCCGGTTTCAAGCTTAACTTTTAAAAAAGTAAAGCCATTAAATCTTTCAATAACTTCAAAATGCGTAACAGCATTTCTTGAGTTTTTTTCCGTTACTGCTTGTTTTTTTCTATCCTTGGGATGGCGACCAATCGGTGCGTCAATAGTTCCGCAATCATCTTTCACATTCCCTACAACAACGGTATTGTAAACTCTTGTAAAACTGTGTTCCTTTATTTGTTCCGCCAGACCCTTATGGGCAACGTCGTTTTTGGCAACCACCAATAAACCACTTGTATCCTTATCAATTCTATGAACAATACCCGGGCGGATAACACCATTAATTCCCGACAGAGAATCGCCGCAATGATATAACAAGGCATTAACGAGTGTTCCGGTATAATTTCCGGCGGCAGGATGCACAACCATCCCCTTAGGTTTATTTACAACCAAAAGATGCTCGTCTTCATACACGATGTCAAGCTCTATTTCCTCAGGTTCAATAGTGAGATTTTTAGGCTCCGGTAAATTAATAGTGATTAAATCACCGGTATTCACAGTCAGTTTTTTATTTGAAACATTACCGTTGACAATAATGTCACCGGACTCAATTAACTGTTGGGCAGTGTTACGAGAAAGCTCCGGACATAAAACTGTAATGGCTTTATCAAGCCTGTTCCCTGCCGCTTCCTCTGTAACTAAAAACTCATTTTGTTCCATCTGCACTCTCCGAATTATCTTTGTTTTCTTTTCCTTTTTTAAAGTCTTTTATAACATCAAATATCAAACGACCCACCAACAGAAAAGCTCCAACAGTTATAAGACAATCAGCAAAGTTAAAAACTGCGAAATTAACAAAGAGCGGTTCAATATAGTCAACAACATAACCTAACCTTATTCTGTCGATAATATTTCCAATACCACCGGAAATCATCAAAAGCAAGCAAATATTCATAAACTTTGACTTGCTTTTGTTAGTGGCAAGCAAATATATGGTAAAACCTAAAAGGATAACAGAAAAAACGGTAAGTAACGCCGTATGTGCAGAAAAAGAGCCGAATACTGCACCCGAATTTTCAACATATCTGAATCTTAAAATTCCATCAATAACATCGTAATGATTTATCGGTTCAAGATACTCTACTACAACGTATTTTAATAATTGATCCACGCCAACAAAAGCGGCACAAATCAACACAGATAAAATTACAGACATGTATTAAAACTCCCAACATTATCTCCATTTACCGAAAAAACCTTTACGCTTCGGTTTTTCGGGTTCTTCATCCATACTAACGCTTTCAATAGAATCAAAGAATGAAGAGTTACTATTATCTTCGTTAAAATCGGCGGTGCTGCTACTTTCAGATACCTCATCCATATCCTGCGCGGATGAATCAACTGAATCTTCTGTAAATTCTGTCTCATCAGCAGAATCAGAAACATCATCGTTTTCAAAGTCGTCAAACCCATCAAAATTCAGGTCGTTAGTATTTATAGCAAATTTTCTTGAAATCGGAATATCAGAAGGTGTAGCATCAGAATGTGAAGGTTCATAAATATTATTATCTTCGTTCTCAAAAATATCATTTTCTGCGGTAACCGTATTATCATAGTTTTCTTCGCAGATATCTGTTGAATCTACAACATCTTCTCTGACATCTTCAACAATGCTTTCTTCTGTTTCTTCGTTAACAAATTCCAAAACATTGTCTTCGTCAATTTCCTCAACTGCAACTTCTTCAATTTCATCAACTTCAGGAACTGCAGTTGTTTCAGGAACGTAAGGCTGCGGCTCTAACTTTGATGCTTCCTCAACTGCAAGTTCAGGAAGTTTTGAAATCAATTCAATATGAGCTTTGTACTGAGCAAGAATAGAAGACCTGAACTCAGAAACCTCTTTTTTGAGCATATCATAGTGAAGAGACTCACTTGTGATTGTTCTGTTGGCAGCACCTACTGTATCACTCGCTGTATCATTTGCAGCGATAAGAATACCGTGGGCTTTTTCTTTAGCTTTGTTTAAAATATCTTCAGCCTTATCACGAGCCATAGACATCAATAAATCAGAATCGGCAATGGCCTGCTTCTCTGCGTCTGACTTAATAATCTGTGCCTCACCTTTTGCGGCGGCAAGAATTGCCTCAGCCTCAAGCTTCGCATCCTCGGATGCAGCCTGAGCATCGCGCACAATAATATCTGCTGCCTTTTGAGCACTTAAAACAGCTTGCTTGATATCGACTTCGTCATTTTTATACTGTTCAAGTCTATCTGCAAGAAGACTGACTCTTTTAATAAGTTCACTGTTTTCGCGATACATTCTCTCATAACTGATAAGAACCTCAGCGAAAAAAGAGTCTACATCTTCAGCTTTATATGCATTGCGTCCGGCAGATTTAAATTCATACTGCCTGAGCTGTGATGGTGTCATCATAATTCAATTCCCCGTTTCCACAAATAATTTCAATTAAAAGAACACACCGGTGCTTTCAAGCTCATCAAGAAGATCGCCTGAAACATTTACGTTATAAGGTGTGATAATAAAAGTATTGGTGGAAACTTTCTTAAGCTGTCCGCCGTTAGCGTATGCAACACCATTAAGAAGGTCAATAAGACGTCTTGCAACATCCTTGCTTGCGGCCTCAAGATTAAGAACAACAGTTCTCTTTTCATTAAGATGATCGGCGATTGCACGAGCATCCTCAAATTTATCAGGTTTAACGAGAACAACCTGAAGCATAGCGGTTGTACGAATATCAACTACTCTGCTGGGGTCATTTGAATATGTAGGCTGTCTTCTTGAGCGAGGTGCTGTTCTCTGTGACTCATAGTCATAATCACGGTTTGAAGAAAATGATGTTGTTTCGAAAGCCTCAGTACCATTCTCCTCTGCTACTTCGTCGTAATCACCTTCGTCAGATGCGTTGATTAACTTCTTAAACAAATCTGTAAATGCCATAATAAATACCTCCAATTATTTATATATACGGGCGCCGAAAATAGCTGACCCTATTCTTACTAAGTTTGAACCATGTAAAACTGCTTCTTTATAATCACCTGACATACCCATGGATAACACTTCAAAATCAAAGTCATTAAAATGTTTTTCTTTAATTTCGTTGAAGTATTCATTCATTGTTGAGAAATATCTCTCTAACTCCAATGAGCTGTCGCAAATAGGCGGTATTGTCATCAAGCCCTTAACCTTCAATGAAGGTAACTCAGCAATAGACTCAAGAGATTCGAAAAAAGCAACTTTATCAAAGCCTGTTTTGTTATCCTCTTCGCCAATATTAACTTCAAGCAAAACATTAGCTTCAATACCATTCTTGACAGCTTCATCAGAAATGAATTTTGCAAGCTTCAAGCTGTCAACGGACTGTATCATATCAACTTCAGTCACTATCTTTTTAACCTTATTGGTCTGAAGATGTCCTATCAGGTGTTTTTCTACACCATTAAGAACAAGTGAATCTTTTTTTGAAAGATATTCCTGAACTTTATTTTCACCAATTAAATCAATCCCGCAGTTTGTAATTGCGTGATTGATATACTCGACACTGACTGTTTTTGTAACCGCCATAAGTCGTACGTCATCGGGATTTCTACCGGACGAAATCGCAGCAGAAGCCAAATCATCTCGTATATGCTTTAAGTTCTCTGAAATAACTTCAAACTTAGGGTCAGACGAGTTTATTATCATAAAGTTCGACCCCCTTTGTTACAACTTTATCGTAAAGTTTTATGTAATCCGATTCACCCTCAGGGTTATCAACCAGGGTGAAGCTATCATTGGAATACAGAATGTGTATTTTTCTGAAACCGAGCAAGTTACCTCGGACAACATAAACGCCCTTAACTCCATCAACCGTTCTTATAGAAGAGTTTGGTATTTTATATCCCGTATACTCCTCCGTAATAATTTGAATATCCTCGATTCGCAAATCTGCAAAAGAATCGTTCATAAGATCACAAGACATAATCAGTAATGTCTTATCCTCTGTTCTGTCACCAATTTTATATAGCGTTACCGGCAATTTCTCAACGCCTTCATACGGTACATTTATATAAATTGGTTTACCGTAGGACAGATTCACAGTATCCTCTGTATCAACAACACATACTATGTACCATTTAAAAGAGCTCATAACGCGTCCTACAACATCTTCGGATACGGCACTCGCTTTAGATTCAATCGCTTTCTCTGCCGCATCAATGGTAAGCTCATCAATTTTCAAATAATCAACAACACTCTCGTAACCATCCGAACCGTTAATATAGTAACCGGCTGTATCACTTTTGATTTCGGTATAAGAATATTGGGCATTTTCAAGTTGTGTCAGCTCATTTTTCAAATTAGCGAGTTCTTCCGAAAAATCCAAATCAGTTCCTGTGGCAATTTGTTTTCCTGTTAAGGAGTCCCTGAAAAGATTAGCTGACTCAATAGCATCGGTATACGCTCCACTGTCGCGATATTCAAGAAACTCTATCAATTCATTATCTATCTTCTCAGTAAGAGAGCTGATATTCATAGTTTGTAAATTTGCTTGTCCGGATAATTCCTGATAATGCTCGATATCCTTTTTGACTTCACTTATTTTAAGATACTTAACTGCATCATCATGAGAAGAAAAAACCATTGATACCGTATCACCTCGGGCAACACGTTCTCCGTTTTGAGCAAAAGAAACCGTCGTACCTTTAACATCATTCTTAATGAAGTGTTCATCGCGGACAACAAAGCATTTTGTTTCAATAGTTTTATAAACAGTCTCAGAAAGAGCAAATTGAGTTTCTATCTCAGCCTTTGAAAACAAAACACACTGATAAATAACATAAGAAACCACGAAACAACCCGCAAGAATTATCGCAACAAGTTTAATATTTACTTTTTTCTTATTCAAGTTGTCTCACCTACCAAAAAATCATTTATTAAACAATTTACAGAATCAAGCAATTCCTCTTGCTCCGTTAAATCCGGATAAAACCAGTGTATTTTTTCATTACGTTTAAACCAAGTTAATTGTCTTTTGGCATAACGCCTTGTACTTCGTTTCAAATCCTCAATACAATCATACAAGGACTTTTCAGCATCAAAATAAGGCTTCAGCTCTTTACAACCAATAGAGTTAAACGCGGTTTTCGAGGGCGTTGATTCAAAGAAGTTCTCAGCCTCGTTTAACAAGCCTTTTTCAATCATCAAATCAACACGTTTATTTATTCGCTCATAAAGCTTTTCACGATCGGCATAAGTTATACCGATAAATAAAGGGTCAATATCCGAATCCGTCTCATGAGACTTTTCTGCTTGCTCGGTTATTGTTATACCGGTTGTACGGAACACCTCTAAAGCTCGTAAAACACGAACCGTGTTATTAGGATGAATTTTCTCAGCCGCAACAGGGTCAACACTCTTCAGTTGATCATACATATACTCAATACCAAACTCTTCAAGTTCGTTCTTTAATTGAATTTTAATATCATCAGACTTAGCTTCTTCCAAAAAAGAGGTATTTGTTACAAAGGAATCTATATAAAGACCCGTTCCGCCAACTATTACCGGAAGCTTTTCCCGGGAAATTATATCATCAAAGGCATTTCCTGCATCTTTACAAAAATCCGAAACACTGTATTTTTCAGTAACATCAAGAAAATCGATCAGATGATGTTTGATACCATCCATTTCAGATAGCGTCGGTTTCGCAGTAGAAATCTCAAGACCTTTGTAAATCTGCATTGAATCGCCGGAAATCACTTCACCATTAAACAATTTACATATATGAACACCAAGTGCTGTTTTTCCCGAGGCAGTGGGACCGACAACTACAACAGCTTTACGTTTCAAATTAATTCTCCTTAAAAAACCGATTAAACAATACGACCAAACTGTTTTTCCAGTTCACGTTTTGTCATTTCAACAATCACGGGACGTCCATGCGGACAATAACGGATACTATCATCAGAAAGCAGAAAACCGACAAATTTTTCAGCCTCATATGCCGAAGTGAAATTTCCCGCTTTTACTGCAGCCCTGCAAGCCATGGAATGATAAATCCAATCAAGTTTTTCCGGCATAACTGTTTTTATATTTTTAGACAGATAGCCTGCAATTTCAGTAATAATTTCACTTAAATTTTCGTTAGCCAACTCCGGTGGACAAGCGCTGATTTTAACGCACCTGTCACCGAAATCAGAAACATCGTACCCGGCCTTTTGCAAAAGCTCAGCATTATCAATAACAGCTGAGTATTCGTCAGCCGAAAGGCTTACAGTTATCGGAACAAGCATCAACTGGGATTGACCTTCAGCTTGTTTTTTGAATTTTTCAAATAAAACTCTTTCGTGAGCCGCGTGTTTATCTATAATAATAAGTTTATTCTCAGTTTCAGCAATTAGATATGTATTGAACGCCTCGCCTATAAACCTGAAATCAGGCACTTGTGGTTTAACCTCGTCTATCGGTAAAGTTTGTTCCGGAATTGACTCGATTTTTTCAACAACAAGGTTCTCTTTCTCTTTGACATCCACTATTTCTTCAGATACTACGTTTTCCGAAGGTACATTTATTGATACACTTTTTACATTAAAGTTTTTGCTTTCGTTTTCTACTAAAATTTTCGTTTTGGGTTTTATATATTCATCCCTAAGAAAGTCAAGCTGCTTGGGTTCATTATCCTTCGGAGCCTTAACTTTATCTTCTTCACCGGTAATCGGATTTCCGAATTCCTTGATAATGAAGCTACGTTTTGGTTCATTTTCAACAATGCTCCGCGTCTCATTAAGTTTTAATTGCTCGCCTTTTTGCGGCTGGGTAATAAAAACCTTAGCCTCAGAAAAAGTAGCTTGAGGACGTGTACGGTCAGCGTTTAAAGCAGATAAAGCAGAATTATAAACAGCTTCAAAAACACGTTTTTCATCGTAAAACCTAACCTCAGTTTTTGCAGGATGCACGTTAACATCAACAGTTTCCAAAGGCATCTCAACAAAAAGAACGCACGCAGGATACTTTCCCACCATAATTGAATTTTTATACGCATTTTCAAGAGCACTGAGAAAGACTACACTCTTGACGTATCTGCCGTTCACAAAAAAAGTCTGCATCGAGCGGCTACCTCTGCCGGCAGTTGGTTTAGTAACAAAACCATGTACCGTTATACCGTTCATTTCACTTTGCACTTCAAGAAGTTGTGAAGTAAATTCTTTACCAAAAACAGCATAAATCGCAGATTTCAAATTACCGTCACCCGGAGTCTGAAATGAGATTTTACCATCTCTGATAAATTTAAAAGAAATACCGGGATTTGATAAAGCTATTCTTTCAAGAATAGATGCAACATAATTCGCCTCTTGTACATCCTTTTTTAAAAATTTTAATCGGGCAGGAATATTATAAAAAAAATCCTTTACGATAATGGTTGTTCCAATGGGAGAACCAACATCGTCTATATATTTTTCTTCGCCACCCTCTATTATGTAACGAGTACCGATTTCACAATCGGGCGTAGAAGTCATTAATTCAACCTTTGAAACAGCGCAAACCGAAGCCAAAGCTTCGCCACGGAAGCCTAATGTTGAAATTGCATCAAGGTCAGAAACTGATGATATTTTACTGGTAGCATGACTGATAAAAGCTTTTCTTACATCATCACGTTCTATACCACAACCGTCATCAGTAACACGCATATAGGTTTTTCCGCCATTTTGAATTTCTACAACAATTTTTTTTGCGCCGGCATCGATAGAATTCTCAACAAATTCCTTAATTACCGAAGAAGGACGTTCAACAACCTCGCCTGCAGCAATAAGGTCCGCTATGTTTTTAGGTAATACATTTATGCGAGGCATACACGCCCCTCCTTTCAAAATTAATTATAATGACTGGGCATCCTTCTGAAGTTCAAACAAAACTGTCATCGCCTCAATCGGGGTTAAAGTGTTGACATCAATATTTTTAAGTCTTTCAAGCAACTCGTCTTTACCACTTGATGAGAACGAAAGTTGAAGTTCATCATCCGTTTCAACAGTTTTTGTAACAGACACAGCTTTTTTTACCGGTTCTTGAGACTCGAGAGAAGCTAAAATATTTTTGGCGTTATCAACGACAATTTTCGGAACGCCTGCAAGTTTTGCTACTTCTACACCGTAGCTTCCGTCTGCAGGGCCTTTAACTATCCGTCTTAAGAAAGTAATGTCATCACCGCGCTTTTTAACGGAAGTGTTATAATTTTTAACACCGGGAATTGAGTTTTCAAGCTCTGTTAATTCATGATAATGAGTAGCAAACAGCGTCTTTGCGCCTATTCGCTTCTTATCTGCGGTGTATTCGAGAACCGCCCTTGCAATGCTCATACCATCATAAGTGGAAGTGCCTCTGCCTATTTCGTCAAAAACTATCAGGCTCTTAGAAGTTGCATTCTTTAAAATATCCGCAACCTCCGTCATTTCAAGCATAAAGGTTGATTGACCTGCAGCCAAGTCGTCGGATGCACCAACCCTTGTGAAAATCTTATCTACAATACCTATTTTTGCACTTGACGCCGGGACGAAACTGCCAATCTGTGCCATAAGCGTAATAATAGCAACCTGACGCATATATGTAGATTTACCAGCCATGTTAGGTCCGGTAATAATCGCAGTTCTGTTATCGCGGCAATCGAGATGAGTATCATTAGGAACAAAAGGCGCGCCGCCTAACATTAATTCAACAACCGGATGTCTTCCGTTTTCGATTACGATTTCATCGGAAGTATCTATAACAGGTCGGGTATAATTATTATTTACCGCAGTATACGCAAGCGAGCACAACGCATCAAGTCGCGCAACAGCCCTTGCGGTAACACGTACACGTTCAAGCTGCTCTGCAACCTGAGAACGTATGGCGGAAAATAATTCGTATTCCAAACGAACTATTCTTTCCTGAGCACCAAGAACTTTAGATTCAAGTTCTTTAAGTTCCTGGGTTATATATCTTTCGCAATTAGTAAGCGTTTGTTTTCTTATGTAATGTTCAGGTACAAGGTCTTTAAAGGAATTTGTGACCTCAATGTAGTAACCGAAAACTCGGTTATATCCTATTTTCAGTTTTTTAATACCTGTTTTTTCTTGTTCAGCCTGGTCAACTGAAGTAAGATAACCTTTACCATTTTTAACAATATCACGTAAAGTATCAAGTTCAGAATTATATCCGTCACGAATCATTCCGCCTTCACGAACAGAAAGAGGCGGATCATCACAGATAGCATCTGTAATAAGAGTATTAACATCTTCAAGCAAATCAATATCATCAAAAATAGATACAAGCATTTTTGATTCAGCACCGGAAAGCGAAGATTTAATATCAGCTAATTTGTCTATGGTAAGACTTAAGGTTTTTAGTTCTTTGGCATTTGCGCTGCCGTAAACAATTCGGGTCATAATTCTTTCAAGGTCAAACATATCTGAAAGATAACCCATTAATGTGTCGAGAAGAATTGTGTCGGTCGTAAGTTCTTCAACCGCATTCTGTCTTAAAATAATTGAAGAATAATTTATAAGTGGTTGCTCAACCCAACTGCGCATAAGTCTTTTGCCCATAGCAGTTTTTGTATGGTCGAGAACCCATAAAAGACTCCCCTTCTTTTCACGGCGAACCTGAGTTTCCGTAAGCTCAAGATTGCGCCTTGCGGAAAGGTCGAGAGAAAGAAAACTATCCTCGTTGTAAAAATCAACATTATTTATGTTGTCAAGGTCATTCTTCTGTACTCCCTTGAGATACTCAAGGGCTACACCGAATGAATACAAAAGTGCAGGATTATTTTCAAACTCACCGTATTGCTCACTGTCTTTGGGAAGATGAGAAACAACTATCTCTTTCAATGAGTCAATATCATAATCCTTTTCGGAAACTATCTGATAATCAACCGATAGTCTGTTTTTAATAAAGTCGGAAATCGACTTAACAGAAGCCGCATATTTATTAATAATAACCTCGCTGGGTGAATAACATCCAAGACGATTAACAATATAGACTGCCGCATCATTTTCAACCGTCGAATCCAAATGAACCTCGCCGGTAGAAACATCAACAAAAGCAAGACCGCAATTTTTATCAGTGATAAAAACAGATGCAAGATAATTGTTCTTGCTTTCATCAAGCATATTGCTTTCAATAACCGTACCCGGTGTCACAATACGCACAACGTCGCGTTTAACTATGCCTTTTGCGGTAGCGGGGTCTTCAACCTGTTCGCAAATAGCAACCTTATATCCGCGTGATACGAGTTTAGCGATATACGAATCAGCGCTGTGGAAAGGAACGCCGCACATAGGTGCGCGTTCCTCTTGGCCGCAATCTCTTCCGGTGAGAACAAGCTCAAGCTCTTTAGACGCAATTTTAGCATCTTCAAAGAACATCTCGTAGAAATCGCCCAGACGGAAAAACAAAAGCGTGTCCGCATAGTTCTGTTTAATTTTAAAATATTGTTCCATCATCGGAGAGAGTTTAGCCATTTTTTACCTCAGCAAATAAAAGATTTTAAATTAGTGGCAACCGCCGCAGCTATCGCAACTTCCGTTGCAATGATGTTCCTGTTCAGGTGAGCAAGTTGCAGGATCCTGACCGTCAACACAGCATGCAAGGATACCCATAATCTCATTCATCATTTCATCAACCGCAGTTTTAGCAGCTTCGAACTTAACCATATTGCCGTTAAGCATGATTTCACGGTATTTTTCTTCAAACTCTTTTGCGAACTCTTCCATTTTTGCAACATCAGCATCTTCACCTTTTGAAGCTTCGTTCTGATAGTTAAGCTGGATGAGGTTGATGTTGCCGATAAGCTCGTTAAGTGCATCATCTTTTTCGTTTGCTTTTCTTGCTGCTTCGTATTCCTTATAACGAGGATCTTCCTGAATTGCAGCACCAAGCTGTCTTGTGATTTCAATTACTGTCATTTTGTGTACTCCTTAATATATTTAAAATTTCAACAATGAAACATTGTCTATAAAATCAGCCTTCATTTTCGGCGGCTATTTCCTCCTGAACCTTTAAAAGCTCAAGAAACCATTTTGTTTTTTCCTTTTTTGAATAGGGATCATCCATCTGCGCGGCAGGAGTGCCTTTACGCGGTGAATATATAAATGTGAACATTGAACCGTACCTTACCTCTTTAACCAAGGAAAGTGTATCTAAAAACTCTTCATAGGTCTCGCCGGGAAAACCTACGATAATATCTGTGGTAATATCAATGTCCGGCATCTTAGCTTTAGCGTATTTTATGAGTTCAAGATAACGTTCACGATTATAGTGTCTGTTCATTTCTTTTAATATACGGTCGTTACCGGATTGAACCGGTAAATGAAGATGACCGCAAAAATGCTTTGACTCAGATAAAACATCCAACAATTCAAAACTGCAATCTTTAGGGTGCGATGTCATAAAATCAAATTTGAAATCTCCATCAATCGCATCAATTCGTCTTATTAACTCAGCGAAATTAACATCAAATTCGCAGTTTTTGCCGTACGAATTAACGTTTTGACCCAAAAGAGTTATAAGCTTATAGCCCTGCTTAACGAGTTCTTCAGCTTCAGCAATAATCAGTTCAGGGCTTCGGCTACGCTCACGGCCTCTAACGTAAGGTACAATGCAATAAGAACAGAAATTATTGCAACCGTACATAATAGGAAGCCAGGCATTTTCACCACTATCACGAGAAGTCGGCAAGCCCTCGGCTATTACACCTTCGCTGTCTTCAATACAAAAAAGACGCTTTCCGGTACAAAGAACCTTAGAAACAAACTCAGGTAACCTATGAGTAACGTGTGTACCGAAAACCAAATTAACAAAAGGATAACTCTTTTTGATTTTTTCGGCGATATGCTCTTGCTGCATCATACATCCGCAAAGTGCAATTATTAAACCGGGCTTGTCTTTTTTATATTTCTTCAAGGCACCGACGTTACCGAAAACTCTATCTTCCGCGTGTTCACGTATAGCACACGTATTGTAAAGAATAAAATCAGCTTGAGACGGGTCATCACAAAGAGTGTAGCCCATTTCTATAAGCATACCCTTAATATGCTCACTATCCGCCACATTTCCCTGACAACCGTAGGTATGAACAAATGCTTTAGGTGTTGAATCGGGATATCTTGCACTCAGCACCGAGTAAACCTTATCGCTGTATTCCTTTTGTTTTTTTAACACATCACTACTGACAAAAACATCTTTTTGCAAATTATTCACCTTTAACACTCTCGAGCCAACCGAGGATATCGTTATACACTTTCTCCTTGCAGTCCTCATTAAGAATCTCGTGTCGACAGCAAGGATAAATAATTACTGTCGGTTCATGACCGGCATCCGCAAGGGCATCAGAACAAGCAATAGGACCTCTACCATTAGAACCAACCGGATCAAGTGCACCGGAGATGATTAGTATCGGTAAATCCGTGGGAACTGTTGCAGGCCATAATTTATCACCGGCGAGAATACCGATTGTGGCAAGGTCACGTATACCTGCAATAGAGAGTTCCTGACCGCAAAGAGGGTCATTAATATAATCTTCAACATTCTTCTTATTCAAACTGAGCCAATCAAGATCCGTAGTTCTGTCAGAAATCTGAAGAGATGAAACCTTATTAAGCAAGGAAGCGAGTGTATGATTGACAGTTCTGGGTCCGAACTTATCCGTTGCCTTATCAAGAGTATCGATGAAGAAATCAAGACCCGACGGAACCTGCGCAGTACCGCAAATAATCAAACCCGACAACTCACCGCCAAAAGTACTCGCATATACACGAGCACAAAGTGAACCCATGCTGTGACCGAATAATGTGTAAGGTAATTCGGGGTAACGCTTGTGCATAATGGAATAGAGTATGTGCATATCATCGACAAATCTGCGATAACCGTCTTTTTCAGCAGTGAAGCCCAAATCCTCTTCACAAGCAACAGATTTACCGTGACCTATATGGTCGTTACCACATACAACATAGCCATTTGAAGCAAGAAATCTGGCAAAGTCATCGTATCTGCCGATATGCTCACAAACACCATGCGCTATCTGAAAAACACCTATATGTTCAACCTCATCATCGTACCATATCAATGTGCGGATTTTATCAACGCCGGTTGACGAATAGAAGTAGGCTTCCTTTTTTATAATTGCCATTAATTTCTCCTCCTTTTGCGGGGTTTACCGCAAAAAAGCAACAAACACCCACGATTAATTTAATCATAACATATGAGGACTTTATTTTCAAGATTAAATACTATTTTATTGTAAAATTATAAACAAAATATTTGTGATTATTTTATGTTATTTATCACTTATTGTAAGTTGTTCTTGAATTCAGCAACAACTTGTGTTAAAATGGTGAAAGTTATAATGAATTGTCATTTTACGGAGGGTAATTTATGACTACAACGGAATTTAACACAAACTCTAAAGCTATTATCATCGGCTTAACCGACACCGGCGAAAAGCTCCCTGCTGCTTCAGGTAGAATTTCAACTCAGCCCGGCACAGCCCTTGAAATACTTGAATTGTCTAAGGATGCGCAAAAAAACGCCAACCTCATTTCAAAGGTTACCCGCTCCGGTCACACATCAACCGTAGAGCACACTGTTTTCAATCTTGCGTTCCAGAATGTTTCTGTTCTTGTCGAGCAGTTTATTATTGAATTCCGTCTTGCATCATTTACCGTTAAATCAAGACGCTATGTTGATTTCGCAAAGCTTGGCTATTACACCCCTCATTTTGAATCTAAATTCATTCAGGACAAATATATTGCTCATATGAACTATCTTTATGGTGAATATGAAGCTTTTATTGCTGCAGGCGTACCAAAAGAAGATGCACGATTTCTTCTTCCCTACTCACTTTACAGCAACTTCTACTGCACTCTCAATGCACGTGAATTGATAAATATGCTTTATGCCATGATTTACGGTAGAGGCTCCGAATTTGCGGAACTTAAAACGCTCGGTGAATCTTTACTTGAGCAGGCTCGCAGATTAACTCCCGGTATATTTACAGATTTTGAGACACGCAGACCCTCCGTTCAGGATGTTCCCAAATTCAATTACAAAGCCCAGACAGAACTTATAGAATCTCAGGAGCCGGTTGAGCTCTTAAGCTACACACCTGATGCCTCAAAAGCTATTGCTCGTTTTGCATTAATTGAAAGTTGCAATCTTCCGACTCCGCAAATAGAAACTATAATATCTGATGAGAATGAATGTGCAAAAATCATTAAACAGATTATCTCGTCAAAAAGACAGAGAGCTCTCGAAGCAGCTACATTCACATTCAGAATTAATAACGTTTCTCTTTCCTGTCTCACACATTTTGCTCGTCACAGAATGCAGTCAATAGGTATCCCCTCTCTTACTCTCACAAACCGTCGCAGACACATTCTTCCAGAAACAATCGCAAAAAATGATGAACTCAAAGCAAGATACTGCGAAGCTTTTGTAAAAACAGCAAACCTTTATGATGAACTCAAAGATGCCGGTGTCAGCGAGGAGCTTCTTGCATATATGCAGTTAAGCGGCAACACAGTTGACATTGTTACTACAATAAACGGCAGAGAGCTTCTCTTGTTTATGAAGCTTCGTTCATGTAACCGTGCTCAGTGGGAAATCCGTGATTTTGCTATTGATATGCTAAAAAAACTCAGAGAAGCTGACAGAACCGTATTTGACTTTTACGGTCCGAGTTGCTTTGTAGGCAAGTGTACTGAAGGTCCTATGACCTGCGGAAAAGCAGCCGAAGTTATTGAATATATAAAAACCCTTTAATTAAAACCAAGAGCTTTATTTAAGCTCTTGGTTACTTTTTTGGTAAAATTTGTTTCATTTTAATGAAATCAACAAAAAAGTTTTCTTAATTATAACAAGTTTGTATATTGAAAGTAGTCAAAAAAAGTTTTATAATCAAGAATAGATTTTTACGTTTTTTTGTGAGGTTATCTTAAAATGTTAGGTAAATTGATACGGGTTGCGGTTACCGAAGCGGTCGGAACTGAGTTACCCGACGGTGGCTTTTTTAAGCTGAACCACGGCACGCCGATAGGAAAATTCCGTGCCTCATCACCCATAAGCGGTGTATTTATTTTAGGTATTGATAATCCGGTAAAGCACTTTGATGGACGTGTTATAGGTATTCTCCGCTTCAAAGACAACGGTGAACAAAAATTAATCGCGGCACCCAAATCGAAACGTTTTATTGATTGGGAAATCAAGAAATTCATAAGTTTTTACACAGCAAAAAGGCCTTATACTCTTGAATGTTATTATGAGCGTTCTTGCGGTGCTGTCGTTTACAGAATTATAAACGGTGGCGTCAGATATCTTCTTATTAAAAACCGCCGAAGTTCAAACTGGAGTTTTCCTAAAGGTCATGTAGAAAACGGCGAAACCCATGAAGAAACCGCGAAACGCGAAGTTCTTGAGGAAGCTGGTATTCACATTAAAATATTCCCTGGTTTCGTAAGCAAATCACAGTACACTATTCAGAACAGAATACAGAAAACTGTACAGATTTTCGTCGCAACAACAAATGACGAGCAAACAAAAATACAACCAGAGGAAATCGAAGATTACATCTGGTTACCCTTCGAAAGTGCTTACAACTGTCTGAAATTCGACAACGATAAATCAATTCTTAAAGAAGCCCATGAATTTCTGATAGATAACAATTATATTGATGAGGTAAAATAATGACAGAAACTATTGCGAAAGCTTTTGTCGAGTTACTCGAGAGCTATAATATCCCTGATCAACTTATTCCTTTTATTGTCTCGCTTTTCCCTGTTCTCGAACTCAGAGGCGGTATGATAGCCGCCGCATTTATACGTTTTCTCAACGATGTTAACACTGCCGGCACTCAACCCGAAACCTTTGGTCAATTACTCAGTAATTTAGTAAAAGACTTTATACCTTGCTATATAGGAAATATGCTTCCTATACCATTCATTCTGATCTTCATCAGAAAGATTTTCCAATTAATGCGAAAAGTTAAGTTCTTGTCTAAAATTGTGGATAAGCTTGAAGCAAGAGCAAACAAGAAAAAAGGTACAATAGATAAATACAAAGAATGGGGTCTTTTGATTTTTGTCGCTATACCACTCCCGGGTACCGGCGGCTGGACCGGCGCTCTTATTGCTGCTCTTATGGATTTAAGAATGAAAAAGTGTCTTCCTATAATCGCACTGGGCGTATTCATTGCCGGTTTAATTATGTCGATAATTACATATATTATTCCTTGGCTGTTACAATAACAGCCATTTTTATTACACTTTTAAAATTATGGTGAATTTATGAATAGATGTTTTATTTTCGGCTCAATGCCCGTGGAAGATATCAGCATAAAACCCGACTCAAACGATATAATATTTGCTGCAGATGCAGGTTTAAAAAACGCACAAAAATTCAACTTTGAACCTCACTTTATAGTCGGTGATTTCGATTCTTTAGAGTACGTTCCCGATAGCGACAACGTTATAAAACACCCAATAAAAAAAGACGAAACGGATACAATTCTTGCTGTGGATATCGCTTTTGAAAAAGGCTTTTGCAACTTTATAATATACGGGTGTCTTGGCGGTCGTCTTGACCAGACAGTCGCAAGTATACAAACAGCATCATACATTGCAGATAAAGGCGGAAATGCTGTTTTTATTGACGAAGAAACACATTTAACCGTTATCAAGAATAATTCAATCCGCTTTTCAAAAGAAAACAAAGGTACTGTTTCTGTATTTTCGCTTTCTGATAAGTCCTACGGTGTAAACGAAATCAATCTTTTATATGAACTCAAAAATGCTGAATTAACCTCGGATTATCCATTAGGTGTCAGCAATGAATTTAGCGGTAAAAATGCCGAAATATCCGTTAAAAACGGCAATCTGTGTATAATCTGGAACGGAAAACACGGCGACTACTTTATTGGAGGTTACAATGAATAACGAAGAAAAAGTATTACAGAATATTCAAGGAGCAATTTTCGACCTTGACGGAACTTTACTGGATTCAATGTATATCTGGAGCGAAATCGGTTTAAAATTCCTTGAAAATGAAGGTATTACCCCACCACCCGGTGCATCAGAGGAATTTGTTAAACTGAGCCTTGTACAAGCGGCAGAATATTATATCAAAAACTACGCACCCGAAAAGACAGTCATAGATATCGTTAAAAGCATTAATGCTCTTGTACAGGATTTTTATTTTGAAAAAGTACTGCTGAAACCGGGTGTCACTGAATTTTTAGAATTTCTAAAAAACAAAAATGTAAAAATGTGTATAGCAACGGCAACCGACAAATATATGGTTGAAAAAGCACTCGAACGTAACGGTATCCGTGATTATTTCACCGAAATTTTCACCTGTACAAGTGTCGGCGCAGGCAAAGATACACCTGTTATTTATGATAAATCTTTGGAACACCTCGGAACGCCAAAAGAAAACACTTACGTTTTTGAAGATGCATTATACGCCATTGAAACCGCAAAAAAGGCAGAATACAAAATAGTAGGAATCAATGATGTTTCAGAAAATGCAGACCCCGAAACAGTCAAATCATTATGCGATGTTTACATAAACGATTACTCAGAAATTTATAAATATTTCTAATAAAAATCTCCGCCTGAACTTAATGTTCAAGCGGAGTTAATTTTATTCTTCTGTTTCTTCATTTGTTGTATCGGCAATTTCTTCGTTAATTTCAACATTGTTTGTTTCGTTAACCTTGATGTTGTCAGCTTCATTTTCTGAAACTTCATCGTTTGCCTCTACTTCTTCAACCACATCTTCATCAGGAACATAATTCTCATCCATAAGCTTAAGGAACATTTCTTTACCGATTTTTTCTTCTTTTATAAGAGTTTCGGCAATAAGAGTCAACTTATCATTATGAACTGTAAGGAGCTCCTCGCACTTTGCGTAACATTCACTGAGGATGCGTTTAACCTCATCATCAATTAAATTAGCGTAAGCTTCAGAATAGTTTTTGGAACTTGAATAATCCATACCCAGGAAGACCTCTTCATTATCCTTGCCATAAACAACCGGACCGAGCTTTTCACTCATACCGTATTTTGTAACCATAGCTCTTGCAATTTTTGAAGAATGAGAAATATCTTGAGATGCACCGGTTGAAACATCGCCAAAGGTTATAGCCTCTGCAACTCTACCACCCATAGCAGATATAATTCTGTCAATCATAGCGGATTTAAGCATATGGCTTGAATCTTCATCCTGACGATATAGGGTGTAACCACCCGCCATACCTCTGGGAATAATTGATACCTCGTAAACAGGCTCACAATTTTCAAGATAATAAGCAGAAACTGCATGACCTGCTTCATGATAAGCGGTAATTTTTTTGTCTTTTTCTGTATATTTTCTTGATTTTTTCTCTGCGCCGACTTCTACCTTGATAGTTGCCTCGTCAATTTCAGTCATTGTAACTGCTTTTTTGTTGCGTTTCGCCGCAAGAAGTGCAGCTTCATTGAGGAGATTCTCAAGGTCAGCACCAACGAAACCGACAGTACCGTGTGCAACCGTTTTAAGGTCAACGTCAGGAGCAAGGGGTTTATTTTTAGCGTGCACTTTTAAAATTTCTTCTCTACCTTTAAGGTCGGGTCTGCCGACAGTAACCTGTCTGTCAAAACGACCGGGACGAAGTAATGCAGGGTCAAGAATATCAGGACGGTTAGTTGCCGCAATAATAATTATACCTTCATTGTTGCCGAAACCATCCATTTCAACGAGCAACTGGTTAAGAGTCTGCTCACGTTCATCATGACCGCCGCCCATGCCGGCACCACGATGACGACCAACCGCATCAATTTCATCAATAAATATAATTGCGGGAGAGCTCTTTTTTGCCTGGTCAAAAAGGTCACGTACACGTGAAGCACCAACACCTACATACATTTCAACAAAATCCGAACCGGAAATAGAGAAGAAAGGTACATCTGCCTCGCCTGCTACGGCCCTGGCAAGTAATGTTTTACCGGTACCGGGAGGGCCTACTAAAAGCACACCCTTAGGTATTCTTGCGCCGAGTTCAGTGAACTTGCGGGGATCTTTAAGGAATTCAACGATTTCCTGGAGTTCCTCTTTTTCTTCATCTGCACCGGCAACTTCCTTAAACGTGGTCTTTCTTTTTTCATCCTTGCCGAATTTAACACGAGCCTTACCAAAGCTCATAGCGCGATTATTTTCAGAAGTTATAGTGTTGTTCATTCGCTTCATTAAGAAGTAGCCGCCAACACCAAGTATTACAACACCGATGACAATCGGAATAAGTTGAAGCCAGAATGAATATGACGTACCGGAAACATAATTGTACTTAATAGGTGTTTTGGGATTTTCACGGTTATATTTAACTACGCCTTCGTGAACATCCTCAACAAATAAATTCACGTTAGGAACAGTATACTTTTTAGAAGTACCGTCCGTCAACTTGAAATTAAGGGCACCCGTACCGATATTTAATTCATACTGGGTAACTTTACCGCTATCAAAATATTCAACAACCTGATAATACTCAAGCTTTGAAGATCTCGGTGTACCTGAAGAATACATCGTTACAAAAATAATGAGTACAAGCGGTATAAGAATATACGGCAAAAATGATTTGATTCTTTCGCTGCGTTTTATAACAGCTCACCTCTCTCTGCTTAAATTTATTCGGAATAAACAGATTCTTTTAATACACCTATATACGGCAGATTTCTGTAATATTCATTATAGTCAAGTCCGTAACCAACAATAAACTCATTAGGAACGCGTGCACCTATATAGTCAGCATACAAATCAACTTCGCGTCTTTCGGGTTTATCGAAAAGTGTACAGATTTTTATACTCTTTGGATTACGTGCAAGTAGGATTTCTCTGATATAACTTAATGTTCTTCCGCTGTCAAGAATATCCTCAACAATAAGCAAATCCTTACCTTCAATAGATGAATCAAGGTCCTTGATAATTTTGACAACGCCGGATGATTTTGTTCCTGAGCCGTAGCTTGAAACAGCCATAAAATCAATATTACACGGAATAGTAATTTCGCGCATTAAATCCGCCATAAATATTACTGAACCTTTAAGAATACTTACAAGAAGCAAATCCTTATCCTTGTAGTCTTCAGAAATTTTCTGTCCGAGCTCCTTAACAACATCTGAAAGTTCCTCTTGAGAAATTAAAACACGATCTATATCGTTAAACATATTATTGCTTATCATTATTTTCTCCCCATACACAAATAATATTACATGAATGAGAATCAACAGAACAACGCGAAGCAACGCCTATTGAATCAATCCATAAAATACCCACATCATCACAAAGAATCGGCAACGAATCACGCTTTTCAACAGGAATATTAAACTCGTTAAATAATTTTTTCAGTGATTTGGAAACATTGCGTTTAGGCAACGTGAATTTATCACCTTCAAGCCGATTCCTCAGGAAAACATTACCAACAATTTTATCACAATCTATCAGATTATCCAATACGTTTTTATTAATTTTTTTTGAATTATTTTCGTATTTCGAAATACTAACTTTATAAGAACCATAGGAAAACTCAAAAGGTAATGAATCAATACATCTTGGAGCATCAAGTTGTTCATTTTCCATTACAAAAAAACACAATTCGTTCTTAACAACTTCTACATAAATGTCGCCATATAACTGAATGCGCCCCTTTTTATAAAGAAGACTATATATATCCTCAATCTTTCTACTGTCAATACTTTTATCGCAGAAGTTCTCAAAAGCTATAACTATCGCTTGTTTTACAACAGCCTTATCATAAGTTGATAGTCTTACTGCATCGTATTTGTTGACGCCTTTGAAGCAACACTTGAGAGCAGATAAAGCCTCTTTACATAAATAATCCGAAACATCTTTAGCCGACTCGCTGAACGAAGAAATATTGGACAAAGCACCGGAATTGATTTCTTCCATAACGGGAATTATTAAATGTCTTATTTTGTTTCTCGTATAATCATCGGATAAATTTGTGCTGTCAGTGACAAAGGTTAATTTATTCTCAGCACAATACCCTTCTATTTCTTCACGAGTACAATAAATAAGCGGTCTGATTATATTATCCCTGACCGGAGGTATGCCTCCCACACCTTTTATTGAAGAACCGCGAATTAAATTAAAGATAACAGTTTCAGCATTATCATTACAGTTATGTGCGGTTGCAATTTTTGTGTACCCATCAGCCAAAGTGTTAAAGAATCCGTATCTGATACGTCTGCCACACTCTTCCAAAGTTTCTCCTGACTCTTCCGCCAGACCAACGCAATCAACCTCAAGAAGATTAAACGAAATTTTATTATCTTCACAGAATTCAGCGGCAAAATCAGCATCACGTACAGCTTCTGCGCCTCTGATACCGTGATTGATATGCGCGGCACAAAGTTCAAAACCGAAATCAGCCTTTAAATCGTTTAAAATATGTAAAAGGCATATAGAGTCGGCGCCACCGGAAAAACCTACAACGATTTTTTTGGTTTCTTCAATCATTGAATAATCATTCAATGCTGATAAAACTTTATTTTTAACGATTAGAGAATAATTATTCATCTCTGTACTCCAGTGTTGAGAATAGCGTATACTGAGCATCCCAGTGAAGCTTTACCCTATCTGTTGGGCCATGTCTGTTTTTAGCGATATCCACGTCCGCTTGTGTCATATCGATTTCATCCGCATTCTGCGAACTATTTTTATAGTAACCTTCACGATAAAGCATCATAACAATATCGGCGTCCTGCTCTATTGAACCGGAATCACGAAGGTCAGAAAGCATAGGTCTGTTAGAAGCTTTGCCGTTCTTTTCAGGTCCACGGGAAAGCTGTGCGCAAACAACTACCGGAATTTTCAGGTCTTTTGCCAACATTTTAAGACTACGTGTAATTTCAGTAACTTCCTGAACACGGTTTTCCTTTTTCTTGGCGGACTCCATAAGTCCAAGGTAGTCGATTATTATACAATCAACATCTTTGGCACGTTTAATTTTTGATTTAATTTCCGGAACTGTAATAGAAGCAGTATCATCAAAATACAGATTACACTTAGTAAGTCTGTCAGTTGCCTCAGCAAGCCTTACCCACTCTTCAGAAGAAATATCACCCGAACGAAGCTTGTTTGACTCTACACGAGCTTCCGTAGAAAGTACACGAGCCGCCAGCTGTTCGTTTGACATTTCCAGGGAAAAGAAAACTACCTTTTTACCCGCCAAAGATACGTTTCTTGCAATATTAAGAGCAAAACTTGTTTTACCCATAGCGGGACGAGCACCAATAAGAATAAGGTCAGAACGGTTAAGACCGGATGTAATCTCATCAATTTTGGAAAAGCCCATGGGAATACCTTTAAACTCCTCTGCATTTTCCGAAGAAATCTTAACAAGATTCGGATAAACTTCAGCGGAAATAACATCGCTTAAACGCTGAAGTGAACCGGTTGTCTTACCCTTTCGGATATCATATATCTTCTGCTCTGCGGCATCAAGTATCTTATCAGCTTCGGCACCGCCATCAATGGCGGAATCAATAGTTTCCTTTGAAATAGTAATAAGCGTGCGAAGAAAATATTTCTCTTTAACTATTTTACAGTAATTCTCAACATTAGCGGCAGACGGAACAATCTGTGCAAGCTGGAAAAGGTAATTCTTACCACTTTCCATATCAAAGTTACTGTCGGCACTGAGTTTATCAAGAATTGTCAACGCATCTATTCTCGAGCCAAGGGTATCGAGAATAACGATGGCTTCCATTATTGACTTATGTTGAGGCATATAAAAATAATCAGGTTTTATATGCGAAAGAACAACGCTGACACATTCCGGATTAATTAAAACAGAGCCGATAACAGCTTGTTCTGTTTCTAAGCTGTATGGCAAATCAATACTGTCAAAAGTCGGAAGACTGTTTTTTTCAGCCATATTTATATCCCTTTCAGAACGATTTTTATTCCTCTGTTACCTGAACTTTAAAATCAGCAGTAACCTGAGGATGAAGTCTAACCTGTGCGTTATATGTTCCAAATGCTTTAATATCATCTACCGTGATTTTACGTTTATCAACCTTCACAGAGAATTTACCGGAAATCAAAGTTGCAATTTCCTTAGCTGTTACAGAACCGAAAAGCTTGCCGTTAGCTCCACCCTTTGCTTTAATAACAACAGTTTGTCCATTGATTTTTTCAGCAAATTTTTTAGCGGCTTTTAATTCTTCGTCAGCTTTAAATTTCTCAGAAGACTGTTTATTTTTAAGTTCAGAAATAAGCTGTGCATTCATTTCGGCAGCAAGACCGCGAGGGAAAAGGAAATTACGAGCATATCCTTCAGATACGCTGACTTTCTCACCTTTTTTGCCTAAACCTTTAACATCACTTTTTAAAAAAACTTCCATAATTGTTACCTCCGTCGGAAAGTTATTTATTAGATTCATATTGTTCAATAGCATTAACAAGCATTTGTTTCGCTTGCTCCAGATTTGAACCTTTAATCTGCGCCGCCGCCATTGTGGAATGGCCGCCTCCGCCAAGAAGCTCCATAATAAGCTGAACATTCTCTTCGCCTAAAGAGCGTGCAGAAATTTGGATTTTACCCACACCCATTTTTGAAATCACAAAAGAAGCTTTAACACCTTCTATACCAAGCATTTCATCGGCTGCGGATGAAGTAATAATTCTGATATTTTTATTATCAATCGAAGTACTGCTGATCATATATCCATTATGAATTTTCGCTTCGCTTATAATCTCATTTCTCAACGTTGCCATATCAGAATCAATAGAAAACAATTTTTTGACTACTATGGTATCAGCGCCGTTATCGCGCAAGAAACCTGCCGCCTCGAAAGTTCTCTGGGAGGTCCTTAACACGAAATCCTTTGTATCAAGCACAATACCGGATAACAGAGCAGTTGATATTATCGGCGGAATATTATCAAGTATAGTTGAATACTCAATTAATTCAGCAACCATTTCACAGGTTGAAGATGAAGACGGAGAACTGTAAAATACCTGAGCATCTTCAATATAGTCATCAGAACGTCTATGGTGGTCAATAACCACTACTGCACCTGCAAGAGCATATAAGTCAGGCGCATCCAACAAAGCTTGTCTATGAGTATCAACAACTACTACCACCGTATCGTCATCACACATATCCAGAGCTTTGGATGGTGAAATAAAAGACTTATAGCCTTTATCGTTCGATAAATTCACAAGCGGTGAAGCAAGTGTGGTTTTTGAGTCAACTACAACAAACGCTTCAATGCCGTTTGCCGTAGCAAAAAACTGCATTCCCATTGCCGCGCCGATAGCATCATAGTCAGAATACTTGTGTCCTACGATAATAATCTTTTCATATTGCTTGATAAGAGTAGCTATATTTGCCGCGGTACGTCTCGGAGATACGCGAGAACTGTCGTTAGAACGGTTCGAAACACCGCCGAAGTAAATATAACCCTCGTCTGTATGTACCGCCGCCTGGTCACCGCCTCTACCCAAAGACATATCAAGGGCTTTTCTGGCTATGGCTTCACATTCAGAAAAATCTGCACCAGTGCCTACACCGATTGATAACGAGGAATTGACAGGAGTATCCTGATAGGTGTAATTGCGCACATCCGAAAGAACCGAGAATTTGTTTTCACACAATCTGTCAAGATTACGTTTTTCGCCGATAACAAGATAATTGCCGTTACCGATTTTTTTAAGAATTACATTTTCTCCCTTAAGCCATTCCTCAATACGGCTTTCAATACCGCTTGAAACCAAAGCGAATTTGCTGTCCGTAAGCCCACGTGACAATTCTTCTATATTATCAACAAGCATCAACATAACAAACGGCCTTGAGAAATGATACTCATCAGCAATGTTTTTAAGATGTGTGTCATCAAAAAAATGAATACACATTAACGGTTTCTTGGAATTTTTTACAACCATTGAAAAAGCAGTAAACTTTTTATCTGCGAATGTCGCATCAGAAACACGTTCATCAGCAATTTTGGAAAAGGAAAATGAATCAAAAAAATCATTCATCGAAAGATTTTTGATTTCGTAATTATCAACGATTTCCTCCGCAAATTGCATATTGTACCAAACGATATTTCCCATTTTATCGCACATAACAGTCGGCAACGGAAAAGAAGTCACACTTTCAGAACTGTCAGAGCCGAGAGATGCACTTAATTGAGTGACATATTTCTTCGTATTTTTGAACACAAAAACCGAGTAAATAGTCTGCGACAAAAAAACAATCGCAAATGCAATACCGAACGCAATCGCTGTTTTAGTATCAATAAAGCAAAATATTACCGTAAAAACGAGTAAAAATGCTGTTGCAATAAACCCAAATGGGTTCTGATATAACAAGGCTTTAATTTTCATACCATGCCTCCGTTCATTGCCTTATACCTGCATAAGAACCGGCAAAATCATCGGACTTCTTTTTGTTCGTTCGTACATAAGACGTGAAATCTCGTCTCTGAGTTTTGTATTCATTGAGTTAATATCAAAGCTGTAAGGCGGAAAACTGTCTATAACGTGCATAGAAAGTGCAACTGCTTCTTTCATAAGAAGCTCCGCTTCCTTGACGTAAACAAAACCTTTGGAAAGAACTTCAGGTCCTGAAAGCAATTCTCCGGATGCACCGTCAATGGTAGCGGCAATAATAATTATGCCATCCTGGCCAAGGTGCAAACGCTCCTTCATAACACGCGTACCTACGTCACCTACACCGTAACCGTCAACGTAAACCTTGCCGTTTGCTACCGTACCTGAAACGGTAATCATTCGTTCACTGACAGAGACCTCATAACCGTTATCAGCAATCAGAATGTTATTATGGTCAATTCCAACGCTTTCGGCTATTCTGGCATGATATCGAAGATGCTTTTGTTCGCCGTGAACAGGAATAAAATATTTAGGTTTTACAAGAGAGAGCATAATTTTGAGTTCTTCCTGGCAAGCGTGCCCTGAAACGTGAACATCATACATTTTCTCGTAAATTACTCTTGCGCCCAATCTGAGCAAATCATTAATTACGCGATAAACAGTTTTTTCATTACCGGGAATAGGTCTTGCGGAAATTATAACACAATCGTTGTAACCAATGTTTACTTTACGGTGATTACCCGACGCCATTCTTGACAGCGCCGACATAGGCTCGCCCTGACTTCCTGTTGTAACAATAACCAGTCTGTCGTCGGAGTATTTTTTTATATCATCAATACCGACAAGGGTGCCATCAGGAATATTTACATAACCTAATTCAGATGCTATTGCAACAACGTTTTCAAGACTACGACCGGAAAGTGCAACCTTACGACCGGTCTGAGCAGCTATGTCTATAATTTGCTGAACTCTGTGAATATTCGACGCAAAAGTTGCAATTATAATCCTTCGATCTCCGGCTTGGGTAAACAAATTGCGGAAGGTTTCCCCGACCTTGCTCTCACTTTGCGAATATCCGGGTTGCTCAGCATTAGTAGAATCGGAAAGAAGACACAGCACGCCTTCATTACCTAACTCTGCAAATCTCGATAAATCAATAATTCCGCCATCAATAGGACTTGTATCAATTTTAAAGTCACCGGTTTGTACAATAGTTCCGCCTTCACACTTAATTGCAAGTGCAACAGCATCCGGAATAGAGTGATTGACTTTAATAAACTCAACCGAAAAATCACCGAGGACAACTTCATCACCGGCTTTTACGATATGAAGTTCAACCTCGTGGTCAAGCTTGTGTTCAGAAAGTTTGCCTCTTATAAGTCCCGCAGTAAGCAATGTTGCATACACCGGAACATTAATTTTCTTCAAAAGATAACAAAGAGCACCTATATGATCCTCATGACCATGAGTGATGATAACACCCTTTAACTTATCAACATTACGCTCTACAAAGGTAAAGTCAGGTATTACAAAATCGACACCTAATTGGTCAGATTCAGGGAAAGCCAGACCGCAATCAACGACCAACATAGACTTCACATACTCATAACAAGTCATATTTTTTCCTACCTCGTTAATACCTCCGAGGAAGGATATTTTAACCGGGATGGATTTCGCTGTTGAGGAAACACGTGAATACAAAGAATTCTTCGCATTATGTGTATTCGCATTTTTCTTTGTAGTCTGTTTCATATTATTTTTTTCATTTTTCTTTTTTGTTGCTTTTTTGTTTTCTGCAGACAAGTTGTTCTGTTTATTTTTATTTGTTTTAGTGTTCTTAGACTTAGTCGCAGCTTTAGAGCTCTTCTTTTTGTTTTGTTGGGAGCTCTGTTTTGTCTTAGTTTCTTTTTGCATAATAATCTCCTAAAAGCGACACTTTTTTGTGTTCGTATGAGTAGTAATTCAAGTCATAAAATATTGTTTATGTAACGCCGACTTTAACAAGACGGCACTCTTCTATTTTCTAACTATATATAATACAATTAATTGTCTTTAATGTCAATACTTCCGTATTCAAAGTCCCTTTACTATCCCGGTTAAATCACCTACAATTTCACGAGCCGTCTCAATAGTCATTGCACGCACAGCAATCCGTAATTTTCCATCCGCAGTTTTATTGATTTTCACATTGGATGAACCGTCTTCATATTGCAACTCACCTTTTCGGAATAAAATTTTGTTCTTCCGACTTAAATCTGACGCCAATTCACTGAACGAGATTTTCAAAGGAACGGTATTCTCCGCAACATAAAATGACGGCAATCTGCTATATGCTTCATCGAGAGTTATCCCGATTTTACTAAGAATATCCATTAACACAAAACAAAGAATCACTGCATCCAGATAACATAAATCATAGAAATTATTTTTAATTTCATCACCAATATCTTTTCTAATGTTTATGAAATACGAAACGATTTCAAGAAGTTTTTTATGAGAAAAATACTTTCCGTTACATTCAGCTGTCAATTTTGTGCCTTCGCAGTTTATGATAAATTTTACTCTCTTTTTTCCTGATTTAAAACCAATTTTCGCAACAGCTAATTCTACTACACTCAAAAGTCTTTTGTTTTCACACTCAATAACAGGCATAAAATCCAATTCACCTCTAAAGTGTTTCACAAGATTTTGAATGTACATTCGCTGCATACCATGAATTTGTCGCACATTCTTGCACTTATCCGGTCCACAGCGTTCTATAGTTGGTGAAGTCATGACATTTTTAAGATTATAATAGTCGCTATTGGAAATCGAGTATGAGTTTTTTGACATAATTGTTATCACGGTACCCTCACTGTTACCGCTTACAAAAACGCCGTAGTCAAGTTCACAAAATCGCATAAAATAATGCAAAGATGACATAAAACTTGTTCCGAAATCATAACAATTTGCCCCTGTTGTCATAAGCCCTCCTAAAAGAGCTAGTTTTAAGGCAGTTGAATTAAATTCACCGTCACCAGCAACAGCTATTTTTGGAGAATTGAAAACAACACCAACAGACGCTCCCAAAAGAGCTGCTTTTTCGGGTGTATACCCATAAAAACCCGCAGGTGACTGGTTACTTTCAGGCTTGAAATTAACGTAATTCTTCTTAAAATCATCAACCCTTGAAAAGGGTCTTATAAAAGCGTTATTTTCAATTACACAGTCTTCTCCGACAGATACATCTCTACCTATAACGGTATCAGGAAATATTACAGAATTACGACGAACAGAAACGTTAGGACACAACAGACTATCATCAACAAAACAGCCCGAAGAAATATAACAGCCGTCAGATAAAACAGTGTTTCTTATATTGCTGTTTTGTGAAATAAGAGTGTTGTTGAAAACGACCGTGTTAGGTCCGATTACACTTCCGCGTTCTATTTGTACATTCTGCCCGAGATATACGGGAGGAATAATAACAAAATCGCCTTGCGGAATTTTCGTTTCTGCATATATTCCCTGAGCAATTTCAGGTAACCTGAAGAAGGTTTTTCCGGTTAAAATATCGTCAATTAAATCTTTATAATCCAGAGGTTTTTCCAGTCTTTTTTCGTATGAATTGAACTTGATTTCAGGGAGCGTTTCAATATATTTTTCTATATCTTTTTCACCATAATCAGCATACTTAACAGCGTTCTCATTTTTTAATACAAACCCAATGATACCGCCGTTTTGGGCACAAATTTTATGTTCATTTAAAGAGATATTCCCGGACAATTTTAATTGCTTATCAAATTCAAAATACACGTCAGTATAAAAGAATGCCGTGTAGTCACTCGGAGTCAACAAAAGATAGTTTTTGAAAGTTTCGTTCTCTTCAATAATTTCTATTTTTTCATCATTTTTTTCTAAGGGTATATTGGATGAGTTCACAATAATTTTTTCTGCTTCAAGAGCAAAAATGTTCTTTACGATTATTGAAAAAAGACTATCACCGAATACCGGTAGTTGTGAGACAGAAAACACGCCGAAACACTCATTTATTAATCTGTTCTCCCTCTCAATCAACACCGCAACCATATAAAAACCTCCAAAAGGAAAAAATATAATTTATATCTTTAAAATGTTCAGAAAATATGTTAATATGTAAAAAAAGTTTTCAGAGGACAGAAAATGAAAAAAGTAGAAATTTTTACTGACGGCGCTTGTAGCGGCAATCCCGGTCCCGGTGGTTGGGGTGCAATTTTACGTTATAATGGTACCGAAAAAGAGCTTAGTGGCGGCGAAAACAACACCACCAACAACAGAATGGAGCTTACTGCTGTTATTTCTGCATTAAAAGCTTTAAAAATGCCCTGCGAAGTCACTGTAACAACAGATTCAAAATATGTATTTGATTCAATTACAAAAGGATGGGTGTATTCCTGGCAGAAAAACGGCTGGCGAAAAGCAGATAAAAAACCCGCTTTAAACCCGGATTTATGGACGGAATTACTTAAACTACTTGAAACGCACAAGGTTACTTTCAACTGGGTAAAAGGACATAATGAACACCCGGAAAATGAGCGTTGCGATAGATTAGCAGTTGCAGAATGTGAAAAGTATAAATGAAAAAGACTTGCCGTATCGGCAAGTCTTTTTTGATATAAGCTTTTATTTAACGTAATCTTCCAGATAAACAAAATATTCAGGTGCATGGAATTTCGGCAACATTGTGGGTATAAGTGCAAATAGATGTTTATCCATTTCTCCACCATCAGTTTCAAGGCGGTAGGTATTAAAATAGATTTTTCCATCACCGCTTAAAACTTTTTCTTTTGGGAAACTGACCTTAGCTGAATAGCCGTTTTGAGATTTTTGGACATCGCTTTTAACAAAGCAATCATCAACAAAATGAATATCTAAAATCGGCTCATTATTTTCATCAAAACCGTGATTAACCATTTCGGCTACCATAAGGTCATTTTCGGGACTTATTTCAATCTCGTAATAAACTTTACGTTCAGGGTCGGAGCCTATTAAGATTTCACAGGCATCCCCTTCCGAATGAATTTTATTGTACCCGCTGTGCGGACAATAGAACGCCGTGTGCTCCGCTGTAAAAATAAAAGTCAAAATACCGTTATTTTCTGTAATATCAACGGTTGTTTTGTAAGTTGCGGCACTTCCGTCACGACAGTTTTTTAAATCGTAAATCATATGTTTTATTTATTCTCCGCAGCAATACGTCTAAGACCTTCAAAACCGATTTTAACACTATCGTAGGGATCCTTGTCATAACACAAATCCTGCTCTATAACAATATATTTGACACCGATTTCTTTACAGGAACGGTAGCAAGCATCAAAGTCAATGTTACCTGTTCCGCACTCTGCAAACTGTTGCTGATTATTTACAATTCTCATATCCTTGAAATGACAGACATCTACCCTGCCCGCAAGCTTTTTAAGATATTCTGCAGGATTAACACCACCAACCTGCATCCAGTATGTATCCGGTATAAACTGAAGTTTAGGCGCTTCTTCAATAAGTCTTTCGAAAGTGCGTTTGCCGTCGTAAACCTCGAACTCAAGGGCGTGATTATGGTAACAGAGTTTTTTACCCTTGGCTTCCATTTTTTCTGCAATTTCGTTACATTTCATTATAAAGCCGGTAACGCCTTCAAAGGATTCGTGAACAGTACCGGGCATACAACCTATACCGATATTGTTACAGTGAATAAGGTCATGCTCATAAATAAGGGCATCAAGGTCATTTTTCATTCTGTCATAAGGTTTATGGGTAACACAAACATCCATTTTATATTTATCAACAAGTTCCGCAACAATTTCAGGATGAATATCACCGATTGCAGAAATCTGAATAACATTACAACCTATACTATCGAGAAATTTAAGTGTGGTTTCAAAATCTTCTGCATTTTTGCACTTGTCTCGCAAAGTAAAAAGCTGAACACCGAGTTTAATATCTGACATAAAAAGCACCTCCGTTTTTATGAGTATATTTTATCACACTATTTTTTAAAGTAAAGACTTTAATGAATATAGTAAACAAATTTTTTCTACATACTTGATTTATTTTTTGCAAGTATTATAATGTTGTTAAGAATTTATTTACCTGTATTTCAGGTACGAAAGGAATATTATGGCTAAATATCTTATTGTAAACGCGGATGACTACGGAATGTGTAAAGCAGCTAATGATGCAGTGAACGAGCTTTTTCTCGGCGGTTGGCTTAAATCAGCAACTGTTATGATGCCCTGCCCTGCTGCTGCAGATGCAGTTGAATTTTCAAAGGCACACCCCGAATACGCTATCGGTGTACATACTACACTTACAAGCGAGTGGGGTAAATACCGATGGAAACCTCTTACCGACGGCAAAACCCTCATAGATGAAGAAGGATTTATGTGGCACGAAAGTGACCAGGTTGAGAAAAATGCTTCTTACGAAGATATAGAAAAGGAAGTCCGTGCTCAGATTGACCTTGCTCACAGCATGGGAATGAAGCCCTCTCACGTTGACAACCATATGGGTTCACTTTACGGTCATTATACCGGTAGACTCGGTCTTTCAAAGCTTGCACTTAAAATTTGCGGCTCTTATGGCTATGCTTATCGTCTTTACACAAAGCACGATAAAAGAATTTGTCCTAACGGCACACCTTATATAGCTTACGCAGCCGTTACCCTTCTTTCAAAACACTGGGGCAAAAAATACAATGTTATTATCCCCGATTATCTTCTTTTCCCGGATTGGAATGACGATATGCGTGTCAGCTACGAAGTATACCGTGACACTATCCTCAAAATCTGGACTGATATCCCTGATAATGGTGTTACAGAAACTTTCGTACATCCTTCCGTTGAAACAGATGAGCTTAAAGGCATCACCGGCAGATGGCAGGACAGAGTATGGGAATACCAGCTTATGAAAGACCCCTATGTACATAAATATTTAAAAGACAACGGTGTTGAGCTTATCAGCTATCGCGAGCTTATCAAGATGAAAGGCGGCACTGTTAAGGGCTAAAATCATTACAGGAACTGTTTTTGCAGTTCCTGTTTTTTCATAAAATAGTATTGAAATTTAATTTTTATTATGGTATTATATTACAAATGCATTTGAGCAAGAGAGTAGAAGTTTACTGATGTCACAGAGAGATGTGCCCCGGCTGTAAGCACATTACAAACGTTTTCTTTGAAGTTCACTTGTTAGCAGCGCGGCTGAACCACAGTAGGTCGCGACGGGTGTAACCGTTATATTACAGACGAGTGTTTGCTTGTAGCAAAAATCAGGGTGGTACCGCGGAGTATGTCTTCGTCCCTTTTTGGGATGAAGGCTTTTTTTATTTAATTCCATAAACAGCGGTTTTCACCAAAACAAAGTTTTTAATTATTTAACATAAATTGAAAGGACTGAATTTAATGCTGGAAAAAGCACAACAGTTAAAACAGCAATTCGAGGAAAAAGTTAAAGTTGCCTCTAATCCTGCTGAACTTGAACAACTAAGAATTGAATTCCTCGGCAAAAAGGGTGCTGTTGCTTCCCTTATGAGTGAACTCAGAAATGTTCCGAATGATCAGAAAAAAGAAGCAGGTCAGATTATAAACGAGGTTAAACAGTTTATCGAGAAAAACATCGCAGAAAAAGGTGTTGAAATCGCAAAACTTGAAGAAGAACGCCTTATTAACGCCGCGGAAGATTATGACGTAACCTTCCCTATTACCGAAAATAAAGGTTCATACCATCCTATCACCCTCGTTCAGCGCGAACTTGAGGATATCTTTGCGGGTATGGGTTTCTCAATCGAGGATTACGACGAAATAGTTGACGATTACCACTGCTTCGAGGCGCTTAATATCCCTAAGCATCATCCCGCACGTGATATGCAGGATACCTACTACCTCAGCACAAATCAGTTACTTAAAACACACACCTCTGCTGCGCAGAATGCTATTCTTAAAAAATACACTCCCGAGCTTGAAGCAGACAGACCAATTCGTGTTATTTTCCCCGGCAGATGCTTCAGAAACGAGAAGATTGACGCTTGCCACGAAAACACATTCTTCCAGATGGAAGGCGTAATGGTTGATAAAGACATCTCCATTTCAAACCTTATATATTTCATGAAAACTATGCTTTCAGAAGTATTCCAGCAGGACATTACAGTAAGACTCCGCCCCGGTTTCTTCCCCTTTGTCGAACCCGGCTTCGAGCTCGATATCCAATGCACAATCTGCGGAGGCAAGGGTTGCCCTTCCTGTAAAGATTCCGGTTGGCTCGAGCTTTGTCCCTGCGGTATGATTCACCCCAATGTTCTTATTGCCGGTGGTCTCGACCCTGAAAAATATACAGGTTTCGCTTTCGGTCTTGGTCTCACAAGACTTGCAATGATGAGATACGGAATCAAAGATATCCGTGTTTTCAACTCCTGCAATCTTAAATCACTTTCACAGTTTGAAAATGCAACTTTCACTGCACCCGAAAAGGAGGTCAAATAAATGTTTGTTTCAATTAACTGGATTAAAGAATATGTTGACCTTGAGGGTCTTGATATTAAAGCTCTTATTAACAGTTTCACTCTTGCAACCGCTGAGGTTGAAGACATCATTGTAAAAGGTGAAGATTTACGCGATGTTGTTGTAGGTGAAATCATTTCTATTGAAAACCACCCCAACTCAAAGAAGCTTCATCTCCTTAAGGTTGATGGCGGCGACAGAATTTATGATGTTGTTTGCGGCGCACCTAATGTTCGTGAGAATATGAAAATCGCTTTTGTTAAAGCCGGTGGCAGAGTTCCTGCAGGTGAAATTAAAAAAGCAACCGTTGCAGGTTATGAATCCGAAGGTATGTGCTGTTCAGCATTTGAGCTCGGTCTTTCTGATGATAAATCAGGTCTTATGGAAATCGATGTTGATGCTCCTAATGGCACCGACCTTAAAGACATCTACCCCATCGATGACATTATCTTTGAAGTTGATAATAAATCGCTTACTAACCGTCCTGACCTTTGGGGTCATTATGGTATTGCCCGCGAGTTTGCGGCTCTTACTGACAGAGAATTAAAGCCTCTTCCCCTTTCGGACCTTGCTTATGACGGCGACGAAAAAATCAAGGTTACAGTAGGAAGACCTGACCTTGTTTACCGTTACTCTTGCGTAAAGATGGACAACATCACAAAAAATGTCAGTCCTATGTCGATGCAAATCAGGCTTTACTACTGCGGTATGAGAGGCATTAACCTTCTCGCTGACCTTACAAACTACATTATGCTTGAAATGGGTCAGCCTACACATGCATTCGACGCAAATAAAATCGACGAAATTGTAGTTGATACACCCAAAGAAGATTGCAAATTCACAACTCTTGATAACACTGAGCGCGACATAACAACAGATACACTTCTCATACAGAATGGCACAACACCTGTTGCGATTGCAGGTATTATGGGTGGTCTTGACTCTGAAATTGTCGGCGATACAGATTCAGTAGTTCTTGAATGCGCAAACTTTGACGGCGTCAGCGTCAGAAAATCATCATCAAGACTCGGTCTTCGTACTGATGCTTCTGCAAGATATGAAAAAATGCTTGACCCGGAAATGACTGTTACTGCAGCAAAGCGTTTTGCTTATCTTCTCAAATCAATCGATGATGGTGCTAAGGTTGCATCTCAACTGACAGACGAATATGTAAGAAAGTATCCCGAAATTTCAATTACTTTTGATAAAGCATATGTAGATAAATACACCGGCATTGATATCAGCGAAGAAAGAATTGTAAAAACTCTTACAGCTCTCGGCTTCGGTGTTGAAAAAGATGGTAACGAATTCACTGTAAAAGTTCCCTCATACAGAGCAACTAAGGACGTTACAATCAAAGCCGACATCATTGAAGAAATCACAAGAATTTACGGTTATGATAACTTCAGTATCATAACAACAAAAAGCCCTCTCAAACCTGTTAAGAGTGCACCTGTTCGTTCCGAAAGCAACGAAATCAAGGATATTCTTGTTAAACACTATAATCTTCACGAAGTTCACTCTTATATCTGGGGCGACGTAAGAAAGTACAAGAAGCTTGGTATAGAAGTTGAAGAAAATGTTAAAGTTCTTAATATAGAAAGCTCTGATAACGGTACTATCCGTAATTCAATGATACCTACACTCTTACTTGCAGCATTCGAAAACAAAGATTTTGCCGATAGCTACGGCATATTTGAAATAGGTAGAGTTGTTGACGGTATTAAAGAAGACGGTACTGCTAACGAGCGTCGCCGTTTAGGTGTTGTCCTTTATGATAAAACTGTTTCCGAAAAAGACCTTTTCTTCAAAGCAGTTACCATCATCAATAACATTTTCACACAGATAAAACATAAAAACCCTGTTCTTAAAAAAGTTGCTCCCATTCATGCTTGGCAGCATCCTAAGAACACAGCTCTCGTTTCATGTGACGGTGTAGATGTCGGCACAATTAATACTCTCCATCCCACCAATGCTCAAAAAGTTGATAAAGTTGCAAAAGTTGTTTGTATTGAGCTCGACGTTGACAGCTTCATCACAATAAACGGCGCAAACATCAATTTCGTTGAGCCTTCTTCACAGCAGTCAACTTATTATGACCTTTCACTTATAATGAAAGAGGGAAAAACTTTCGCTGACCTTGCCGAATGTTGGAATAAACTCGCTCTCAACGAACTTGACAATGTCAAGGTTATAGATACTTATGATAACGGCGAAATCAAGAGTATTACCGTTCGTCTCATTTTCTCTTCAAAAGAGAGAACTCTTGAAATGGATGAAGTTCAGGGTTGGATAGATGTAATTCTCGCTAATCTTAAGGATATCGGTATTGAATTAAGAGCGTAATTCACTAAATCTTAATAAATTTACTGTTGTAATTTTATAATTAATAGTTTATAATAATACCATAGTTTTAGGAGGTGTATTTATGACAGATAAAACAATCCAATTCAGAATCAGTGATGACCACGAAAAAGAGATGCGTGAGATACTTGTTTCAGTTTATAATTCTTTGGTTGAAAAGGGTTACAATCCTACCAGTCAGCTTGTAGGTTATATACTGTCTGAAGACCCCACCTACATCACTACACACAATAACGCCAGAAGTCTTATAAGAAAAATCGACAGAGATGAACTTCTCCAGGTTCTTCTTAAATCATATCTTAACTAAGACCATTTAGATAAAGGAGTGTTTAGTTTGGCTGATACTCAAACAAGTTTTCTCACCTATAAAGGTAAACCAATAGTTCGTAAAGGTAACACAATCTACTACGGCAATATGAGCGATCCGTTCGTTGTTATGCTCTCTGTTGCATCTGCACACGAGGTTCACGGTGTAAAAATTGCCGATAAAGTAATTGTTCAACTTGTGAACACAGACCCCAACATCAACCCTCTCGAAGCCATTGTCAAGAGAACCGAAAAGAACGGTTTATGGGCAGCGATTGATATTGCATCAATCTGGCTTCAGCGTGCGTTGAAAGCAGAATAAAGCTTACCCGCCACCGATAATTTCGGTGGCGGGATTTTTTCTTGCTTTTTCACTTGATTTAATCGGTAAAAAGAGGTAAAATCACCTTATGCTTAAAGAAAGGAGTAATATTATGAAAAAAACTTTAATTAAAAATATATTCTCCCTCTCTTTATGCCTTTTAACAATTCTTAATTCCCTTATACTCCCCTCAAGCGCCTCACTCGAAAACGAGAAGCCTTTATTAAACAAAACAATTTCTATTTTAGGCGACAGCATTTCCACATTCCACAACTATTCTAACGGTGATGCTGCCCTGACAACGAACTCAACTATAAAAAACAACCGCTGTTTTTACACTGACGGGAAATTTGATGTGAATTTAGAAGATACCTGGTGGTATCAGGTCGCTGAAAAAACCGGTGGTAGAATATTGGTAAACAACTCTTATTCCAACGGCTCTGTTTATTCTCCGACCAGTGATTCCTCCTTAGCGTACCTTAACAGATGTGTTAATTTACACGATAACACCGGTGAAAACGCAGGCGAAGAGCCGGATATCATTGCTGTCTTTTTAGGTACTAACGATTTTTCATATTGCACAAATGCCCTCGGCTCTTCGGACGAAATAGACTACAAAAAGCTTATCGTAAAAACCTCAAAGGGCTACAAATACGCTACACCAACCAACAACACTGAAGCATATGCGATTATGATTCACAAAATTATTACACGTTACCAAAACGCTGAGGTTTATTGCTTTACTGTTCCTATGCGTTCATCCCTCAACGCATCGCATATAAAAACCCTTGAAGCCTTTAATAATTCCATTATAGATATTGCGTCCCATTTTGATTGTAATTACGTCGACTTGTATAATTACTCCGGAATAACCAATGATGAGCGAATTATAGCAAGATATTACGGCGATGGTTATGTACACCCAACAGTTACAGGTATGAATTCAATAGCAAATTGTTTCTTATCCTCGTTTTATGAAAACAGCGAGTACATTCCAAAATCCACAAAAGTTCACTCTATTGATTACAATACATACAACGTCATTCTCAACGAAGACACATTGACATCTATTTTAGATAACAGTGCCTTTAAAAGCAGTATTACACGCTTAAAATACGGTGAACTTAATGTAAAAGTCTCCATGGGCGGAAAAGACATAACCAATAGCTGCTATAACAACGGAATCATATACATACCGAAAGTAACCGACAACATAAATATTTTCGTTACTGTAAATGATATCTCGCGAGATATGAACAGCTACCGCTTTCTGAATACAGAAAACTCTCTTACAAGCACGGATATCAATGAGAATACCTTTAATAATTTAACAAAATTCGAAAAAGGAAATTCTGCCTATTACGGCACATCAACACCCATTGAACTCTATTGTGACAAAGAGTGGTCAGTGACTTTTAATGGTGTTTTAGATGCTCTTAACAATGAAATATTGTTATCTACCTATGAAAACAGCTTAGCTGAAGGTAATTTTTCGCTTTCCTACGACAGAAACACGTCGTTGCTTTCTTTCAATGAAATTATTGACGGAGAGCATTACAGTTACGGTATCTTATTATCGCATAACGATATAGATACAAATACGGCACACACCTACAACTTATCAAACAATGTAAATAATGACTATACTTCAGATGTTCATTTATACGTTGATGGTAAAGAAATAGGTGAAGTAAACCTGTCCTATATAGATGGCAAATACAACAAAGTAATAAATAACTGGTTTACCGATAAAGAAATGATTTTCAATTATATCGGAACTAGTGATAAACCAATTAACCCTTCTGCAATCCGCCGATTGCAAGTATGGGAAGATGCAAAAACAGATTCTCACACTCATTTGTACGAACCGATTTACACTGTTGAATCCTCTTGTGCTGAAAAAGGATATACAGCATTTTTATGCGATTGCAACGCATCTTACAACGGCAATTTTACAGACACAAAGCCGCATAAGCTTTCTCAGTGGTATACAGCCTCTACCCCATCAGTATATGCCCCGGGTGTACAATGTCAAAAATGCTCGGTTTGCAACAATATTGTTAATAAAAAATACACACCACAGCTCAAATGTCAGAAGCCAACACCATCAAGAGCAACAAACACATCGAGCGGTGTGAAGGTTGAATGGCCACAAGTAGCCGGTGCCGATTCTTACCGTGTATACAGGCGTACCGCAAAAGGAAATTGGTTTTATTTAAAAAATGTTGCAACAAATTATTATTACGATAATACTGCAAAAAGCAACACAACATATTATTATACTGTCAGGGCGGTAAACGAAGCCGGCTATTCCGCATATGATACAACCGGTATCAAACACCATGTTCTGCATACACCTACTATTACGAAAAAAGCCAATGTTTCAAATGGTATAAAGCTTTCGTGGAACACAGTTCCCGGCGCAACAGGTTACTATGTATTCAGAAAAGAAGGTGCATATTGGCGTTATAAAGCAACGGTTTCAACAACGTCTTATACCGATACTAACACAAAATACGGCTACAATTATTTATATCGTATCCAGGCTTACAACTCCATTGCGGTTTCCGGATTTGATTTAAACGGAATTTCGGTAAAACGGCTTGCTACCCCAAAGCTTAACAAAATCTACAATACAACCAACGGATTAACGATATCCTGGAATACTGTTGCCGGTGCAAATGGTTATTATATTTACAGAAAATCCGGTACCGGAACATGGAAATATATCGGTAAAGCAGGAATAACAAACACTTATACCGATGTAACTGCCGCCTCGGGTTGTAAATATACATATACCGTCAGAGCTTTCAGCGGAACTTCGATATCACTCTATGATTATAAAGGCTTAACTTATATGTCTTTAACACCGCCAAAACTGAACTCTGCCCAAAACGGTATTAATTCAATAAAAGTCACCTGGTCTAAAGTAACCGGTGCAACCGGATATTATGTATATAGGAAAACTGAGAACGGCAAATGGGAATACATAGGCAGAACTACCAACACATATTTTAAAGATGCCGATGTTAAAAATAATAAAAAATACACATATACCGTTCGCGCCTATAACGGCAACTACTTATCGTCCTACAATATAAAAGGAAAATCCGTTATACGTATCTCAGGTTTACAGCATTTTTAAATAAATTAAGTCCCTATCGCAATCACGATAGGGACTTGTTTTATTTTGTTCTGATTTCAGTAATTATAATATGGGGATTACTAAAAAACCTGAACGGAATAGTGCTGTTTCCTAATCCTCTGCTCACAATGAGACTGGTTCCGTCACGTTCATACAAACCGTTTGTGTATGGCGGAAACATACGTTGATCGGGTGCAACAATAGCTTTCCCGAAGAAAGTTACCTGACCGCCATGCGCATGACCGGAAAAAACAACATCAAAATCAAATTTCGAATAGACCTGCAACGGTTCCGGATGATGGGCTAAAAGCACATTAAAATCCTCAGGATTCAAAGTGAACTCAGCGCACATAGACTCTGTTTTCTGAAACACCTGGTCGTAATTAACAAAGAAATACGGGTCATCTACACCGTAAATATTAAAGTACTCACCATTCGGTTTTTCGACCTTAATTTGCTCACCACGAAGAAATTTGACGCCTAATGCCTCAATTCCCGCACAGAGTCTTTCGTACTCGGCATTATCGTTATTTTTCACGTTGGATTCATGATTGCCTGTAACATAATAAACCGGCGCTATTTCACATAATTTCGCCAAGAAATCTAATGCAACATCCACGTCAGTAATATCAGAATCCACCAAATCACCGGTAAAAACGATA
The DNA here is from genome assembly GCA_045603185.1 of Acutalibacteraceae bacterium. Taxonomy (GTDB): domain Bacteria; phylum Bacillota; class Clostridia; order Oscillospirales; family Acutalibacteraceae; genus DTU089. Next base: position 59,383 of record JAZULQ010000004.1, read on the forward strand.
ATATCCGGTTTTTCACTATTAAGAGTATCAAAAACTTGCTTATTTATTAAATCAGATGTCCGATTATGGTAATCTGAAATATGTGCTATTTTATATCCGTCAAAGCTATCTGATAAATCAGCAGTTTCAATATTGATATGTTCAACATCAACCACAAAGTTACAGTAAAAAAGTGTTGATGCGCTAAGTAAAATAAAAAAGCAAAGAACTAAACAAATAATTTTTCGGATATTACTGCGATTACTAATGTTTTTTATCTTATCTTTCAAAGAATCTCACCGTTTTCGATTGCAGTAATCTGGTCAACTCTACGCTGATGTCTACCGCCCTCAAACTCTGTATTTATAAACACATCAACAAGCTCACAAGCAAGACCTGCACCAATAACACGTGCACCCATACAAAGCGCATTCGCATCATTGTGCATTCTTGTAAACTTTGCACTGAAGTAATCGGAACAGCAAGCCGCTCTGATACCTTTAACTTTATTAGCAGCCATTGAAATACCGATACCGGTTCCACAGCATAATATAGCTTTATCCGCCTCACCGCTTGTAACTTTAAGACAAGCCATCTGAGCAAATTTTGCATAATCTACGGATGCGGTTGAATCTGTGCCGCAATCAATATATTCAATACCCTTTTCGTCAAGAAAAGCTTTGATCTCTTCTTTAAGAGGGAAACCTGCGTGGTCTGATGCTAAAACTATCATATTAAAACAACCTTTCAATTATTTTTCTTTTTTAATTCACGTTCTGCCTGAGACAAACGTAGATAATCAGGTAAAATATCGTTTGCTGTCTTTGCTTCTTGCTCGTCTCTTTCCAGGCTTTCAGCAGCTATTAAAGCAACACTGGCGGCAGATTGATAACGAATAGAAAGCGGAGCCATAACAACACCCGGAATTTCGTCTTTCATTTTATTATAAGTAACCTGAGCACCATCACCTATTAAAACAATCGGTTGGGTAACTTTTTTCAAATCCACCGTCAATTCATCAATAGTCATTGCGGCGTCTTCAGTGACTCGTTCAAACCCAGCTGAGCAATCAAACTGAGCGGTATATACCTGGTTACAACGTGCATCCATTACCGCAACGGCATAACAACCTGTGTTTTCAAGCGGTTTAGCAATAACCTTCAATGTAGAAATCGGTACACACTTTTTGTTAAGCGGCTGAGCAAGACCTTTCACCGCCGAAACACCGATTCTTACACCGGTGAAAGAACCGGGACCGTTTGATACCGCAAAGACATCAATATCCTTTATATCTACTCCTGCATTTTTTAATGCACTGTCAATCATAGAAAGTAATGTCTGGCTGTGTGTCAACCCTGTATTAGAAAAATTCACTGAAAGTATCTTGCCGTCTGAATATATTGCCGCACTCGCCGAAGTTGCTGTGCTATCAACGCCAAGAATCTTCATAAATACTTTCACCACTCATTCTTAAAATACGGCTGTCATCATTATCGCCACGTAAAATATCAATTCTTATAAGTTTTTCTTCAGGCAAAGCGTTCTCGATATTCTCGCTCCATTCAACAGCGAGAACACCGCCAAAATCAAGGTAATCATAAAAACCGGTTGAACATAAATCCTCGAAAGTTGTTATTCTGTACATATCAAAATGGTAAAGATTTTTTTCACCACGGTATTCATGAACAAGAGAAAAAGTAGGACTCGAAACATCCGCATTTATGCCCATTCCTTTTGCTAATCCTGCAGTAAATCTGGTTTTCCCCATGCCGAGACCACCAAAATAAGCAATAGTTTCGCCACCTACGAGAACTCTACCCAACAGCTCCCCGAATTGCTCGGTCTGTTCGGGTGAATTGGATGTAACTTCTACCATACGCACCTCAAAAAAAGTAAAACACTTGAAATAAAAATCTAATATATGTATAATAACAATATTACTTGTCAAAATCAAGGGGGCAATGCCTTGAAAAAATTTTTTTCGCTTTCAAAACGGTTTATATCCGAAACGAATAAGCCTCTTTTCTTTTTAATAATGGCGGCTTCCATTTTCGGTATACTTATGGTGCACAGCACGACAAGATGCCTTTTAGAAGACGGTCAGTTCATATCACGTGACGCAACTGTTATGATAATTGCCGCAGTAGCGGGTTTAATATTAACCCTTATAATCTCTGCAATAGACTACGAGCTTATTATGAAGCTATGGCCGATTATCGGTATTGTCTGTATACTACTGATGGCCATAACACTTCTTTTCGGTGTTGCACCTGAATCACGACCAGATGCGCGTTCCTGGTTAAAATTCGGCTCAATTTATTTCCAGACCTCAGAGCTCGTCAAAATCGGTTATGTTATAACCTTCTCCATGCACCTCGAACTCTCCCGCGACACAATCAACAAACCTCTTTCGGTTTTACTCCTTGCCGTACATGCCATTATACCTATCGGTCTTGTTGTTCTTACCGGTGACATGGGTTCAGCTCTTGTTTTCGTGTTTATGACAATAGCAATGCTTTATTTTGCAGGCTTGCATATCGGATTTTTTGCCGCAGGCGGTCTGTTAGGCGTCGCCGCATCTCCACTTATATGGATGTATGTATTCGATGATTATCAAAGAAACAGATTTCTTGCGCTTTTACGCCCCGAGGACTTCGAAGCTGAGAGTTATCAGCAATTAAAAGGTCTTAATGCTCTTGGTTCAGGTGGTTTTTTCGGGCAAGGCTTGTTCAATGGTGTTTATACACAAGGCGGAATAGTTCCCGAAAGTGAAAACGACTTTATATTTACCGCAATCGGTGAAGAAACCGGATTTTTCGGATGTATTATTTCTTTGGGACTACTCTTTCTCATTTGTTTTATTATGATTAAAACAGGCAAAAACTCAAAGGATTTCTCCTCACAACTCGCTTGCTACGGAATTGCCTCTATGATAGCGGCTCAGGTTGTTATCAATATTGGTATGTGTCTTATGATGCTTCCTGTTATCGGTATTACTCTCCCCTTTTTCAGCGCAGGTGGTACAAGCACACTGTGTCTATATGTAGGCGTTGGGCTTGTATTCAGTATATATCGATTTAACCGTTCACGCGAAGCTGTAAACTTCAGGCTTTCAAAAATCGCTTCGCCTTTCTCAGAAATATAATAAACCAGGGACTGTAAACCATTTAGTTTACAGTCCCTAAAATTATGTATTTACTCAGTTATTGTTCATTTTTTCTTTTGCAGCAGTTTCAGCGCGGCTACGCTCTAAATCAAGATACATCCTATCTCTTGTCTTCTGGTCAATGTTATAGAAGAACATGGGTATAAGGCTCACTAAATCCATAATAAGCCTCGGTCCGAAAGCGGCTATAAACATCTTCCACATTGTATCTTCTGTCTGAACGGCTGTAATACCCGACTGGAATCCTGCCCATCTTGCAAGTAACAGTGAATTGATTTTTGTAAGAACTATTCCTCTGACTTTATTTATGTAACCGGTCAAAAGATTAACTGTTGCTTCAACTCTATAACCGTTCTGCCACTCGCAATAATCAAGAACTTCATAGTTAATTTCTGCGTCAACGATTTTCTTTGTTGCATAGAAAACCATTTCAACACTGTTACCAATGGCCATCGCAATAGTCATAGGTAACTTCTTTTTATAAAATCCTTTTCCTTTGCCACCTATCAAACCAACAAGGAAGAAAAATCCTTCCGAGAATATAATTGAACTTCGTTGAGCAATCCACAAAAATTTAGTGGAAAATCTTTTTCTGAATTTAGTTGCCCAGGGATAACTTGCATAAGAAATGGGCATTCCCGGTATTCCGGCAATAGTTGAAATCATATTGAATTTCAAAACACTGTCATAATAAAGGGATTCGGATGTTTGAATATCAATACCATCTATAAAGCCCGAAAGAGTGTAAATTAAAAGAGGTTTGTTTTTAAATACCGAGAACATACCCTTAATAACCTGCGGTGGTTTTTCAGACTGAGGAACACGCTCTTTACTGAAAATAATCCACATAACCGCGGGTATTGTAGCAATCGCCCACCACCAGATTTTCATTCCCGAGAAAACTTTTGCAAGGTTAAGTTTTATCTTACCGTTTGCAACAAGGTCGAAAATGACACCCGCTAATTGCTCTGGCACTCGCTTGAATAAGTCACCCGCAAAATTGGCAGAAACAAGGAGCGACGTTCTTTCATTGGGGTTAGGAGTAAAAACATTATCGATATATCCGCCACCACCGAAAAATGCACCTACCGTTTCGCCCACATAGGAGAGAATCATATATAAGATAAGTCTTTGTGCGGCATTTAAATCATAACCGTCACAAATGAGAGGCAAAATACAAGTAACAAAACCAACCACAAGATTGGGCAATAATGATAAATACTGAAAAGGCTTAAATTTACCCCAGCGAGTACGCATTTTATCAATAACGACCGCCGAAAGAGGGTCATTTATCAAATCGTAGATACCTAAACCTACTGCCGCATTACCATGAGCTTCAGCATCAAGTCCTAAAATTTTATACATAAACAATTCAGAACCCGTATCGTATTTACCCATGGATAATTCTGCAGCAGCACACTTTATAATATAAGCCACGCGCTCTTTGGTTGAACAGAACATTCTGTTCATATACGCAAAATTATTATCCGGTTCAAAAACATATTCACGTTCGGAAACAGCTATATTTTTGTTATCTTCGCTCACTTCTTCGCCCCCTCTTTATTTAATTCAGCTTCCTTTTCCTCCTGCATTTTCGCAAGACGACGGTACATTTCTGATCGTATTTCCTCTTGCGGAACACCGTTTTCAATCATTTGAAAATACTCTTCAATGGGTATACCGCCAACAAAACACGGTGCGTGTTTAACATTTATACCTTTTTTGAAAATTGCTATATCGACTATGAAATTGACAACAAGCAAAACGAAATAGACAATAGGTGCTATAACGAAATTAATAGAAAAATAAGGATTTTCAGGAATAACAAAAAACAGCACACTTGACACAACACTTAATACAAGAAGTGTTATATCAAATCCATAGCATATTGATTTACCTCTTTTGGAACAGCTCATAGTAAGACAGAAAAATCTCAAAAGAAGCAAAACAATCGTTAAAAGAATCAAGCCAACGGACAACAAAAATACAGCTAAGGGTAATTTTCCATCTACCGTATCAAGCAAGGATAAAACACTATCAACATTAAACTTATCAAGTATATCCAAAAGAGAAAACAAACTGAAGAACCCTTCAAACGGCACAAACGGCTCGTTAAAAGTACATTTAAAAAACGGCACAACAATAGCTAAGATTGGTATAAGGCTCGTAAAAATTCTTATTACGGCAAGACGTGAACCCACAAATGATGCCTTAAGTCTGTCGATTTTCTTCTGAAAATGATAATACTGCACCTCGGCAACATCGGCGTCCTTCATTAAACGTTCCTGAATATCGTAAATTACAATATTACCGCCACAATGAGGACAATGCTGTTTCCAGTCAGTTATTTTTAAATGCTCACCACACTTAGGACAATCAGCCAAAAAAACACTCCCTTAAATATCATTTATATTAATAATACCCAATTTTCTATTTAAAGTCAACTAATAAAAGAAAATCCGGAACTCATTGTAATGAGTCCCGGTAAAAAAACAATTTATAATTTCTTTAGTTTAGCCATTTTGGCCATAATCTTTTTGGTACCGCAATTATCAAAAGCAATTTCCAGAACCATATCACCACCGACTGATTTTGCGCCGATTATAAGCCCCTGCCCGAAAGTCTTATGTTCAACAGTATCCCCGACTTTATAATCAAGAACGACAGCTTCTGATTTTTTGGTAGATGTGGGTTTACTGAATCCACCTCTTGAAAACTCATGAGATGACGTGGAGTTTGAGCTTTTTCCCGAACCTGAAAAGCTATTTCTGTTAATTGGTTCTGTTTGTTTGTTACCATAACCACCGTCATAAGAAGAACCAAAGCTTCTTTGTGACGAAAAGCCTCCGAAAAAGCCTTGCTGAGGCGCGTTAAGATTAGAATCGGTAAGTTCCTCGGGTATCTCGGAAAGGAAGCGAGACGGTCTTGTAATTGACGTATTACCGTATATCATTCTTGTACGCGCATTTGTAATATATAATTTCTCTTTTGCTCTGGTAATACCCACATAGCACAAACGTCTTTCTTCTTCAATCTCGGATGGGTCATACATAACCTGATTTCCCGGGAAAAGCCCCTCTTCCATACCGACTATAAAAACAACAGGGAACTCAAGTCCTTTAGCAGAATGCAGTGTCATCATAACTGCAGAATCAGAATCCTCGTTATAATTATCAATATCCGTCATCAAGGCAACCTCTTCAAGGAAGCCTGTAAGAGTACCATCTTCATTTTCTTCCATATATCTCACAAGGTTTGCGAGAAGCTCCATAACGTTAGCTTTACGGTCCTCGGCAGTTTCTTTATCTAACTCAAGATACTGCATATAACCGGTTTCGTTAATGACATCTTCAAAGAAATCTTGTATATCCTTTTCTTCCAATGATTCCGCAAGCTTATTAATCAGCTTTGTAAATTCTGCAAATTTCCCTGCGGCTCTCGAAAGCATAGGATATTCATTTGCGTGAGAAACAACTTCATAAAACGACAATCCTAAACCGTCAGCGATTGATGCCGCATTATTAATTGAAGTTTCGCCGATACCTCTTTTAGGCTCATTGATTATACGACGCATACGCACCGTATCCGACGGATTTGCTATAACAGAAAGATACGCAAGTACATCTTTAACTTCTTTACGGTCGTAGAATTTATGGCCGCCAAAAATCTTATACGGCACAGCGTTATAAACAAGCGCACGTTCAATACTGCTTGATTGGGCGTTAGTTCTGTAAAGAATTGCATAATCAGATAGTTTCCTACCCATTGCTACTCCGTTAAGAATTTCATCCGCAACAAAACGACCCTCGTCGCGTTCGTCCGAAAGAAGTCTGACAAAAATCTTATCGCCGCCTTCTTTTTCAGTCCACAGCGTTTTACCTTTTCTTCCGTTATTGTTTTTAATAACAGCGTTAGCGGCATCAAGAATAATAGATGTAGAACGGTAATTCTGCTCAAGTCGTATGACAGCCGTATCATCATACTGATTTTCAAAGGAAAGAATATTCTCAATGGTAGCACCGCGGAATTTATAAATACTCTGGTCATCATCACCAACGACACAAATATTGCGGTAACCGCTTGCAAGAAGTGACGTAAGAACATACTGAGCGTGGTTAGTATCCTGATATTCATCAACCATTACATACCTGAATCTGCGTTGATAGTATTCCAAAACATCCGGATTTTCTTTAAGAAGCTTGACAGCATTAACAATAATATCATCAAAATCCATGGCATCAGCCTTTTTCAGCATTTCTTCATACTTTAAAAAAGCCTGACCGATCATTTTCTTGTTTATATCATAACCTGCCTCATCAGTATAAACCTCAGGAGTTTTAAGGGCATCTTTAGCCTTACTGATTTCTGAAAGAACGTATTTTACAGGTAAGCGTTTCTCATCAATGTCAAGAACACGTAAAACCTCTTTCATTACGCGCTTTGAATCATCTGTATCATAAATAGTAAAATGCTTTGAAAAACCGATTTTTTCCGCATCACGGCGTAGAATACGGACGCAGCACGAATGGAATGTACTCGCCCATACATCATTGCCTTTTTCACCAAGCATCGTTTCAAGTCTTGCTTTCAATTCGTTGGCAGCTTTATTAGTAAACGTGATTGCAAGTATCTGCCACGGCGCAGGGGCATCAACACTCAAAAGACGCTCTATTTCAAACGGGAGTTCTCCACCTTTTTCAAGATAATTTTCAAGCATCGCACAATCTGCATCGGTTGTTGCTCTGTATGTAAAATCCGAATGATACGCATTACCGTATTTAATAAGATACGCTATTCTGTTTACAAGCACGGTGGTTTTACCCGAACCTGCACCGGCAAGTATAAGAACCGCGCCGTTCACATTAAAAACAGCACGTTTTTGCATATCGTTCATTCTTGAAAATTCTTTTTCAATTAATTGCTTTCTTAATTCAGTAAATTTCATAGTAACTTCCTTATACATGTCAACTCATATTTATTATAACTCTTTCAACTTCGCTGAAAGTAATTTCTATCGTTTTAACCAGATTCAAAAAAGAACGGTTAACAGAATAACTGATTAATGGTTGATTTGCTTTTTCTAACGAATTTCTGACACTTTTGAGAATCTGTTTTTTTAAATTATCGCACTTCAAAAGACTTTCAGTTACAAATTTAATCGTTTTCTCGCTTTGTTTCATATCCGCTATAAACGCCATAGCCTTATTCTGGTGATTAAATAAATCGCCGATTTGCCCTACAAAAGCGAAAGAGTCGGCATTGGTAAGCGAAATATAATTAAACAGTTCACTGACCTGCCACAATTCTTCGTTAAGACAAAACGACAATTTATATATATCGCTACGCTCCACAGGCGTAACAAAATCATTCATTAAACATTCGGATAATTCAGATTTAAGACCCCAAAAGCGGATTGAATACTTTTTAAAATCCTCACCGCAGACCGCTGACGAATACGATTCACCAACGCACTCGGATAAATCTTTTAACGTCTTGAAATAATCGTATGACTTTTTCAAGAACACCTCAAATTTTATTTTTTATAAAGAGAATTCCCGTCAGCATCAATAGCCACAACAAGAGGGAAATCCTTTACGGTTAATCGTTTTACCGATTCGCACCCAAGCTCCTCAAATGCGATTACTTCACACTTCTCTATACATTTAGCATACAATGCACCGGCACCACCGATGGCTGCAAAGTATACCGCACCATTTTCCTTCATAGCGTCTATAACTTCATTGCTTCTGTTGCCTTTGCCTATCATGGCTTTCTGCCCCAAAGAAACCATTAACGGTGCATAACAATCCATTCTGGAAGATGTTGTAGGGCCTATGCTTCCTACTGCAAGACCATTCTTAGCGGGTGTCGGACCTGCATAATATACAACTGAGCCATTCAAATCGAAAGGAAGGTCACCGCCTTCATCAATTATAGAAACTATCTTTTTGTGTGCAGCGTCCCTGGCGGTATAAATCACACCAGAGAGCTTAACAGTGTCACCGCACCTCAGCGAATGCACCCATTCATATATATTTTCGGTATTTAAGTTATATTCGCTCATAATTACTCGTTATCAATAACGTCCTTTGTAAAATCATATTCAACCTCAGTGGCATTTTCAACAATGATTTCAGAAGAGGTATCGGAAATCATACCGGTCTCGCTTATCAATAACTGAGCCGTTTTACTCATATCACCGGTAAGAGCTTTGATTCTTAATTCAACTTCTTCAACTGATTTAGTAAAGCTACGTGCAATTTCTGCAATTCCGTCGGACAAATCATCAATTTTAACCGCAGTTTCGCCAATGGCTACATATACGGATTTTGTAACGTTGTTGGCTCGTTCTCTGGCTGCTTCAACCAATTCTTCTGAATGAACTCTTGCGTCCAGCATTGCCGCACCAACCTGACGCTCCAAATCCTTTTTCTTTTCACATTCAAGTTTAAGACGTTGAACCTCAGCTCGTAAAAACTCAATTTCTTGCTGAGTTTCCTCGTTCATTATATTCTCACTCACGGTGTTCTCGAGAGTAATTATCTTATCATCCCTATCGGAAATTTCCGTCAAAAGATTCTTAATTTCAGTTTCCTTACACTCAATCTGAGACTGTAATTCAGCATTCATTGCGTTGACAGAAACAATCTCACTTCTGAGTCCGCCTATTTCATCGCATTTTGCCTTATACTCATTGAGTTCCTTGTTCAATGCTATGCTTTTTTCTTTAAAAACAGCAAGTTCTCTCTCTGTTTCACTTTTTTCGGCAAGTAAATTATTAACATAATCCATTACTTCCTTTTTATTGAAACCACCGAAAGCCTTTGTTTTAAAAACTATATCATTCACTATGACATACCTCCGTTTTGTAAAGAATGTGACATACGCACAAATATACCATTTTATTTTGAATATTATAACAGAATAAAACATATAAAACAACAAAAAAATTATGATTTCTGTTTATTTTTACGAAGAAATGATGTATAATTATATCAAATCCCATCGAAAGGTCGTGTTTTAATGAAAAAATCCACAAAAATATTATTGGGAACAGCTGTTGTTTTCACAGGAATCGGTGTTGCAATGAACACCTGCGTTCTCACGAGAGCATCCAAAAATCTCAGTGATAAAGTTAATGCGATTAAAGAAAAGAAAAATCCCAAAACACCAAAACCCGATGTAGAATTACTTGAAGCTCAGGGCGATGCTTGGCTGGATTCACAGGACTATGACCATATCGTTATAAAAAACCACAAGCAAAAACCTATTCATGCGTATGTCGTAAAGGCTAAAGAGCCATCAGACAAATGGGTTATTTGCGTTCACGGATATACAAGCGAACCAAAAAGAATGGGAAGCTATGCTTTGCACCACCAGAACAGAGGTTACAATATTCTTCTGCCTGCTTTGAGAGGCCACAACGTCAGCGAACACAATCATATTACAATGGGTTGGCTTGACAGACTTGATATGCTCTGCTGGATTGATTACCTTAATAAAATATACGGAGATATCGATATCGTTCTCCACGGTGTTTCAATGGGTGCGGCAACTGTTATGATGACAACCGGTGAAGATTTACCGGAAAACGTAAGATGCTGTATAGCGGACTGCGGATACAGCTCCGTCTGGGATGAGTTTAAAAACGAACTCAAGCATGCGTATAACATACCGCCTATCCCCGTACTTATTCCCTCAACTATTGTCAGTAAAGTTATGAACGGCTTTGGTTTTAAAGAGGCATCTTGCGTAAAGCAGGTTGCAAAATCTAAAACTCCCACTTTATTCATTCACGGTGAGGAAGATGTATTTGTACCATATAGAATGATGGACTTAAACTATAATGCCGCCGCCTGCGAAAAAGAGAAGCTCTCTATTCCGGATGCCGAGCATGCTGACTCACATCTCGTTCATCCTGAAATTTACTGGCCGAAAACATTTGAATTTATTGATAAATACGTTAACAAATAATACATACCACGCCCTGAATAATCAGGGCGTTTTTTCATATTATAAGTAACGGATTAAATAATTTTTCGGGAATTTAATTTATTTATTCACAAATATATAATATTTAAAAAATTGCTTGAATTTACTCGTAATCTGTTGTATTATGTATATGATTACATAATCGGTAATTTTTGGATATTTATTATAACAGGAGGTCATGTATAATGTCAGCATTAACATCCAACAAAAGCGTACTTTCCTGGATTGACGAAAAAGTTGAGCTTGTAAAGCCCGACAAAATCGTTTGGATTGACGGTTCAAAAGAACAAATTGAAGAACTCAGAGCTACTGCTTGTTCAACAGGCGAGCTCATCAAACTCAATCAGGAGCTTCTCCCCGATTGCTACCTTCACAGAACAGCTGTAAACGACGTTGCTCGTGTTGAAGGCAGAACCTTCATTTGCGCAACAACTAAAGAAGAAGCAGGCCCCACAAATAACTGGATGGACCCTGCAGAAGCTTACACTATGCTTTATGATATCGCTCGCGATAGCTACAAAGGCAGAACAATGTATGTTATCCCCTATTCAATGGGTCCTGTTGGCTCACCCTTCGCAAAAGTAGGTATCGAGCTTACTGACTCAATCTATGTTGTTCTCAACATGGTTATTATGACAAGAGTAGGTAAAGACGTATTGGAAGTTCTCGGCGACAGCAATGACTGGGTTCGCGGTCTTCACTGCCGTTGTGATATCGACGAAGAAAAGAGATACATCTGTCAGTTCCCTCAGGACAACACAATTATCTCCGTTAACTCCGGTTACGGCGGAAACGTTCTTCTCGGTAAAAAATGCTTTGCGCTTCGTATCGCTTCTTACCAGGGTTGGAAAGAAGGTTGGCAGGCAGAGCATATGCTCATCCTCGGTATTGAAAATCCCAAGGGCGAGGTTAAGTACATCTGTGCTGCTTTCCCCTCTGCTTGCGGTAAAACAAACCTTGCTATGCTTATTCCCCCCGAAATTTACAAAGAAAAGGGTTACAAAGTATGGTGCGTAGGTGACGATATTTCATGGATTCGTAAAGGTCCCGACGGAAGACTTTACGCTATCAACCCCGAAAACGGTTTCTTCGGCGTTGCTCCCGGTACTAACGAAAAATCCAACCCCAACGCACTTGCTACAACAAAACAGGGCACAATTTTCACAAACGTTGCTCACAACCTCGACAACAACACCGTTTGGTGGGAAGGAC
>JAZULQ010000005.1:0-4450 GCA_045603185.1 Acutalibacteraceae bacterium
ATATCCATCATTCGTGCCCAGTCTTTCATCTGCCCTGCTGTTACATCATAGGAAAGTACCGTGTGATGTGCACCGCCCGCTGTTATCCAACACTCAACGCCTTCGGTAAGATTTGGCATCCCTTTCCACATAACACGGGCAATGGGCAGGTTCGGCATCGGCATAATGGGCTTGACACAAACGACGTCCTGACAGATGAGACGGAGTCTGCCGCCCATATCCACGAGAGATACAACGATCGCCTCCCCCTCTTTGCCTTCAAAAACAAGGCGCGCAGGATCCTTTTCGTTCATTCCGATCCTCAAAGGATGGGTTTCTATTTTCGGCTTTGTATCGTTTGATGCAAGGCTGGGGCAGACCTCCAGCATGTGGGCACCCAAAGAATATTCCTCACCCTCCGCCAGATGATACGTGTAGTCCTCCATAAACGCCGATGCACCGTTTCCGTTTTCGCCCATTGCTTTCATAATTGCGGTCATGGCGGCAACCTTCCAATCACCCTCGCCTCCGTAACCGTATCCCTGCGCCATCAAATGCTGTGATGCAAGACCGGGCAACTGCTCCATACCGTACAAGTCTTGGAAGGTGTTGGTGAATGCCATACAGCCCTCCTTGTCCAGCATTTTTTTAATGGCAATTTCCTCTTTTGCCTGATAGCGAACAGCTTCTATATTATCGGTTGCAAATTTGTATTTTTCGGCATATTCTTCCATTAAGCGATCAATTTCTTCTCTTGTAACGTCATTCATTTCCTTCACAAGGTCACCTACCGCCCAGGTGTTTACCTGCCAACCGAGTTTAGCCTGAACTTCAACCTTATCGCCCTCGGTAACGGCAACCTCACGCATATTATCACCAAAGCGCATTACCTTTATTGATTTAGAAACCATAACACCTACCGCCGCCTTCATCCAATCAGCAATACGCTTTTGAGGCTTTTCATCCTGCCAATAACCCGCAATAACCTTTCGGGGAATCCCAAGCCTTGTAGCAATAAATCCATGCTCGCGGTCCCCGTGCGCCGCCTGATTAAGATTCATAAAATCCATATCAATTTCCATATTGGGTATTTCACGGTTATACTGTGTGGCAAAATGGCAGTATGGCTTTTGCAGACTATTAAGCCCATTTATCCACATTTTTGAGGGGCTGAAGGTGTGACACCAAGTTATAATACCGGCACAGGTATCATTATAATTTGCCTCTTTAACAACATCGGCTATTTCTTTATTTGTTTTGGCTGTGACCTTATAGATAAGCGGATAAGGAAGCTTTCTGCTTAATTTTTCAGCCATTTCTTTAGCCCTTTCCTCAACCGTATTTAAAACCTCTTCACCATACAAAAACTGCGAACCTACAACAAGCCAAAAATTGTATTTCATAACTTTTCTCCTTTAAAACATTTCGATTGCACTTTGCTCAACCGCTAATAATTTTTTATAATCTTCAATATATTTTTTAAAGCCTTGTACTAAATCGTTTTCGGGATGCTCGGTTATTTTTTCTGAATTGTTAAAAACTTCTAGTTGTAAAAAATCTTCAAGATTTTTATTTTGGCTAAATAAAAACGCTGCTAAAATAGCCATTCCATAGGGTCCGCCTTCACCTGCCGTTTTCATACAAGTAACCGGGGTATTTAACGCGGAAGCCATATATTTTTGACCTACTCCCTCAGTTTTGAAAAATCCGCCGTGACCTATATAACAATCTACCTTAACGTCTTCTTTTTCTAAAATGTCCATACCAATTTTAAGGGTGGATATTGCTGAATAGAGGGTTGCACGCAAAAGATTTGCAAGGGTAAAGTTACTACCTTGTTTTCGCATAACCAAGGGTATGCCAGAATTGAGATTTGTTATGCCTTCACCCGCCATATAGTTGCAAACAAGAAGACCGCCGCAATCTGCTTCACCTTCAAGTGATTTCTTGTAGAGCTTTGTATATAAATCACCCATATCAGGCTCCGCACCGAATAAATTTGCGGCTTCGTTTAGCACAGAAATCCAAGCGTTGCTGTCATTGGTGCAGTTATTACAATGCACCATAGCAACATCTTTACCTGCGGGAGTGGTTACTATATCAATTTCGGGGTAAACATTTCTGAGTGGCCTTTCAAGCACCGCCATTAAAAAAATTGATGTACCTGCAGAGATGTTTCCCGTTTTTTGGGAAACTGCATTTGTTGCAACCATACCTGTACCTGCATCACCCTCGGGTGGTGCAAAAGGAACACCAACATCAAGCATATTGTCTGTTAGCATTGCACCTTTTTCGGTTAAATTACCCGCGTTTTGTCCTGCTACCATTACCTTTGGTAAAACAGATTCTGCTGTAAATGTCAGACCAAATTTTGATATTAAAGTGTTGAATTTACTTAACATTTCCGCATTATAGCAAAGATTTTCGCTATCAATAGGAAAAATGCCCGAAGCTTCACCTATTCCTACTGCATTTACCCCTGTAAGCATATAGTGAATGTACCCCGCAAGGGTTGTTATATGGGTGATTTTGCCGATATGCTCTTCTTCGTTTAATATAGCCTGATACAAATGAGCGATGCTCCATCTTTGTGGTACGTTAAAATCAAAAAGTTCAGTTAATTGTTCTGCCGACTCAGCGGTTATAGTGTTTTGCCAGGTTCTGAAAGGAGTAAGTAGGTTCCAATCTTTATCAAAGGCGAGATAACCGTGCATCATACCCGATATACCAACCGATTGTATGCTTTTAGTATCTTTTATAGCTGAAAGTGCGATTTTCAAGCCCTTTAAAGCTTCTTTTAAATCGTAGGTCCAAATGCCGTTTTGGTAGCTTGACTTCCAAGTATAACCCCCCGAAGAAATAACATTAAAACCTTCGTCTATTAATACCGCTTTAATTCTTGTAGAACCAAATTCTATCCCTAAATATGACATAAGGTCACTCCTTTTTTTATGTTTTACTCAAATGCAACTTTTTAAATACTGATATAAAAACTGCCCTCATAGAGAGAGCAGTTTTTTGTTAATATAATTAAATGTTACTATGCTTACTCCACGGATTCCTTTGCGGCGGTATTTGCCATAGCTCTGTATTTTTCTTTTTCCTGTACCATTTCTTCCACAGTTTTTGTTTTAAGAGTAAAACCTTTTGTGGGGCGATAGGGCACAGACTTATTTTCAAGTCTTTTCTTTGCCTTTTCAATTTCCGAAGCATACTGAGGCAGCCACTCTTCACCCGCAACAAGCATTTCATCAACCATTTGTTTTATTTCATCGGGTGTACACACCGCACCTGTAAGAGGATCCATCATTGCCGCCTGATAAAGAAGATTTATATCGGCGCTTACTGACGCTTCAACAGCAAGTTTTTGCACCCATACACTTTGAGAACAGATAGCTGCACAACCAAGTGGTAAATCGCCCACCTTTGGTATTGATATGCCGTTAAAATCTACATAGCAAGGTACTTCAACAACACATTCATCAGGAAGATTTGTAATTGTGCCGTTATTCATAACATTGAAATGACCTCTGTATGCTCTGCCGGTTTCAAGGCCTTCGATAATATAGCTTCCGTGTTCAACGGAGCGCTTTTCGGGTATAAATTCTTTTGCAGGTTCTTTAAGCCAATTAGGGAAATCTGTTTCAAACCAGTTTCGACTTTCTGTGCAAACACGAAGATATCCTGTTGTTTCGCCTTGAATCCAACTGCTATAATTTATCCATTTTTTCATCTCTTCAGGGCGTTTTCTGTACCACATAAGATATTCAGAAAGGTGCCCGTTAGACTCGGTAGAATAATAGCCAAAGTTTTTCATAACATCAAGACGGATATTTTCATTCTCTGCAAAATCCGCCTTTTTCATAAACTCATAAAGTTCGCCCGTTCTCTCAACACCATCGGTTTTTACGCTTATATACCAAGTTTGGTGATTAAGACCTGCACAAATATAATCAACCTCTTTTTTATCTCTGCCAAGAGCTTTTGCAATTTGTTCATGACCGTGCTGAACACCGTGGCAAAGTCCGTAGGTGGGAACCTTACCGTACTTATTACAAGCCCAGGTTACCATTGCATTGGGATTTGAATAGTTAAGAAGAATACATCCGGGCAAAGCAACCTCGCGTATATCCTTACAGAATTCAAGCATTGCATTAATTCCTCTTTGGCCGTACATAATACCGCCAATACAAAGAGTATCACCAACACATTGGTCAATGCCGTACTTGAGAGGGATCTCCACGTCTGTTGTAAATGCCTCAAGCATACCTATGCGCACACAGTTGATAACGTATTTTGCATCCCGAAAGGCCTCCCGTCTGTCAAGGGTGGCGTGAATTTTAATATTTAAACCGTTTTCATAAATATCCCGCTGACAAAGCTCCGTTACCATTCTGAGATTGTCGGGATTTATATCGGTAAAGGCTATTTCGATATTACGGAATTCGGGCACCGTTAATATATCTGCAAG
>JAZULQ010000006.1:0-36326 GCA_045603185.1 Acutalibacteraceae bacterium
AAAGCGTATTTCATATCGAAGATATTTCACTCGCCGTTAGGCGAATTTCATTAAAAAAAAGACTTGCTTACGCAAGTCTTTTTTCTGGTGGAGACGGTCGGGATCGAACCGATGACCTCTTGAATGCCATTCAAGCGCTCTCCCAGCTGAGCTACGCCCCCATATTTGAAGTAATAAGCAATAGTGAAGAGTGAAGAAATTATTTCTTTGCAACTTCAAATTACTGTAAAAGTATAGCATTTAAATGTTATTTCGTCAAGGGAAAACTTGCATTTTTGCCCAAAAAAGTTATTAACTTTTTGTTCATATTATTCTATAGTTTTTTCTGTAAAATGTTTACAATTTCATAACACTTATGATATAATTAAATGCGTCTAAACTAAATCTTTTTCGAAAGGATTGTTTTTATGAAAATGTCCAAGAAATTGATTGCGTTACTTCTCGTTGTTGTAATGCTTTCAAGCACACTTTGCGCAAGTGTAAACGCTATTGATTGGGGCGGTCACACTCCCTACGTTCCCGTAGATGATGATGTTCTTCCCACAGTTATCGTTCCCGGCTTGTTCCAGAGTGAAACAAAATATTACGTTGACGGCAAAGAAGCACTTAACTCGGAAGGCAAGCCCTACCAGATGCCCTTCTTTATGGACAGCACCACTGAAATCGTAGGTGCCGCTGTTACAGAGGCACTCGTACCCATTGCTGAACTTCTTATCAACCAGGAAGATAAAGACCAGATGGCTGCAAATGCGGTTGCCGATGTTCTCTGCGAAACCTTAATGGGCAAACAGAAGCTCGACGAAACAGGTCACTTCATCAATGATATCCGTGCTACTGAGTACTACGATTCTTTCAAAGACCTTTCCGATTACGACAAGGAAACTATCCTTGACCATTTCCCCATGGAGTACTATATCGAGCACGCAGGTGCAGATAAGCTCTATGTATTCTCCTACGCTTCATTGGACAATATGATTGACATAGCAAATAACCTTTACGACTACATTCAGTTCGTAAAAGAGGACTCCGGCTATGACAAGGTTAATATCGTTCCTATCAGCCAGGGTGGTTCCGTTGCAAATGCTCTTATGGAAATCTACAACGAAAAAGGCCGTTCACTTGCTGAAGATATCAACAAAATGGTATTCGCAGTTCCTGCTCTTAACGGTTCAACACTTGTTGGTGAAATCCTTGAATTCGGTCTTATCGATGAAGATAACGAACTTTACTGTGAAATGCTCCCCGCACTTTTAGGCGAAGATAATATGTTAAGCTATGTTATAAACATCGTATTACGTATTATGCCCAATGCGGATTTACACACTATTCTTGACGTTGTATTTGATACATTCATCAGCGAGTACGCAGGTTATTCAACTGCTCTCTGGGGTCTTTGTCCCACTGAAAACTATCCCGGTGCCCGTGAAAAATATCTTATGGCTGAGGGTATGGAGCAGATCAGAGAACAGACAGACTGGTACTATCAGTCACAGCTCAATTCCGACGCTAACATCCTTAAAGCTGTAGAAGACGGCGTTCAGGTTTACGATATCGTTGACTATAACAAGCCCCTTGTTCACATTGTTGACTCTTGGGATATTCCCGCTGATGGTATCATTCAGGTTGACTCAACTTCAATGGGTGCATATGCAGTAGGTAACAATGTTAAACTTCCCGCAGATTATGTTCCCACACATTCTAACTGTACAGACCCCGAAAACCATGACCACAAAGATCCTAACAATCTTATTGACCCCTGTACAGGACTTCTTCCCGAAACAACCTTCTATTTCATTAACCAGTCTCACGAGAGCTCAGCTTCCAACGACGTATTTATGAAGCTTGCCTCAGCAATTCTTATGGACTCCAACTTTACAAGTGTTCATTCTTATCTCGATGTATTCCCCCAGTTCAACACCGGCAGAAATACAAAGGGCGTTGCCAAGGATGCTGAAGAATACAGAAGCTTTGACACAAGCATTCTTAATGCTGAAGACAAGCTTGAGCTTGAAGAAGCTATCGTTCAGGTTGAAATGATGCTTGATAATACAGTTGTTGATACCAGAGAAGTTGAAGCCGCTAAAGTAAGATTCTACGCAATCAAAGACAGAGTTGATTGGATAGCAGAAAACAACGGCGACTACGACGCTCCTCTCCCCGAAAAGGAAAATACCGCTTACCTCGATTTCAGCTATCTCCTTAAAGATATTCTTGAAATCCTCGGCGATATCCTCTTTAAATACTTCGGCGGCGCAGGTTTCAGTGAAATTTTGAAATAAGCTTAAAACACAAAAAATCGGAGTTCTTTCAGAACTCCGATTTTTATTTTTTTATATTATTTTTCAATGAGCATCATATTAACAAGACCGGGGTTATCGGTTATAATTCCGTCAACACCTGCTTCAATAAGCTTTTTCACGGTCTTAGGCTTGTTAGCGGTCCAGGGATTAACCTGCAAGCCTGCCTTATGAGCATTTTCGACGTAACTCTTTGTTGCATATGCATAGAAAGGATGCAACGCATCTGCGCCTATTTCACGGGCAAATTTAATGGGTTTTAATGATATCTTGAAGCCCATTACTTTATCGGGGCTATAAAGAATACCTGTCTTGCAGTTTTTATCTATCTTCTTACATACAACAAGTATTGCAGGGTCAAAGCTTGATATTAACAGCTTATCAAAAAGACCGTATTGCTTAACCGCGTCTATTGTCTTTTCAGCAAGCTCTGTTCCGGCTTCGCCGTAACGCTCACTTTTAAGCTCAATGTCAAGAACCTTCATATCATCACCCATCTCTTTGCTGAGTGCCAAAAACTCATCAAGAGTAGGTATTTTCACACCCTCAAACTGAGGGTCTTTATATTTACCGAAATCAAATGAACGAAGATCCTCCAAGGTCATATCCTTAATAGCTCCGACGCCGTCAGATGTTTCATCAATAGTAAAGTTATGACATACAACAGGTATTCCGTCCTTTGTAAGATGGATATCTGTTTCAAAACCATCGCAGCCTATTTCCATAGATTTACGGAAAGCTTCAATAGTATTCTGAGGCGCAACGAGGTTAGCGCCTCTATGAGATATTACGTTACACTCAGCCATAAAACACCCTCATTTCCTAAATAATAAACCTAATCCGATACCTGCGCCAATAGCAGCAATTCCGCCCACAGTGCCCGCAATAAGTGCTATTTTCTTTTTAATCATATCATCGGCATCCCATATGTAACAAAGCTCATTCCACAGGGATTTACCCACAATATCATCATATGTAAGACAGAAGGTTTCGTAATTTCCGGTTGCTTCATCAATATCAAAAACACGCACACCGCGGCTTCTGTTACCGTAACAACGGAATGATGCGCAGGATGTCTGTACAAAATCTATGCCGTCCACAACGCCGTTAAAGCAATTCTGGTGGTCGTGACCGAAAACTACTGCCTTAACGTCACCGCATTCTTTAATTGCTTCCATCTGACCGGTTTTCTTGCTTACCGCAGAAACGTACTCACCTAAAATACCATCGCATTCAGGTTTTAATTTGAAATATTTATTGTCAGGACCTTTGACCGCGCCTTTTTCATCATAAGAACATTCTTCAATAAGCTCTAATGTTTCAAGCATCGGGATATGCTGGAACATAAGCGACGGTACGGGAACACCGCCGTTTTTCTCTTTAAGCTCGGCACTTGTCTTTTTATACCACTCAATAGCTTCGGGTTTTATATATTCGAAACATTCGTCCTTTTCTTTGTCGTGCCATGCAGAGTCAAGCATCCATATATTGAACTTAATCTGTTTTCCGTCCTCGGAATATATAGGGATATTATATGTGTCACAGTCGCCACTCTCTTTGCCGTCAAGACCAACATTGCAGCTATACTGTCTGTAAAATTGTGCCTGCTCGTCCTTTGTCATACGGTTACGGTCATCGTGATTACCGTAAATCATAGCAAAGGGAATTTTACGCTCCTCAATAGGTGACACAAGCTTATCTATAGCAACACCCATAGCCTTCATTTCGCTCTCTTTGTCTTTTACAAAAAGCGGTGTCCACAACTCACAATCGTCAAGGTGGTTACCTAAAATGTTGTCACCGGTAAGAACAATTAAATCAGGCTTTGTATCATCATACGCCTTATTGAGCATACGCATCATAGTGCGGCGCACATGCTGGAGGTCCTGAGGGTCACTCACCTGCAATATTCTGAACTTACCGTTTTTGAATTTTAATTGCATTTATATCACCTATCCTAAAAATCCTTACACACTCAGCGCAGGAATCATAGACTGTGCCACGCCGAAATAAACGAGAAGCGACACAGCGTCAACTATGGTCGTAATAAAGGGGCTCGCCATAACTGCAGGGTCAAGCTTCAATATCTTTGCCACTATGGGTAAAACACAACCGATAATCTTTGCACATATAACAGTAGCGCAAAGGGTCAACGCTACCACAAGCGCAACAAGCTGGTCAACACCGTCCGTATGAAGAAGCATACGGTCAATCAACATCATTTTCGCAAAACATGCTACCGCAAGGGAAACACCGCAAAGAATCGATACACGGATTTCTTTCCACATAACTTTAAGCACGTCTTTGACTTCCACTTCACCTAATGAAAGACCACGGATAACTGTAACCGAAGCCTGACTGCCCGAGTTACCGCCGGTACCCATAAGCATCGGAATATACGCAGTAAGAATTACTACCTTTGAAAGGGCATCCTCAAAGGATGAAATTATAATACCTGTAAACGTAGCCGATAACATCAGAAGCAAAAGCCAGGGAATACGCACCTTCCACAATTCCCATACGGATGTTTTCAGATACGGTCTGTCGTTAGGTGCGATAGCCGCCATTTTCTGGAAGTCTTCTTCTGCCTCTTCCTGGATAACGTCAATCGCGTCATCAACCGTTACTATACCCACAATGCACTGCTCTTTATCGAGTACAGGGATAGTAAGAACGTCATACTTGTTAAATAACTGGGCAACTTCCTCTTTATCAGTACTTGTTGTAACTGTTATGGGATTATCATCCATAACATCAGTAACAAGTTCATCGTCATCACAAGTCAAAAGGTCCATGGCGGTAATCGTACCGAGAAGTTTGTGCTTTTCAATAACATAGCAAGTATTTACGGTTACGGAATACTCACCTTTTGATTTGATTTTTTTGAGTGCATCACCTATGGTCATCGAGGGATGAAGACTGATGTACTCAATCGTCATAATACTACCCGCAGTATCTTCAGGATAATTAAGGATAATATTTATGGCTTGTCGTTTATCACCTGCCGCCAAAAGCATTTTCTCAACAACGTTTGCAGGCATCTCTTCAATAATATCTACCGTATCATCTATGAACATATCGTCCATAATGCTTTCCAATTCACGGTCTGTAAACGCTTCTACAAGAATCTGGTCCTGCTCCGCATCAAGGTATGTGAAAACCATTGCCGCGCTTTCCTTGGGAATAAGTCTGAAAAGCAGAACCATCTGTTTTTCTTCAAATTCCGGAAGTAAGTTAGCAATATCAACCGGGTTCATTGTATCAAATATGCTTTTGATTGCTTTGTATTGTTTCTCTTCTAAAAGTCTCTCAAAAACTTCTTTTGTCATTGTCCGTTCCTCCTTTGTTTTGCGACTGACTGAATTCACCGTCGCTTTTACTCAGAATCAGGTAACGGGGGAATGCAAATAAAAAAAACTGAATCTTAAGAACTGCCTTAAGACCCAGCGACAATCACGTAAACACACCTGTGCCGTCGGCAAAAGTATGTCCGTTGAAAATTTTATTCAACGTCTGTGTAACAGTACTGTTTACACAAGCCGTTCATATCGCCGTTTTTATAAAAGATGCTACTTCGCCCATGTCCGCTACTGCCTGAATCCATCGTACTGTCACACTCCTTATTATAAAAATTTAAGCATAGGTTATTAGTTCAAACCCACATTTTAATATACCGCAACTTAATGCCTTTGTCAAGAAAATATGGCTGTAAAAAAGCAAAAAATAAAGGGAGTCATACGACTCCCTTAAATTCATTTAATTAGCCGAGAAGTGCACTGATAAGCAACATAATCCATTCCCAGAATGCGAGAAGACCGTTGTACTGAGCAGTTCTTCTCTGACCGCAAACCTTACATACATTATCTGCCTTTTTAGCATCCTCACCAAGAGTGGTGTGAGCACCTTTTTCAGCCTGACCGTCACAATCAGCGCAATCACGCCAGTGGTCTGTACCGTTGTATTTATAATCACCGATGGGATTGTGGTCTACATCAAGCTCAGCCTCGTTTGAATAAGCGTAACCGCCTACCGCGTTAGCAGCAAAATATCTGATAGATGCACCATCATCGTACTTGTCGAGAGGTTCACCATCATAGGGAATCCAATCGCCACCAATAATTTTGATTTCCCAACCTTCAGCGTAAACGTTACCTGAAACCTCAGGAGCCTCGATATCGATAACCTTACCGGGACAAATTCTTACCTTTACCGGAATCTCTGTATCAATAGTAGGCACAGCCGCTGCGGAAGCGAAACAAGCAAATACGCCAAAAAGAAGGCATGCGCTTAAAAGTACGGATAAAACTTTCTTAGTCATATCTAAAAGCATCCTTTCAATACTACATTTTTTTCTATTTTAACATCTACATACAAAAAATGCAAGTGTTTTGAAAAGTTTTTATGTTAATAGTTAGTAAATCTGCAAAGTCACGTGCAGTATAAGTACGCGAGTTGTGGGTGACTAAATCGACAAAGGCGCGTGCGATAAGTCAATTTGTTTTGATTTAAGGCACGGCAATAAGTCTCTTGTTCTGATTTAAGGCTTAGTGTGCGTGGATTTGGTGATTTAGGAGCCCCGAAGCGTACATAAGTACGCGAGTTGTGGGTGACTAAATCGACAAAGGCGCGTGCGATAAGTCTTAAATCCACCATGCAGCTGTGAGACCTTCTTTAATTATGCATTTTTTAAGAAGGGCAACAGCTTTTTCAAGACCTTCATTCTGACTCATAAGAGAATCTTCGTGTTCAATGGAAACGGCATAATCGTAACCAACCATACGGAGATTACTGATAACGTCGCGCCAGTAGCTCTCACCGTTACCGAAACCTACGGAACGGAAAATCCAGGAACGGTTAATCTCATCAGCGTAAGACTTGGTGTCAAGCACACCGTTCACACCGGTATTGAGGGCATCAATTTTTGTATCTTTAGCGTGGAAGTGGAAAATGGCACCCTCTTTACCCAAAGCACGAATTACAGCTATGGGGTCCATACCCTGCCAGATTAAATGAGACAAGTCAAGGTTTGCACCAATTTCCTTACCTACTGCGGCACGAAGCTTCAAAAGGCTTTCAGTATTGTAAACGCAAAAACCGGGATGAAGCTCAAGGGCAATTTTATCAACACCGTGAGCGGTGCTGAACTTAACAAACTCTTTCCAATAGGGAATCAAAACCTCGTTCCACTGATACTCAAGAATTTCACCGAAATCATTGGGCCAAGGGCAAGTAACCCAGTTGGGATACTTGGAGTTTTCGCAATCACCGGGACAACCGGAGAAAGTATTAATCTGATGAACGCCTAACTTCTCCGCAAGAAGAACGGCTTTTCGCATATCTTCATCATAGCTTTTTGCGATTTCCTTATTAGGATGCACGGGGTTTCCGTGACAACTGAGAGCACTGATTTCAACATTGTACTTTTTGAGAAGTGCTTTGAAATCTTCGAGAGCCTTCTCATCATTGAGTAATACATCGGGGTCTGCGTGGGCTTTACCGGGGAAACCGCCGCAGCCGATTTCGACCATTTCAAGACCGAGGGAAGAAAAATATTTTAATGCTTCCTCAAGAGAAACAGTACCAAGCAAATTAGTTAATACACCAAGTTTCATATTCTACCTCTTATTTAAAATTTTCTACAAGCCATTTGTAGCTTCTTGCGATATCTTCGAGACCTGTGGGTACAGGGTCATCGTTTTCAAGAATAACCCAATCAAGACCGATAGCATTAACGCCCTCAACAACCTTCTTAAGGTCATTTTCACCTTCACCCAATGCCATTGGCTTATGGTCAACACCATCTTTAATGTGAACAAGGACTATCTTATCTTTGTTTTCTTTAAGGTATTCTACGTTATCAACACCCGCGCAGAAGCTCCAGTATGTATCTACTTCCAGTTTACAACCATCTTCTGAAATAATGTCCATAGCGTTTTTGCCGTCTTTGATATCAGTAAATTCTTCAGTATGATTGTGGTAATATGTATCCATTCCGTTTTCACGTGCAACAACGCCTGCCGCACCAAGAACTGAACCGGTGTTTTTTGCTTCTTCATAAGTGTTATGGGGTGCTCCGCCTACACCTATGTATTTTGCACCGAGCGCTTTAGCATATGTTATTGTTTTATCAAGATTCTCGGGCTCAAAATCGTCAAGGCCCATATGAGAGCCAACCACCTCAAGACCTAATTCCTCGCATCTTTTACGAAGAACATCTGCTTCAAGGTCGAAATAACCCGCGAACTCAACACCGTCAAATCCAATTTCTTTAACTTTGCCGAGAACTTCAAGCATATCATCACCGTTCTGAATATGGTCACGAACGGAATATAACTGTACTGCAAATTTCATTTGTTTTCTCCTTATCAAATATGTGTAATGAGCTATTCAGAGCAACCTTTTTGCTTTGAACGAAAACTGTTAAGAATTGTGTTTTGTCCGAGCGGAACTGTATGAAGATACTACCCCGTAGACAAAGCGACACTATTGGCAAATTTAGTCAAAGTAAACAGGTTTGCCTGTTTTTGCGGATTCATATATCGCTTCAAGAATCCTTGTAACAACAAGTGCCTGTTCAGGAAGAACAACAGGATCGGTGTCATTTCTGATTGCGTCAATCCATCTTGCAGCCTCAACCTCTGCAGGTGAACCGTCGCGTCTGCCTTCAAAGAAAGCGGCGCCACCGGCTCTGAGATTGGGTTTTTCAATGCACTGACGTTGATTTTTTATGTAATTAAGACGTGCTTCGTCATTAAGTGTATCAGCACCGCCCTTGTCACCGCAAATCATATAACAAGCTTCATTGGGTTCTGCAATATTAAGTGCCCAGCTTGATTCAAGGTTGATAACTGCGCCGTTTTTCATCTTAATGAAACCAAAAGCCGAATCTTCAACTGTGAACTTTTCGGGATCCCATTGGCCCCATGCGTTACCCTGCTCTGTCTGATCTGCAAGCTTTCTGAAAGTCTGACCCACAACCATTTCAGGTTCATAATTATCCATAACCCAGAGAGTCATATCAAGCGCATGAGTACCGATGTCGATAAGGGGACCGCCACCCTGCTCATACTCGTTAAGGAAAACGCCCCATGTAGGAACTGCACGACGACGGATAGCAAGTGCTTTGCCGTAATAAATTTCACCGAATTCGCCGTTTTCTGCACACTGTTTAACATAGAGATTTTCAGGAGTCTGACGGTTCTGATAACCGATAGAAAGCTTTTTGCCGGTTCTTTTTGCAGCTTCGCACATAGCTTTTGCTTCCTCGTAGGTTTTAGCCATGGGTTTTTCACACATAACGTGTTTGCCCGCTTCAAGAGAATCAATAGTTATAAAGCTGTGGGAACGGTTAGGAGTACAAACATGAACAATGTCAATGCTTTCGTCTTTAAGAAGCTCTTTGTAATCTTCATAAACCTTTGCGTCGGGTGTGCCGAATTTTTCTGCAGCCTTCTGAGCGCGTTCAACAACGATATCGCAAAAAGCAACCAATTCAACGCCCGAAACCTTTGAAAGTGCAGGCATATGCTTTCCGTTAGCAATACCGCCGCAACCTATGATGCCTATTTTATAAACTTTATCCATAAAATGAACCTCCTATGCCTGAAACAAGCAATTTTAACAATACTATTATATTATATTTATCTTTTATTTCAATAGAAAACCCGAAGAAAAGCCCTCTTGAAAAACAACAAAAATAACATCATCTATTTAGGAAAAACACACAAAAAAGCACGGTACTGAACGTACCGTGCTTTCATAATAAAATCAATCTATTAACCGAACAAACCGCCGATAGCCTGAGGAAGAATTTTTGTAAGGTATGTAATGAGAAGACCGAAGATTTCTGTGAAGAAGTTAGCAACAGAACCATCGATACTGCCGAAGATATCTGTGGGAAGATTTGTATCTTCTACATCGCCGTCAGCAACAGTCTTCTTGATTGCGTATTCGTCAACCAATGTAACTTCCTGAGTATCATCGTTTACAACGTATGCTCTGTAAACAAGGTAGTCACCGTCGATTTCAACATTAGCGAAGCATCCGCCTGCATTGGGGTTTGTTTCAACATCGTTTTCGTCTTTTTCGGATCTTGTTGTGAAGTATACGTCTGCACAATTCATAACAGCATCAGCAGCGCCATCGTTCACACCGTATCTCTTTGTACCTGCTGTTGAGGGAAGAATATATACTGCACCTTCGGGATTTACAGCGAATGTAACATCTTCGCCGTTATGTCTTTCTGTTACGTAAACTGTATCTTCGCAAACTGCGTCACCTGCAACCTGCTGTGTTCTGAAATACATATGGTCATGACCGGAAAGAACCATATCAACGCCTGTTTCATCAACGATTTCGATGATAGTTTCTCTCATAGCAAGAGTATCGGGCTTATTGATGTTCTTACCTGCGGAGTATGCAGCTCTGTGAAGAAGAAGAACTTTCCAGTGAGCATCAGAAGCAGTGATGTCATTGTATACCCAGTTTCTCTGAGCTTCTGTCATAGGATACATATCGTTTGAGTTAAGAACTGTGAAGTGAGTATCGCCGTAATCAAATGAATAGTAAGTACCGTTTACGCCGTTACCTGCACCGTCACCGGGAAGAAGATTGAACATAGTATCAAACCAACCAACGTTGAGTTTGTTTGTAATGTTACCTTCGTGGTTACCTGCAACAGGAACAAGAGTTTTGCTTGTGTTAGCATCCTCGAATGCCTGGCCATACCAGTTCCACTCTTCGTTTGTACAATCGTTGACAAAGTCACCAAGGTTTACAACGAATTCAGCGTCGCCGTTAAGCTCCATAGCGGCATCCATAACGAGCGCAGCCTGTTCGAAGTTCTCAAGGCTACTTGCCTGAACGTCGGCAATAGCAAGGAATGAGAAGCTGTCGTCGCCGTCATCAGTAACGAATGTGCCGACTTTGCTCCAGATATCTCTGCTGTTGCTGCCAACTATATAACAATATTCTGTACCTGCTTCAAGACCGGTTGCAACAACCTTGTGGCAGAAATAACCTTCCCACTCGGAAACTTCGCCTTTAATAACAGTTGCGTTTTCAAAACCGTTTGCTGCATACTCGTCAGCGGTAACAACCTTAAGAGCTGTATCACACTTAGTTTCAGTGAACCAAGTAAAACCACGCTGAGTCTGAGTATCACCATACATAGTACAGGTTATACGTATTGCTTCAAAACCTGTTTTACCTTCTGCAGAAGTTGCGACACCGATGCAACCCAAGAGCATAATAATCGCAAGTAAAACTGCAAGGGATCTTTTTGCTGTCATCTTCATAACTACCTCCGTAATTATATGGATTTGAGGACAAGTGTTTAGACTAATCCCCATTCTTATACTCTCTCATTATACACACAAACTAAAATTATTTCAATACTATTTTAAAATTTTTCCAAATAAAAAGGACGGCGCAAGCCGTCCTTTATCCGGATAGATTAATTATTTCATTTTAATCTTGTAGCACTTGATTTCGAAAGGATTAATTTCAAAGTCAAGAACATTGCCGTTTGCGATATCAACACAAACATCATTTCTCTCAAGAAGGTCACATTCGCATACACATTCGATTTCAGCGAAAAGTTCTGCGGAAACCTTTGTACGGCTACCTGCTTTTTCAACGAAACGAACGATGTATGCATCCTCGTCTTCGCATTTTTTAACTGCCTCAAGAGTAACGTTTTTGCCGTCAACACTGATGAATGACTTAGCGTCAGCACCGTCTGCGTTACCGCTGATTTCTACGGGAACTGCAGGGTTGTTGATTTCAAGACCTCTTACGAGAGTTTCGGCATCCTTCCAGTTACCTGCGTGAGGATAAATTGAATATGTGAAGTAATGGTCACCACGGTCTGATTTTGGGTCGGGGTTCATAGGAGCTTTGAGAAGAGTGATAATCATTCTCTGCTTGTCAACCTCATAACCGTATTTACAATCGTTAAGGATTGATACACCGTAGTTATCTTCACTCATATCAATGAAGTTATGAGCAGAAACCTCAAACTTAGCCTTGTCGTAAGGATTATGACGGTAGTTTGAACTTTCGATAGTTGCATATGCAATATCACGAGTAAATTTCTGTGCCTTAACATCAACATCGAAGCCGACTTTAAGAAGCTTCTCCTGTTCATTCCAGTTGATGAATGTATCGAAGTCGATTCTGTCAAGCTCGTTGTAGATGATTATGTTCTGTTTAACAAGAGATTTGTTTATAACCTTTTCAACAGAAATAACAGTAAACACGTCACCTGATGCAACCGCTGTTACCTTGCCGGGTTCTGTGTCAAACTGACGGTCAACGTATGAAGCAACGATATCCCATGCGTCATATTTACCGGGAAGGTCCTCATAAAGTCTGAATACGTTACCCTTGCCGGAAAGAACTTCTCTGTTATTCTTTTTATCGAAGATGGATACAAGCTCTGCGTTTTCATCAAGGATAAGGCTGAAGTTATCATTTTCGATTTCGTTGCCGCTGAGTGCCTTTGCCTGTGCAACTGCACCATCTTTAGCGTAGAATACTTTATAACCAACTGCGGGAAGATCCTTAGCAACAAATACAAGAACCTTTGTGCCGTCAAGCTTAGTATAAGCCTGAGTAGCTATCTTGTTGCCGTCAGCATCGTAAATTTCAACATCCTTATAGGGAAGCTCAACCTTCTGTGTAGCGGATACACCGAGGGAGTTGAAAAGAGCGAAAGGCTTGCCGTATTTTTCAGCACCGTCAATATTACCTGCGATAACATTGAGTGCTTCAGCACGAACACTCTCACCGATTGCGATAATATCATCGTAAATAGCGCAAAGGTCACCGAAAACTTCGGTAATGTGTGAGCCGGGAAGTGAATCGTGGAACTGGTTTGTAAGGATAGCCTGCCAGCCCTCGTTAAGCTTTTCAAGAGGATATTCGTAACCGTATCTCATTGCGATACTTGCGAACATTTCTGCCTGACGGTAGAGGTTTTCAGAATATCTGTTGAGCTTTTTAAGAAGTGCCTTTGTTGTGTGAACACCGCGGTGCTCCTCAAGATAAAGCTCGTCTTTCCATGTGGGGATATTATCCTCGGTTGCCTTAGCTTTCATACGTGCAAGAGAGTCTTCAATCTTGCTTGTCTGTGTTTTGGGAAGACCGGGGAAGTTTTTGTAACGTTTAACGTACTCGAGCATTTCGGTGTCAACACCGCCGCCGCCGTCGCCCCAGCCGTAGCAGTACATAGATTCGCCGATAGTTTCTTTATCGGTATATTTTTTCCAGTTTACTTTAAGGGAGTCTGCCTCAACAGTACCGATAAAGTGTGTGGGAGGAACGATTGAGAAAACCTTTGAGCCATCGGGACCTTCCCACCAGAAGGTATTATACTGCCAGGGGTTAGTATCGTTCCAGATACCCATCTTATGAGTTACGAAATATTCAACGCCTGCCTTTTTAAGAATCTGAGGCATTGCGTAACCGTTACCGAATACGTCGGGAACCCAGCAGGTCTTAGGTGTGATACCGAAGGTCTTTTCAGCAAAACGAACACCATGGAGAAGCTGACGGACAAAGGATTCACCGGAAACAAGGTTACAATCAGGTTCAACCCACATTGCACCGATGTATTCCCATCTACCCTCTTTTATACGTTCTTTAACCTGCTTATAAAGGTCAGGATATCTCTTTTCCATCTCGATATATGTAGGTGCTGTACTCTGGGAGAAAATGAAATCGTCATACTGTTCCATAAGACGAAGCATTGTAGCATGAGTTCTTCCGAGCTTACGGATGTACTCTTTGTAAGCCCACATAAATACGATGTCAAGGTGAGAGTTACCTACGAGCGCAAGTGTGCCCTCTGACTTGTATGAAGTATTGTTGTAAACTTTATCCTTAAGAATCTTCTGAGCCTGACGAAGTCCAGCCTTGAATTCCTCACCGTCAAGGTCAAAGTTCACATAAGTGAAAGCCTCTTTAAGAGTTGCTCTGATAAGCTCCTGAAGACCTGTATCGTGAACAGGCATAAAGAGTGCATTGAAAATAGCCTTGAAGTCCCAATAGATTTCCTCGATTTCGGGGTCAACAACGCCTATAAATGAACAAGAAAGAGTTTTAACTGTTGACTCATTTGAGTGCCATACGTAATATGACTCAATGTCAACGTCGTAGTGCTCGTCACCTTTAGCGCAATCTGTAAGAAGAACAGAGTTTCTGAAGGGATCAAGACCCTGATAGGGTACGCCGTTAAGTGTAAGGAGTGAGTCACCGCCGAAGTAAACGTTGAGTGTTACCTTTTTGCCCTTGAAGCGCTCGGGCATATCGAAGGAGTTTTTGAAAAATGCGCTCCAACCGTTGTTACCCCAACGGTCTCCGACATTAAGTTCTTTCCACTCATCGTAAAGGAACTCGTAATCGTCAACACCTTTATATATACATTCCTTCATTTTCCATGCAGGAATAGACTCAATATCGGTGTAAATTCTTTTTTTAAGGTTTTTGATTTTAAGTGCCGCAACGTCATCAAATGAGAAAATATCTCTCTGTTTGCCTTTAGTAGCGTCACGCCAATCATCAACATGAGCATCCATAGCATCAAGAGCTGCTACTGCATCAATGTTTTTAATCTCTGCCAAAGCCATCGTCCTTTCTTAAACCGAAACACAATATCCGATTTTATTACTAAATAAGTATATCACCATAAAATGTAAATGGCAAGTGGGAAATGTAATTTAAACATAAACACATAATATTCTCACTGCGTTCGAATTCGATATGTTGCTTTTGGCAACGAGATTATAATCGGCTTCGCCCCGATAATTCTGCATTCCGCATTTTGCATTCTTCATTAAAAAACCCCGCTTGACCTTTGCGGTCAAACAGGGGTTTGTATCAGCCGACAAACTTAATTGTAAGAATCTTTTTACCTGTGATTTCAAAATCAACGAAGCCGTTTTCGTCAACTGTAAGAGGAGCAATATCCTTTTCCTCAAGTGTAACGAGTTTAACTTCTTTCCAGGCTTTTCCTGAGTATTCGGGAAGCTCGAATTCTGCTTTCTGTCTTTCAACCGGTGACTGAGCCTTTTCGATGGGAGCAATACCACCGTTAAGACGGATAGCGTTTTTGATTGCCTTGTCGGAGGAGTTGAAAAGTCTTACGATATAGCCTTCGCCGTCTTCGCTGAGTTTAACAGCACTGACGTTGAGGTTTTCGTCCTTGAGTTCAAGGAATGAGTGTGTAAGAGGATTCTTGCCATGGCCTGTGGGAGCAATCTGACCAACGGTAAGATAAAGATTGAATCTTTCGCTTTCCTGCCATACATTGCCTTCTTCCCAATCGCCCTTGTGAGGCATAAATGCGTAACGGAATGTGTTTTTGCCTATGCACTGTGAGCCCTTATCCCAATCGCTGTAATTCTGCATATCTTTAGTAACGCAGATACGAAGAGGATACGCACGGATAAGTGAAAGGTAAACTGTTCCGTCTTCATCATCGTCTGCTTCGTATGCCTTAAGACCGGTGTTGAGAAGTGCCGCACCGTTCGCGCCGTCGGAAACGCTTACAAAAGAGTTCATAGGATGTTCTGTCATAGGCGGCTCATCATAAAGTGAGTAGTCGGGTTTAGCAAGAGGACGCTTAACAACGTCGAACTGACCCTGAGCATCTGCATACTCTGCCTTAATGCCTGTGGGGAATGCAACCTGTAAATAGTGGTCTTCGCAGCGGTTATTGATTGTTGTTTCGATTTCAACAAATTTAGCGCCTTTACGAAGTGTAACGAGTGATTCGATATCATTGGGGAGCTTGTCCTCGCTCCTTGATTTTTCGTCAAATGCACGTTTTTCGGGAAGCTCCCAACGCATTGTGATTTTGTATGTTGTTTCAAATTCGCCCTGACGAAGGAGAGTGATGTTTGCCTGTTCGCCGAGAGTTGTGAATGTTTCATCAATTTCGGGTGCAACATGCTGCCAGGGGTTACCTATTTCTCCGCTATCCTTGAAGTAGCCGAGGTTTTTGAACTCTTTACCGCTTTCTTTATCAATAACGTTGAATGTACCGTTATGGTTGAAGCTGACTTTGAGATATTCGTTTTCCATAACATTAGTTGTCTTAACGAGTGTTACGGGTGTTGTAGCACGAACATTATAAAGAGGACGCACTTTGAATGTTTTGTAACCCATAGCGGGGATGTCGGAAACTTCCGCTGCAACAAGATACTGCTGAGTGTGAAGAACGTTTGCGGTATCGTTGGGATTCTGGATAATCTGAGCGTTTTCCTTGTTTGTGGTAAGAACCTGATATTTAACAGTGTTGCCGTCTTCGTCAAGAATTTCGAAACTGTCAGCCTTCCACTCCGCGGGGATTTCAAGGCGAAGATTTATAGTTTCGGTTCTCTTAAAGGGTGCGGGGTTGAATACTACAACTGCTGCATCATCACGGCTGAAGGATTTAAGGTTAATATCGCCTGCGATATCCATAAATGCACGCTCAAATACGCACATTGAAAGCTCTCTTGCCTGTCTGTAACGAGACATAACGTCTTCGTAAACAACGTCACGTCCGCAGGAACCGATACTGTCGTGACCGTGGTTC
Source organism: Acutalibacteraceae bacterium (assembly GCA_045603185.1). GTDB lineage: Bacteria > Bacillota > Clostridia > Oscillospirales > Acutalibacteraceae > DTU089. The sequence continues at coordinate 16,879 of JAZULQ010000006.1, forward strand.
TGGAGAAGATAGTTGTATGAAAGGTCAATGAAATTCTGAGGATAGGGTGCACCTGAAAGGGCTGCGAAAATAGCCATAGGCTCCGCATAGTTTATAAGACGTCTTTCGGTGTCAAAATTTTCCTGCTTGATGTATGTTCTTGCGGAGAGAATCCAACCGCAAAGCTCACTTACGCTACCCTTTGTATAGGGGTCACGCATTTCGCCCTTAAGAACAGGAGAGTCGGGCTTGAAGTTGTCTATAATACCCTGCTCCATCTCTTTAAGTGTGCTGTGGAAAACTTCCGCTTCGGGAAGTGCATCGTTAAGGTCTTTAACAAGCTGAACTTCACGCTCGTCGGGGCATGATGAGTCATGACCGATGGACCAGAAACGGTGATTTGTTGTCCAGTCATTGTCCTGCTCTTTCATAGCCTGCTCGGCTCTTGCCTGAACATTCTCTTTATGATATTCGTAGAAAGGATGTGTGTACTGATAGTCAAGCTTCCAGTCGCGGTCAATAAGCTTGAATACGCCGTTGTTGTCATTCCAGAGCATATCACGGTTGTTTTCGTCCTTCTGATTGAAGTAAACAGGACGCTGAACAACGTACCAGATGTTATAACGAGGACGCTTTGCAAGACGTGAAGCGTAAATACGTGTTCCGTCGGGGCTTTCCCAGAAGAATTCTGATTTGGGGGCTTTGTACTCGTTGATACCGCGGTAGAATGATGCAAAGTGAATATCGAAGCCGTCATAAATCTGAGGTAACTGTGAAATCTGACCCCAACCGAAAGGTGAGTAACCTGTTTTGCTGATACCGCCCATTTCTTTACCGATTTTATGACCTAAAAGAAGGTTACGGATAAGCGCTTCGCTGCCGACTGTAAATTCATCGGGGAGACAGAACCAAGGGCCTACTGCAATTCTGCCTTCTTTAATGTATTTCTGGAGTTTTTCTTTCTTTTCGGGATAGACTTCAAGATAGTCCTGAATAGGCATTGTCTGAGAGTCCAAGTGGAAATGCTTGTAATCGGGATTCTTGTCAAGAATGTCGAGAAGCATATCGAGCATATAACCCAACATATACTGGGTTCTGCGCGCAGAGAAACGCCATTCTCTGTCCCAATGGGTGTTGGATATAAAATGACACTGGATTTTATCTTTGTTTTCCATTTTTATCACCTTAACCTTTTACAATTTTCATTATTTCTTCAAAATTCTGACAGTAATGTGTGCATACTGCCTTTGTACCGCTTGACTCAATGTTACCGCCTGCGATACCAATGGTTGTGTAACCGGCAAGACGAACAGAACAAGCACCTGCACCGCTGTCTTCGATGCCTATTACGTGATTTCTGTCCGCAAATGCTTCGCCAAGACCTACAATAGAGGTTTCACTGTAAAGCCAGGGATGTGGCTTGGGCGAAAGCTCGCCGAGAGTACCTACACTGCCTTTTCTTAAGGGGAAACCGGCGGAAATAATTGCATCGTAGAAGTCTTTGGGGTCGCCCATACCGAGTGTTTTGAATGCGGAAAGAATTTCCGGCCAGGCTTTTTCGTAAAGACCTGATGTTACAAGACCGATTTTGATGCCCATATCCTTTAATTCATAAAGGAAATCCTTAACACCTTCTGTGGGTGTGAAGGCACCGTCTTTTCCTCTGCCTGCCATAATTTCTTCCATTTCTCTGTGAGTGTGCTCAAAGTAGAAATTACGTGCTTTTTCAAGAGATTCGCCGGGGCAATATTTGTCGATACAGTACTGAAGATGCTCTGAAACGGAATGTCCTGAAACAAAGGGAATATCCGCTTCTTCAAGCTGGAATTTAGGGTTTCCCAGCATGCTTGCGGTAGTCATTTCGATTATCCATATCCAGAATTCCTCGCTGCGTACTGTTGTACCGTCAAGGTCCATAAGCACCGCATTTAAGGGATACTCTGTTTTTACAGGGTAAACAGGGTAATAAACAGGGTATGCAATGGCAGACTTAACACAAGCAAGAGTATGTGTGCCGAAGGAAACAAACTCAACCTTCTGGTCGCCTGTTGCAACAACAAACTCAACGCCATTTTTACCTGCAATAAATTTACCGTCCTCGGTTGAGGGAAGAAGATGAAAACCGCTGTCAACGTCAACCTCACCCAGGTCGGGAATATAAAGTGTTTTATCAAGTAACATATTAGAAAATCCTTTCCGATTTACATAGTTGCACATATATTACCACAAAGATTTTTGTAAGTAAATAGAAATTAATTTAAAAAGTTATGTGATGTTAAATTTATTGACGGATGAGATGAGATAGTGTAAAATTTAGATGGTGAGTTGCATTGAATGCAAAGTACCAACGGAAATATCCTTTGTAATTGCGAGGAGTATGCAATGAGGTATAAGCTTATATTTGCCGCGAAATTATTTGATTTATCTGTATTTAAAAATATCAGATACAAAAAATTCTTTGGTCTGCGTATTTTGAGATTTGATGATTCAAATTCAGCTGAAATATTCAATTTAGTAAAAAAATCTTACATCAGCAAAAATATGCCGAATGATATTGATGAAGAAGGTTTTTATGTTTTCGGCCGGGATAGATATATTTACACTCTTAACAAATATGGTGTGAAAAAAGAAAAAAAGGATGTCCGATTTGCATTGAGGGCGTACTTTTATGAAATGTTGTTTGTTTTGAGGTCTGTCAGATTAAAAAGGGCTGAAAGATACAACCGAAAATCTTTAAAAGCAGCAGAACATACTGTAAATATTTGCAATGACTCTTCGGGTGACTTTAAAAAAGGTGAATTTATTGATAAGGAAAACGAACTCTGCTTTTCATACCGTGTAAGATATGCGAAAGAAAAGAATAATCCGATTATAGTTTATTTTCACGGTGCCGGTTCCATAGGAAAAGACAATTCAAGGCAGTTGCGCGAATTTGAAAGAGCAGGCGAAAAGCTTTTGCTCCGTGATTGCACAATACTTGTTCCTCAGGCACCTGCAATTTATTATGCTCATGCTTCGGAAACAGCCAACTATGTAGCCTCTGTAAAAAAATTAACAGATATCCTTGTGAGAAAGGCATCTGCAGACAAAAATCGTATATATGTTTTCGGTACGTCTTTTGGCGGTAAATGCACATGGCAAGCCGTAAGAATGTATCCCGCCTATTTTGCAGCCGCTATGCCTGTTATGGGGTGTTTTGAGGAAGGGGCATCAACCGATGGATTCGATTTTGGAGAAATGAAAAAAGTCCCTTTCTGGGTAGCGCACTCATCTGATGATATAGATGTTTCTGTAATATACGATGATGTTTGTGTCCGGCGTCTGAAAGAAATCGGTGCAGATATACGGTATACCCGTTGGAATGAATATGGTCATTCTATGAGCTCAAAGTTTTATAAGAACGAAAAATGGGTGGATTGGATGTTTGAACAATCATTGGAAAAGAGAATGTGAAGTGCACTGTGACAGAATAAGATTATTTCAGGTGATTTTATGGGTGAAAAAATAAAAAAAGCCATAGGCGTTGAGGGTGATTTTAAAACCTCAATACTGCCTATGATAAATTACAGCTATGCCAATATGTATATGGGCGGAGCAGGGTACATTATAAGTATGTACTTTACTGTTTTTTTGACGGATGTTGTTAACCTCTCTTTAAACCAGGCTGGTATTATTGTTATGATAGCAACCGTATGGGATGCGGTTACAGATCCGTTTATGGGTATAATTACCGACCGCACCCGTTCAAAAACAGGTAAGCACAGGCGGTATCTTCTTTGGGGTATACCCCTTATGGTGCTGTCTTACACACTTTTGTGGAATTCCTTTGGTCTTAACGGTGCGGAAAATCCCGCAAAAGCAATGGCTTATTTTGTTATTGTTTATATACTTTATAAAACGGCGTATACAATTATTGGTGTGCCACATACTGCAATGCTTCCCGAGCTTGCACCCGAATACAATTTAAGAACACAGTATAACTCTGTGGGTTACCTTTTTAACTCTGCGGGTATGGTTCCGTCTTTTATAATTGTTGTAATTATTCTTGAAATTTTCGGCTCGGGCGATAACCTTACATCTGCTTCTAAAACACCGTTCCTTGTGTTTGGTATAGTCCTTTCGTTGTTCTTCGGGCTTTCTGTTTTCCTTACCTACAGCAAAACCCGCGAGCCAAGCTCTTTAAATAATAAGGTTGAACCCTTTGATATAAAATATTTCTTCAGGGAATATGCATTGGTTTTTAAGAATAAATCCTTCAGACAGTATTTCTTTATGAGCCTTGCATATCAGTTCTCAACAGGCTTTTATAGCAATTCAAAGGTTTATTATATTAAGTATCTTGCAAATCAGTACAGTAAATATGCAATATTCAATGCTGTTGCAGGTGTTGCTGAGGCAGGGGCATTCCCCCTTAACTATGCACTCACAATGAAATACGGCAAGAAAAAGTGCGGTAACATTGTTACACCGCTTATGGTGGCAGGCCTTGCTATCGGTCTTATAATGCAACAGAGAAATTCGGGCGGTGCATTTATATGGTCGGCACTTATGATGCTGAGTATGATTCTTTATCCTTTCGGTATGTCAGGTCTGGGGTTTGTTTCTACAAATATTTTCCCTGACCTTACTGATGTTGATGAAATGATAACAGGCAGACGCCGTGAGGGTGTTATTTCCACCTTCAGCACACTTATTAAAAAGAGCATAAGCGGTGTTATGGCGGCACTTGTAGGCTTCACTCTTCAGGGCTTCGGTCTTGTTACGGGTGACACTGTTTCAAACTATGAAAAAGCAAGCGGAGTTCTTTATACACAGACCGACAGCGCAGTTTTAGGTGTGCGTATTTGCGTTGCGGTTATACCTATTGTGGCTTCAATTGTAGCTTTAGTGCTTCTGAAAAATTTTAAAATGACAAAGGAAGACCACACAATGATTCGTGCCGCAGTTGCAACAAAGCACAAATACGGCACGGTTACTCTTACCGAAGAGCAGAAAAAACGTTTTGAAATGATTTCGGGTCAGAGGCTTGAAAATACCTGGCTCGGTCAGGATACAGTTGATGAAATACATACACTTGATATGGACGAAAACGGTAAGTATATAATTCTTCTTGAGAAAGAGCAGGAGAAAAAGGAGTTGATTGAAAATGGCGATTGATATTACAAAAAAGCATCCCGATGAACCCGAAAAGGGCTTTATGACCTCTCTTAAGAATTTTCTTTTCTATCTTGTGCAGTGGACTTGGGGGTTACCTGTTAATATAGTTGGAGGAATAGGATTTTTAATCTGCACTAAAATAAAGGGCAGAAGATATCAGCGCTTCGGATATTCCTACATTGTATATCTTCCGTGGAATGCGGGCGGTTTGTCTTTAGGTTTGTTCATATTTATGAAAGACCAACATAAAAGCAAAAAATGGACTTATAACACAAGAATTCACGAATATGGTCACACCTGGCAATGCCTGCTTTTAGGACCGCTTTACTATATTGTTATTGCCATACCGTCAATGATATGGTGCAACTGCTTTGAAGGCTACAGAAAGAAGAATAATGTTTCTTACTATAAAGTGTATTGTGAAAGCTGGGCAAATGCCTGGGGACAGAAGTTCAGTAAAATGAAGATGGATATATAATTTCAGATGCTGTAAAAAACGCAAGTTTTTTACAGCATCTTTTTAATGAATGATGAATGATGAAAAATGAATAATTTCGGGACTGCGTCGGCATTATAAATCGGTTTGCCCGAAATTCCTGATTCCTCATTTTTCTGCCATCGCTCTTCTTTCTGCAAGTTCTCTTTCGACCTGCGCTCTCTTTTCGGGTGAGTATCTTATAAAAAGCAAGGGGATGATGTAGAGGAAGCTTGCTATTGCAGGGGTGAGCATGAATAAGGGCCAGATCCAATTATCAAAAGCGGTGGTCTGTGTACCTATAAGAACCAATGTGGAATCATCAATAGCTTTATAACCTAAAAGCGAAAGCGACAAGGTTGTAAGGCCACCTGTAATACCACTTGAAACCTTTGTAAAGAAGGTCTGCATTGAAAATGTAACGCCCTCCATACGTTTACCTGTTTTCCATTCCATGTAATCTATGCTGTCGCAGAATACTGAGGTTTGCGCAATGCTTACCGCACCCATGGGGATACTGCCTATTGCAAGGATGGCCATACCGATAAGGAGGTTTATACCCTCAAAACCGATTGCGAAGGCAACAACCTTTGTGACGATATTGCACACCTGCGCGAATATGAGCACATTAATGTGACCTTTGCATATTTTCTTGAGCTTGTCGGCAAAAATCATACCGATAAACTGAGGTCCAACTGTTATTGCCCAATAAATAGTTGTAATTCCGAGAGCACCAATAATACTGTTTTCACCGAGGAAATTGGTGGGCAATTTGTATTTAAAGAAATATGTTGCAAGATTTCCGCCGAAGCCCAATGCTCCGAATAAGTTGGAAAGGGTCACGAGCAAAAGCATTTTGTTTTTGAAGAGAAGCGAAAAGCTTTCGCGCATGGATTTTTGCTTTTCCTTAGGAGGAACTATTACGCGCTCCTGAGCTTTATAGGCTCTTATGCTGAGCATTGCACCACCCATACCGAAAATAACCGCAAAAACAAGGGTGACAGTAGCCATTTTGCTCTTTGTGGCGTTGGCTACCATTTCTATTACCATAGGAATAATGGCGCTGAATACACCAAATACGCAAGAGCCTATTGTACGAGCCCATTTCACGAAATTATCACGCTCTTCACCATTGGGTGAAACGGAGGCGGTAATACCCCACAAGGCTACATCCTGCAATGTGTAGGTAATATCCCAACCGATATACATAATTATGAAGTACGCCACACGTAACCACAGTAAATCTTCCTTAGTAGAGAAAACGAGGAAAACGAGCACGGTGAAAACACCTACGGGAAGAGGAGTGTAACGTAAAAAGGGACGTAACTTCTCGCCGTTTTTAAAGGTGTGCTTATCGATAAATGAACCGATAATGGGGTCATTTACACCGTCCCATACCTTCATAACGATAAGTAGTACCGTTACCACTGCCGCCGGGAACATAGCAATATCCGTCATAAAGTAGGTGAAGAAACCTGCACCCACAAGGGAGTAAACTAAATTCTGCCCCGAAAGACCCGCGTAAAAATTGATTTTTTCTTTTTTGCTGATATAATTCATAAACTTCACCTTTTCTCAGTTAAAGTTATACATAATTATACAGTATCGGCGGAATAGAAAGCAATAGTTATTTTAATGAATGATGAATATTGGATAATGAATAATTTTGGGGCGAAGCCGATTATAAGCTACGAACAAATTTATTTCCCTTTTCCCATTGAAAAACACATAAGCAAGTGATATATTTAGGGTATATATACGTTGATTCATTAATATTAATAGAGGTAATCTTATGACGAAAAAGGAACGAGCCTTAAAAGTGTGTGAATTATTGAAAACTGACTATCCTGATGCGGAATGTCAGCTCAATGCTCAGACACCTTTTCAGCTTATAGTTGCAACACGGCTTTCAGCCCAGTGTACTGATGCCCGGGTAAACCTTGTAACACCCGCTCTTTTTGAACGTTACCCTACCGAAAACGAGCTTGCTGAAGCGGAAATAACCGATGTTGAAAACCTCATTCATTCCTGCGGCTTTTATCGCGCAAAGGCAAAGGACTTAATCGGCATGGCAAAGGCAGTGCGTGATGTATACGGCGGAGTCCTTCCCGACACTATTGAAGAGCTTACTAAGCTCCCCGGTGTTGGCAGAAAAACAGCAAACCTTATTGTAGGTGATGTCTACAAAAAACCTGCTGTTGTTGCGGATACTCACGTTATAAGAATTACAAATCTCCTGGGCCTCACAGCTTCAAAAGACCCGAAACAGGTTGAACTTCAGCTCAAAAAAATCCTGCCACCCGAAGAGAGCAACGATTTCTGTCACAGAATTGTTCTCCACGGCAGAGCAGTCTGTATCGCAAGACGTCCGAAGTGCGATATATGTAATTTAAAATCCGTTTGCAAATCATACAAAAATTAACACAGTGGAGTGAAAGAGAATGAAAAAGTTTTTAAGTGTTTTGCTTGTAACAACAATGTTGTTATCTCTGTGCTCTTGTTCCCTTTTCGGTAACAATACACAGTTTACAATGGGTGTGCTCGGCTCGGCAACAAATCTTGACCCAATATATGCAAGCAGCGACAGCGAAAAAATCATTGCAACAAACTGTTTTGAGGGTCTTTTGAGATTTGATTCAAAAGGAAGAATAGATGTTGGCGGTATAACCGCATACACAGTAGATAAGAATGCTCTCACATATACATTCAAGCTTAATCCCGAAGCTGTATGGTATGTTGGCGAAGCTACAAAAACTCTCATGGAAAGTTTAGATTTAAATGACTTTGATGCGAGAATAACCGCTGACGACTATATATACGGAATAAAACGTTTTATTGAATCCGGAAGCGCTGAGCTTGACGCGATAAAGGGTGCAAAAACCTACAACCCCGAAGACAAAAAAGCTGTCTTAGGTGTTGAAGCGGTGGATGAATTCACCTTGAAAATAACCCTCGAAAAAATCGACCCGGATTTTCTTTATAAGCTTGCGGCTTTACCTGTTTTCCCTTGTGACAAGGACTTTTTCGAAGCACTTGACAGTGTTTACTGCACTACACCTGCAACCACACTTTACAACGGTCCTTATTACGTAAAGGAAAATTCCATGTCTCAGACAGTCATTGAAAGAAACCCCGAATACATGGGAAATGTTCAGATTGAGAATAAAACAATAACCTTGTATTCTACCGGAAAAGCGTCTACTCTTGCTACACGATTCAAAGAAGGTAATTACGATATTGTTGTAACACCAAGCACACAAAAGATTGACGATTATAAAGCTTCATTCACATCAAATTCAAGTATATGGGGCTTAGCCTTCAACTGCACCTCTGATAACGGAAGTAATGCTAAAATCCGCGATTTACTTCTCAGTACCATAAAATATTCTGAAATTGAAATGCCCGGCTTTGCCACCGGTGCCGCTAAAAGCATAATTCCAGGTGCATTTGTGACAGGCGATAAAATTTATTCAGATTTAAAACCCGAAGAATTAGCTTACGCTACCGATGAAACGAAGGCTCAGGAAAAGATTGATGCTATACTCGAGGAAGCACAAGAAGAAGCTCTGGCAATAAAATTCACTGTTCCAGCAGAAGCTGAAGAAAGTGCACAGAAAATCGTCGACAACTGGCAAACCCTTTTCGGTGAAAAAATCCTTTTTACGCTAACCACTTTTGAAATGAGTGAAATTAACGAAATCACAGAAAACAGTGATTACGATTTGGCAATTCTCCCCTTAACTCCCGAAAAACGTACTGCGTTAGGTGTTATGGACGCTTTATCAGGTTCACCTTGCTTCTACACCGATAAAAAGCTTGACACCCTCAAGAGCTCGCCCAAGGTATCCGCTGAAGACAATGCAAAGAATTATAAAGATTTTGAAAAACTCATTGTAGATAACGGTGTGTTTGTTCCTCTTTTCTATGGAAGTAATGACCTCTATCTCAAAGACAACATCAGTGGCATATACCTTGCAGACGGCGGAGAAAAGATATATTTTCATTCGGGGGTATTGATTGAGGAATGAAAAAAACAGGACGTAAAACATACAGGATTTTCTCAATAATCACTGTAATAGCTATTATGCTTTTAATATTCCTACTTTCTGCACAGAATGCAGAGCAGTCCACAGAAACCAGCAGTTTCGTCGTAGGACTTTTAGCGCGGATTTTTAAAAACAATCCGCCTCACGACTTAATAAGAACCGCTGCACATTTCAGCGAATACGCACTACTCGCCTTTTTAATCAGTAACGCGTTACACGCATACAAAGTACGCCTTTTTCCGTTATTCGCTCCCATTATATCCTGGGGATATGCCTGGACTGACGAGGTTCATCAGATTTTTGTTCCCGGAAGAGCATTCCAGCTGTTTGATTTGGCAGTTGATTTAGGCGGCATTATCTTAGGCACACTTGTATTCACAGTAATAATTGCTATATTAAAGAAATGTATCAACAAAAGAAAGTCCTGAGGGACTTTCTTTTGTTTTACGTATATGTATACTTTTCTTGAAATATTTAATAATATATGGTAAAATAATTATTTGATAAACTTAGTATCCTTTAAGGAGGACTATATTATGCTAAATAATTCAGAAAGAATCGAGATTATAAACCAACTTATTGAGAGCGGTGTTCAGATCCCCTGCCCCGACGGTGTAATCATTGAAAAGAATGTCAGAATCGGTGAAGGCACTGTTATTATGCCCAATACCGTTTTATTGGGTGAAGTGGAAATCGGTGCGGACTGCGTTATCGGGCCCAACTCTTACATTGTAGATTCCGTAATAGGTAACAATACAAAACTCAATAACACTCAGTCATACAATTCAAAAATCGGTTCCGGTGTTACCGCAGGACCCTTTGTGCACATAAGACCTAACTGCGACATTGCCGATAATGTTCATATCGGTAACTTTGTAGAAGTTAAAAATTCAACTGTTGATGAAGGTTCAAAACTTCCTCACCTTCTTTACGTGGGAGACTCCGATGTCGGTAAGGACGTAAACTTCGGTTGTGGCTGCGTAACAGTAAATTACGACGGCAGAAACAAGTCACGTACAACAGTTAAAGACGGTGCATTCATCGGTTGTAACACTAACCTTGTTGCGCCTGTAACAGTCGGCGAAAACGCTTTCACTGCCGCAGGTTCAACTATTACCGAAGATGTACCCGACAATGCACTCGCAGTAGCAAGAAACCGTCAGGTAGTAAAGAAAGATTGGGTAAATATCAAGAAACCCTACAAACGTCAACACACAAAATAATATGGCTATATTTAATAAATTCAAGAATTCAAGTACATCTTCAACCTATGACTTTCTCGTGGTGGGTCTGGGTAATCCCGGTGCAAAATATGAAACAACACGTCATAATGCAGGCTTCCTTTGCATAACAAAATTAGAAGATGATTTAGGATTCAAAGCAAAAAAACTGAAATTCCACGCCCTTATAGGTGACACAAAAATAGGGAACAAAAAAATCCTTGTCATGAAACCGCAGACCATGATGAACAACAGCGGTGTCGCCGTAAGTGAATGTGCTAATTTTTATAAAATACCACCTGAGAATATAATCGTTATTTTTGACGATATCTCTCTCGAACCCGGCAAAATGCGCATCAGGCGTAAAGGCAGTGCCGGTGGTCACAACGGTATAAAAAGCATCATTGCCCACCTGGGTACTGAGAACTTTCCGCGAATCAAATTAGGTGTAGGCAAAAAGCCTCATCCCGAATACGATTTGGCTGATTGGGTTCTTGCTAATTTCCCAAAGAACGATATTCCTCTTGTGCGTGATGCTATTGGCGATGCTTGCGAAGCTCTCCAATACATAGTAAAAGGAGATATCGACGGAGCAATGTCCAAATACAACAGTTGAGGTTTTTATGTCCTGTTATTCAAAAATACTTAAAAACTGTACTGAATATAATGATGTATTGCGCTATGCAAAAACCGGCTTAGCACCTTCGGGTATTACCGGTCTCCCCTCAGCACCTAAAGCGCACCTCATCCACTCACTCTGCGAGGATCTTTCTCGCAGAGCTATTGTCGTTTTACCCGATGAAGCCTCAGCCCGTAAATTCGCTTCTGACGTAAATGAATTCTGCGGTTTGGGTAAAAAGGCACTTTTTTATCCGGCGCGTGATTATTCATTTAATTCTTCTCAGGGCCAGTCAAGAGAGTACGAGCAATTAAGAATTAAAGCCCTCTGCAATATACTAAGCGGTGATTATTCTGTTGTTGTTTGCTCTGCGGAAAGCTGCCTTCAGCTTACAATTCCGCCCGAAGAATTAAAAAAGCGCACCTTTAAAATTGATTTGTCAACCGAAATTTCCGCACAAGTTCTTATAAACATATTAAACAGCGCCGGTTTTAAAAGAGCCGATTCCGTAGAGGGTCCCGGTCAGTTTGCTCACCGTGGCGGTATTATTGACTTTTTCCCGCCCGATGCCGCCGAGCCAATAAGAATAGAGCTCTGGGGCGACGACGTAGATGCCATATCAGTTTTCGACCCATCCACCCAACGCAGAACCGACACCCTTGATTCCTGCGAAATAACTCCCGCTACCGAAATAGTTTTCGACAGTGATGAGATTCTTTTAGAGAAAATAGAAAACCATATTAAAAATCTTTCGGGCAAGGGCTCAAGAAAAGCTAAAGAAATATTAAATAAGGATATTGAGCTTCTCAATTCAAATATCCGCCTTTCTTCCGTAGATAAATATTTATCTTTAGCATACGAAAAGCCGGTTTCTGTTCTTGATTATTGCAAGGACGATTTACTATTCATCTGCGAAAGCGGTGCTGTTAAGGATAAGGCCGAAAACGCCACAAAGCTTTTAAACCAGGAAATCAAAGCACAGTTTGAAAACGGTGTCCTTTCCAAGGGTCTTGAGCGTTTTTGTCTGAGCTTTTCAGAACTTCTCTTAATTTATGAAAAAAGAAAAGCTTTTTATGTAGATACATTCCCACGCGGAACATTTGATACACCGGTTAAAACGCTCACCTCATTCAATGTTCAGCAGACACCTTCCTGGAACGGCTCGTTAGATGCCCTTATGGATGATTTGCGTCCTGCACTTTCAAGAGGCGAAAAATGTGTCGTAACCGCAGGTACAGAAAAAGCTGCCGCGGCTCTTGCGGAAGCGCTGGAAACAGAAAATATAAAAGCAATGTACTTTCCTGTTTTGCCTGCAGAATTTCCTAAGAGCATTGTAACCGTGTTATCCGGAGGCATTTCAGGCGGTTTCAGATATCCCAATGAAAAATTCAACCTCATTTCTTACGGAAAGGTCGCACGCTCACAAGGAGCAAAACGAAGAAAGAATTACAAAGCCGCTGACGCTGTACAAAGCCTTGAGGAGCTTTCTCGCGGGGATTATGTAGTTCATGCCGTTCACGGTATAGGTATTTTCGAAGGAATAAAAAAGCTTGAGGTTTCCGGTGTCATAAAAGATTTTATTATGATACGTTACGCTAAGGGCGACGCCCTTTATGTTCCGGTTACCCAGCTTGATTTAGTTTCAAAATATATAGGCCCCCGAGACGATACAAAAACACTTAAGCTTTCTCATCTCGGCGGTAAAGATTGGGAAAAATTAAAAGCGAAAGTAAAAACCTCTGCCAAAAATATGGCAAAGGAATTAATCGCGCTGTATTCCCGCAGGTTGAAATTACCCGGTTACTCATTTTCTCCTGATATTGATATGCAGAATGACTTTGAGCGTAGATTCGAATACGAGGAAACTGACGACCAGTTACGTTCAATAAACGAAATTAAACGAGATATGGAAAAGCCTCATCCTATGGACAGATTACTTTGCGGTGATGTAGGATTCGGAAAGACAGAAGTAGCCTTGCGTGCCGCTTTCAAATGTATCGCTGACGGAAAGCAATGTGCTATTTTAGTACCCACCACCATTCTCGCCTTACAGCATTACAACACTATTATGCGACGTTTTGAAGGCTTCCCTATCGAAGCTGAAATGTTGTCGCGTTTCCGTTCACCAAAGGAACAAACAAGAATCATCAAAGCCTTAAAACGCGGTTCTATTGATATAATTGTCGGTACTCACAGACTTATATCCAAGGATATCGTTTTCAAGGATTTAGGCCTCATCATAGTCGACGAGGAACTACGCTTCGGTGTAGGGCAAAAGGAACGACTCAAGGAACTATATCCCACCGTAGATTGCCTTACGCTTTCCGCTACACCTATCCCGCGTACTATGAATATGGCTATGTCGGGAATACGCGATATGTCCGTTATTGAAGAAGCGCCACAAGACCGTTTCCCTGTCCAGACTTACGTCCTTGAGCATGATTGGGGTGTCCTTGCGGAGGCTATGGAAAAAGAACTCCGCAGAGGCGGTCAGGTATACTATCTTCATAATAAAGTTGAAACTATTGAGCGCACCGCTGCAAAAATACGCGAGTTTTTACCCGAGGCCAACATAGGCATAGCTCACGGAAAAATGAACGAAAATGAGCTTTCGGATATATGGCGCGATTTATTGGACGGCAATATTGACATACTCGTCTGCACCACTATAATTGAAACAGGTGTCGACGTTCCGAATGCCAACACACTCATTATTGAAAATGCAAATAACCTGGGGCTTGCCCAGCTCCACCAGATACGTGGCAGAGTCGGACGTTCCGCAAGGCGCGGATTTGCTTATTTTACATTCAACCGCAACAAGGAGCTTTCTGAAATTGCTACAAAACGACTTACAGCAATCAGAGAGTATACAGAATTCGGTTCAGGATTTAAAATTGCCATGCGCGACCTTGAAATCCGCGGTGCCGGTAACCTTTTAGGTGCGGAGCAACACGGTCATATGGAAGCGGTCGGATACGATATGTTTATGAAGCTCTTATCCGAGGCTGTTACAGAAGAAAAAGGTGAAGAGCCTAAGACAACCTCAAAGGAATGTCTTATTGACATCAATATTGATGCCCATATCCCCGAGGATTACATCGGAAGTCTGCCGCAAAGGCTTGCGATATATAAAAGAATCGCTGACATTAAAACTGACGAAGATGCTTCCGACGTTATTGATGAATTAATAGACCGTTTCGGTGACCCGCCCACCGGTGTTGAAGGTCTCGTAAAAGTCGCGCTTCTGAGAAACTCCGCCGCTAACTTGGGTATTTATAAAATAGGTCAGAAAAATGACAGTCTTCTGTTATATGTGGAAAAGGTCGATATGTCTAAGGTTGCCGTTCTTGTCAGAGCTATGAGGGGCAGAATACTCGTCTCAACCGGACCAAAACCGTATATCACAGTAAAAAAAGCAAGCGGTCAATCCCCTCTTGACACATTAAAAGAGGCACTTGATTTATTAAAACAGGCACAAGATAATGACAAAAGCGAGGAAAACTAATATGAAAGTTAATTACAGAACGCAGGGCACTTGTTCAAGAAGCATCAGCTTCGACCTTGATGACGGTATTGTTACAAACATCCGTTTTGAGGGTGGCTGCAACGGAAATCTTAAGGGCATATCTGCCCTTGCGGAAGGCAAAAAAGCCGAAGAAGTTGTAGAAGCTCTTTCGGGTATACGTTGCGGTTTCAAGTCCACATCTTGCCCCGACCAGTTAGCAAAAGCACTCACAGAAGCATTGAATAAATAATTCGGATAAGGACGTGTGAAAAATGAAATATCTTATTTTAATAGCCGATATTGATGAATTTAACCCTTGTAAAAACAGTTTGGGTAATCTCGTAAAAAGAGAATATTCAGTCAAGCATATGCCTGCTTTCGATTTCTCTTATAATAATATAGATTGTACCGCGGTCTGCTTTGGTATAGGCAAGGTTAATGCAGCAATGGGTGCCGCCCTCGCCATGAATAAGGATAATTATGACGGCGTTATTAATACCGGTTGGAGCGGTGCTGTATCCGGTGTGTTCAAGGGTGACATCATCGTTTCCGACTCTTGTGTTGAGTGCGATTTCGACCTGACTCCTATTGGCAGACTTCCCGGTCAGAAGCCCGGTCAGGAAGATTACATATACAAATGCAATAATGCTTTATACAACGCCGCTTGCTCCGTTGAAGGATTCAAGCACGGTGCTTTAGGTACAGGCGACTTTTTCCTTACGGATAAAGAAAGAAAAGAGCGTTACAAAGAGCTTTTCAA
Source organism: Acutalibacteraceae bacterium (assembly GCA_045603185.1). GTDB lineage: Bacteria > Bacillota > Clostridia > Oscillospirales > Acutalibacteraceae > DTU089. The sequence continues at coordinate 32,640 of JAZULQ010000006.1, forward strand.
TATAAGTGCTTTCGATATGGAGAGCGGTGCCCTCGCAGCAGTTTGCTATCTTTTGGAAGTACCATTTGTAAGTATCAGAAAAATATCCGACAGCGCTGATGACGTAGGCGTGAATGATTACACAGCCTCCGTAAAAACCGATATCACAGCATTTTCAGATATCGTTCTCAACGTACTTGATAAATTGGCATAACGATAACCGCCTTGAGTATGTACTCATGGCGGTTTATTTTATGCACAAATCAGTAAAGCTGTTTAAAGACGTTATGCCACTTTACTGACACCCCTCGGCAATGTGCTTGTTTTCACATTACCATACTATGCTTGTCACGGGTTTGTGTTAATATAAAGTTATATACCATTGTTTATTCTAAATAACATTACTCGCGGGTCGGATATATCCGACCCTTACGATGGTTGGTCGTTCTACAACAACTCTATTACCATCGCCTTTGTCCCTATAATTTTGCATTTTGCATTAATAAAAGACCTGACAAGCAGTTCACCTTGTCAAGTCTTTTAGTTTATTTTATGTTTTCAATATCATATGGCGTTGTCTGGTATACGAAGTAGTTAAGCCAGTTTGAAAACAACAAATTAGCGTGTGAACGCCATGTGTTACGCGGTGCCTTTGTAATATCATCATTCGGAAAATAATTCTTCGGCATTTTTATTTTAAGACCGCCGTCTTTGTCTCTGAGATACTCGTTTTTCAATGTATCTGTATCATATTCAGAATGACCGGTAACAAAAATCTGTTTTCCGTTTTCACTGCTGACTATATAAACCCCGGCTTCATCGGAGGATGCAAGAATTTTAAGCTCAGGAACACTCTCTATTTCCTCACGGCTTACGGTAGTGTAGCGCGAATGAGGTACAGGGAACACATCATCAAAACCACGTAAAAGAATTGACTTTTTATAGTCTGCCGTATGCTTATAAACACCCGAAAGCTTTTCTGGTAACGGATATTTTTTTATTCCATAATGGTAGTAAAGACCGGCCTGAGCACCCCAACAAATGTGGAGTGTACTTGTAACACTGGTTTTGCTCCACTCCATTATCCGACAAAGCTCTTCCCAATAAGTTACTTCCTCAAACTCCATTTTTTCAACCGGTGCACCGGTAATAATGAGTCCGTCAAACTTTCTGTGCTTAACATCATCAAAGGTTTTGTAAAAAGCGAGTAAATATTCTTTTGGTGTATGCTTCGGTACATGGGATTTTGTGTGTATGAGCTCAAGCTCAACCTGCAAGGGTGAGTTACCCAGAAGCCTGGAAAGCTGTGTTTCTGTTTCCGTCTTTTTCGGCATGAGGTTGAGTACCAGAATTTTCAAAGGACGGATGTCCTGAGTTATGGCGCGGGTATCAGTCATAACAAATATGTTTTCATCGGCAAGTGTTTTAACTGCCGGTAATTCATTGGGAACCTTAATAGGCATATCCTCATACCTCCTTTTTTAAAAATAAATAGTGATTAATGAAAAGTAAAAAGTGAATAATTCAGGGGCTAACGCCGATTATAATGTTCACTTCGTGAAGCGATATATCCTTGGGATGCGGTATGTTTTGCTAATTAATTACAATAGCCAACGCAGACCACAAAACTCCTCACTTGATTAGTCTTCCAATGCTTGCTTAATATCATCTATCAAATCCTCTGCATTCTCAAGGCCGCAGGAAAGTCTGACAAGATCGGGGGTGATACCCGCCGCAACAAGCTCATCGTCATTCATCTGACGATGTGTTGCACTGGCAGGATGCAGGCAACAGCTTCTTGCATCGGCTACGTGGGTTTCGATAGCGATAAGTTTAAGCTTTTTCATAAATTCTTCCGCAGCTTTTCTTCCGCCTTTGACACCGAAGCTGACTACGCCGCAAGTGCCGTTGGGAAGATATTTCTCAGCAAGTGCATGATATTTGTCGCTTTCAAGACCTGCATATGTTACCCAGCTGATTTTATCGGAACTCTCAAGGAATTTAGCAACTGCAAGTCCGTTTTCGCAATGTCTTTTCATACGGACGTGGAGGCTTTCAAGACCTAAATTAAGATAAAATGCGTTCTGAGGTGACTGGATTGAGCCAAAATCTCTCATAAGCTGAGCAGTTGCCTTTGTGATAAATGCGCCCTCTTTGCCAAAACGCTCAGCATAAGTGATGCCGTGATAGCTATCGTCAGGAGTGCAAAGACCGGGGAATTTATCGGCGTGAGCCATCCAGTCGAATTTACCGCTGTCAACGATGCATCCGCCAACTGCCGCGCCGTGACCGTCCATATATTTTGTAGTTGAGTGGGTAACGATATCTGCACCCCATTCAAAAGGACGGCAACCGTAAGGAGTTGCAAAGGTATTGTCTATAATAAGCGGAACGCCATGAGCGTGTGCGGCTTTTGCGAACTTTTCAATATCAAGAACTGTAAGTGCAGGGTTTGCGATGGTTTCACCGAAAACAGCCTTTGTATTAGGTCTGAATGCGGCATTGAGTTCTTCTTCAGTGCAGTCAGGTGAAATGAAAGTGAAGTCAATACCCATACGTTTCATTGTAACTGCAAAAAGGTTATATGTGCCGCCATATATTGTAGACGAGGAAACGACGTGGTCACCGCAAGATGCAATATTGAAAATTGCATAGAATGATGCAGCCTGACCGGAGGAGGTAAGCATAGCGGCTGTACCGCCTTCAAGCTCCGCTATTTTTGCGGCAACATAATCATTGGTAGGATTCTGGAGCCTTGTATAAAAATAGCCGCTTGCTTCAAGGTCAAAAAGCTTTCCCATATCCTCGCTTGTTGCGTATTTGAATGTTGTACTCTGTACAATGGGAATCTGTCTGGGCTCGCCGTTGCCGGGAGTATAGCCACCTTGTACACATTTAGTTTCTATTCTGTAATCACTCATTTTTAAAACTTCCTTTCGAGTGTTAGTCTGTAACAATTACGCACCAGTAAAAAGTACGTCCGTCGGTAGAAAATGCACCTACACCGATTTTTCTGAAATCCTTGTTCATAATAGCCTTTTCACTCTGTCTGTCGGCAAACAGCTTTTCAGCAGCCTGAGCGTGGCCGAATGACGCGCTGACTATCATTTTATCGGCAAGTGTATATTCAATACCCTTTTCATCAAGAATTTTATAATAATACGAACCATCTTCACGAACGAACGCAGAGCCGGTTTTAGTTGCATACTCCTCAGCCGCCACTCTCGCCGCCTCGCAAAGCTCAGGTGACATCGTAAGTCTTATTGATTTATGGTCCTGTTCAAAACGGTAATCATTTACAATTTCCGTAAACTCTTCCGGTTTTTCGTCAAATTCATATGCCGTCATATACTTTTTCTCAAGCTGACCTGCCGCCGTACGCAGGATAAGGCGCGCATCAACAGTTGTAATATTACCGTCACCGTCAATATCCGCCGCCTCGTAATCGAGACCGAAAAGCTCTTTTTCGTATATTCCCGCAACAACCATAAGCGCAATACGTGCATCAGTGGTAGTTACGTAGGTATCGTTATCAATATCACCGTAACAGCGAGTTATTTCAATAGCACCAAAAGGAATTGCCCAAAGCCATATTAAAACAGTAACAACAACTGCCGTTGTTATAACTTTAACCTTTTTGCTCATAAAACCACCTTTATAGAAGGAGCTATACTCCCCTATTATTTTGATATTTTATTATACAATAAT
>JAZULQ010000007.1:0-9722 GCA_045603185.1 Acutalibacteraceae bacterium
TTCATATACGCACGGGCCTGTTCAGAAGAAAACTGCTCACTTGCCATATTCTGCGCACAGACCTCTATCAAATCATCCATATTATGATACATATATTCGCCGTCAGCATAGCACCATTTGCAGTATTCTTCGTTGAAAAAAACCGTCTGTTTCACGGCTTGTATTAGAATCTTCAAGAGGCATACCGCAGTATTGGCAAATAAGCTGTCTTGGCGAACCAAGAAGTGTATTGATTGAAACATCAAACATCTTTGATAACAATTTTAAAGTTTCGGTATTCGGTGTAGTTTCACCGTTTTCCCAACGAGAAACAGCCTGACGGGTTACAAATACTTTTTCAGCAAGCTCGTCCTGCGACATACCTTTTTGAGTTCTAAGTTCAAGTATAATATCTTTAGTTTCCATATAATTATCACCTCATAGCGATTATACCTCAAGGATTGTAGTTTGAACAGCAACTTGCTGTTGCTGTTAGAACAAAACACTCATCTCTTTTTCTTTGGTGCCGGAAGTTCATCATACATGGCATAAAAAAGTTTGCTCAAGAAATCTTTGTTGTCTACATCATCAACAAACAACATTTCCTTAGCCCCATCATAGGGCAATTCATATTTTGCATCAGGCATAAGAGAGATTGCTGATTTAACGGGCTTCACAAGTAATCTGTTATCATAAATACCACCAACAATTTTATCACGATAATAGATTATGTATTCACCCATCATTGCTCTGTATGTTATTTCATCTGTTTCAGATAACTGGTCTAATATAAATTCTAAATATTCTTTACTAGAAGCCATTATACACCTCGCTAAATTGGAGTTTTTCGATGTGCTTATTATATCATAATTTAATTAATTATTAAAGAGAAACAATAAAATACCCGTAGCTTCAAACTACGGGCATTTTTATTGTACTGTATAATCCACCTGCATTTTTAATCACAAAGCAATATCCTGCTTTTTCTTTAACAATTTCCGCATAGTTGTAAAATAAAACACAACCGACAGAACCGTTGCAACTGTCCAACCGATAGGCCAGGAATACCATATTCCCTGATAGCTCCATATAGGTGCAAAAACAAAAGCAAGAACGACTCGTAAAACAAGGTCCGTAAATGTTGCCACCATAAACAGCTTCATTGTTCCTGTGCCTTTTAAAATACCGTCACCGACAAGCTTCAGTCCGATTATGCAATAAAACGGAGCAACTGTTTTTAAAAAGGCTGTACCTGCAGCGATTGCCTTTGTGCTTTCGTCACCTTCTATAAAAGCTCTTACTAACTGTTCACTGAACATAAAGTAAACAACCGCCAGTACGCATCCTGTTACAATAGCCATTAAAGAGCCGTATTTCATACCTTCTTTAATCCTATCCTTCTTTCCGGCACCCAAATTCTGGGCGCTGAAACCCGAAACGCCGTTGCCGAATGTATAAAGTGCGTTTATTGTAAACGTATTAAGCTTAATTGCCGCTGAATATCCCGCAACAACCGATGAACCAAATCCGTTTATCAATTTTTGAATAAACACATTACCAACCGAAACGAAGCTCTGCTGTAAAACACTCGGAATGGATATACGTGCTATTTTTTTTAGAATTTCGAATGAAAAAACATCAGTCTTACCTTCAACCTCAAGTGTTTGCAAACGTTTAAACAAAGTCAGAAGAGAAAGGATACCCGCTATACCCTGTGCAATAAAAGTTGCCCACGCAACACCTGAAACACCCATACCAAAAAATTCTACAAAAACATAATCGAGAACAACATTAAAAACAGAAGAAAAAATCAAAAAGAATAACGGTGTTCTGGAATCACCCAGAGAAGCGAAAATTCCGTTGGCAATGTTATAAATAAAAAGAAAAACAAATCCACCGACATAGATTTCCATATATACGGAAGAATCGTAGAATATATTTTTCGGAGTATCAATAGCTTCCATAAGTGCAGGGGTTATCAAAACACCGACCACACTCAAAATTACACCTGCCACTACACAAGAAATAAGAGAGGTATACGTGGCAGTTTTAACTTTTTTATACAACTTCGCCCCGAAAAATTGAGATATTACTACACTGCAACCGATGTTACAGCCGATTGCAACCGCATTAAACAGGTTAGTTATAGGGTAAGATGCACCAACAGCCGCTAAGGCATCTTCACCAGCACACTGACCTGCTATAAGACTGTCCGCAATGCTATACATTTGTTGAAATATGACGCTCACAAAAAGCGGCATTGTAAATTTCAACAAAACTTTACTCGTTTTTCCTTTTGTTAAATCATTAGTCATATCTAACTTCTATCTTTCAAAAAATTTCAATATATTATTATAGTTACTTTTCGGAAAATGTAAAGAACGGAGATGATAAAATTTGCAGAATTTTTTAAATGCAATTAACTCAGTAGTATGGGGAATCCCAATGCTCTGCTTTTTTCTTTTCACATCCTTAAGATTTACTTTTCAAGGAAAGTTCTTTCAGATACGCGGATTAAAAAGAATATTTAAAACTACAATAGGCTCTTTGTTCAGAGAAAAAAGTAATGGTGGTATATCACAGTTTTCGGCGTTTTGTTCCGTTCTGGGCGCTTGTATAGGCACAGGAAATATCGTAGGAGTTGCAACCGCCGTTTATTCCGGTGGTCCGGGAACAGTTTTCTGGATGATTGTGTCAGCTTTTTTTTCCATGATGACCGCCTACTCCGAAAACTTCCTCGGAGTGAAGTACAGAAAAAAAGACCGCTACGGCATTGTTAGCGGCGGTGCATTTTCATATATTGAAAACGGCTTAAAAATGAAAGGTTTGGCAAAGGTTTATGCTTTCTTTTGTCTTATGTCTGCCCTTGGTATGGGTAATATGACCCAAAGTAACTCTATTGCGGACTCGCTTAAAAGTAGCTTCAGTGTTCCACCCATAATAACCGGACTTATAGCGGCTTTACTATGTTTGATTATTATAACCGGTGGAGTAAAACGCATTGCAAAAGTTCAAACTATTGTTGTTCCTCTTATGTGTGCAGTTTACTTTATTCTTTCGGGAATAATTATATATAAATTCCGCTCGGAGCTTTCCCTTTGTTTGGTGCGGATTATTAAAGAAGCATTTACGCTGAAAGCCGTAAGCGGATTTGGAATATATAAAGCCGCAAGATACGGAATATCTCGCGGCGTTTTCTCCAACGAAGCCGGACTCGGTTCATCCACCATAATTCACGCGCAGGCAGAAAACCAGGATGGCGAAAACCAAGGAATCTGGGCTATGTTAGAGGTTTTCATTGACACTATACTTATGTGTAGTTTAACTGCGGTGGTTATACTCATCAGCACAAACTACAACGAAAGTAATCTTTTCGGCGCTCAACTGTCAGTTCTCGCCTACTCCACAGCAGGCGAAACCGGCAAAAAAGGAATCGGCATACTTACCGCCGTTTTTGCTTTTATGTCACTGACAGGTTGTTCATTCTACGGTGAAAAAAGCTTTGAATACCTTTTCGGCAAAAAATATATTAAATTTTATAAATGCGCATACATAATAATAGTGTTGCTCGGGAGCATTAACTCCCCGAAGCTCATATGGACATTTGCGGATATTTGCAACGGTCTTATGGCAATCCCTAATCTTTTTGCGCTCAACTGTCTTGCAAAAGAAATCTCTTTCCCAAAAACTAAAAAACGAAAAAAATCAGCCTATATCCAATACTCGCTGCGCACCTAAAAGCACACCGACTTTACCGCTATGGAAATTCAAGCCACCCTGAAGCCATACGGCATATGGTTCTCTCAACGGAGCATCGGCAGAAAGCTCAATAGACGAACCGTTTGTAAATGCTCCGGCTGCCATTATAACATCGGAGTCATAGCCTGGCATTGCCCATGGCTCGGGAACAACATAGCTATCGATAACAGAGCCGCTCTGAAGACCCTGACAAAATGCAACTAATTTTTCACGATTACCGAGCTTTATACTCTGGATAATATCCGCGCGTCTCTCATCACTTTCAGGTGAAACTTCATATCCCATTTCTTCAAAAAGTGCCGCTGTAAACACAGCAACCTTGAGTGCTTCACCTGTAACGTGCGGTGCGTTGAAAAGCCCCATAAAAATATCGCGGTTATTACCTAAAGTTGCACCGACCTCTCTGCCTACACCGGGAGTTGTCATTCTGTATGTACACAGCTCAACAAGGTCTTTTCTACCCGCTATGTAACCGCCGCATTTCGCGATACCGCCACCCGGATTCTTTATAAGTGAACCTGCAAAAAGGTCAACTCCAAGGCTCGAGGGGTCTTCGTATTCAGTGAATTCGCCATAGCAATTATCAAGCATAACAAAAGCTTTACTGTTAGCTTTGACAGTTGCAGTAATCCTCTTTATATCATCGGAATTAAGAGTCGGTCTTAAGCTGTATCCTCTGGAACGCTGAACGTAAACCGCCTTATACTCCTTCTCGGAAAGTGCTTTTTTAAAGCCCTCATAATCTACTGTACCATCCGGCAACAAATCAACGATATCAAACGTCACACCGAAATCTTTTAAAGAGCCCATACCCTCACCCGTAATACCAATTACGGAATGAATTGTATCGTAAGGTGTGCCCGTAACACAAAGAACATTATCACCGGGACGAAGCACGCCAAAAAGCATTACACAAAGAGTGTGAGTGCCGCTTGCAAAGCTGTGGCGGATAATTGCATCCTCTGCGCCGAAAATCTCCGCGGTCAATTCATCAAGAATCTCCCTGCCGCGGTCACCGTAGCCATAACCGGTGGATGCCGTAAAATGAGATTCACTTACGCCATTATTGATAAATGCCTTCAAAACTTTTTGCTGATTAAATTCAGTGAGTTTATCTATTTCTTCAAACTTCTCCTTGCATTTTAAAAGTGCTTTTTCCGATAAAGCCTGAAGCTCACTACTATAGTTAAAAAACGGCATAGCTCAGAAATCCTCTCTCAAATATATTTTTCCCAAATATTGAAAATCAAATTTATTATAAAACGATATCTTTTCTTCTTCACACCAAAGGTAAACCTTTTTAACACCGGATTCATAAAGGCGATTCAGAAGCATTTTAACACATTCGGTGGCATAACCTTTATTTCTATGTTCAACAGATGTAAATACTCCTGAAATAACGGCTGAATCTTCATAAATTCCGGTAGCCACTGCAGTGCCCACAACAACACTGTCAACACTTTTATATACTGCTGCCGCCATACCTTTGTTTACCTTCCCCGAAAACACAGTAAACCATTGTTCAAAGTTTTCTCCGTTTTCAGAAAGCAGGTTATATACACATTCATACTCACGTGTGTTGGATTTCCCCGACAAAAAATCAACGTCTTTCGAGTCAGTTTCTTTCGGGGAACACAATAAAAGTGGCAGAGCTTTTTCGTCAGCGTACCCAAAAGAATAATCGCTTATACAGAACGAAACTCCGCAAAATTCAAAAAAGCTCTCAAGCTCATCAATATCGACCGAGGAATTTATATTTATTACTGTAACACAACCGTTTTTCAACGACAGTACGCAATCAATATTTAATTCATCATCGTGTCGGACATACACTCCGTCAGTATCATTGGACCGAAAATAAAAATCTGCGTATATCAACGGTAAAAGCGGCGATGTAACGCCGCTTAAACTGTTTATATCTGTTACTCTTTTTATCATATTTCACAGCCGCCGTGGCTTCTGACTTTAAGTATGTAACAAGAGTTCTCACCGAAAATTTTACGCATTGATGAAACAAAAGCTTCTGTTTCAGTTATAGGAACGAACGCCTGAATTGTTCCTGCGAAGCCTCCGCCGTGTACTCGGTATGCGCCTTTATTCTTCAGCAATTCTTCCGCAACACACAAAGCAAGTGCTACAGGTTGTTCCTCGGGATTCGAAAGAGTAAAGCAGTTCTGATTATACATATACGAAGATTTACCGCTTTCGATTATTACATTCTTAAATTCATCGAAATCCCCATCGGACAATGCTTTTGTAAGTTTTTCAACTCGTTTGTTCTCATTGTAGAAATGGAGCGCTCTTTCAACAGCTCTGTCTCCTGTCTTCTTACGGATATCACCGATATTTGCAAAAACCTCGGATTCATCAACCTGACGAAGGACAGCTTTTCCGAAATACTCGGCAACTGAATTCATTTCAAGGCGGATTGCCGCATAGTCACCTGTAAGATCGGCATGGTTTCCGCCTGTATCAATAATACAAAGGTTATATCCGTGCTTAGCGATATCGAAATCAACCTTTTCTATAACCGGAGCACTTGTGTCCTCAAAGTCAATCTTAACAAAACCGCCTACCGAACAAGCTGTCTGGTCCATAAGACCGCAAGGCTTCTTGAAATACACGTTCTCAGCATACTGTGAAATCTGAGCAATTTCAACAGCACTGATTTTACCGTCGTTATAAAGATAATTGAGAATTGTACCTATAAGAACCTCATAAGCTGCCGAGGATGATAAGCCTGACCCTGAAAGCACGCAAGAAGTTACACTTGCATTAAAGCCACCGTATGCGTATCCAAGTTGATTGAATCTGGCGCAGACACCTCTTATAAGCGCAGAGGACTTGCCGGCTTCTTCATCAACAACATTGAGATTAGCTGTATCAACGGTAATGGGACAATATCCTTGTGAATTAACGCATATTATACCGTCATCGCGGGGTTCAACCGCAGCAACAGCATCAAGATTTATAGCAGCCGCGAGAACTTTACCATTATTATGGTCGGTATGGTTACCACCAACCTCTGTTCTTCCCGGTGCAGAGAAAAATCTTAAATCTGCTCCTTTGTTAAAATCATTTTCGAAACATTCAGCAAGCTTCAGATATCTCTCCTGCTGTGCAGTGGCTTCATCTGCGTAAACGATGCTGAGTCTTTCAAGAAATTCAGGTGATTTGATTTCATTGATTTTCATATATTAACGTCCTTTCGGATTAATCTAAAAATGCATTTAAAATATACAGCGATATTCCGCTTATAATCAGCAGCACCACAAACGGCGCAATAAACGTTGGTGAAAACGGATCAAAAATGTTGAAACCAACAACACTCCACGATATCAATCGCGGCAAAAAACCGAGTACAGATAACAATACGTAGGGAATGAATTTAATTTCCGTGGCGCCGTATGCCCTACTCACCGCACCAACAGGTATAAACGGTATAAACCGCAACAATGAAAGCATCCATTTATTACCCGAACCGTTAAAATTCATAAACTTAACGATGGGTTCGTACTTATTTAATATTTTAAAAGGCTTGCCGCCACCGAATTTTTTACCCCAAAAGAATTTAATGCTGACAAGTATTGCAAAACCAAGCGCATTAACCGCTACGGCAACCGGTTCCGAAAAAACCATACCGCTTCCGATAAACAAAACCGAAAACGGAATAATCGGAATAAAACTTTTAAAAACAAAAAGCGCCATAACTATAAAAAACGCAGTGATACTGTTATAACGTGCTATAAATAACTCAATACTGTGAAACCAGGCGTTTATATTCGCCAGGCTTTTTTGCACCTGCGGCAAAGTAAGCCCATAAGTAACCAAAATCAACAACAACGCCAAAACAAAGCACAGCATACCTGTACGTTTTAAAATCAAGCTGTCTCTGTTCAGCTTCTTGAAGTCATTTACCCGCAATTCATCACCTCGTTCAACTATACATTTTATACCAATATACGATTAAGGTCAAGTAAAAAAGACTACGAAATAAAATCATTGAAAGTATTTATATTATTGTGTATAATATTTATGGTGATATTATATGACAGAAAAATTAAAAGCTGTAATCCTTGACGGTTATACTGAAAATCCTGGTGATATTTCATGGGAATGTATTGAAAATCTTGTTGACTTAACCGTTTACCCCAGAACTGAGCCTGAGAAAATTGTTGAACGCAGTAAGGATGCGGATATCCTCATTGTAAACAAGGTTGCCGTTACAAGGGAATTAGTTGAAAAGCTCCCTAAATTAAAATTTGTGGCAACCCTTGCAACCGGTTACAATCAAATTGACTGCGTTGCATTGAAAGAAAAAGGAATTCCTGTTTCTAATATTCCGGCGTATTCGACCAATGCAGTTGCGCAAATGGTATTTGCGTATATCCTCGGACTTATAAACAAAGTCAGCGAATACACTGCTGATGTAAAAAGCGGAACCTGGTCCGATTGCGCTGATTTTTGTTATTGGAACTCCCCGCTCTATGAGCTTGACGGAAAAACACTCGGAATTATCGGTTTCGGCAAAATAGGTCACAGAGTTTCAAGAATAGCAAACGCTTTCGGCATGAATGTCCTCTCTTACACCCCGTCAGGTAAAAAAGATGGTGTCGAAAACGTCACATTTACGGATATGGACACCGTTTTAAAGAACTCCGATTTTATTACTGTTCACTGCCCTCTTACAGAAGACACATACGGACTTATTAACGCGGAATTTATCACTAAAATGAAAAAAGGTGCATATGTTATAAATACCGCCAGAGGGCCTGTTGCTAACGAGGCGGATGTTGCTGAGGCTCTTAGTAATGGTGCTTTGGCAGGATACGGCACTGACGTACTTTCCACCGAACCGCCAGCCAAGGATAACCCTCTTTTATCTGCGCCCAACTGCCTCATTACACCTCATATCGCCTGGGCTGCATATGAAACAAGACTGAGACTTATGGGAATTCTTGAAGAAAACATAAAAGCATATATTTCAGGTAACCCAATTAACGTTGTAAACGGTTAAACTTATATTGAAATTTAAACCATTTTTTATATAATAATTGAATAATTTTTTTGCAATATGCCAAAACTTGTAAATATAAGTTAAAATTATGTCAAAGTCCTTGCATTTATTGCGTTTTGTGGTAAAATATGTAAGGTTACATTATTAAACTAATTATAAATTTGGAGGTAATTCAAATGTCAGTTAAAGTTGCAATTAACGGTTTCGGCAGAATCGGCCGTCTCGCATTCCGTCAGATGTTCGGCGCTGAAGGTTACGAAGTAGTAGCTATCAACGACCTTACAAAACCCTCAATGCTTGCAAATCTTCTCAAGTATGATACAGCACAGGGTGGTTACTGTGGCAGAATCGGCGAAGGTCTCCACACAGTTTCAGCTGATGACGAAGCAGGTACAATCACAGTTGACGGTAAAACTCTTAAAATCTATGCTAAAGCTAACGCTGCTGAACTCCCCTGGGGTGAAATCGGTGTTGACGTAGTTCTCGAGTGCACAGGTTTCTACTGCTCAAAAGATAAGAGCCAGGCTCACATCGATGCAGGTGCTAAGAAAGTTGTTATTTCTGCTCCCGCAGGTAATGACCTCAAGACTATTGTTTTCTCAGTTAACGAAGATACTCTTACTGCAGAAGACACAATCATCTCTGCTGCATCTTGCACAACAAACTGCCTTGCTCCCATGGCTAAAGCTCTTAACGATTACGCTGCAATCCAGAGCGGTATCATGAGCACAATCCACGCTTACACAGGCGACCAGATGATCCTTGACGGTCCTCACAGAAAAGGCGATATGAGAAGAGCTCGCGCCGGCGCTGCTAACATCGTTCCCAACTCAACAGGTGCTGCTAAGGCTATTGGTCTTGTTATCCCCGAGCTCAACGGCAAACTTATCGGTTCTGCACAGAGAGTTCCTGTTGCTACAGGTTCTACAACAATCCTTACAGCTGTTGTTAAAGGTGCTGACGTTAC
>JAZULQ010000008.1:0-5077 GCA_045603185.1 Acutalibacteraceae bacterium
AGCCAGACACTCTATCCAACTGAGCTACCGGCGCGTATATGGAGCGGATGACGAGGCTCGAACTCGCTACCTCCACCTTGGCAAGGTGGCGCTCTACCAGATGAGCTACATCCGCAAATGCAAGAGATATTATACATACAAACGGTGTGGTTGTCAAGAGGTATTTTGCGGAATGGTGAAAAATATTTTTTAACACAGTGTATGCTATCTAAATAATAAACTATGGGGTTATCGCTTATTTTTAAGCAATAACCCCACACTGTATAAATTATGCAGATAATGCTGTATTTACAACATTCTGGTAAGATGATGTATTGAGTGAATCGTTTACGCATCCGTTTGCTGCATACACTTCTGCCGTTGATAAGGTTTCATCTGTGCTATTGACCGCACGTTCAACTGTTGTGGCGTCAAGAACATCACAAACGCCATCACCATTCACGTCGCCATTAACAACGAGGGCATAACTATCAACAACTTTTCCATCCTCGGTAACCTCAACAGTTGCACCTGTACCGTAAACATCAGTATCAACTGACACATCGTAGCCGTCACTTGCAGTTGCGATAGAGCCGAAATCTTCACTTGCGTATGCACTGGTGAATATAATGTTATTCTCATAATCTATCACACTGTTTTCGGATGCCTTTACAAGATACAAAACATATAATATCGCATTGCTGTCTGCGAATTTATGAACTGTGGAATTGGGGAAACACGAGATTGTCAAGCCATATTCATAATCGAATGCCCCATTTCCTATATCAGTTACAGTGTCGGAGACATGGACATCTTTAAGACTCTGACAACCATGGAAGGCTTGGAATCCGATGCTTTCCACACTATCGGGAATAGTAACGGAAGAGAGATTTTTGCAGTAAGCAAAGGCTGAATCCCCTATTACAGTCACGCTATCGGGAATAGTAACGGATGTAACGCTCGAACAGTTGTAGAAAGCACTTTCACCGATTTTTTCAACTGTATCAGGAATCACAAGTTTTTCAACCAATTTACCGTTAAGGTAAAGATTTCCACCCTTTATAGGTGAAGAAGTGTAATTGTAAAACTCTACTTGGCACCATTTTTCGATATCAGTTATATGAACTTCTTTAATATGAGAACAGTTATAGAAAGCAAAGTTACCTATTGATTTCAAGCTTGCGGGACATTTAACTACCTGGAGTTCCAAACAATTATAGAAGGCCTCGTCACCTATTGTCACAAGTGAATCCGAAAGATCTATGCTTTTGAGGTCATAGCAGCCATTGAAGGCATCGTTTCTGATATCCGTAACACCGTCACCCATATCAACACCTTCAAGACGGATACAATCACTGAAAGCGTATTGTCCTATATCTTTAACGCTATCGGGGATAACAACGGAGCTAAGATATTTACATGCCTTAAAAGCATTGTCGGCAATACGTTTGGTTCCTTCTTTTATTGTCTTGTTGCCTATAACAGATTTTTGTGCAACTATCAACCAATCTCCCGCATACAAAATACCTTTATCCCAATTTGCAGCATTTTTATAAAATGCAGTATTTGAAAAAGCGTTTTGACCCAGTCTTGTTAAACCTTTACCTAAAGTAATCGTACCGAGAGATGTACAACCCGAAAAAGCTGACGAATCAATAAAAGTCACAGAATCGGGTATATCAATACTTGTAAGTCCCGTACAACCACTAAACGCTGTGGAACCAATAGTCGTTACTGTTTCAGGTATTTCAAAACTTGTGAGTGCGCTACAATTTTTGAAAGCCGCGTAATCTATACACTCAACATTTTTTGACATTGTCAAATTTGAAAGTGCGGTACATCCCGAAAAAGCGGAAGCACCTATGCTTACTACTGTGTCGGGAATCACAACATCGGTAAGGCTTGTGCAATTATTAAATGTTGTAGCACCGATTCTTGTTATACCATTCGGTATGGGCACTTTGGTAATACCGGAGCATGATGCAAAAGCGGAATCTGCTATAACCTTAGTATCGCTATTAATCACACACTCTCCGCTTAACGTGGTGTCGGCTGAAATCAGATATTTACCGATATAAAGAAGCCCATTCACCCGGTTATCTGTATTATTATAAATAGCAGTGTTTTTGAAAGCATTTGAATTAATTGTTGTGATATTGTTACCTAAATTAACAGCTTCAAGTTTAGTACAATAATTGAAAGCGTTATCACCTATACTCACAACACTTTCCGGCAACTCGATTTCAGTAAGCTCCTGACAGTAATAAAAAGCATAAGAGCCTATACTCTGTACATTTGCGGGTATTTCCACAGAAGCGAGTGCCTTGCAATTATAAAATGCTCTTTCACCAATACTTGTAAGATTTTCTGATAATATTACTTCTTTGAGTACAGAACAGCCGTAGAAAGTGTATTTCTTTAATTCTGTAACTCCATCCGGAATTTTCACCGACTCAAGAACTTTACATCCGTAAAACACATGAGAATCCAAACTTGTCAGGTTTTCAGGTAAGGTTACACTTGACAGAGAAGAACAATTATAGAACGCTTCTGTACCCAGGCTTTCCACGCTATCCGGAATAACTATTGATTCCAAAGCCGTACACCCTTTGAATGCGTACGCGTTTATTTTCTTAACACCTTTACCTAAGTTTACTGTCTTAAGGGATGTACAGCTGTAAAATGTACTGATATCTATATTTTCAACCCCATCGGGAATGGTTATTGATGTAAGTGATTTGCAATATGAAAACGCATTTTTCCCAATACTTTTAACTGTGTCCGGAATTGAAACCGATGCTAAATTATCACAACTGCTAAAAGCATAGCTACCTATACTTTTTACGCCCTCAGGAATGGTTACTGAAGTTAATGTGTCACAGTTATAGAAAGCATCGTCACCTATACTTTCAGCACTTTCGGGTATTGATGTGTCAGTAAGCGATGTACAGCCTTCAAACACAGACGAGCCAATAACCTTGACTGTATCGGGAATATCTGCTGATGTAAGCCCTGTACAACCTTTGAATGCGTTGTTTTTAATAGCTCTTAAACTCTCGGGAAACGTAACGGTTGTCAAGCTTTCGCAGTTATAGAAGGCGTTTTGATTTATATAATACACACCCTCAGGTATAACCATATCTTTTACCAGTGCGCCGTTGAGATATAAATTTTTTGTCTTACTGATCGGGTTAGAACTGTTACTTGCAAAATTAATGTTACACCATTTCGCAAGGTCATTTATGTAAACTGCTTTAAGATTTGTACAATTACTGAAGGTTGTGTTTATAGTTTTTACACTGGAAGGAATTGTAATGCTCTCTATGCTTTCGCAGCCTGAAAGTGTATACACTTCAATTTTTGTTACGCCCTCGGGAATAACAAGGTCTTTTACCAACACATCGTTAACATAAAGGTTTTTGGCGTAACACATAGGGAAAAAGGTCTCGGTTCCGTAATACCAGTCGTATTTAAGACTACAGTAGCTTGCAATGTCACTTATATAAACGCCGGTCAATGACTCACAACCATAAAAAGCATATATACCAATGTATTTTAAAGAAGCAGGAAGCTTAACCGATGTGAAATTGATACCATTATAAAAGGCATAATTACCGACCTTTTCAACGCCGTCCGGAATAACGAGCTCAGTGACGAGCTGACCGTTCAGGTAAAGGTTAGGGGTATAATACAACGGATTAGCATTTTCGCTTCTGAATTCTATGGAGCACCAGCTTTTCATATCAGTTATATGAATCGCGGAAAGCGCACTACAATTATAAAATGCATAGGAACCAACATCTCTGACTGAAGAAGGAATACTAATTGATGAAATTCTCGAACACCCTTGAAAAGCATAGTCACCTATGGTTGTAAGTGTATCCGGCAAAGTTATTGATTCTAAACTACTACAAGCATAAAAGACTTTTTCGCCAATAAATGTTATACCGGAGGAAATATTCAGTGAGGTAAGCCCCTGACAATAGGAGAAAGCAGATTGTCCAATAGTTAAAACAGGTAAATCTTTATAGGTAGAGGGAATAGTAAGCTCCCCGCTTGCAGTTTCAACACAATCAACTATTATGTAGGATTTACCGTCATCCGCAAGTTCAAATGTCAGGTCACTGACACTTGCGGCTTCTGCCGAGAATTTAAATGGTGAATCGGTAAAAGGCACACAGAAAAATATGCCAATCGCAAGTACTACCGCAAGCACTACCGATACTGATTTTTTCATCACAAATACCTCTTTTCTATAATAAAAAAACATCTCATTTGGCAATTTCACTATAATTCTATACTTTAAATGTATACCATTCGGTAAATTTTGTCAATAAAATCGCGAGACTTTGTTAAAATTTTATCTTACAGAAACAACAAAAATTTTTTATGAAAAAAGTATTGACAAAACCTTTTTTGCGTATTATAATTAACAGGCTTTCGAAAGAGAGCGCAAATCGCCTACGTAGGTATGTATGTTGTTCATATATATGGCGGTATAGCTCAGCTGGCTAGAGTACTCGGTTCATACCCGATTGGTCGTAGGTTCGAATCCCACTGCCGCTACCAAATCCAACACACCTACCTACGGAGGGTGTTCAATAAAAGGGCTCTCGAGCCCCTCATATACGGCCCGGTGGTCAAGCGGTTAAGACACCGCCCTTTCACGGCGGTAACACGAGTTCGATTCTCGTCCGGGTCACCACAAAGCACTTGCAACAAGCAGGTGCCTTTTTCTTTTGGAATTTTATGTACTAAAAAACAGAGAATCGAACTCAATCATCCATCTTTCGGCGGTTCGCCGAACGGCGGAGCCGAAAGGGATATATAATAGGATATTTGCGTAGCAAATCGTCAAGGCAACGCCTTGGCGATTCTCGTCCGGGTCACCACAAAGCACTTGCAACAAGCAGGTGCTTTTTTCTTTTGGAATTTTTGTAATAAAAAACAGAGAATCGAACTCAATCATCCATCTTTCGGCGGTTCGCCATGGGCGGAGCCGAAAGGGATATATAATAGGATATTTGCGTAGCAAATCGTCAAGGCAACGCCTTGGCGATTCTCGTCCGGGTCACCACAAAGCACTTGCAACAAGCAG
>JAZULQ010000009.1:0-28873 GCA_045603185.1 Acutalibacteraceae bacterium
TGCATATTCTATGCCCGAAACTAAAATTTCCGCTTCCTTGAATTGTTCATCCGTCCAACCCTTGCAATATTCTTTATAAACCTCTTTTGAGCGTTCAGTATCGTTTTCACGAATTATTTTTAGTGTTACAGGACTTTGGTATGAGGAAATAAAGAAATCCTTTGCGATAGGATTACTTTCGCAAGCTGAAGCCATTGTCATAAGCTCAAGGCAAACTGCCATTACCGAGCTTATTCCATCCTCTGCCTCATCCTCTATTAGCTTTCGTTGAAATTTGCAAAGTGAATTAACAAGAATGCTTAACAAATCATCCTTTAAAGGATAATAATATGTTATATTACCAACACTTATATCAAGTTCAGCCGCAACAGTTCGGGTAGACATAGCAGTATATCCCTTTTCCCAAATCAACCGAGTTGCTGTTTTAACAATTTCAAGTTTAGTGCCTATTGCTTTATGCTTAGCCAAAACACAACCTCCAATAACCCGTCTTTTCATTTTGCACAAGTGCTATTTTGTATCGGTGCTATTTTAACATACCAATATATCCCATTGCAATACCTTTTTGAAAAAATTTGATAATTTTTTAACATTGTTTTTTTGCAAACCATTTCTTCTGCTTTTCTTTGAATTGTGCAATAAAGATTTTTGCACTTTTCGTGACCACATGTTTTTCCATAATTTTAGTAAAAGTTTGCGAAAAACCTGAAAGTTTCAGACTATATATGGGTTCTTTAAAAACAATACCGCAAAACATTGTGGTCAAACTCTCACAAACTACATATTACGATATTTGGGAGCAGGATGTCGGGAGTTCAAATCCCTTCACTCCGACCAAAAACGACTGAAAACCATTGGTTTTCAGTCGTTTTTCTTTTATTGCTTTAGTTGTTGATTGGTGATATAATCAACTCGACAAACCTGAATTTGGAGGAATTAGCTATGAAATGTCCTTATTGTGGAAGCGAAAGAATTGAATTAAGCATTGCGTGGGGCAAAAGTGCTGAAACCGGAAATGTAGGATTGAAATATAATGGCGGCGCAGGTTTTTTCAGTATTACAGGCGTTGTTCAAGTATATTCTGACCTCTGTTTAGACTGCAAGTCTGTTTTACGAACTTACATCAAGGAAGATACTAATAAAAATTGGAGTCACAGTCCTGGAAGTTTAGGATGTAAATAAAGCATCAAATTCCAATTTGTCGAACAGGTAGATAAACTTGAGTTTGCAGGTGAGATAATGATTATTTTAATTACAGGAGCATCACATACGGGAAAAACTGTCCTTGCTCAAAAATTGCTTGAGAAATATAAATATCCTTATCTGTCGATAGACCATCTGAAAATGGGCTTAATTCGTAGTGGCAATACAGAACTTACCCCTATGGATGACAATGAGTTAACTGAATATTTATGGCCCATTGTTCGTGAGATGATAAAAACTGTTATCGAGAACAAGCAAAATTTAGTTGTTGAGGGATGTTATATTCCATTCGATTGGCAGAAGGATTTTGACTCGAAATATCTTGAAAACATCAAATATTACTGCCTTGTAATGAGTGAAGAGTATATCAGAAACCACTTTTCTGACATAAAGAAATATGCAAATGCCATTGAAAACCGTTTGGATGATGAATGGTGCACAATGGAGAGTGTGTTGGCAGATAATGCAGAAATATTAGCCCTCGCACAAAAACATAATGTGAACTATATACTCATTGAAGATAAGTACGAAATCAATATTGATTTATAACGATAAATTCCAATTTACAGAGATGTTTATTTAAATTGAAAACCAAAAATATCGCAACATTTTATGCCATTCTTGCGGCAATGCTTTATGCAATAAATGTTCCATTATCTAAATTGTTATTGAACTATGCTGAACCGACTATGATGGCATCGTTTTTGTATCTTGGTGCAGGGGTCGGCTTGTTCCTTTATGGCTTAATTGAAAAACTTACAGGTAAAGAAACCAAGAGAGAACCCTTAACTAAAAAGGAATTACCGTACACCGTTGCAATGGTTTTGCTTGATATTGCCGCACCAATTCTTTTGATGTTCGGCATTACAATGACAAACTCTGCAAATGTTTCGCTTCTCAATAATTTTGAAATTGGTTTTGCAAATATGGATTTGTGAGGTGTGATTATGAAAAAAACTGTTTTGAAAATCATATTGATTATAGTTGCAGTTTTGTTAGTCGTCGGTATAGTTTTTTGTATCATTCTTCACAACAATAAAATAAAGACTTCAAATATTAAGGACACCGTTGAATATTACATAAACGATGAAAGCGAGCTTTTGCGTTTCGGAGTAGAGGGTAACGGTAACCTTTTTGAACCTAATGAAAAAATCAATGTTGTTCTCGAATGTCTTGATGAAGACTTAAGAGGTACAAAAGCAATACTTTCCTAAGAAAAAATTGCCAAAAATTTTAACAAAATTAATAATCAGCAAAAAAACAAGACCATAACGCCACTCAGCCTACGGTCTTGCCCTTTGTGATATCAGTTTTTAATTTTCAAAAATCTTTCGTTACTTTTTATAATTAAGTATCATAACATCGTCTTTTATTTCAGCTTTAGTCAGTTTAAAGGAATCAGCTTTTCCATCCATAAATAATGGCTTGTCGTCTTTGTCGGCTGTTATGGGTGCTACAACGAGGCTCAACTCATCAATAACCTCTGCCCGCTGAAACGCGCCGTTAAGGATACTGCCACCCTCTAAAAGCAACTTATCAATACCGATAAAATTTTTCAGCTTAAAGAGCGCCGTTTCGACATCAATTTTATCCTTACCCGCGAATATGTAGGGTATCTTCATTTCTTCAAGATAACCAAGATACCGTTCATCCGCATTTTCTGACAACACCTCAATAATCTGTGCTCCGTCGTACCCCGGGTCACCGTCAGGGTCAATAATTTTATTGGATTTCCATCCGAGCTTGCCGTTAGTATCAAAGGCTACTGCGTAAAAACCCGACAACTCATCAGGAACATAATCCTTTTTAAGATTTTCGTGATGTTTAACCGCTTTATACCGTGAAAGGTCTGGATACCAACCGTCGGTGAAACTCCCTTCCATAGTAACTCTACCGCAAATAAAACCATTTGAATTGAGCGTGCGGTTAATATCATAATATATTTCTGTTGCCTTTTCACATTGCGGACTACTCAAAAAATCGCCGGTAACCTTGCCGTCAATGGAGGTTACCATATGGCACACAATATACGGTCTGTTCATTTTATTTCTCCATTTTATAAAGCTCTGATGTTTCAGCGTTCCGGTATTCATGCTTTTCGTAATAGCCTATAAGTGTTCCGTTATCATCGCGCAGAGCTACCATATAAACATCCTTATTTTCCTTATCGTTGCGCGAAGTGTAAACGATATTGTTGTCTACACTCTCAGCAAACCAAGCAATTACCGCCTCTATTTTCTTATTGGATTCGGCATTGTGGCAAGACTTAATACTTTTCCCCACAAGGTTCACGTGATAACGCGCAATAGACGCAGGATTCATATAAACCACGGTATGCTCCAAATCACAAATAACAACAGGCGCTCTGTCCTGGTCCATTACACTTTTAAAAAACATTGATAATTCCATTTTAAAGCTTCTTTCCGTCAGAGAATGCGTTGCCTACTTTTTCACCCAGCTTGATATATGTGTGATGTACCGGGTCGTAGGTTATGGCTTCAAGTTTCAAAGGGTCAATCTGTCCGTCCGTACCGAGCACCGACTCGTCTGCACTGACATTTACAATCTCGCCTATACAGATACCGTCTTCATTGAATTTCAGAAGCTTACACTCGACAGTCATAGGGAATTCGTTAATAATCGGCGCATTTACAAAAGCAGATTTCACAGTAGTAAGACCTGCTTTTGCCATTTTATCGGGAACCTTGTTTCCGGATACAACTCCTACATAGTCTGCCTCTACTACGTGCTTTGCATCGGCAATGCTGACTGTGAAAGCACCGCTTTCAATAATATTTTTTGTAGTCTTATGGTCATCTGCAAGGCAGACCATAATCTGATTTGTATCATATATTCCGCCCCAAGCCGCATTCATACAGCAAGGTGTTCCGTTCTTATCATATGCCCCGACAATAAATACCGGCATAGGATACGCCCATGTTTTTACTCCGAAATCTTTACGCATAACGTTATTCTCCTTTGTGTTTTATAAGTTTATTATATCATACTTCTATAATAATCTGAACCTGTTTTTCTCAAACTCTATAAGACCTTCATCACGCATTTTGCAAAGCTCGTTTGACATTGCGCTACGGTCAACGGAAAGAAAATCCGCAAGCTGTTGTCGGTTGAAGGGAATAGTAAAGCTCGCGCTGTTACTGCGTTTTGCTTCTTCCGAGAGATACGATATAAGCTTCTCGCGCGTGGTTCTTTTAGACATATGACCAAGCTTCTGAACGAGTTTTCTGTTCTTTTCGGAAATAGCAAAAAACATATTCTGCACTACGAGAGCGTGAAATCGGCAGGCAGAAGGGCACGTTGTAATTATCCTTTTTACATCAAAAAATATAACCGTACTATCCTCCAACGCAACTACATCATTAAGTATAGCACCGCTTTCAGGTGCAACATACGCCTCGCCGAACATATCGCCCACATCAATGTGACCGAGTATACTCCTCATACCCCAATAGTCATCCTTTTGTATATGAAGACTACCGTCCACAAGTACCATAATATCACTTATATGCTCACCTTGTCGCAAAACGTACTCACCTTTTTTATAGTTTGAAAGCCTTGCGCCGAGACAAGAAAGCATTGAGGATATTTCGTCATCCGCAACACCTGAAAACATCTGTGTTTTTTTTAGAATATGGATATATTTTTTCATAAAACACCTTTTTCCGTTGTAAAAACAACCGACTTGTTATAATTATTGTAGTACAATAACATTGCAAAATCAAGAGAGGAGCAAAATTATGATAAGAAAAATTATTAAGATAGATGAAGAAAAATGTAACGGTTGCGGTGCTTGTGCCGCCGCCTGCCACGAAGGCGCCATAGAAATGATAAATGGAAAAGCAAAACTCACCCGCGAGGATTACTGCGACGGTCTTGGGGACTGTCTTCCTGCGTGCCCTGTTGATGCTATTACATTCGAGGAGCGCGAAGCACCCGCTTACAACGAGGCTGCCGTACTTGCGGCTAAAGAGAAAATAACCGCAACTCCACTTCCCTGCGGTTGCCCCGGCACTGCTTCGAAAGCAATCCGCCGCGAGCCCGACGTCACTCCTTCAGCTGTACCCTCTACAAGTCAGCTTTCCCAATGGCCCGTACAAATAAAACTTGTTCCGGTAAATGCACCTTATTTTGACGGTGCAAATCTTCTTATAGCGGCAGACTGTACGGCTTACGCCTACGGCAATTTCCACAACGAATTTATCCGCAACCGTATAACCCTAATCGGCTGTCCTAAGCTCGACGAAGGCGACTACACTGAAAAACTCACTGCAATAATTGCAAACAACAACATCAAAAGTGTTACCATTGTACGAATGGAAGTGCCTTGCTGCGGTGGTATAGAATATGCCGCCAAACGCGCCTTGCAGGCAAGCGGCAAATTCATCCCATGGCAGGTTGTTACAATATCAACTGACGGAAGAAAAATAGATTAAAAATGGCGGCAAGGTAACTTGCCGCCATTTTTTTGCAGTTTTATAAGTCAATTTCACTGTAATTGTGGATATAAATATCAACAAGGGATTTCAACTCCTCTTGTTTTGGCTCACTTTTGTCGTAGATACCCACAACGTTGTAGCCGTTAGCCTTGGCGGTTTTGGCGGCGTAGAGGGCATCTTCAAAAACCCACGTTGTACTTTTATCCGTTCCAAGTTCATTGAGTACTACGTCATAAACCTTCGGCTCGGTTTTCGAGGCGCCTACGGTGTACGTTGAATATATGGCGGAAAAATAATGCTGCATTGCGTATTTTTCAAGAACCGCTATGAGAGCTGTCTCCCCTGTGGCTGTTGCAATACCCATCTTAACGCCTTTTGCCTTCAGATCTTCAAGAAAATCAATAATATCATTCTTAGGTTCGGTTTCGTTAAGGTATCGTTCCTTAATATACTCAAAAAGCTCCTCCAAAAGTTCTTCGTAAGTCTTTTGGAGATTGAAGCGTTCTATGGCAAGATAAAGACTCTCCCTTAAAAACAGACCTTTAAATACTTCTTCATCTTCAGCGGTAAATACAATTCCGATTCTCTCAAAAAAATTATATCTTATATCTTTCCACACGTGCATGGAATCAAAAAGAGTTCCATCGAAATCAAAAATCGCTCCGGTTATGTTCATTGTTAGCTCCTTAGTTTTTAGTGTATTGATTATATCACGTTGATATACAAAAGTCACCGAAAAACAGCACTTTTATTTATATTATATCTTTTTATTGACACTCAATTATACCGTTGTTAAAATAAACTATGTGGGATATTCATCCTTTTTGCAGGAGATTATTATGAAAAAAGTAGGAAAACAAGTTAATTTTATATCCGCTTGCGGCATTAATACAAGAAATGGCGAGGGTTCATTTATAAAATTGAAAAACGGAGCAATTCTGTTCGGTTATACAGAGTTTTTAGGCGATAGCCGCGAGGATGAGGAAAACGCACAAATTTCAGGGATATTTTCCTACGACGACGGTGAACACTGGTCTGATAAAAAGCTTCTTTTCAAAAAGGCTGAAAACTCAATAAATATTATGTGTCTTTCTTTTTTACGAATGAATAACGGTGACGTCGGTGCTTTTTACCTGGAGAAAAATGTTGACGGTACAGACAAATTATTATTCACCCGTTCCGCTGACGAATGCGAAACATGGAGCGATCCCATAAACTGTCTGGATTGTCTTCAACTGCAGGATTATTACGTTCTTAACAACGACCGTGTTATCACTCTTAAAAACGGACGAATTCTTTTAGCAGTAGCAAGGCACACTATATGGTCGGGAGCAAATGTCTTTACTCCCGGTGAAATCGGCTTTATTTTTTCCGACGATGACGGAAAAACCTGGCAAAAAACATCACAAGAATTAATATGCCCTTTCAAAAAAGACCCCAACGGTTTTCAGGAGCCGGGTCTTTATCAGTCACCCGACGGCAAAATCCGGTGTTATATACGCACCGGTTTAGGCTTTCAGTTCGAGTCCTTTTCTTCTGACAACGGTGAAACCTGGTCAACGCCTGAGCCCAATACCTTTTTCTCCTCTCCGTGCTCACCTATGCACATCAAAGACTTTAATGACTTGACATTAGCGGTTTTTAACCCCATACCCGAGCACATTTTAAGGGATGATGAGGCTGAATTCTGGGGTCGCACACCATACACTCTCGCCGTCAGCAATGATAACGGAAAAACATTCACAAGAGATAATCTTTTTTACATAGAAGATGATTTGAACAACGGCTATTGCTATCCTGCAATTTTCAGCGGTGAAGATTATTGCCTTATGGCATATTACCACAGCAACAATACAGATTGTTGCCTCAACAGCACGAAAATAATTAAAATTATGTATAATGAATTAATATAAAAACTCCCCGAAAGTGATTATAAGCTTTCGGGGAGTTTTCTGTATTTATTTTACTACATTGTAATGCCAATCAATTATAACGATTATTTGATTGTTTCACTGTTATTTAATACCAAAGAGCTATATATGAAAAGTACATCCTGATTATCAAACTCAATATACTTCTCCAATAAATCCGGGTGGATATAACGTATATCCACAAGAGTGACTTTTTTATACCCTTCAACAAAAAGCGGAGCGATTGAACTACCGAAAGAATCCCTGAAAATTATCAGTTCCTTATCGCTTTTTGCACTGCTGTTTTCAATGGTAATAAGAGAAAGTGAACCGGACAAAAACATCTCATACGGGTCTTTTCCGTAGGCTTTTTCCATATCGTACACGGACATTTCTCTATTATTCTGATAATCATACACCTTACAATTTTCCAAAGTATTGTTAGTAAGATATTTAATTTCCTCCGCCGGTAACGGCAAAGCTGACTGGCCGTAATATACACCGTAAAAATCGTTATCAAGTGTTTTTATTTCATAGTCTGATTTAATATCGGTATCCATACCCATTGCAATTTTTTCTGCAACGTCAACAATGTTTTCTTGTTTCCAATGGGTATCGGTTTTGTAGAAGTCCTCAAGCTGCAGATTGTCGGTCACATCAATATATTCTGAAAACCCGGTATTATCCTTTAAAATTTCTGTCATCTTATCATAATCCAAAGAAAGATATCCCTTTTCTTCAGCAAGAAAATAATTCTTATCGGGGATTACCACAAAATAGTTTTTTGTATTTTTATCCTTAAGATACTTTTCGTATACATATCGGAATCTGTTTGTTGCTCTTTCAACGGATTCTTCATTTAAAGGATATTCGAGTTTACTTGCGTAACCGTCTACTACATATATATCATTGTTATCGCTTCTATTGAATATATTAAGAGAAACTAACGCTTTTATTGTTCTTAAATCGTCCCTCAAAGGAAATTGGTCAAGAGTATATGACTCGAAATTTCCCATGAAATTTCCCGACATCACAGTTTTAAAACTAAATTCGGGAAACTGTTTAAGATTTCTGCGCTCACTGTCGGAAAACACGTCGGCAGGTTTTATCCACGCAAAAAGCGATACTACCAGAAAGAAAGCTGCCATAACACACGTTACAACAATATGTTTTGTTCTATTTGTCATACAGCAACCTCCTAAAATCTGAAATACAAGAACGGATTAAACGAACCGTCTACAAGATAAGCGGTCATAACTATCATAAGCACAACAAGAATTACAGGCTCTAAAACTATCATAATTTTAGAAACCTTCCTGTTGTCACAAAGCTTCTTTACCATGGTTTTTACAATCGGGGTTGAACCTATGATACCTATAACCAGAGTAAACCCGAAGCTTTTAAGATAGTACAGAAATTCCTCTGAGATAAGAGGTATACCGCCGGCACCGAACATACCGCCGATATAGGAAAAGGCTTCTTTCATATCAGTTGCATTAAATATAACAAAACTGATGCAAACAAAAATGACTGTATAAATTCTGCTTAAAATCCTTGTTTTTTCAAGGTGCTTCAAAATCAATAATTTTTCAATAATAAGAAGAACCGCAAAAAATAAACCCCACACTATAAAGTTCCATGCCGCACCATGCCAAAAGCCGGTGAGAAACCATACAACGAATATATTAAAAAACCATCTGAACTTTGAAACTCGGTTTCCGCCTAAAGGAATATACACATAGTCCCTGAACCATGTTCCCAAAGACATATGCCATCTACGCCAGAACTCTGTTGCACTCTTTGATATAAACGGATAATTGAAGTTCTCGGAAAAATCGAAGCCCATCATTTTTCCCAAACCGATTGCCATATCGGAATATCCTGAGAAATCAAAATACACATGAACAGAAAACGCTACGGCATAAAGCCAGTAAAAAGCTACCGACTTATCATCGGACAATTTAAAATCAGCGCACAGCTCACCCAAAGTGTTTGCAATAAGAATTTTCTTTCCCAGTCCGAGGATAAACCTCCTGATGCCGCAAGAAAACTTTTCAAAACTATGGGTTCTTTTTTCCAGCTGTTTTGCTACATCCGAATACCGTACAATAGGTCCTGCTATAAGCTGGGGAAACATTGTAATATACGATGCAAGATTTATTATGTTTTTCTGTGCCGAGACCTGACCGCGATACACGTCAATAGTGTAGCTTAGTATCTGGAAAGTGTAAAAACTGATACCTATGGGAAGACCTATTCTCAAAAGCGGTGCCGACAAACCTGTAACAGCGTTGAAATTCTCGATAAAGAAATCAGAATACTTAAAAAAGCCTAAAAAGCCTAAATTAATTATTACCGACAGTCCGAGAAAAATTTTCGCCGCCTTTTTTTGTTTAAAAGCCTCAATCAAGAGACCGGAAACAAATCCGATTATGATTGAGGCTATCATCAACACTACATATTTAGGTTCGCCCCAACCGTAAAAAACAAGACTTGAAATCAGAACAACTGTGTTTTTCAGCTTTTTGGGGGCTATAAAATATAATATCAGTACACTCGGCAGAAAATAATATAGAAAAGGAATACTCGAAAAAAGCATATTTAACCTCTTTCTGCCTTATGATTAATTAAATGAGAGATTCTTCAACGTTGAGTGTTGCTGCTTCACCGTATACTGTTGCAAGCTGAGTTTTAAATGTCTCAATAGCCTCTGCATTACCGAAAGCTGCTACAACATAGTCGTCGTTTAATGTGTAAATAATGAGTGTATCGGGGAAACCGCACATCCACTGAGTGCTCTTAATGCTGTCTTTGAGTGAGGTTACAAATGTTTCTGCGTTAGCGGCATCTGCAAGATGGTATGCCGCTGCTGTAAATGTGTTGGGGTTCATACCATGTATCATAGTACCTGCTTCGTCAACAAGAGCAAGGTTGTCTTCTGTAATATGAAGAGTTGCGGTTGCATTTTCAACATCAGTAATATTAAATGCACCGGCTGCATTATCAACAGGATTACTGAAGTCGCCACCCACAACATAGAACTTGTTTTCTTCTGCATAAGTATCCCATACACCGTTAAGGAGCGCTACGGAAGACTCAATTTCAACTTTGTTTTCGTCGTCCTTCTGGGTTGTTCCGCATGCTGCAAGTGCTACAATTAACACCATTGCAACAGCTGCAAATAAAATTCTTTTTTTCATTTTAATACACCTCTTAATTTATTTTTTGGATTGTTCGGATTCCGGTTTCGCTATCGTAGCAGAGTTTGTAAGTTTCTTCGGAAAAAATGTTGGAAATCTTGATTTCTGCTGTTTCTTCCGATCCGCTTTCAGGACTCCACCTGATACACACATCACCCTTTACCGAACATGGGTTTCCCGAAGCAATCACTTCGCCTGTTTTCTCGTCACACAAGCTGAGCTTACCCTGAGAAACACTTATTTCAGACTTTATAAAAGTCTTAATCCTGAAATCAACACTATCGTTTATGACAGTTCTTTCCGATGCCATCTGCACACCGTTTTCGTTAAAAGTCACCGACATTTCGGAAACACGGCTGTTATCTGCAAACAAGTCGATTTTTCCGACCCCTGTTTTAACTACAACCGAGCTTACAATAACAAGAACAACACACGCGGCTATCAATGATATTTGTTTATACAACTTAATTTGCGGTTTTCTTTTTGTGCCGTTGTCGTATGTTGCCATCACACGCTCTTTGAGTGCTTTCGGCGGTGCAATACTACGATATTTCTCAATATCATTTTCGTTAAACACAACCATCCTCCGTTTCAAATCGTTTTTTCAGCAAATCCCTGCCACGGGAAAGACGCATTTTAACTGCCGATGCCGAAAGTTTTAGCATAAATGAGATTTCATCAACAGAATATCCCTCCAGATAATGCAAAATTATTACTGTTTTGTATTTTTGAGGAAGGGCAGAAACAATTTCAATAATATCAGTTGATTGTGTTTTTTCTTCAGCTAAAACATTTTCAACTTCGTCCAAAGATAAATGCACACGATATTTTCCCTTGCGCAAAACATCACGGCAACAATTAACCGTAACCCTTATAAACCACGCCTTTTCATATTCTTCACTGTCGAACTTCCGGGGCTCTGTAATAAATTTTGAAAAAACATCATGAACTACATCTTCAGCATCTTCGCTGTGCCGTAAATGGGATAGGGCAAGTCTGTATAAAACATCTGAATATTTATCATATACTCTTTCAAAATCAGATTTTCCGATTTCAAACAAACTATATACCCTCCTCCCTCATTATATAAACGAATGAAGAAAACGAAAAGTCACATTTATTTTTAAACTTTTCAATATTATATTTTCATAGTACAAACCGCTAAATCAAAACTCCGTCACAATGGGCAATTAACGTGTCGCGTAAATCTTGTGCCACCTGCAAATCATCCTCAGTTGCCATTTACAACTTTTGTGCTAAAAATATCGGGTCGTACATAAGTTCTCTGACCATCATTAATAACCTCCCGATTTCTTCTTTTATTATACCTTATATACAAATCAACATCAGAAAGAGATGCTGCAAACTATTCCTGATATGTGAAAAAACAAAGGCAGAATAATTTTCATTTTATTAGTGATACTAATATAAAAGGAGCTTTAAAATGAAAGAAAATGAACTTGCAAAAAACACACTTGATGAAATCCCGGAAACAAAACCAAACGCTAAACAAATAGTCGGACTCGTCAAAAAAGGCGGAAAAATCACGGGCTACAAATTATCGGATGAAAGCATTGTAACTAAAAACAATGCCGTACAAATGGCAAAACAGGGCGAAATAAAAGGGGTCGGCGTTGCCCATAGAGGCGACACTGAATACCTCAAATCCATTCCCGATGAAAATGAGAACAATAACCTTGGTAACCTTCCGACTATAAGCTGAAAAAAAGCTATCTCTGCGGTGAGATAGCTATTTTTTTATTTCTTGTTGAAGTTCGGTATTTATTTATATATAATAGATATAGTGGCTCTCAGGAGGTATACATATATGGAAAAAGTAGAAATAATAGCAAATTTAAACTCATTATTAACAAAAATCAACGATGTCAACAGTAAAAAAGCCGAGCTTGAAGCGGCATACGTTAGATTAAACGACGCTAATTCTCACAATCCTTCAAACTTATCACGCTTTGATAACAGCAACAAGGATATGTTTATTAAGGAGATGTCGGGTCTTCCGCCAGTTAAACCGTCCGGTGTTCTCAGTATTGTTTCCAAAGCAAAAAAGCAACAATATGAGCAAGAGGTAGAAGCGTACAACCAAAGGCGTAACGAAGCTGAGGCTGCATATTATGAAAGATTTTTCAATCAACGCACCTCCTTAGCGGAACAAGACAAAGAAGAAAAAGAATCTATGATACGCACAGCCGAAACACGCTTACAAAGAAGACAGGAAGAATATGACTACGTTCTGGCTATACTTAACGCTGACAATTTTTTACATGAAAATTTCAAAAATGCCAATGATGTAAAAATGCTTCTTGAATTCTTTGCGTACGGACGCGCAGATACATTAAAGGAAGCAACCAATCTTCTTTTTGATGAAAAAAGAAAAATGGAAGAAGCAAGAAGAGAAGAAGAACACCGCAAGGAAATGATACTTCTCGAGCAAAAATTCATTTCCATTGCAGAAGAAAGCAGAGCGCTCGCAGCAGCAGCCGAAAGCAAAGCACGCAGTGCTGAAAGCAAGGCTCAAAGAGCGCAGGAAACAGCCGAAAGAGCTTTACGCACTGCAGAAAGTGCCGAAAGAAAAGCAACTTTGAATTCCTGATACCCACAAAAAATCCCGCTTTTGCATAAAGCGGGATTTTTTTATATCTCTTCTGTTATAATACCTACGGGACAATGGTCACTACCAAAAACCTCAGTTAAAATAAAGCTGTCCTTTATTTTTTCATAAAGTCTATCGGACACCACAAAGTAATCTATACGCCATCCCACATTTTTCTCCCTGGCGTGATACATATAACTCCACCAGGAATATTGTATTTTTTCGGGATAAAGCTTTCTGAAGGTATCCGTAAAGCCGGATGAAAGAAGTTCCGTGAACTTTCCGCGCTCCTCATCAGAAAAGCCTGCGCTGAAATGGTTGGTTTTTGGGTTTTTAAGGTCAATTTCCTCGTGAGCGACATTCAAATCGCCGCAATATATAACCGGTTTTTTCGCATCGAGTTTTTTCATATAGTCTCGCAACGCATCTTCCCACGCCATACGGTAGTCGAGCCTTGCGAGCTCACGCTGGGCATTTGGTGTATAAACGCAAAGGAGATAAAAATTTTCGTACTCAAGGGTAATGGCTCTGCCCTCTTTATCGTGTTCATCTATACCAAGTCCGTAAGTAACACTAAGCGGCTCATGCTTTGTAAAAATCGCAGTTCCCGAATAGCCTTTCTTTTCCGCGCTGTACCAATACTGAAAGTATCCCGGCGCATCAAAATCAGCTTGTCCCGGTTGCATCTTTGTTTCCTGAATACAGAAAAAATCCGCATCCGCTGACTTGAAAAAATCTTCAAACCCTTTACCGAGACAGGCTCTGAAGCCGTTGACATTCCACGATATAAATTTCATAACTATACCTCGTATAATCTTCCGTTGTGTATTTTATTTAATAAAAATCATACCTGAAACCGGCACTTTGATTTCTTCAAGGTCGGTTTTAAATCTTCCTTTTGATACTTCTTCACCCATACAGTTGCGCACAATGTAATCCTTTCCCGCGGCATTTTTTAAAAGTAGTGTTTTTGCAGCCGTAGCATTTACCGCAACTGTTTCTTTCGTATCAATCGGTATAACTGTATCGGAATACGCAGTAAAAACTTTTTTATCAGAAAGCTCTGAACAAACAAGACTGTATTCGCACTCGGGATTTTGGGCGGTGAGTTTACCGTCAAGAAGAACATCGCGCCACTCTTTCCAGAATGAAATATAGTATTTTAGCATTTTATAGTGTTCCTCGGGTAATTTATCTATACGCATTGAAATCTGTGGCACGCTGTAAAGAATACTTGCAAACTGCAACGCGGCATTTTCCGCTGTATCCTCAACATTCCACATTATCATATCAGAATGAACGGCAGTTTTACCCGATGTGAAGCGGAGATTAACTACATTAAATCTGTTTTTCAATATATCGCACGGGCAGTCACCCACACGGAGCATATTACCGTATTTTCTGATAGACGGTCCGACGTAGGATTGGCGGAATTCTATGAGAATATCCGGGTTAATTTCAGTTAAACTTTCCTTAACCTCGCTCATAAGGGCGTGAATTGCATCCTCAAGACTCTGATAATCACGGCGCGAATCGTATTCAAGGGACTTGCCCTTCAGATTAAATGAATCTATAAAATCAAGCTTAAGACCGTCAAGGTGCCAATTTTTAACCGCATCGGTATAAACACCAACGAGATACTCGCGGACTATTTTGTACCTTGGGTCAAGGGCAAAAAAGGTCTTTTCATCGCCCGACTTATCAAGCAGCATATCTTTAAATTCACTAAATTTATTGCAGTGTATGCCCACAAACGGAACGGAGTACCAGAGCATAACCTTCATACCCACGTTATGTATATTATCAACAAGGGTTGCCATATCTCCCATTTTTTTAGGTGCTACAAGCCAATCGCCACAATACGCATAGCCACGGTTATTGTCATCAGTCTGCCAACCGTCGTCAATAATAACCGTTTCCATTCCTAACGCCTTTGAAAGCCTGCACTCCTTAATAATTTCATCCTTATGGAGTCTTTGGTGAAAACTGTACCAAAGGGAATCCATAGGAAGTCTTGCAGACTCGGGAACATAAGCTGACTTATATCCGCACTCATTTTCCCACCAGGATGTAACATCATAAATGCTGTCATAATATGGAATATCGCGCAAATCAAAACGAATTACGGCAGAATACTCTGTTACAGGCGATGTAGGTAAAGTAAAAAACGCAACTTCACAGTCAAATGTTGCATCCTCTTCACAAATTCCCGTACCGATTTCAATGGGTGTATCCACATCGGAAACAGCAATATTAATTTTATTTCTACCGTCTCTTGAAATCAACTGTTGCTGAGGCATCCATGACGCAAGTCGTGATTTTATCACTTTCTTGCCCCAATCGAAATAAAGACCGTGAATATCCATCATACCGGGATTCCACGTAAATGCACAGTCTTTTGCGCTGAATTTCCATTTAACAGAAAATTTTTCGGGAATTTGCGGTTCTTTTAAAGTCATATTAACAGAAAGGAACAGAATGTCTCCCTCTTGTTTTTTATCTACCGCTATTACTGCATTTTTGTTACCGCCGATTATAGTGAAATCCATATTCCCCAGTCCTTTTATTTAATCTGTATTTTTATTATATCACCTATTAATTTTATTGTCACTAATAAATCGCAGGTAATTGCGACAGTGCTTAAAACTAAAAACCGTCTGCCGGAACAGACGGTATTTGTCAATTTAACTTTTCATTTATTTTTCTCTCGGTAGATTTTACACTTAAATAAACTGTTAACCATATTCCAAAGAACAGCACGGTGAAAATCAACGTAAAAATAATTATTACAAAAGGTTCAAATGGAATCCATGTATTTACAAGATAACAAGCGATATATGCAACATACAGACTCGTAAAATGGAAGAACAAGGATTTAACCACAGACCAATTTTCAATCTGATTAAACACGGTAACGCCTGCCTGAATAAATGCAAGAAAATAAGTTGAAATAATGCCCAGAAGAACCTCACCCGCACTTAACGAAAACTGCGATTGAGTACACGATATGGCGAAATACAGTATGCCGAGAACTACCGGGCCCAAACCGCTGAACATCAAACCCCTGATCATAAAATCTTTTACATGTTTTTTCATACTATAAACCTAACCTTTCTTTAACTGCTTTAATTTGTCTTCTTGACACATAATCTCGGTGTGAATTTTTAAATATAACACTAAGCGAACCGTAAACATCCGCTTTAAATCTGTCTATTTTTTTCACATTGGCTATGCACGACTGATTAATTTTTACAAAATTTTCGGGCAACAAGGATTCTAATTGATAGAGACGTTTTTTCACTTTCAATCTTTCATTTTCCGTTACGGCATATATTTTGTTATCCTCTGCCGTAAAATAATAAACCTCTGCAAGATTTATACATACGCTTTCGTCCTGCGAATAACCGATAATATCAACGGCATTGCTATCTACAACCTGTTTGATTTCATCTATTATTTTTTTGTTTTCGTGAGCATATATATGAACCTCCTCGGGATGTTCTTTATCTATGAAGATTTTTAGTTGCATATAACCACCCCCTTCAACTGACATTTTACTACACTCTTGATTATTTTCAACAATTCCGAAGTAGTCGGTTGTTTTTTTGATGTATGCGGCAAAAGTATAACAAATAATTGAAAAAATACTCTCTTTTTGCTACAATATTGCAATGACGGAGTTGATTCAATGACAATTTTACTTTTAGCAATAATTTACATAGCATATATAAGTCTTGGCATCCCTGACTCAATATTAGGTGCCGCCTGGCCGGCAATTTACCGCGAATTTGAGTTGCCTGTTTCCTACGCCAGTTACATTACGGTGTTCGTTTCTCTCGGTACAATTATTTCCAGTTTTTTCTCGGCGCGTATTATCAACCGCCTCGGCACGGTGAAAATCACCATATTGAGCACTATCCTTACCTCTGCCGCCCTTCTGGGTTTTTCTTTTTCACAAGATATGGTATGGTTTTGCTTGCTCGCATTTCCTTTAGGTTTAGGCGCAGGCTCTATTGATACTGCACTCAACAACTATATTGCCCTGCATTACAAAGCAAACCATATGAACTTTTTGCATTGCTTCTACGGTATCGGCGTTGCTTTGAGCCCATATTTGATGTCCTTATCCTTAAAAGATAATGCAAATTGGCGTATGGGCTACAGAATTATGTTTTTGTTTCAGATATCCATCGCTTTGCTTATGGTGATTTCAATCCCTGTATGGAAAAAAGTGGGCGAAAAATCCAATGAAGATGTAACACCCAAAACACTTACAACAAAGCAGATACTAAAACTGAAGGGAACAAAAGCTGCTTTCGGCGTATTCATTTTCTCTTGCGGAATTGAAGCCGTATGCACCGTATGGGGCAGTACATTTTTTGTAGAAGCAAAAGGAACTACCCCTGATAACGGAGCAAAATTAGTAGTTCTCTATTTTGTAGGATTAACTTTAGGTCGTTTTATTTCAGGTATTTTGTCAAACAAACTCAAACCCTTCACACTGATAGTATCGGGAGTGTGCATAGTTTTTGTAGCTATCGGCGTAACCATTTTCACGTCCTCATCTCTTTTCTCGGCAATTTGTCTTTTCCTTATCGGATTCGGCATAGGGCCGGTTTTTCCGAATATGACACACCTGACACCTCTCATCTTCGGCAAAGAGGTTTCCCAATCAATTATCGGTTTGCAAATGGCTCTCGCTTACGTGAGCGTTATGGCAACACCTTTGGTTTTCGGTCAGGTTGCTCAGCATTTCGGAGTAAAATTTATGCCCTTGTTCCTTTTAGCCTTATTCTTAATCTTATCTGTTTCAATAATCTTTTTGAGAAAAGTTATCAACTCATCGAAAAACAATATAGGGAGATGCTTATGAAGCTCACGAAATATTTATTCTGTTACTTTACAGGTAACCTTCCCGAAGAAGAATCGGTGCATTTTGCCGTGTCCCATGACGGCTACAATTTTACGGCACTAAACAATAACGAGCCTGTAATAACACAAAAACTCGGAAAAAAATGTTGCCGTGACCCATATATTTTCCGCGGTAATGACGGTGTTTTTCACATAATCGCCACGGATATGCGTTGCCACGACGGATGGGCTAACAACAATTCTATGGTTGTATGGGACAGTATCGATTTAATCAACTGGGAAAACGAACGGATTATAGATTTCTCCGTTTTCCCCGAAACACACTCTGCAACCAGAGTCTGGGCGCCTCAGGTTATGTTCGATAATGAAAAAGACGAATATATGATTTATTGGAGTCACCTTAACGCCCACGATGACCTTGACACAGTATTGTGGTACGCATACACAAAAGACTTTAAAACACTTACCACTCCGCCTGCATTATTATTCAAACCCAGAAGCAATATGGCGGGTATTGATGGTGATATTATAGAAAAAGACGGCAAATACTATCTTTTTGAAGCGGATGAGGAAAAGAATGCAATTTGCTATGCAGTTTCCGATCACCTTTCAGGGCCGTATTACGAACCCGAAAATAATAAAGTTTCCGTTGCCGACACCGCACTGGAAGGACACTGCACATATAAAATTCTCGGTACTGATAAATATGTTTTAATTGCCGACCAATTCCGTTCAGGCGGTTATTTTTGCCAGGAGTCAACTGATTTAATCAACTTTAAAAAAGTTGAACCCGAAAGGTTTTCACTTAACCACCTAAGACCGCGGCACGGCTCTGTTATGCACATAACAGAAAAGGAATATAATACTTTGATAAACTATTTCAACTAAAAAAGGCTGTTATCGGCTCAGAAACCGATAACAGCCTTTTTCATTTTAAATTAATCGTCTGTAATATCCCAGCCACACTGCTCTAAATTATAATAATGTTGCTCAAGCTCAGCGTTGCCGTTTGAATCAATGGTAATTGTTGTTCCGCCGATTCGGTCGGGACTCCAATAACTGCCGAAACCTGTTTTTACACCGTATGCAAGTAAGATACCTTTATAAAGAACAGTGAAATCATTGCGGTGGTCGTGACCTACAAGGATAGTCTTTGTGCTGCCAAGCTCCTTGCAAAGGTCGAAGAACCCATTATTAACAGCACCGGGGCAACAATCCTCACCCTTCTGACCTGTTGCAACAGATGCAAACGCGGGATTGATTTTTGATGAGCCGTCTTCGTTTGTAATGCTTACCATTTCCCATGCATCGATATACTCCATAACAGGGATATGCATAATAACAGTGCTTTCAACAGGGTGTCCCGCAAGGTCCTCAATACCGTTTACTGCCCATTCGTACCATAACAGCTGATTTTCCCAAAGATGGTCATAACCGTCAATATATGTGCCATCCTCAAGAGTGTATTCCGCAGAATCGTGTGTATCCATCATAAAGAAGGTGTGGACTATATCGCCGTTTTCGGTAATATTTATAATGTAGTTACCGTAACCCATATCCTTAGGGCCAAATTCGAAAAGACAGTTTTCCGCCTCGTATAACTGATATGCCGCCCAGAATTCACTTACGCAACCTTCTCCGTCGTGGTTGCCCATTACCGGTGCCCACGGAATACCGAAGGAATCTATCCAGGAGATAACCTCAACATATGATACAGGACCCCACGCATTATCACCGCTTAAGGTGATAAGGTCGGGCTGATGTGCCTCAACAAGCTTTGTAATAAGCTCCTTTGAATATGTGCCCTCATCGGCAAAGACATTTTCATCGCTGAGCTGGATATCAGCAAGGTTAAGAACCACAAAATCCTCACCCGGTGTTTTTTCGAGCTCAATATAATCATCCTCATCAAAAACATCCTCGAGAGTCCAGTCTGTAAAATATGCCGCCTCGCCGGTCTGTACCACCGCACCGATAGGCGCAAGAAGCTGACTCAATGACATAAAAAATGCAAGTATCATTTTAATAATAGCCATAATAAAACTCCTAAAAATGAAAATAAGCGGGTATAAACCGCCCAACATATATCAGTATATCAAACCCTAAACTGAAAGTCAATACTATTCGACCAATTAGTTGTGCCTTTTGCTCAATTTCTGTGTTTTGCATAAGCATTTTTAGGCAACTTTATACAACATTACATATTGAAAAGAGCTAAAAATTGTGTTATTCTATAGTCAAAGAAAGGGTGGTACCGATGAACAGGTAAAAACCTAAAGCTTAATAACAAGGAAAGGTGAGACCAATGTACCGGTAAACGCTTTCAGGTTTAGCTTAAAATTCAAAACAAAATAAACTGAATTTTACTGAACCTATCGTAATAACTCCTGAAAAGAAAATTATTTGAAAGCAAAAGTAAATCCCGCTTGTGGGAAAGTGAAAATTTCGTGTTAACGACAAGTAGATTTCAAAACCGGAGAGTTATTACAAATCTAGGAAAGAGAGGTAAACAAAAAGATGTTAGATATCAAGAGTGAACAGAAATAACCCTTGACCGACGAAAATGTGTAAAGAAACATTCGGTCAAGGGTTATTTCAATTTTATAGGTTTACAATGGGGCGCCTTAAGGGCGTTTTTTATTTTGTCTGATTTGCTCACCTATCAAATGCGCCGTTTCAGCTATTTGTTCGCGATTGGTAATCCGCGCCACGCCGTCACCTTCCTGCTCGCCGTACATACCAAAATATGCGTGGCAACCGCCGTCAATTATAACTTCTGTAAAATCGTGGGGCAAATTAACCTTATACTCATTATATTTTTCACGATTCATAACTTTATCTTCATCACCGTAAACAGATAATACGTTAACACTCATATCTGAAATATCCGCCGTAGAATACGAACCAAGTAAAACAAGACCTTCAAAATCATCCCCGTTTTCCGAAAGATGCATTGCCGCCATTGAGCCGCCTAAAGAATGGCCACCTATGTACCATTTCTCCACTTCAGGGTACATTTCAATTATGCCGTCCGCCGCGTTAACGTCAAACACCGCAAGATTAAAGGGCATTTCAACAAGCACACAAGCAACACCTTCTGCAGCGCAAGCCTCCATCAAAGGAATGTATGCCGTGTACTCCACCTTGCCACCGGGATAGAAAATCAGACCGCCGCAAGGTTTTTCAGGCATATAAACTACTGTACCGTCATCAAGAACGGTTTTAACTATATTCTGTTGCGGTGCAAATACCGTTTGTGAGTCAATCTGCGCTTTATAGTAATCACCAAGATATATACCAACCGCTCCTACTATAACAATCATAACAGAAATAATACAAGCAAATGATATAAAAATTTTCTTTTTAGTTTTTCCTTTCAATCTTCTCATCTCTCGTTTTTTAAATAAAAAAAGTCGGCTTCTCACCGACCCAACATATTCAGTATAACAAATATATACTGTTATTGTCAACGGTTATGAGAAAAGTCGCAAACGTCCAAAAGCAATTTCTGTGTTTTCAATAAATACAGCTTTTTAAGTTTATATATTTTGCGAATTGAAAACGCCTATTGAAAATGGTACTATTTAATCAAAGAAAGGGTGGTACCGATGAACAGGTAAAAACCTAAAGGCTCAAATAAAATAACACAACGGAGCCTGTCGATCGTACTTTTAGTAATTGAATTTATTTCAAATCAAAAGTGTTTCTCACTTACGGGAGTTAATTATAGATTAAAATGATTTTAAAGATTATGAAATGATTTCAATAATGAAAAAGTACACCCAATCAGTAGAAAGAGAGGTAAACAAAAGATGTTAGATACTAAAATAGAACAGAAGTAACCCTTGGTTGTGTGTGTAAAGAAACATCAACCAAGGGTTATTTTTTTGTTTATTTTCTCTTTTCTGTTTTATCAAGAAGTTTTTTATAAGGCATGAGCATACCTTCAGTCATTACGTTACCCATTTTAGCCTTGACTTTAGGCGATGATACAAGGGTTCCCAAAAACTTCATAAGAATCATTGTTCCCCTCTTTTTCTGTGGGAAGTCGTATTGACCGTGTTCTTTGTAGAATTTATGGTCCGCTTTCATCATACCCTGCATTAGCCAGATAAGGTCGCGAAAAATCTTCATACCGCCCACACCGTAAAAATTCTGCGGTGGAACATAAGAGGTTTTTAAGGCGTATTCAAGAGTTTCTGCCAGATTGTCTATTTCACCGTCAGGGTCTTTTTCATCAGTAGCAACACCGGCAAGGAAGTTGTTGCCAACCTGTGCCCTGCCTTCAACAATCATCTGAAGGTTGAATTCCTCGCTGTAATTACCGCTTACAAGGTAACCCATAGGCATACCCATTGTAACTGCACGGTGACCGTTACAGAACTGACGGTCATCATAGAGTTTGAAATCCGCGCCCATAGAATGGTCTTTTACAGAAAAAGCAATAACTATGGCCTGTGCAGTCTGAATAGTTCCCCTGAGAAAATCGTCAAACCCATCTTTATAAACGCACTTACCTGAAGTAGCGCACTCAAGACAACCGAGACAACCGCCTTTGAACTTGTATTCTGCAATATTGATAACACGTGTTTTGTGCGGCATAACGCTACAGAAACGCTCTATCATCTTTTCAAGCTGTTCATCGTCCTTTTTACAGTTAGTGAGAACAACCACGTCACCGTCTTTTTCAAGATTACTGCACTCGGGAACAGTCACTTCCGAATGTTTCGGTGTACTTGAGGTTACGCTGTCTTTTTCAAAAATGCCCTTTTCGACACTGAATAAAACGTATTCCAGAAAATCTCTTGCTTCCTTCTGACCTTTCTCGGTTAAAAGGTCATCCATATCTGCGGACAATCCGCGGATATATTTTAATCCTAAATCGCAGCAGTTATCCTGGATGTATCTATGAGCGGTAACATCATAAAAATGCTTTGATGTTGACAACTGAGTCGCGTATTTACCCGAAATAGAAACGCCCGACTCCTTCACAAGCTCAATAAAACGATGCATCTGATATGGTGCAATAAATGTATAAACAGGATATGAAAAAATTATCAACTCCGCCTTTTCTAATGCCTCAACCGCAGGAGTGAAATCACGCTCCAACGCTTTAATGCGATGACCTACATCAAGGATATCAAAACTATGTTCAGGATATAACTTCATTAAATAGTTTATTGTTTGAAGTGTAACACTATACTGTCCTTTGGGACTGCCGTTCAATACTAAAATATTCATAAAAAGCTCCCTTGATTTTTACTTTCCCTAATAATAACACAATCCTGCTATTTTCGCAACAACACACTTTTCTGTTACAAAAAACGACTAAACCGGCTTACCCGATTTCATGACTTAACCCTGAACATAGGCATTATCATACCGCAGGCTATCTTTTCCCCTGCGTTTCCTGACGGTTGAGATTCAAAATCATCGGGCATAGCGTGTATAATTACGGTTCTGCCTATAATTTCAGTGGTTTTAAAACGCTCTGTCAGAAACATAGCAAATGCCTTGCCGTTTGCGCCAAATAAAGGTGGCATATCCCCCGCATGATACGGATGAGGACAACCCTCGGGGTTAAAATGCGCGCCTGCATCCGCAAAAGGGTCTTCTGCTGTGCCACTGCACCTTGAGCCCTCGTGCATATGAAAGGCGAAAACCGAGCCGGAGCAATCGCCTTTGCGCATGGGTAACCCTACAACCTCCACGCGCACTAATACGCCGTCATTCATTTGATGAAACAACACACGTCCTTTAATTTCCGGATATTTATCACTTCCTTTTATAATAGCAACCGCGTTAGGTCTTCTGCTCAGAACAGAACCTATATCCGCAAAATACCATCTGTTTCTCAAAGTTCCTCTCTCCTTTTTAATATCATCATTATAATTTTACTTATCCTTTTCGAAGATTATCACTATAACAACAGATATATAAGGCAACAAAAAAGTGGTATGCCCCGAAGCATACCACTTAAATTATTTTATTTACGTAAAAACTGTTTTTGGATTTGTTTCTTATGTTGACACAGCTTTTCGTTGCAATTTTCACAAGACAAACAACCGTTAGTTTTTGTGGAAAAACGCTCGGGATGACGCCTCACAGCAAACTCCCATTTAAACAGAAGAACCAGTGAAAGGAACAGCAGACTCCACGTATAAAAATGCGGAATAAGGATAAACGGTGTAAACATCATCGCAAAATCCCAGTTATAAATGCGGCAATCCGCGCAACATCTGTTTTTCATAAATAGATGCTGGAACGGACAAATAAATAATACGCATACCATATCACCCACGCTGTACGCCAGGCTAAAAAGTATAAGGCTACCCTGATCCAACACACCAAAAAGGTACAAAGCACCTATTACGGCGTTGAGTGTTATCCAGGCAATCGCAACGTAAAACGCGCCTTTCCAGGAACGATGCTTCGGCTCTTTTTCTTTTGTAGGTTTAAACCAGGTTTTAAACTGCTTCTGACAACCTACGCTTTCGAGCTTGGACGGAATAAGACGAAGTATCATTTCACCCATGAAAAACAGCCATACAGGCAAGAAATACCACGGTAAATTATCATTTCCGACAATTTCAAAATTTTCTTTTTCAATACGATTAATAATGTAAATAACTACCGCAACAACAAAAATGCTTAACCGCAGTGCAAAATTCACATAATGCAACTTTGTTACCACGGACAGTTTTTTTAGCTGTACTCCAGAACTCATTTTCAACCTCATTTAAAAGAACTGTACTATTTTTCTATATTGTAACTTACATTATAGCAGAAAAGAATACTTTAAACAAGTCAAAAATACCCGTTTCTGCATTTTTCGCTTATCATCGTCAAAAAACGACACATAACGCACAAAAACGGCGTTATGTGTCGAATTTCAAACAATTATTTTTCTTCCATTATGCTTAAATAGGCAGGACGGATAATTTTATCTGTACAAATAAGCTCTTCTATTCTATGAGCACTCCAGCCTACGATTCTTGCAACAGCAAACATCGGTGTATATAACTCTCTGGGAATATCCAGCATATCATACACGAAACCACTGTAAAAATCCACATTAGGGCTTACGCCTTTATAAATGCGTCTGTATTTCGCTATAAGCTCGGGAGCCAGCTCCTCGACGTCTTTATAAAGCTGTAACTCTTCTTCTCTGCCTTTTTCTTTTGCGAGTTTTTCAACATAACTCTTGAAAACTCTTTCTCTGGGGTCAGACAATGAATAAACTGCGTGACCCATACCGTAAACGAGACCTTTACGGTCAAAGGCTTCTTTATTAATAATTTTTGAAAGATAATCACTGACTGCATCTCTGTCCGACAAATCCGATACATGAGAACGTATATCATCCATCATCTCAATAACTTTGATGTTCGCGCCACCATGCTTCGGTCCCTTAAGGGATGACATAGCAGCCGCAACAGTAGAATATGTATCAGACCCCGCAGATGTAACAACCCTTGTTGTAAAAGTTGAATTATTGCCTCCGCCGTGTTCCATATGAAGAATAAGTGCTGTATCAAGCACCTTTGCTTCCGTTGCTGTATACTTTTTATCCGGACGCAACATCATAAGAAGATTCTCCGCAGTAGAAAGCTCCGGGTCCGGACGGTGAATAAACATACTGTCCATATTATCGTAGTAATTGTATGCGTGGTATCCGTAAACCGCCAATAACGGAAAAATGCTTATAAGTTTTATACACTGACGCAAAGAATTGCTGACGCTTGTTTCAACAGGACCCTGGTCATAAGATGCGAGAGTCAGAATACTACGTGTCATCGAGTTCATAATATCGTAACTCGGGGCTTTCATAATGACGTCACGTGTAAAGTTAGTAGGAAGCTTTCTACTCTCTCCGATAAGGTTTTTAAAAAGCTCTGCTTCCTTTTCATCGGGCATTTCACCCATCAAAAGAAGATACGCAATTTTTTCATAGCCCAGCTTATTTTCTCCTAAACCGTTAAGCAATTCTTCTACACGATGGCCTCTGTACCATAATTTTCCTTCACAAGGTGTTTTCTCGCCGTTTATATTCTCAAAAGATGTAATTTTTGAAATATTG
The DNA here is from genome assembly GCA_045603185.1 of Acutalibacteraceae bacterium. GTDB lineage: Bacteria > Bacillota > Clostridia > Oscillospirales > Acutalibacteraceae > DTU089. The sequence continues at coordinate 26,334 of JAZULQ010000009.1, forward strand.
GTAAGGCCCGCAAGTACACCGTTACCGTTCTGGTCGCGCAACCCTCTTTTTACGCCATATTCTCCGTAAAGCTCCGGAGAAATACTATCATTTTTGCGGCATATTTCCTCTTTTTCAGAAATATAAGAATCAAGTTGTGTCATTTCATTTCTCCTTTCTAAATATAGAATCAATTAAAATTTTATTGTTTTCATTATACAATATTCCTGCACTTCGGTCAACTCGCTCGACAAAAGCGTTACATATATTTAACATTTTCATTTTTATTGACCGCAACTGAACTTAATGGTATAATAGTATGGATTTATCAGGAAATCGGGTGGAAAAATGGCGACAAAAACTTTAAATCCAGAAAAGCTCGCGAAAATTCACGCTCGCAGAGAAAAGGAACTCCGCCGTTGGGAAAGAGAAAAAGCAAAACCTAAAAAGAATACATATATCTGGTACCTTGTTTTTATAATCACGCTTATTTATGCAACGGATGAGATTGCCTCCCAGATAGGCACACTTATGAAAACCGAAATTGCTAATGACCTATTTGCAAGGTTCGGTGAAAGCTCAGTCAGTATGCTGGACCTTTTGACGGTTATCGGTCTGCCATTCCAGGTAATCGGTCTTTTTTACAGACCTCTCGCCGACCGATTCGGCAGAAAAGTATTCCTTATTATAAACACAATCGGTATGAGTCTTGCCCTGCTTGTTATTTTCATTTCCGACAGTGTGTTTATGTATTTCATCGGCGCCTGCCTGGTTCAATTCTTCATACCCCACGATATGCACGTGGTTTATATTATGGAGTCCTCTCCCTCAAAGCACAGAACAAGATTTTATTCTGTAATTAAATTCATTGCCAATTTGAGCGTTATGCTTATACCTTTACTGCGAGATGCACTTATGGAAAATGCTTCTCAGTGGCGTAATGTTTATTTTATCCCTGCCATTATCGGTCTTGCTACAAGCTTCATTGCGCTTTTCTTTGCCAGGGAAACTGATGCTTTTATAGACACGCGTATCAAGCGTCTTAAAATGACTGATGAAGAACTCGCCAAAGAAAAAGAAATGAAAAGCGCTTCAAATGCCCAGGGCGGTCTTATTACTGCTTTGAAGTTTGCTATGAAGCATAAACAGCTTCGCTGGCTTTATATTGTTGCCGCTTTTCTTAACATCGGTTTTATTGCCTCTGTCAGTTATCAGGTCATAATGTCCTATGGCTACGCAGGAAGCGTTTACGGTGCCTTCACTGACGATATTATGGATAAAGTGAGTCTGGGACAGGTTACAACTGCGCTTATACTTTTCCCATTGGGTAGTGCACTCGCTCAGGTTATAATGGGCTTCATATCCGACGGCAAGGGCAGAAAAGCTGCCGCTATAACAACCGCCGCCAACTGTCTTGTTTCCTTCGTAGCGTTCTGGCTCGGAGCAAAATACAACTGGAATCCCTACATTGTTGGTTTCCTTTGCGGTGCTTTCGTCGGTAGTTATTATTCAGTGAACGATGTTATCATTATTATGGTAAGCGAATCTTCGCCTACAAACCTGCGTTCATCGGCAATGTCCGCGGAATTCATCGTCGCCGCAGTAGGATACGGTATTTCTTACGTAGCGAACTTCATTGTAGGCAAGTTCCTTGGCAACTCATTTATAGGCACTCTTGCAATATCGTTGTTAGTGCCCGGATATATAATAGGTTTATTCCTTTTATTTACAAAAACACGCGAAACAAAGGGAATAAATCTTGATACCGTAACAGGTACCGAATGGGATTAATAATTCACAAAGGAGTATAAATATGGAAAACTTTTTTGAAAACGCATTTAAAAATATGGATGACGAAAGCCGCGAAAGCTTTTATAAAACAGTATTCATGAATGATGATTCTGAATACGCCGCAAAGCTTCGTGTAGAATATTACAGAACGAAATTCAAATCAATGGGCGAAAACGTTACTATCGGCAGAGGTGTACATATTTCTAATCCTCAGTTCATTTCCGTTGGTAATAACGTATCCATTGGCGACGATGTAACACTTATGGCTCGCGGCGAAGGCGGAATTACTCTTGCCGACGGCGTAAGACTTCAGCAGCGCGTTTACCTTGATACAGAAAGAGTCAATGACGGTTATATTAATATCGGAAAAGGCGTTTATATCGGTACAGGTACAACCCTTTTCGGTCACAAAGGTCTTGAAATCGGTGATGATTGCCTTCTTGCACAGAACATTACGCTTACACCCTACTCACATATTTTTGATGACCCCAACTCAATTATTTACAGTCAGGGCGGTCATTGCGAAAAGGTTACTATCGGCAAAGACGTATACATCGGTATGAGAGCCGCTGTTATGTATTCCGGCAATATCGGTGACGGCTCCGTAATCGGTGCAGGCTCCGTAGTCGTAAAACCCATACCACCGTATTCGGTAGCAGTAGGCTGTCCTGCAAAAGTTATTAAAGAAAGAAAATAAATCATAACCACCAGTTGAACTGGTGGTTTGGACAGGCCCTATAAGGGGCGGCTAGTAAGACGGGGGCCAAGCG
>JAZULQ010000010.1:0-44541 GCA_045603185.1 Acutalibacteraceae bacterium
TGTAATGATGGGCTACGGTACCGGTGCTATTATGGCGGGTCCTGCACATGACCAGCGTGACTATGAGTTCGCTAAGAAATTCGGAATTGATATTATCGAAGTTATTAAGGGCGGCGATATCAATGTTGAGGCATATACCGGTGACGGCGAGATGGTCAACTCCGGTTTCCTTAACGGCATGGTTAAGAAGGTTGATTCAATCGCTAAGATGGCAGAATTCCTTGAGGAAAAAGGTATCGGCGAAAAAGGCGTTCAGTATAAAATGAAGGACTGGGCATTCAACCGTCAGAGATATTGGGGCGAACCGATTCCGATAGTTCATTGCGAAAAATGCGGTATTGTTCCCGTTCCTTATGAGGAGCTTCCATTAAGACTTCCCGAGGTTGACAACTTCCAACCCGGTTCAGACGGCGAAAGTCCCTTGGCAAAAATTGACAGCTACGTAAACTGCACTTGTCCCAAGTGCGGAGCACCCGCAAAACGTGAAACAGATACAATGCCTCAGTGGGCAGGTTCATCATGGTATTTCCTTCGCTACATTGACCCCCATAACACAGAGGCATTTGCGGACAAGGATAAACTTAAATACTGGGGTCCCATTGACTGGTATAACGGCGGTATGGAGCATGTTACTCGCCACCTTATTTATTCACGTTTCTGGCATAAATTCCTTTATGATATCGGTGAAGTTCCTTTTGATGAGCCTTACGCAAAGAGAACAGCTCAGGGTCTTATCCTCGGTCCTGACGGCGAAAAGATGAGTAAGTCAAAAGGTAATGTCGTTGACCCCAATGAGGTTGTTGATGCTTTCGGTGCAGACGTGCTTCGTACTTACGTACTCTTTATGGGTGACTATGAAAAGGCTGCTCCCTGGAGCGAAAGCAGTGTTAAAGGCTGTAAACGTTTCATAGACAGAAGCTGGAATCTTCTTGAAATCCTTAAAGATGGCGAAGAGTATTCAAAAGAACTTGAAACCTCTTTCCATAAAACAATAAAGAAGGTTTCCGAAGATATAGAAAATATGAAGTTTAATACCGCTATTGCGGCTCTTATGTCACTTCTTAATGAAATTTACGAAGTAGGTTCAATTACAAAAGCTGAACTTAAGACTTTCGTTAAACTTCTTGACCCATTTGCTCCTCACGTTGCAGAAGAAGTATGGGAGCAAATAGGAGGCGAAGGCTTGCTTGCAGTAGCACAGTGGCCTGAGTTTGATGAAGCAAAAACTGTTGACGCAACTATTGAAGTTCCTGTGCAGATTTGCGGTAAGCTCAGAGCTACAATTACAATCGCTAAAGATTCAACTGCCGAAGAAGCAATCGCAGCAGCAAAAGCTGATGATAAAGTAAAAGAATTCCTCGACGGTAAAAATATTATCAAGGAAATCTATGTTCCCGGTAAAATTATTAACATCGTTGCGAAATAAAATGGAAGACCCCTTGCAATGTGCAAGGGGTTTTTTGATGGAAGATGAGTAATGAAAAATAATATTTTTTGGCGAAGCCAATTTTAAATTTTCGGTTTGAAATCGGTATTGACAAAGAAACTGTATTGTGCTAAATTTGTTTGAGTTTTTATTTTAGTGGGTGTGGTGATGAAATGACCGGGGATATGACGGTAGGAAGTCCTATGAAAAAAATAATCCGCTTTTGTTTGCCTTTGATGTTGGGAAATCTTTTCCAACAGTTTTATAATATGGCGGATGCTATTATAGTTGGTCAATGTATAAATAAAACCGCCTTTTCTGCGGTAGGCTCTGTAGGTGCGTTGAATTTTCTTATTGTGGGTTCAACTATCGGTCTTTGTACGGGGTTCGCTATACCTATTGCCCAGCGCTTCGGGGCGCAGGATGAGCAGGGTCTTAAGAAATATGTTGCAAACATTATATATCTTTCTGCTTTTTTAGGTGTGATAATTACTGTCGGCGCGGTTGTTTTTGCTCATCCGCTTTTAAAAATTCTGAATACACCGGCTGAAATATACCCCTACGCTTATGACTACATAATTGTAATATTTGCGGGTATCGGTGCTACCATGTTTTATAATCTCCTTGCAAGTATTGTAAGGTCTTTGGGTAACAGTAAAATACCGTTGGTATTTCTTATTTTTTCTTCCGTTTTAAATATTGGGTTAGACCTTCTTCTCATAGAGGTTTTGAAAATGGGTGTTCGCGGTGCTTCGGTTGCCACTGTTTTTTCTCAGATAGTTTCAGGTCTGCTTTGTTTAATATACGTTAAGCACAATTTCCCCATACTTCATCTGACCAAGGAAACTGCCAAACCGGACTTTAAGTGTATGAAAAATTTACTGAGAAACGGTCTTCCTATGGCGTTGCAGTTTTCAATAACGGCTCTTGGTTCGGTTATTCTTCAATCATGCGTAAATAATCTTGGCGAAGATGCCATTGCGGCGGTTACTATCGGCGGCAAAACGCAGCTTATGATTGTTCTTCCTGCCGAAACTATCGGAATCACAATGGCTACATATTGCGGTCAGAACTTAGGTGCAAAGAAGCTTGAACGAATAAAAAAGGGAATAGGAAAAGGTTTTATACTTGCCGCTATTTACACTGCTGTAGGTATGTGCATTGCAAGATTTCTGGGACCGTACATCTCTCTTATGTTTATAGACAGCTCCGAAACCGTGGTTATCGGTCTCGCTCAGCAGTATATAGAAATGGGCAGCTATTTTTATCTGATTTTGTCAGTGTTGTTCTTGCTCAGGAACGCTATACAGGGCCTTGGTTACAGTGTTACGGCAATGATGACCGGTGTATTTGAACTGTTTGCAAGAGGTATAGGCGGCTTCATATTTGTAAATAGATTCGGTTACGACGCAGCGTGTATCGTAAATCCTATGGCTTGGGTGGTTGCGGTTCTGTTTCTTTTCCCGGCGTTCTTTACAGTGATGCATAAATTAAATAAAAAGTATAAGCATATCAAGAGATAAAGAGGCGGGAAGCCTCTTTATTTTTTTAGGAAATATAATGTTGATTTAATCAGCCCTTTGTGATAATATTAAAGTAGATAAATTTGGGTTGTATTTTATCCGATTATCAAAAATATACTGAGTTTTGGTGATGAAAATGAAGCTTAACGAAAACTATGTATTGAAAACAGTTGCAGGTACACCGGTTGTAGTTCCCGTAGGTGAAGCGGTAAAAAATATTCGCGGTATGATAACTCTTAACGGTCCTGCGGAGCTTATCTGGAAAGCTCTCGAAAACGGCAAGGATTACGAGGCAATAATCGCTGAATTGAAAGCCGAATATGATGCTCCCGAGGATGTTCTTCGCGCTGACCTGACAGCATTTCTCGATAAATTAGAGAGCTATAAAATTCTGGAAAAATAAGATATGAAAAATATGTCTATGGCTGAGCTTCTGCCTTTTATTGAGGAGGCGTTCAGCAGAAATACAACTTTTAAAATCCCCATTACCGGCACGAGTATGAATCCTTTTCTGGTTCAGAAACGTGATTTTGTGCTGATAGAAAAACCATCATTCCCTTTAGAGATAGGTGATATCCCTCTGTATAGGCGTGATGACGGCAATTTCGTTTTGCACAGAATAGTCGGAAAGGATGAAAACGGCTACATTTTGTGCGGTGATAATCAGTTTATACTGGAGAAAAATATTACTGATAAACACATAATAGGTGTGGTTTGCACCATTTGTCGGGATGGAAAAACCTTTGATGTAACAGACCCTGACTACATTAAATACAAAAACAAATATGTGGATAATGTGAAAAAACGCTATCCCATACGAAGATTAAGATATAAGCTTTATAGGTTGAGAAATGGAAAATAAAAACGCCGAAAAAACGAATGATGTACTTGCCGTAGGCAGAGTGCTGGTTGATGCAATACGAGCCCAGCTACACGGCGAGGAATATGAATTTGCGGAAAATACGGATTTTACAAAAATCCATAAACTGTCCGAACGGCATAAGGTAACACCTTTAGTTGCGCCGGCGGTTATTGCAAGTAATATCGCGCCGAGTGATATTAAAACAGTGTTCAAAAAGGAGCTTTTCCGTTGTGCGGCAAGGCACGCTGCCCAGGAAAAAGAGGCGGAAGAGCTTTCCGGATTGTTTGTGAATGAAGGCATTAAGTATTGTTTTCTTAAGGGTGCGAAGGTTTCTCAGTATTATGACAATCCTGATATGCGATTTATGCTTGATATGGATGTGTACGTAGAACCCGATAGGGTTGAAGATGCGAGAAACATTCTTATTGAAAGAGGCTATAAGTACGAAAACTACGAAGATGCCAAGGATGCAGGTTATGTAAAAAAACCTTTTCTTAATTTTGAACTTCATAAAGAGCTGAAGTACGATTATGATAAAGGTTACGATTACTATAAAGGCGCATTTGAAAGAATGGAGATTGCTGAAAACGGCTGTACTCTGAATATGACAAAAGAGGATTTTTATACCTATATTTTGTCACATTCGGCGCATCACTTTGAGTCTGCGGGTACAGGCATTAAGAGCATTGTTGACCATTACTATCTTAGAAAAAAATTAAAACCCCAATGTAACGCCGAAGTATTAAAAGATGCTTTGGAGAAAACCGGACTCACAGCCTTTAACGATAAAATGGATGAGCTTGCGGATTTCTGGTTTGAGGGAATAAAAAAAGACGACAGCATAAACGAAACGGCTGACTATGTTATTCTGAGCGGTGTTTTCGGAAATGAAACAAACTACTATCTGAGCGGGATAATCATACGAGGCGAATATTCGGATAAGAAGTCTTCGTATTTTTTGTCAAGGCTTTTTCTTCCGTTTTATCTTATGAAAAAAAGATATCCGATTTTAAAAAAGCTTCCCTTCCTGTTACCCATTTTATGGGTTGTCAGATTACTCAGCTCTTTAAAAAACAGAAAAAAGTATGCTGATGAAGCTAAAAACATAAACGCCGTAAATAACGAAGCGAAAGACAGACAAGCTGAATTTTTAAAACGGCAGGGCTTATAAATTTTCAAAAAACTATTGTAGTTATTTTAATAATGTGATATTATAAGCTATATATGAAATTATAAAGGAGAATATTGATGGCTTACGAAGAAAAAAGAAACCATGACGAGGATATCGGCCTTGAACCCATTTTAAAAATGGTTCGCCAGATTCTTTCCAAATGGTGGCTTGTTGTTGTTTTTGTTGTTGTTTTCTGTATCAGCGGTTTCAGTATCGCAAAAATTACATATACAGAAGAATATACTTCAAATCTTATTTTCAATGTATCAAATAAGGATAGAGATATTGTAGGCGCCGCCGGTACTTATACTACCGCCAGTGACGCTCAGGCTTCTACAACTATCGCTACTAACTTTAAAACACTTATTCAGCGTGGTAATGACTTTATTACTGCTGTACAAGCTAATGTTAAAGCTCAGACAGGCGAAGAGTATTCACTTGAAAAACTCAGAGGTATGATAAATGTTGAACTCGTTGCTGATTCAACTCTTGTAAATATTAAGGTAACCTCCACTGATAAAGAGCTCGCTTACGCAGTAGCTACCGCTATCCAGAGCGTTTATCCCGAAATTGCCAAGGTTGCTTTCCCCACAGCTAACATCACCGTTGCCGATAATGCAACAAAGGCTAAGCTTGCGGGTGACTCTTCAACACTTCTTTATACTGCAGCCGGCTTTATCATCGGTGCAGCCCTTGCTGTGATTATCATACTTATTTCTGCAAAAATCCAGAATAAATTGCTCTCAGCAGAAGATATTAAGAGTCAGTTTAATATTGATATTATTGCAACTGTGTCTAATATCAAGAGCAAAAAGAAAGGCGACCGCACAAGACTTCTTATTACAGACAGAAATGTTGGTCTGCCATTCATTGAAACATTTAAGCTTATCAGAACAAAATTTGAAAATGCAAAACTGAAAAAGGGTTATTCGGTATTTGCAATTACAAGTTCAACTGAGAGCGAAGGTAAAACTACCTGCTCAACTAATATTGCTCTTTCACTTGCTAAGGGTGGTAAATCAGTTCTTCTTATGGACGCAGACCTTAGAAAACCTGCAGTTTGCAAAACTTTGGGTATTTCAATCGAAGGCGAAAAAGGTATTTACGATATCGTAACAGGTAACAAGACTTTCGAGGAATCTGTTAAATACATCGAAAAATACAACCTTTACTTACTTGTTTCTTCTTCAGCAGTTGCTGACCCCTCTGAAACACTCGCATCAGATACAATGGCAAAAATCGTTGAAGAAGCAAAGAAGAATTTTGATTATGTTATTATCGACTGTCCTCCCGCTGGTGTTGTTGCTGACGCAGCTATCATTGCTAACTATACCGACACCATCGTTTTCGTTACAGCGGAAGAGAGAGTTGCAATTCCTCAGATTGAATATGCATTGAGTGATATTTCAACTACCAAAGCTGATATCTTCGGTTGTATTTATAACCGTGCAGGTACAGGCTCTCTTAAGGTTGCTACCGAAAAAGCAGGCGGTTACTTCTCAAACCGTTACGGCGGATATTATGGTTCTTCCTACTATTACGGAAGCAGACATCACAAGAAAAGAAAATAAGTAAAAATAACCCTGTTTGCCGAGCGGTAAACAGGGTTAAAATATTGTAGGGTGCATTTATGGAGCTTTTTGAAAATAAAATCGAACAGGAAAGAGCGGTGCTTGTATCTGTTGATACAGGCGAGTTTGACGTAGATTCATCTCTTGCCGAGCTCACCGAGCTTGCGAAAACCGCGGGTGCTGAAGTTATTTGCGAAATGACGCAAAAACGTGAAGCTCCTGAACCGGGTACGTATCTTGGGCGCGGTAAGCTTGAGGAGCTTTCGGAGTTTTGTGAAAACGAAAAGCCTGACCTTGTTATTATTGACGGTGAGCTTTCACCCGCACAGCAAAAAAATATTGAAAGAGTTACGGATGTTCGTGTTATAGACCGCACAACACTAATTCTTGATATTTTTGCTCAAAGGGCTCTCTCGGGTGAAGGTAAGCTTCAGGTTGAACTTGCCCAGCTTAAGTATGCTTTGCCTAGATTAGGCGGAAAAGGCGCATCAATGTCAAGACTTGGCGGTGGTATCGGAACCCGTGGCCCCGGCGAAACCAAACTCGAAACAGACCGTCGTCATATAAGACGAAGAATATCCGCTTTGACGGAGGATTTAAAAGCCCTCGACGAAAGACGCACACGCTACCGCGAACGAAGAAAAAAAGACGGTGTAGTTACTGTTGCACTTGTGGGTTATACCAATGCAGGAAAATCTACAATTATGAATACCCTTACGGATGCGGGAGTGCTTGCTGAGAATAAGCTTTTTGCAACTCTTGACCCTACTGCGAGAGCATTGACGCTTCCCGATGGGAGCAGTGTTTTGCTGATAGATACGGTAGGTTTCATAAGACGACTTCCTCATAAGCTTGTTGAAGCATTTAAATCTACCCTTGATGAAGCCGTAAGCGCAAATGTAATTCTTAATATTTGCGACGCTTCAAGTGAAGAGTGTGCTGAGCATTATAGGGTTACAACGGAGCTTTTAGAGGAATTGGGCTGTGGAGATAAGCCGGTTATTACTGTTCTTAATAAATGTGACCTTGCCAACGATATTTCAATTCCGTTGGTGGGTAACTGTGTTCGTGTTTCTGCAAAGACCGGCGACGGACTACCGGAGCTTTTGGAAAAAATCGCGGAGTCTTTGCCGCCTACAAGAAAAAGAGTAAAAATACTGTTGCCGTTTTCAATGGGCGGTGCTGCCGCGGAGCTCAGAAAAACAGGTGTTGTTCATTCGGAAGAATACACAGCAGAGGGCCTTGAGCTTGATATTACGGCAGAGATATTTGTGCTTGAGAAATATAAAGATTATATAATGTAAATAAAAAGAGCCTGAAGAACGTATCTTCAGGCTCTTTTGTTGTTTTTTAGGAAATATCGCAGTCCTGCAATATTATCTTACACTGAAAAGCAAATCACCGTATGAGGGATAGCACCAGTGTGCTGAAGAGCAAAGGCTCTCCATTTCGTCAACGGACTCTCTCAAGGTGTTCATAAGGGGGATTATATGATTCTTATAGAACATTGCGGCGGCATCGCTTTCCGGAATAGCTTTGACTTCTTTTGAAAGAGATTCCAGCTCTGCAACATCCTTGAAGGCTTTTGAAGAAAGCTCGGAAAGTTTTTTTACAAGGCTTTCTTCATAAGAAACGTCAACAAAATCACCGACCTGACGTTTGGCTATCACTGTATCCGCAAGCTCGTGAATGTTTCTGCTGACACAGGGGAGTATATCCTTCTTGGCCATATCAATCATTGTGAGAACTTCAATATTAAGATATTTGCAGTATTTCTCGTTTTTGATTTCGTAATGTGCCTTGATTTCAGCTTCGCTGTATACCTTATGACGCTTGTAAAGCTCTACATTCTTTTCGTGGAGCATATATGGTAAGCAGTCGGGAGTTGTTCTGAGGTTAAGAAGTCCGCGACTTTCTGCCTCTTTTACCCATGCATCATCGTAGCCGTTGCCGTTAAAGATAATGCGTTTGTGTTCTTTTATAACTCGTTTAATAAGTTCGTGGAGCGAACCTTCAAAGTCCTTTTTGTTTTCGAGCTCATCGGCAAATTGAGACAGAACCTCTGCAACAGCGGTGTTGAGAGTGGTGTTAGGACCTGCTACGGATGCGGATGAACCTAACATACGGAACTCGAATTTGTTACCGGTAAATGCAAATGGAGATGTTCTGTTTCTGTCGGTAGTGTCTTTGGGGAAACGAGGAAGAACATGAACACCTACTTTAAGAACTTCTTTTTCTTTGTTGTCGTAATCTTCGTCTTTCTCAATGGATTCAAGAATCGAAGTCAATTCTTCACCAAGGAACATAGAAACAATAGCCGGAGGTGCTTCCTGGGCGCCTAAACGGTGGTCGTTACCGGCTGACGCTATGGAGATTCTCAAAAGGTCCTGATAATCGTCAACAGCTTTGATAACTGCACAAAGGAATAAAAGGAATTGTGCGTTTTCTGCGGGTGTTTCACCGGGTTCAAGAAGGTTTACGTTTGTGTTAGTGGAAATTGACCAGTTGTTATGTTTACCGCTACCGTTTACGCCCGCAAATGGTTTTTCGTGCAGGAGACAAATCATACCGTGCTTTTTTGCACATTTCTGCATTGTTTCCATTGTTATCTGGTTGTGGTCGGTGGCAATGTTTGTTGTAGTGAAAATAGGTGCTAACTCGTGCTGAGCGGGAGCTGCTTCGTTATGCTCGGTTTTTGCGAGCACGCCAAGACGCCATAATTCCTCGTCAAGGTCTTTCATAAAGGCTTGTACACGTGGTTTTATTGCGCCGAAGTAGTGGTCGTCAAGCTCCTGGCCTTTTGGGGGCATAGCACCGAAAAGTGTTCTGCCGGTGTAGACGAGGTCTTTTCGTTTGTTGAAAACGTCACTGTCAACGAGGAAATATTCCTGTTCGGGACCAACGGTGGTTTTGACGGATACAACCTCATCGTGACCGAAAAGCTTAAGTATTCTTAAGGTTTGTTTATTGATGGCCTCCATTGAACGTAAAAGAGGAGTCTTTTTGTCCAAAGCTTCGCCACCGTAGGAGCAGAATGCAGTAGGAATACAAAGTACACCGTCTTTTATAAATGCAAAGGAAGTGGGGTCCCAAGCGGTGTAACCTCTTGCCTCAAAGGTTGCTCTGAGACCGCCTGAAGGGAATGAAGACGCGTCGGGCTCACCTTGTATAAGTTCCTTGCCGGAAAATTCCATAATAACTCTGCCGTCTTTTTTAGAAGTGATAAAACTATCGTGTTTTTCGGCAGTTACACCCGTAAGGGGCTGGAACCAGTGGGTATAGTGTGTAGCACCTTTTTCAATGGCCCAGTCCTTCATGGCGTTGGCAATTATATTGGCAACATCAATGTTGAGTCTGTGGCCTGTTTCAAGAGTGCGTTCGAATTCCTTGAAAGCCTCCTCGGGAAGACGGTCTTTCATTACTTTTTCGGAAAAAACGTCACAACCGAAATAATCAGTAATAGTCATAAATAAATCAACCCTTTATTTTATAAATTCACCTAAAAATCCTCCGCCGATACCTAAAGCAGCGGAAATAACTATAAGAATAATAGGATGTATTTTTTTCTTGAAGATAAGGATAATTCCGATAATGGCAATAACAAGTGAAACTGCCATGCTGTAAAAATCCAGATTTGCCAAAGCGAATCCGCCGGGGAAGAAAACGGTAGTGCCGATATTAATAACTGCGGCAGCAATAAGACCTATAACAGTAGGTCTTAAACCGGTCATACAACCCTTTACAATTTTACTTTCCTGGAATTTCTTATAAACTCTGGCAACAATGAGAATAACAATGAATGATGGGAGAACAACACCGAGTGTAGCAGTTGCCGCACCTAAGAAGCCGCCGGGAAGGTCAAGTAACGCACGTCCACGCTCCATACCTACGTAGGTGGCAATGTTTATTGCAAAAGGGCCTGGAGTGCTTTCGCTGACGGCAATGAAATTGACAATAGCTTCTTCTGTAAGCCATTTGTTTTCTATAACGGCATCCTGTATCAAGGGGAGCATTGCGTAACCGCCGCCGAATGTGAAAAGTCCTATTCTGAAGAAGGTAAAGAATAATTCGAGGAACTCAAGAAAAATACTCATATTTCTTTACCTCGCTTTCTTAAAACTACGGAATATATAAGACCGATAACTGCGCAAGCGATGATTATGAAAATAACATTTACATTTGTAAATGAAGAAACTATAAAAGCGCCACCCATAAGAATATAGCCAAAAAGACTCTTGGGACACTTTTTGTACATTGAAACAAGTGCCTTTATAACAAGAGCCAGAACACCTGCACGAATACCCGTAAAAGCATATTTTACGGCTTTATAATCGCTGAATTCTTTGAGTACCAGGGAAATAAGTGAGATTATAACGAATGAAGGTAAAACAACGCCGAATGTAGCACAGAATGCACCGAAAAAACCGGCAACCTTGTAACCTACAAATGTGGCGGAGTTTATAGCAATGGGTCCGGGTGTGCTTTCGGCAATGGCAAAAATATCGAGGATTTCTTCGCCTTTGAGCCATTTGCGCTTGTCACAGATTTCTTTTTCAATAATAGGAATCATGGCGTAACCGCCACCGAAGGTGAATGCACCGATTTTTAAGAAAGTGACAAACAAAATTAAAGCATTTTTTAATTTGTTTTTCAAAAAACCACTCTTTCGGATAAAATAGTAGTATTTATATGTAATACTTTAAAATACTGTTAAATTATAAGAATAAAATATGTTTTTGTCAATGTACAATAAAGCAGTTTAATTGCTTTGCTCTCGACATTTTTTGTTACATATGGTATAATAAAAATATATTTATACCGCTGTCAGGATGGTGCAATATGGATTTGATTACAGCAAAAAAGAGAGTGGCGGAATTGACCGTTATCCTCAATGATTGTATAGAAAAATATTATATGGGTAACGAAAGCGATGTTTCTGACTACGATTATGATATGATGATGCGTGAGCTTTCGTCACTTGAAGAAAAATATCCTGAGCTTTTAGTTGAAGATTCTCCTACACATAGAGTAGGCGGCAGGAGTGACAATACATTTGAAGAAGTTGTCCACACGGTGCGTATGGAGAGCTTGCAGGACGCTTTTTCTGACGAGGAGCTTTATGCCTTTGATACAAGGGTAAAAAAAGTGTTTTCTGATGCGCAATACGTTGTTGAACCGAAAATTGACGGACTTTCATGTTCTCTTGAATACCGCGACGGCGTGTTGGTGCGGGCTTCTACAAGAGGTGACGGCAATGTAGGCGAAGATGTTACGGCAAACGTAAAGACGATTCGTTCGGTGCCCCTTAAGCTTAAGATGGCGATACCCTATATTGAGGTCAGGGGCGAAGTTTATATGTCCCATAGCTCATTTGATGAACTCGTTGCACAGCAGGAATTGAATGAAGAAAAAACATTTAAAAATCCTAGAAATGCGGCATCGGGCTCTTTAAGACAAAAAAATCCTAAGGTTACAGCCACCAGAAAGCTGGACATTTTTGTTTTTAATATTCAACAAAAGGAAGGCGGTAAGGAGCTTTTAACTCATTACGATTCCCTTGAATATCTAAAAGAATTGGGTTTCAATGTAATACCCGGTTACGAACTTTGCAATACTATGGACGAAGCGATTGAGAAAATTAAATCCATAGGTGATAACAGAGGTACTCTCGCTTTTGATATTGACGGCGCAGTTATAAAAACCAACAGCTTCGCTATGCGTGAGGAATTGGGCAGTACCGCTAAATTCCCTAAATGGGCAGTTGCATTCAAGTATCCGCCGGAAGAAAAGCCGACAAGACTTCTTGAGATTGACATCCAGGTGGGCAGAACAGGTGTGCTTACGCCTACTGCGGTTTTTGAGCCGATAATACTTGCGGGTACTACCGTTTCAAGGGCAACACTTAACAACGCTGATTTCATTGCCGAAAAAGGTATCGCAATAGGTGACACAATAATTGTTCGCAAAGCCGGTGATATTATACCCGAGGTGCTGGGTGTTGAAAAGCACAACGGTGAGAATCCTGTTTACACTTATCCGAAGATGTGCCCTGCTTGCGGAAGTTCCGTGGTAAGGGCAGAGGGCGAAGCGGCAATACGTTGCATTAATCCCGATTGTCCGGCTCAATTACTCAGAAAGCTTATTCATTTCTGTTCGCGTGATGCGATGGATATTGAGGGGCTCGGCAGTGCGGTTTTAGAACAGCTTGTCAATGAGAATTTGATTGCTAAAGCATCTGATATTTACAGGCTCAGTCCCATGGAACTGGTTTCGTTGGAAAGAATGGGCGAGAAAAGCACGCTTAATTTGTTGGATGCTATTGAAAAATCCAAGGCAAATGACCTTTACAAATTGATTTTTGCTTTAGGTATTCATCATATAGGTCTTAAGGCTGCAAAGCTTCTCGCAAATCATTTCGGAACGATGGATGCTCTTCTTGCCGCTGAAAAAGAAGATGTTACCGCTATTGACGGTATAGGAGACGTTATGGCGGATACTTTGGTTAAGACGTTAGCACTTCCCGAAACACGTACGCTTATAGCGGATTTTAAATCCTTTGGACTTAATATGAAAAATCTCACCGAGCGCGAGGATAACAGATTTGAGGGTCTTACCTTTGTGCTTACGGGTACGCTGACAAAATATGGCAGACGTGAAGCCCAGGAAATTATAGAAAAGTTCGGAGGTAAGGCATCGGGTTCTGTGTCCAAAAAAACAAGTATTGTTCTTGCGGGAGAGGATGCGGGCTCAAAGCTGCGAAAAGCCAATGAGCTTGGGATAAAAGTCATAAATGAAACAGAATTTGAGGAAATGATAAAATAAATTTACAAAAATAAGATTGTTTATTTATGCACAACTCCAATAGTATTTAGAGACGAATTGTTATAAAATATATTCATAATCAAAAATCAAAGGGGAATTTTTATGCCTACAACAAATATCATGAAAATTAAAACAAAGAGAAACAATCTCTATCTTCGTGTTGCTAAAGGTCATTTCGCTACAAGCTATACACATAGCAACTACTATATTGATGTGGCGGCACAGAAATCCCGTTTTTCTGAAGCAAAAGCGGTTGCCCAGGAGCTTTGCTCAGCGTATAATTACAGCACTACCATAGTTGATACTATTCTTTGTCTTGACGGTATGGAGGTTGTGGGAACCTGCCTTGCAGGTGAACTGACCAAGAATTCATTTGCCAACATCAATGCCCATCAGACTATTTACGTGGTTACCCCGGAAATTACCAATGGCTCCCAGATGTTTTTCAGAGATAATATAGTACCTATGATAAACGGTAAGCATGTTCTTGTGCTTGCGGTTTCAGTTGCGTCCGGTGCTACTGCGCAATCAGCTATCGATGCTGTTCGTTATTATGGCGGTGACGTAGTTGGTGTTGCTTCAATCTTCGCCACTGCAAAGACCTGCGGTGATTACGAGGTGAACTCTGTATTCAATCCCAATGACCTGGACGGTTATTTCAGTACACCGTCTCACGAATGTCCTCTCTGCAAAGAGAAGAAAAAAATTGATGCACTTATCAACTGCCACGGCTTCTCTAAGCTTTAAGCTACAATTAAAATCAGTGTCCTTAATTTCTTTATTGAAGTTAAGGACACTTTATTTTTAGTCTTGTAATTTTTTGCTTTTATTTTGCAGAGAATATTGAAGATTTGATTTTTTTGTGTTACTATCATATTTGTGAAAAATTTGGATTTTTAATTGGTTACTGACGGAAGAAGTGTCAGAAAAAAGGAGTTTTTTTTATGGATGGTTTAGGTATAGCAATTAAGCTGTGTGCCGGATTGGTATTCTTTCTTTTCGGTATGAGTACCATGTCAAACAGTCTTGAGAAGTTGGCGGGCAGCAAACTTGAAATTATTTTGAAAAAAATGACCGATAAGCCCATTTTAGGTGTTTTAATGGGTCTTGTAATAACGGCGATTATACAGTCGTCATCTGCAACGACAGTTATACTCGTCGGTCTTGTAAACTCAGGGCTTATGAGCTTTCAGAGTACTATCGCTGTGCTTTTCGGTGCTAATATCGGCACAACGGTTACCGCGTGGCTTTTGTCATTGGCGGGTATTGAAAGTTCATCTCTTTTAGTCCAGATTTTCAAGCCGCAGATTTTTGCACCTGTTCTTGCGGTTATCGGAACAATATTTACTATGGTTGCAAAAAGCGATAAAAAGAAAACTCTTGGTGCTATTTTTATAGGCTTTACCGTGCTTATATACGGTATGGATATTATGTCCGGATCTGTTGAATCCCTTGCTGAGGAAGAATGGTTCAACAGCTTGTTTATGAAGTTCAGTAATCCCATCCTCGGTGTACTTGTTGGTGCTGTTGTTACCGCAATCATTCAATCATCGTCTGCTTCTGTCGGTATTTTGCAGGCACTTTCTCTTACCGGCGCTATAAGCTATGATGTTGCAGTTCCTATAATTATAGGTCAGAACATCGGTACTTGCGCAACCGGACTCATTTCAAGTATCGGTGCCGGTGCAAAAGCGAAAAGAGTTGCTCTTTCCCAGCTTCTTATAAATGTCCTCGGTATGATAATTGTGTTGCCGGTATATTTATTGGTAACAAATCTTCTGGGTCTCCCTACCGATACGGAAATGGTAGGTCCTGTGAGCGTTGCTGTTGTTCATTCGGTATTTAATATTGTAACAGTTGTTGTGCTTATGCCGTTCATAAAATATATTGCAAAGCTTTGTGAAAAGCTCGTGCGCGAAAAGAAGGCGCAGGACGAAGCAGATGGCGTTACAAGAGCCGTTTACCTTGACGAAAGACTTTTAAATTCACCGTCAATCGCGGTTATGGAGTGCGATAACTACACTGTTAAAATGGCACTTCTTGCAAAGGATACTGTACTCGAAGCGCTTAAGCTTGTAAAAAAATACGATAAAAATGTTGCTAAGACAGTTTATGATGATGAAAAGGTGCTTGATCTTTATGAAGATAATCTGGGCACATATCTCGTAAAAATGTCCGAGCAGTCCCTTTCAAATAACGACGCCCGTACCGTAGCCAGGATGCTTCATACTATTGGAGATTTTGAACGCCTGGGCGACCACGCCAAAGGTCTCGAAAAGGTTGCGGCAGAAATATATGACAAGAAAATTGAATTCTCACCGAGTGCAAAAAAGGAAATTGATATTCTTGTTGAGGCGATAACAGAAATCGTTATAACTACAACTATCGTTTATGAGAAAAATGACTATGAGCTTGCGTCAAAGGTTGAGCCTTTGGAGCAGGTAATAGACAGAATTACCGCTGAAATAAAATCTCACCATATTATGCGCCTGCAACGCGGTGACTGTACTATTGAAATGGGCTTCATCCTTTCAGACCTTCTTACAAACAGCAAGAGAATATCAGACCACTGCTCAAATATCGCGGTTGCGGTAATTGAAGCCCGTAACGATTCATTTGATACCCACAACTATCTTAATAGTGTCAAGTACGGTAATGATTCGTTTACTAAGATTTATGAAGAATACAACAGAAAGTATGACCTCCATGCCGAAAAATGATTTGAATATCCTTTTTGAGGATGAAAGTATAACCGTTTGCATCAAGCCTAAAGGTATGCTGAGCGAAGATGCCCAAATGGGCGAAGAAGGAATTATAGGCTTTCTCAGCGACAGAGCGGGCAAAAAACTGCATCTTTTACACCGTCTTGACAGAAATGTTGGCGGTGTAATGGTTTTTGCGAATAATAAAAAAAGTGCGGCAATTCTTTCCGACGATATTGCCAACGGTAGATTTTTTAAAGAGTACTTGGCTGTAACAGATGGTGCACCCGAAGAAGATAGCGGTGTGTATAAGGATTTATTGTTCAAGGATTCCAAGAAAAACCGTTCTTATGTTGTGAATAGGGTTCGTAAAGGCGTGAAAGAAGCCTCGTTGGAATACAGGGTTTTACATAAAAAAGACGGAAAAGCAGTTGTCAGAGTCCGTCTGCATACAGGCAGAACGCACCAGATACGAGTGCAGTTCGCATCCCGAAAAACACCGCTTACAGGTGACGTGAAATACGGAAGCCATGACAGGACAAGCGCGGATATAGCACTTCATTCCTGCTTCATAAGCTTCTGTCACCCTGTTACAAAAGAAAAAATGTGCTTTGAATCACAACCTGATTTTGATGATTACCCCTGGAATATATTTGGAGGAGTTTACAATGGGTGAAATATTAATGAGTTACAGCGGTGTTCTGGTTAATACAGTTACCGTAATTATAGGTAGTGCCGTAGGCTTGCTTTTGAAAAAACAATTACCTGAGAAACTAACGAATGCCGTTATGTGCGCAATAGGTCTTTGTACGGTTGCTATCGGTGTGATGGGTGTTATAAAAGGTGAAAATCAGCTTGTTATGATTATTTCACTGGTTCTCGGCACGATTGTCGGTACACTTATAGATATTGACGGTAAGCTCACAAAGCTCGGAGATAAGCTTCAGAACAGACGTAAAAATAAAAAAGGAGATACGGCTGATACTGCAACATTTTCACAAGGCTTTGTAACGGCATCACTTCTTTTCTGCGTTGGCGCAATGACCATTGTAGGTTCTATGAATGCGGGTATATCGGGTGACAACCAGATGCTTTATACTAAATCGGTGCTTGATTTGATATCATCGTCAATGCTTGCGGCGAGTCTGGGTATAGGTGTTATGTGCGCGGCTGCGTTTGTGTTCGTTTTTCAGGGTGCACTCGTTGCACTTTCAATGCTTTTAGGTTCGTTTTTAAGTGACTTTGCCGTAGCGGAGCTTATTTGTGCAGGGTCTGTAATGATTGTGGCGTTAGGTCTTAACCTTTTGAAAATTACAAAAATAAAAGTAGCAAACCTTTTACCGGGCCTCATTTTTGTTCCGTTTGTATGTATGGTGTTCGAGTTATTTTAAATTATCAAGTTTGAATTTTGAATTAAAAACCGCCTGACATTTCGGTCAGGCGGTTTTTTCATCAGATAAGTGCTTTATAAAGTTCTGCGATTTCTTCAACGCTTGTATCTCTGGGGTTACCGGGACGGCAAGCATCAGCGAATGCGCTTTCGGAAAGGAACTGAACATCCTCTTGTTTGAGAATACCCTTAAGGTCTTTGGGGATACCTACCTTTTCAGCAAGGGCTGCAACTGCATCAACAGCGGCTTTTCTTGCATCTTCGATAGACATTGCGTCAGTATTTTCTACGCCCATAGCCTTAGCGATATCGCGGTATTTGTCGCCTGTGCAGGGTGCGTTGTATTCCATAATAGAGGGAAGGAGTATTGCGTTGGCAACGCCGTGAGGTGTATCGTAAAGAGCGCCAAGACCGTGAGCCATACTGTGAACAATACCTAAGCCAACGTTTGAGAAGCCCTGACCTGCAATGTACTGAGCGAGAGCCATACCTTCTCTGCCTTCTTCTGTGTTTTCGCAAGCACCGGGAAGATGTTTTGCAATAAGCTCGATTGCTTTGAGGTGGAACATGTCTGTCATTTCCCAAGCGCCTTTAGTAATGTAACCTTCAATAGCGTGAGTGAGGGCATCCATACCTGTTGCGGCTGTAAGGCCTTTAGGCATTGTAGCAGTCATATCAGGGTCAACAACTGCAACCTCGGGGATATCGTGAACGTCTACGCAAACAAATTTACGTTTCTTCTCAACGTCAGTTATAACGTAGTTGATGGTAACCTCAGCGGCTGTACCTGCGGTTGTGGGAACGGCGATAGTGAAAACAGCGTGATTCTTTGTAGGTGCAACACCCTCAAGGCTTCTTACGTCGCTGAATTCGGGGTTTTCGATGATGATACCGATAGCCTTAGCTGTGTCCATTGATGAACCGCCGCCGATAGCAACGATGCTGTCAGCGCCGCTTGCCTTGAATGCATCGACACCTGCAAGTACGTTTTCGATAGTGGGATTTGCCTTTATTTCACTGAAAATAGTGTAGGGGAAACCGGCTTTGTCGAGAAGGTCTGTAACCTTAGCACTAACGCCGAATTTGATAAGATCGGGGTCAGCGCAAACGAAAGCTTTTTTAAATCCGCGGCTTTCGAGCTCGGGAACGATATTCTCAATAGCGCCCTTTCCGTGATATGAAATTGTGTTTAATACAATACGGTTTGCCATAGCAAACAACCTCCTTGATTTTGGACTTTGGTCCGATTTGAAACCATTATACAACAAAATAATTGTGAAATCATTAACAATAAGTAAAAAAACGAATTTTTTAAAAAATTCGGAAGGTTTTACAAATTTAGGAAGAAAAACCCTTGCACAATTACCATTGTTTTAATAGTTTTGCAGTGATATACTTATTTTATGTGTAAAGTTAATTTTTACAAAAAAGCATAAGGAGAAAATTATGGAAATTCCAAGTATTCTTTTGCAAAAAGCAGATGAAATTACTGAGAAGCTTAAAGAAAAATACCCGGAGCTTGCGCCTTTTTTTAAGGGTTGTTTTCTGAATACCATTGAAACAACCGTTACTAAATTGGATGATGGCGGGTATTTTGTTATTACAGGTGATATACCTGCTATGTGGTTGCGCGACAGCACCGCCCAGCTTACCCACTATATCCGCTACGCTAACGAGGATGAGGATCTTAAGGAAATTATCCGTAGTGTTATTGCCCGTCAGGTTGATTTCGTATGTCTTGATGCGTACGCCAACGCGTTTAATGCTGCGCCAAACTCCCACGCCCGAGGGGACGAAACGGATTTTTATGACGATTTAATCTGGGAACGCAAATATGAGGTGGACTCCTTATGTGCGCCGTTGTATCTTGCCCATAAGTATTATACGGAAACGGTTGACGATTCAATTTTCACAGAAAAATTCCGTGAAATGATGTATAAGATTGTTGACGTATTCAAAAGAGAGCAGAATCATTCCCAGAATTCTACATACTTTTTCAACCGTCAGAATTGTCCCCAGACGGACACACTTCCCTGCGACGGTAAAGGAAATGAGGTTGCCTATACCGGTATGACCTGGTCGGGCTTCCGTCCCTCTGATGACAGATGCGTTTACGGTTATCTTGTTCCGTCAAATATGATGGCGGTCTGCGCACTCAAAAAAGCGGCGGAAATGGCAAATGTTGGATATGAGGATAACAAGCTTGAAAGTGAATGTCGCTCGTTGGCATTTGATATAGACGAGGGTATCAAGGAGCACGCTATTTACGAGCATCCGAAGTTCGGTAATATCTATGCCTATGAAGTGAACGGAAAAGGCGATATTATTCTTATGGATGATGCCAATTCACCCAGCCTTCTTTCCGCACCGTATATCGGATATACAAGTAAGGATGATGTGATTTATCAGAACACAAGAAAGTTCATACTTTCAATGAATAATCCTTGGTTCTTCGAGGGTAGGGTTGCAAAAGGTGTCGGAAGCCCTCACACCGGCACCAATAAAATCTGGCACATAGCTCTTACTATGCAGGCCCTTACTTCCGATTCCAAGGAGGAGATTGAATCCTGCCTTGCTATGATTACCAACTCGCACGCCGGCACATTCCTTATGCACGAATCCTTTGACAAGGATGACGATACAGTCTTCACACGTCCCTGGTTTGCCTGGGCGAACAGTCTGTTTTCAGAACTTTTGATAAGATTAATTGAAGAATAATAAAAAGCAACGTCCGGGATTATTAATCCCGGACGTTGCTTTTTGCTTTAACTTATATGACATTCAATTACTTTACAAATTCACGATAGATTGCATCAAGTGTTTTGATGTAATCTTCTTCAGAGATACCAACGATAATGTTGAGCTCACTTGAACCCTGGTCAATCATTTTTATGTTGATATCGTTTTCAGCGATTGCTTTGAAAATACGGCTTGCAGTACCTTTAGCACCTGCCATACCTCTGCCAACAACAGCTACGAGGGCAATACCGCCGTTTACGGTAACGCTGTCAGCCTTTGTTCTTCTTTTGATTTCGTTAATGATAGCATCCTTATGAGGGAGGAAGTCGTTGTCGTTTACAACAACGGACATTGTATCAATACCGGAGGGGAGATGCTCAAAGCAAAGGTTGTAGTTTTCAAGGATTTCAAGAACGTTTCTGCCGAAACCTACTTCGGAGTTCATCATATCCTTTTCAATAGCGATAACTGAGAAGCCTTTTTTACCTGCGATACCGGTAATAACGGTGTCAACCTTGTTGCTTTCAACTGCTGAAACAATCATTGTGCCACTGTCAGCAGGAGCGTTTGTGTTACGGATGTTGATGGGAATGCCCATTTCGCGGACAGGGAATATAGCGTCCTCGTGCATAACGGTAGCACCCATATATGAAAGCTCACGAAGCTCGCTGTATGTGATTACGGGAATAACCTGGGGATTTTCAACGCATCTGGGGTCAGCCATAAGCATACCGGAAACGTCAGTCCAGTTTTCGTAGATGTCAGCTTCGATTGCTCTTGCTACGATTGAACCGGTGATATCACTACCGCCACGAGAGAAGGTTTTGATAGTGCCGTTGGGCATTACGCCGTAAAAACCGGGGATAACCGCACGTTCGTGCTTCTCGAGGATTGCGGCAAGCTCTTCGTTTGTTTTTTCAGTGTCGAGAGTACCGTTTTCTTTGAAGAAAATGCCGTCTTCCGCATCTATGAAATCATAACCGAGATAGTTTGCAAGAACTATTGAGTTGAGGTATTCGCCACGGCTTGCGATGTAGTCACGACCTGCGTGGTGAACGATAGCGTTTTTAATACGGTCGAACTCGGGCTGAAGCCAGAGCTTAATACCGAGGTCTTTTATGATGCCGTTGTAACGGTCTTCAATAAGCTTGAAAGCATCGTCAATAGGCTCATTCTTTTTAACGAGCTTGTAGCAATCGTAGAGCATATCGGTAACTTTGATATCATCAGAAAATCTTTTACCGGGTGCGGAAGCAACTACATATCTGCGTTCGGGCTCCGCTTTTATAATAGCGGCAACTTTTTTGAACTGCTCAGCATCTGCAAGTGAGCTACCGCCGAATTTAAGAACTTTTACCATAATTCATTCTCCTAAATCAAATTGGGGGACATATGAAAAATACATTCATTCTAATACCAGTATATACTATCATCTGGAAAATGACTTCGCAAGATTTTTTTTGCCATTTTAAAAAAGTTCTGTTTATTATATAGTTTTTACAAAATAAATTTCGTCTTCTTGTGCAAAAACACAAGAAGACGAATGTTTTAAAAGTTATCATAAAAGATGGTTGTGCACTTCGGAAATGCCCTCAAAAAATCCCGACAATCAGTGACGATTTCTGTATTTGCTATATAAGAAATTTCATCAGTGGTAAGACCCTCTCTGCCTAAGATTATGCGCGTTGCCGCCTGAATATCCAGAGCCAAATCGTAATCGGATGTAATGTTCTTGTAGACAGTGCCTTCACCATTTTCGTAGCTTACGGTGAATACACCGTTATTCTTTTCTATTTGAGCGTCAGTGATTTTTACTGTGAATGTACCTTTTTCTTTTGGATAAGCCGTTGCATTGAAAATGTTTTCGATATCGAGTATTCTCGCTTGACCTTCGTAAAGATAAGAGCGTTTTACAAGTCTGTTTTCATCGCGCAGGACTTCAAAAACAGGGGAGCTCAAAGGAAGCTTGGCAAAATTAACAGTATCATAATTTCCGTAATAAATTTTTATAAAGCCCAGAAGCTTCAGAAGTGCCGCTTTGTTATTGAATAAAAGCTCGCATATATTCACCGTGCGTGCAGCGCGGTCAAGGGTAAATGTAACATAGCCTTTTGCGTTTTCACCGTTTACAAAGTAGGTGTAGTAGCAGCTTTTGTAAGGTGTAAAGCAGAAGCTTTCGTAATTATCGCGGGCGAATACCATATTATGCTTTTTTGCTATATCCGTATAAATACTTCTGAGAACATCTTTATGTTCTTCGGTAGCGAGTGTAACGTCATTGAATCTTTCGATATTATCAAAGGCTTTGAAGGAGCACTCGGCATGTATGTATCTTAAAACAGTTTCGTAACCGAATTTTCTGTAATATTCAATAGAAAACGGATAAAGTATGCTGATATCCGCGCCATTTTTTACGGCGTGTTGGAACACAGTATTGAATATCGCGCGCACTCCGTCCATACGGCGGTATTCAGGTTTTGTGGCAACGCCACCAACAGCGGCGCAACCTATTCGTTTGCCGCAATAAAAATTCTCCCGGAAGCCACACTCCATTTGAGAAATAAGCGTATTTCCGTCGTTTATGAAAGCACCGAAATTATCAACGTGTTCTTCAAATGTTGTGTCTTCAATATTGTAAATAAAAGCACTTGCGGAAACTTCGGAAAACTGTTCAAAATCATCTTTTGTGAGTTTTCGAATAATCATATTACCACCCCTATAAATAACAGTGTAATTCATTTTAGTTACCGTTGTCAAGAATAGAGTTTTATGCAAATAATTGTAGTATTTTTTTAATTACTGTGATATAATCAAATACAAATATACTGGGGGCGTGTAATTATGGCAGTTTTTAAATGTAAAATGTGCGATGGAGCACTGGAAATTGTTGATAACCAATCAGTTGCGGTGTGTGAATATTGCGGAACAAAACAGACATTGCCTAATCTGGATGATGAAAAGAAGCTTGCTTTATTCAACAGGGCAAATAATCTTCGTTTTAAGAGTGAGTTTGATAAAGCTGCAGGTATTTATGAAAGTATCATAGCCGAATTTCCTGAGGAAGCCGAGGCGTATTGGGGATTGGTTCTTTGTAAATACGGTATCGAATATGTAGATGACCCTGCAACAGGGCGCAAAGTTCCTACTTGTCACAGAACAATTACAACTTCTGTCCTGGATGATGAAAATTTTGAGTTAGCGTATGAATATGCAGATTTTTCTGCAAAAATGCTTTATCGTGAAGAAGCGAAAGCCATTAACGAGATTCAAAAGAAGATTTTTGAAATTGTAGCGACAGAAGAGCCTTACGATATATTCATCTGCTATAAAGAATCTGACCCTATTACAGGCTTGCGTACCGATGACAGTACAATAGCTCAGGACGTTTATACCGAATTAATAAAGGAAGGATATAAAGTATTTTTTGCCCGTGTAACCTTACGTGATAAAGCCGGCTCTGAATATGAACCCTACATATACTCAGCCCTTTCAAGCGCAAAGGTTATGCTGGCTTTCGGCACAAAGTATGAATATTTTGATGCCGTGTGGGTTAAAAACGAGTGGTCTCGATATCTTTCAATGATGGCAACGGATAAAACCAAACATTTTATTGCTTGCTGCAAGGATTTAGTTGCCGAGGATATTCCTAAAGAGTTCAGACAGTTACAGGCACTTAATATCAATGATGTTACGTTTATTAAAAGCCTGTTTGCGAACGTAAAAGGCTTTATTCCAAAGGGTGCGGTGAATTCTGTAAATCAAGCCGTTGTTAATAATGGTGTAAATGTTACGATTGATTCACTTCTTAAAAGAGCGTATCTATTCCTTGAAGACGAGCAATTTGAAAGTGCAAAAGAATATTTTGAGAAAGTTCTTGATGCAGAGCCCGAAAATGCTGATGCTTATGCAGGAAAATTGCTTGTTAAATTTAAATGTGCAAATTGGGATAGCATTATCGACAAAAATGTACCTTTAGATTTATACGAAGAGTATGATAAAATCATTCGTTTTGGTGATGAAGCGTTAAAAACAAAGGTATTAACAGTCAACGAGAAAATAAAAGATATTATAGATAATGCCAAAAAAGAAAAAGTCTACAACGAGTCAATTATCGTGAGAAAAGATAATACTTCTTTTGAAGATTATTACAAGGCAGCAAGAAAAATGAAAAGCATTTCGGGATATAAAGATTCAGAAATGTTATGCCAAAAATATATTGAAATCGGTAATGAACTGAAAAAACAGGAAAAGGCATCGATTCAATCAGTTGTAGAAGAAAAATCGAAGTTGAAAAGGAAACTGACTGACGAGCAAAAGAAAATTAAAAGCGAACTTGAAATAGCAGAAAAGAAAGAAGATAAATTAGATAAAAAAGTATCCAGATTAGAGTCCAAGATATGGATGGCTGTTTGGATTTGCCTTTACTGGGTAGCATTTTATGTTTTTTATTTAATTGTCGGTACCGATAAGCTCAATGTGTTATCCGTAGTTTTCTTGTTTGGCGGATTTATCGCCATTTTTGTGAGTAGAAAAATAATGAAAGCAAAAAGAGAACGGGAGGATAACAAACTATGTGCTGCTATTAAAGTTCAACGGTCGAAGATTTCCGAGATAAATTATGAAATAAATGAACTCGATGACGTTTTAGATCGTAGCCAGAAAAGACTTGCTTTTATTAATGAAAGCGCAGCTACTCTCCAAAATGAAATTGACTCTTTCGACAGTCAGCAAAAAATTGTTCCGTATGTGTTCAAATATTTTGAAGTATTGGAAACTGACGGTGGTTATTTTTCAGGAACCTACAGAAGGAAAGGGCCGAGATTCGACCATAAAACCGCAGACTACATTACCTTTGCCTTGCATATGGAAGAAATTGAAGTTGCGCAAAGGGTTGAGTTTACGTTTTATATATTCGACCAGAATGAACGGAATATCATGGGTAATCCGATAGTGAGCGTTATTGACTTTGAACCCGGTTATGATGTTTACACGAACTGTTGGACAGAGGGTATAGGCAAGTGGGCAATAGGCAGATATACATTAGTTTTAAAAGATAGTTATGGTAATTGCTATAAAGAAACATTTTATATCGATTAATTTCTATTAATCAAAAAGAGTGTAAAAGGCAGTATACTAAAAATATCGATATAAGTTTTTGACGGTTACGGATTCGTAGCCGTCTTTTTTGTAAAAACTTCAACTGTTTTTTTGTTATAAATGCGAATTGAAAAAAGTGCAAATTAATTCATAATTATTATGTATAGTTATATCTTAAAAAAGAGGAAAATTTATGGCTGTTTTTAAATGTAAAATGTGCGGTGGAGCACTGGAAATTGTTGATAACCAATCTGTTGCTTTTTGTGGATATTGCGGTACACGGCAAACCTTACCGCAAATTGATGACGAGAAAAAGATTGCTCTGTTTAACAGAGCTAACAACCTTCGTTTTAAGAGTGAATTCGACAAAGCGGCAGGTATTTATGAAAGTATTATAGCCGAATTCCCTGAGGAGGCAGAAGCCTATTGGGGTCTTGTGCTTTGCAAATACGGTATAGAGTACGTTGATGATAAGGATGGTAAAAAAATAGCCACTTGCCATCGAACTCTTCCCACACCCATTATGAAAGATGAGGATTTTCAACAGGCTTGTGAGAACGCGGATATTTCCGCAAGAGCACTTTATCGTGAAGAGGCTAAAACTATTGACGGTATTCAGAAGAGAATTCATGAAATTGCGGCAACCGAGGAGCCCTATGACATTTTCATTTGCTATAAAGAAACCGACGATATTACAGGTGTTCGTACAGAGGATAGTTCTATAGCTCAAGATATTTATACCGCATTCACCGAGATGGGTTACAAGGTTTTTTTTGCCCGCAATTCTCTTCGTAAGGTAGCCGGTACGGAATATGAGCCATACATATATGCTGCTCTTTCAAGTGCAAAGATTATGCTTGCTATTGGTACAAAGTTTGATTACTTTGATGCAGTGTGGGTTAAGAATGAATGGTCTCGCTTTATATCCATGGTGGCTAATGATTCATCAAAAATACTTATACCTTGCTATAAAAATATAGATGCTTATGATATCCCCGAAGAATTCAGCAACATGCAGGCACTTGATATGGCGGATATGATGTTTTTTAACAGCCTCGAAGCAAGTGTGAAGAGGACTTTGGGTGAAAATAAAGAAACGGTAAAAAAAGCGTACAGCTCAGAATCAAAAAATAATTTCCGTGAGATAGCCTTTGAGGATGGTTATTATGTCGGTGAAGCCGTTGCAGACCAGCCTAACGGATATGGTACACGTGTATGGACAGACGGCAGTAAGTATGAGGGTGAATGGAAATTCGGTAAATATGACGGACAAG
This sequence comes from Acutalibacteraceae bacterium, assembly GCA_045603185.1. GTDB lineage: Bacteria > Bacillota > Clostridia > Oscillospirales > Acutalibacteraceae > DTU089. The sequence goes on from JAZULQ010000010.1 coordinate 26,578, forward strand.
GAACCTATACGAACAAAGATGGAAGTGCATGGACAGGTGAATTTAAAAACGGAGAAAAACGGAATGGCAAGGGCGCAATTTGTTATGAAACCGGCAATAAATATGTAGGTGAGATTGTAAACGGTAAAAGAGAAGGTAAGGGTAAATTTTATTGGTCAGATGGTGATGCTTTTGAAGGGGCGTTTGTAAATGATAAAAGAGAAGGCAAAGGGATATATACCCATAAGGACGGCAACACATGGACAGGCGAATTTAAAGATGACAAGCCATGGAATGGTAGAGGAACTCTTTGTTTTAATACCGTCAACAGTGAGGTTGTAAATGGTAAAAGAGAAGGCGAAGATGAAGTTTTTGATATTTTCAGTTGGGTTTTCTGTAATTATGTAGGTGAGATTGTAAATGGGAAAAAAGAAGGCCAAGGTAAATTATATTGGTCAGATGGTGCTATTCAGTATGAAGGTTCATTTGTAAATGGTAAAAAAGAGGGACAAGGAAAATACACCAATAAGGACGGCAGTACATGGACAGGCGAATTTAAGAATGATTCACAATGGAATGGTAGAGGAACTATTTGTTATACAAACGGAAATAAATATGTAGGCGAGCTTGTGAATGGTAAATGTAAAGGCAAGGCTAGTTACTATTGGGCAAATGGCGACAAATATGACGGCGAGTTTGTAAATGGCAAAATCGAAGGCCAAGGAACATACATCAATAAGGATGGCAGTACATGGACAGGCGAATTTAAAGATGATAAGCCATGGAATGGAAACGGGGTATGGTATAACACGGACGGTTCTTCTGTTAAAGGAAAAATACGCAAGGGCATACCAACCATATTTGGCAGTACCAGAAGTTTTCCAAAATAATTGGTTGATTTTTACTGAATAACATTCTCGTTGTTGTAAAGAAAGGATTATTAAGCTTTTAACTTTCAGGAGAAATAATTATGGCTATTTTTAAATGTAAAATGTGCGGTGGAGCACTGGAAATTGTTGATAAGCAGTCTGTTGCGGTGTGCGAATATTGCGGAACGAAACAGACATTGCCTAAGCTGGATGATGAAAAGCGAGTCCAGCTTTATGACCGCGCAAACTATTTCCGTCGTGAGAATGAGTTTGACAAGGCGATGGGTATCTACGAAATGATACTCGGAGACGATAAAGAGGATTGTGAAAGCTATTGGGGAATAGTTCTGTGCCGTTACGGTATAGAATACGTGGAAGACCCAAGAATGCATAAAAGAATTCCTACCGTCAATCGTGCCCAATTCACCTCAATTTTTGATGATGAGGATTACAAGAACGCTATTAAATTCTCGGATGTTCTTCAAAAGGAAGTTTATGAAGCGGAAGCGAGCGTAATTGATAAAATCCAGAAGGGTATCCTTGCTATTTCACAAAGAGAAGAGCCCTTTGATGTGTTTATCTGTTACAAGGAAACGGACAAATCCGGCAACAGAACCCAGGACAGCGTATATGCTCAGGATATTTATAACGCACTTACTAAAGAGGGGTACAAGGTCTTTTTCTCAAGAATCACTCTTGAGGATAAGCTCGGCTCTGCCTACGAGCCGTACATATTTGCCGCCCTTAATACCGCGAGGGTAATGCTCGTTATAGGCACTGAAAAAGAAAATTTCAATGCGGTATGGGTTAAAAACGAGTGGAGCCGTTATCTTTCACTTATAAAGGCGGGAAAAGAGAAAACTCTCATACCTGTTTATAAGGATATTTCACCCTACGATATGCCCGAGGAATTCCAGTATCTTCAGGCGCAGGATATGGGCAAAATCGGATTTGTTCAGGATTTATTGCATGGTATAGGTAAGCTTGTTGAAGTCAATAAAACAACGGTAAAAGAAACTGTGGTAGTAAATAATGCCAATGCGAATGCTGCGCCACTTTTGAAACGAGCATATATGTTCCTGGAGGATGGAGATTTTGAGCGTGCCGATGAATTCTGCGAGCAGGTGCTCAATATAGACCCTGAATGTGCTGAAGCATATCTTGGTAAATTGATGGTGAGCTTAAGCGTCAGAGAGCAACAGGATTTGAAAAATGTCAAAGAACCCTTTGATGACCGTGATAATTACCGTAAGGTTCTGCGTTTTGCAGATGAAGATTTAAAAAACGAACTTTCCGGTTACATAAAATTTATAAAAGAGCGTAACGAAAACGCAAGGCTTCAAAGTATTTATTCTTCGGCGCTTAATACTATGAATACTACAGATTCAGAAAAAATGATGAGGTTATGTGCCGAAAAATTCAAGTCCATATCAAATTATAAAAACTCAAAGGAGCTTGCAGAAGCTTGTCTCGAAAAAGAAAAAGAGATTATTTACACTAACGCAAAAAAAGATATGGATAAAGCAACAAGTCCCGAGTTGCTTAAGGCGGTTGCTGAGATTTTTAATAATATTTCAGATTATAAGGATTCCGAGAATTTAAAATCTTTATGTATCGAAAGAGCAGAATTTCTAAGAAAAGATAATATTTATAATCAGGCAAATCAGGTTTTTAGTGAAAGTCATAAGTGGGCAGGCAAACATTCGGATTTTTCTGCCTATAAAAATGCAGAAAAAATGTTTTCAGGTATTTCGGGTTGGCGGGATTCTGATGAAAAAGCGCAAAAGTGTCGTGAGAAAGCACAAGAAATCGAAGATGCGATAAAAGCTGAGGAAGCCGAACGTGATCGTAAAGAAGAACAGGAACGAAAAAAAGAAAAAACGGCAGAAAAAATCAGAAAAATTGTTGCCATAGTTATTATTGTTTCAATTATTTTATGTACCATTGGTTCAGTTCTGTATTATGCGGTCATTAAGCCGGCTATTGTTTATAGACAGGCGATTGAGTTGTATAACGAAGAACAATATATGGAAGCCTATTCTAAATTCAAGGGATCGTACGATTATAAAGATAGTGAATTGTATTGTTCAAAAATTATGAAGAAACTTGTTGCCGAAGATGCTATTTCAGCAGGAGCTTCCCATACCGTAGGCTTAAAGACGGATGGTACGGTTGTTGCGGTCGGTGATAATGATTACTCTCAATGCGATGTTGAGAGTTGGACGAATATAGTTGCAATTTCTGCAGGTGATTCCCATACCGTAGGCTTAAAGTCGGATGGTACTGTTGTTGCTGTCGGTGATAATGATTACTCTCAATGTGATGTTGAAGGTTGGACGGATATAGTTACAATTTCCGCAGGTAAGTCCCATACCGTAGGCTTAAAGTCGGATGGTACTGTTGTTGCTGTCGGTTATAATTATTACTCTCAATGCGATACTGAGAGTTGGCGGGATATAGTTGCAATTTCCGCAGGTGATTACCATACCGTAGGCTTAAAGGCGGACGGTACGGTTGTTGCTGTCGGTGATAATTATTACTCTCAATACGATGTTGAGAGTTGGACGGATATAGTTGCAATTTCTGCAGGTGATTACCATACCGTAGGCTTAAAGGCGGACGGTACGGTTGTTGCGATCGGTGATAATGATTTCTCTCAATGTGATGTTGAGAGTTGGACGGATATAGTTGCAATTTCCGCAGGTGATTACCATACCGTAGGCTTAAAGTCGGATGGTACTGTTGTTGCTGTCGGTTTCGATTATTACTCTGAATGCGATGTTGAGAGTTGGACGGATATAGTTGCAATTTCCACAAGTGATTACCATACCGTAGGCTTAAAGGCGGACGGTACGGTTGTTGCAGTCGGTAATAATTATTTCTCTCAATGCGATGTTGAAGGTTGGAAGGATATAAAAATCCCTGAATAACTTTTGTTTTCAATGAATAGCTTTATAACCGCGAAAATCTTTTGGGCTTGGGGTGCGGAATCTTGTCTCCAAGGCTACAAATCACCGTCAGTTAGTGTTCAACTTTTCTATGGTTGAGTTTGGCGCGTTTTTATACGGTGATTGATTATTAAATAAAGAATCCGTAGTTGATATAATTATCAGCTACGGATTTTTTACTGAATTATATGAATGTAAGCTTTTGCTTTTTTAAGAATCCTTGACAGTTACATTCATAATTTTTGAGATTTTTGCTGTTGAGTCTGTTGAGTACGCAGTATATACAACACGGTACTCTCCGGGTACTGTTGTATTAACAGATGAATCTGCTGTGATGTTACCGACGTTTGATGTCCGGGAAATAACGTATTTCATCGGGTCAAAAAACACGTCCTTACGCACAGAAATATTTTCGGAATACAGCTCGAAATCAGGGTCGTTTGTTTTTCCGGTTATTTTTGCTTTCACCGCCACTGTTTTTTCATCACCGTAATTATTGGCGACGTGAAAGGTGATTGTGTAGTTTTCCTTTGAAATCATTTCTCTTTGGTGCGAGACTTTTGTAGTTATGTTTTTACCGAAACCGTCGTATGCCGCTAACAGATTTTCGGACTGAAGATAAGCAATAAGATTGTCTAAATTTTCTGCCTCAAGCGTCAAGGTGCGTGGAACTTCTAATGTAGGACCGGAATAGTTTTCCAAAAAGAGTATTCTTTTTGCCGTTAAAGTGTTTCCGTTGGCATCGAGGCAGGTGTAATTTACAATTTTTCTGTTTGTTGTACCCTCGGCGGTTATAATTGCACTGCCTTCGCTTGTTATGTCGTTGCCGTTGCCGTCGTCGATATATACGCCTTCCATAAGGTTGAGAGTATCGGTACCGTCAAAAACAAGCTCTTCCGTTTCAAAAGATATGTAACCTTGATTTTGCGAAGTTTCCGACTCTGATTTAATTGTATTATCGTACGGAAAGGCAATAATGTAAACGAAAAAAGCCAATAACAGGATTAGCGCAGCAAAGCCGACTGTGTTAAAAAATATTCTAATCTTTCTGTTGTTTAACACTCTTTTTGTCCTCCTCGTAACCATAGCCCGAGCCATATCTACCATAGCCGTAACCGTATTTACCGTAGCCATACTTGCCGTAATTGTCTGAGCTTACGGAAACGCCGTTGAAAACGTAGCCTATTATGTCAGCTTCAGCCTCTTTGAGCACGGATAATGAATCAATAACCTTTGATTTATAAGCATAATCATATCTCACAACGTAAAGTAGAGCATCACAGAAATCGTTGATAAGAATAACGTCCTCGCAACCTAAAGCGGGAGGTGTATCAACAAGCACATAATCATACTCACTTTTAAATCGCTTCACAAGCTTGTGAAGATTTTGCGAAATCAATCCGGAAACAAGGTTTTCGGGTGTGCGGCTTCCTAAAAAGTCGAATGAAGTGGTACTGTTATTAAACGAAATGTTAATCGGCATATAATTTGACGGATTAATTGATGCGAAATTTTCCGGGAAATCTGTTTTTGTGGGATTAGCATAACTGTATCCTTCATCGCTTACGGCTTTCCACAAATTTTGCTTTCTTATATCACCGTCAATAAGCAACACTTTCTTTCCGTGTTTTGCAAGGTAGTAGGCAAGATTCAATGAAATTAATGATTTACCCTCACGCGGGAGTGTACTTGTTATCAGCAACACATTTTTTTCTTTACTTAACTCTTTTTCAACACGTATTCTCAACGTTTCGAATTTTTCTGACATGAAGTAATCCTCATGTGATGTGATAAGCATAGGACAATCAGTGCTTGAGGTACTCCTTTTCTTCCTTTTGTGTTTAGTCAAGGTCGCCAGACGTGAAATGCTTATGGTGTTTTGTATGTCATCTTCACGGTGAACAGCATTACGGAAAACAGAGAGAATAACAAGTGGTAAAAGAACTATTAATGCACCTGCCGCACAGCCGATTAATGAATTTTTAAGACTATCGGGGGTATTGTGGGATTTTGTGGGTAGTGTGGGCTTGTCTATAAAAGTGAATTTAGTTTCACCGATTACAAACCTTGCTACATCGGGGCATACCTTTATAGCTGCCTCAAGTACTTTTTGTGCATCGTATGGGTCTGAGCTTGTAGCATACATTGTTATAACGTTGGATTTGGGTATAACAGAGGCGGAAATAGAGCCGTTAATAGAGTCTGTATCAAGTTCTTTTTTTATGGCATCACGAAAAATCTCGCTATCCAGTATGTGGGGGAAAGTCAGCCCTAACTGTTCCGCTGAGCCTAAATCGTACGTAAAGGTGTAACCGCTTCCGTCCAGTTCACTGTAATTTGTGGTAGTAACCATAAAAGTTGACTCTGAACGGTAAACCGGACTAAAGGTGCGCATAGTATACGCAAAGGATAAAACACTGCAAATAAGTGCTGAAACAACAGCCAACCACCAGAATTTTGATAAATATCTGAAAAAATTGTGCAACCCGATGAAAAAATTAACGTATGGCTCTTGTTTGGGCTGTTTTTCAATCAACTTTTCCATCATCGTTTTTATCCTCCTTCTTTTTATTCATATAATATCCATAGCGACTGTACTTGTAATAGTAGTCAAAATTATTAAGGCTTGCGCGCAAGTCAGGTTTAAACAGATTCAGAACGAAACCTGCAAAATGTTTTTTGTGAGAACGAATTTTATCGGCAACGTCATTTATTGCACCTACGTGCGCCCAGTCCTGACGGACAACCACACTTGCCGCATCACTGTACTTCAACAGACCTTCAAAGTCTGAGGTGTAGCATACGGGTGATGTATCAATAATAACAAAATCGAAATTTTCTCTGGCGTATACCATAAACTTTTCTACTGCCGGGTGAGCGATTTGGGATGCTGAATCCGAAACCGGACCAAATTGGTATACACAATAGAGGTTATCGTTGACTTTGACGGGGATTTTACTGAAATCGCTTTCGTTTGATGTAATGTCAGTAAAGGACGGAAGATTTGCATTGCTTTGATCGAAAATTTTATACAATGCAGGTTTTTTTAAGTCTGCATCAATAAGAAGAACCTTGTATCCCTTCTGTGTTATTGAAAGAGCCATATTTGTTGCAAATGTGGATTTACCCTCATTTTCGGTAACGCTTGTAATTATGAGAACCTTATCATTTTTACGTTGCATTGCGTGTCGTATAATAGTTGCAACTCGTTTGGTTGCCTCAATGAATGGCATTCCGAGCTCAAATGACGTAAGCAAAACAGTATATTTCCTGCGATTTTTCTTAAAAATATTTGCAGGCGACAATTTTACTTTTCTTGTATAGGGTATTGTACCGACAATCCTTCCGTCGAGAGTCTTCTGGGCAGAAAGAGGCTTTTTGACAGTTGGTCTCAGAAAGGATAATACCGAGATTAATCCTGTAACTGCACACGCCAACATAAAAGCGGCTAAAAGACGGGGAATACTATAATTTAAAGAATTCGATGGTGATTGGGGTATCGTCGGATTTTTAAGAACGGAGAGGTTAGCGTTAGAGTACAAATAATCAGAGACATTGACATATTGCTCCAAAGCTGAATTAATTATCAAATATGCATTTTTAGGAGAATCCGATACAACCTTAAGTGTTATTAGGTTCGTTTCGGGTATAAAGTCAACTGAAATCTTGCCGTTGATTGATTCAACGCCAAGTTGTTTTGCCACTTCTTTTTTTAAAGCGGAGCTTTCAAAAACCTCTGTAAAGCTACCTGCCATTTCCTTTGTAAGATAAAGAGAGGAAAGAGTTGAGCTACCGTCGTTTTTGGTGGTTACATAAAGCGTGGCGGTTGAAGTGTACTCGGGATCAAATTCATATGTATAGTATCCCGAAACAGCAAAAAAACCGGTTAAAGCGGCAAGAACGATAAATATTGAATTTTTCATTATGTCCTTTAACAGACTTCTTAAATCAATATCACGAATAGAAAATTCCATCTTCTCACCTCTTTATTCTACAATTACCAGGAGTGATGTGTATCCTTTTACCAAATCGCTTTGCTCCGCGGTATATATAACCTCATAAACACCGGGTTTAGAGGTGTTAACATTTGATTCGGTGTTGACTATATTCTTTTCATAGGATGTGCCATCAGCAGTTGTAACTGATTCAATATATTCTTCGGGATTGAATTTATCATCAGCATTAATATAAACTGTGCTTTCAGTCAGTTTGATTTCCATTCTGGAGTCGTTTGTATCAATAATATGTACCGGAATTTCAAGTCTCGAAAAATCACCAAGCGAATTGTTTACCTCAACGTTTATTACGTAGTCTCCCTCTTCTAACATATTTGTGTTTGTATTCATACGTAAAAGGGAACTGATATCACCGTCTATCACATCAACAGCGCCAATATATCCGAAAATATTTTCATTGGAATTTTTCTTGAAAACCAAGGGCTTGGTAAGATATATTTTGGGTGAACGGTAGTCTGTAAAAACAATGTCTCTTGAAAATGTGGCAGGGTGATTTGATGAATCAAAAACAACGTAATTGACTTTACATTTGCCTCTTTCAAGAGCCGGAACAATGTTGTTTACCATTATTTCGGCTGTAATGTCGCCATCTTTTTCATCGTAGGCAGAAAGATCCTGGAGTAAATCTTCTTCAGAATAAGCGCACGGAAGCTCCAACGGCTCGGAAGGACCGCTTATTGTAGGGAGAGTATCGTCAATTTTCGCCTGTTCGGAGTATTTAACATATCCGAAAAAAGCAACGGATATAACAAATAAAACGGAAACAGCTATTCTTATATATTTCATATATACACCTCGGGAATTATAGTAGTTTGTATTTTTTTAAAAGAACCATTCTTTTTTTGCTCAGTTCGATGCCGCTTTTTGCAATATTAGAATTACTTTCTTTTTTTAATCGAATGTATTTATAAAATCTCTTATAGTTCTCTTTGAAAATAAGGTATGGCTTTTCTTCTATCTCAGGGCAATTATTAATAAGCCTTCTGCGGTCAACAAAAACGGTGTTTCTTAAAATTTTAGCTTTGCTTTGGTGTGCGCTCTTGTTGCTCATAGCCGATGTTAAAATCTGTGACGATATTCTTCTCGCGCTCGTTCCATTTCCGTAAATTCCGCTTTCAGCCAAATCTTCAATCAGCAAATCGAGGCATATAGGCTGGGTTTCTAATTTAAAGTCAAACCCAAGATACTCGTTACCTAAATGAAAGAAATCAGAGCAAATATCATATGCGTCAATTTCTTTGAGTTTCGTGGTTATAAGGTTTTTGTCAAATTCTTTGCCATAAGCTTTTGCGTATAGCAGAATATCTGTAATTTGTCTGATACCCAACCCACAAAAAGTAAAATGCTTCAACGCGTGGCAGATTAAGAAGATGAAATGCTCCGTATGATTAAGAGTTTTAATGTTTACGCCGTCAAAAGCAGTTTCGCGACAGGTAAGAGTATCCGTGCTGAACCAATCATTCATACGAGTGAGCCAGTCATTCTCGTGACCTATTGCATTAAAATGTAATTCGATGCGAAGGGGTGACTGAGGGTGTGTGTAAAGCACTTCGCGAAAAAACTGAGTTTGGGCTTCGGTTATATTGTTAAAGCTCGCTTCATAACCGCAGGCTGTTAAAATCTGATGCGTTATTTCATAGTCTTTTGGATTAATAAGTAAATCTTCATCGCCTGAGGACCGGTGGTCACAAAGCTCGCCGTAAAGTGAACGGCAAATAATACCCTTTAGTACAACAGGTTGAATATGGCAGTTAGCGAATGACTTGTATAATTGTAAAAAACAGGCTGTTTTTTGTGCCTGCTCAACAGTAGACAGGGTTGCCTGCGAAAGGTACTCATTATAAGTAGGGTGATTTATACATTCGGTATACTTTTGGGTTTCTTCAAGAATAATGGGTAACACCTTATGGAAACGTGCGTAAGAGAGTACAGTGCCCCAATTTACAGGCTCTGTCAAGGTGGTGTCACTTTTGTTCAGAGCGTTTCCGAGGAGGATAAGTAAATTCCTGAATTGCACGTTCATAACCATAAAACTCCCACAAACCTAATCATAATTACCTAATATAAATTCTACTACAAATATCGACATATTTTCAATACTTAAAGTATTTATTTATACATTATTTATACATAAATTACATATGTTTTACAAAAACAACGTAATTAACCGAAAATAAAAATATTAAGATATAAAAAGTTGACAAGTTTATGTATTGATGGTAGACTTTAAGTAGGTGCGGGCAGTAGTGTTTATGTCAGGTGAGGTGTTGTTTTGCAATGTTGATTGATAACAATATCAAGTATCAAACAAAACCTAATTTCATTCACCGTAAAGTCGGCGGCAACGATATTTTAATACCCATTGCCGAAAATGTTGCCGATTTTAATGGATTTATTGAGCTTAACCCTGCCGCCGCATTTATATGGGATTCCTTGAAAACCCCTGCAAATGCTAATGAAGTTATTGACGCTCTTGCGGCTGAATTCAGTATAGATAAAATTACCGCTCAAACCGATACACAAGAATTTTTGGCGTTGTTAATTGAGCATAAAATGATTACAGAGGTGCGCTGATATGGATATGCTTGCTACAAAGCTCGAGCGGAATCCTATAAATGCCACACTTGAATTAACTGTCCGATGTAACTTAAAGTGTAAAATGTGCCTTTTCAGGCATAGCGATGAAGAAAATCCCGATATTATAAAAAATGAACTCACAACACAGCAATGGTCTGATATAGCAAAACAGGCTGCGGATATGGGTGTTGGTGGTGTTTTGATTACCGGAGGGGAGCCCATGCTCCGTTCTGATTTTTGCGAGATTTACGAAAATATATATCGTTTAGGATTTATTATAACGCTTTACACTAATGCAACATTGGTAACTCCCGAAATAATGGCGGTTTTACGCAGGTTTCCACCTCATAAAATAGGAATTTCAATTTACGGTGCATCACCCGAAACGTATTTTAAGGTTTGCGGTAATGCAAACGCTTTTGAAAGAATGCTTGATGGTAGCGAACAGTTGTGTTCTTTACCCTCGGTTATAGAATTCAGAACCACTATTATTAACGACAACCTTGAGGATGCAAGGGCTATTGATGAGCTTGTCAAAGAAAAGTTCGGTGATGAATACAGTGTTATTCGTACCAGAATGGTTATGAAAGCTGTTCGCGGTGCTTGTGCAGATGTGGAAAGCTGCAGACTTTCACCGGAAGATAACGTGAAACTATCGCTCCAAAGGAGCATTGACATATTACGCGAGAGAATTGGCGATGGCTTCGACGAAAGAAATATTCGTGTCCATCGTAAAAATACGAGGAAATGTACTGATTGCAGTTCGTCTGCTGATAAAAAATATTCGCTTTTTGGGTGCAGTGGCGGAATGTCGGATTTTACTGCAACCTGGGACGGTAAGCTTCAGGCTTGTCAGGTGCTGGGGGCTTTTTACACCGATGTCAAAGAGCTTGGTTTAAAAAAAGCCTGGGATATGTTTCCTTTAGCCGTAAAATTACCGGATGTAAACGAAAAATGTTTAAATTGCGAAAGAAACGATATATGTCAGAATTGCTATGCTTTAAGATACGCTGAAACAGGCGATATTTCCGGTTGCCCGGAGTACGCTTGCGCAGATTCTGAAGTTATGGATTTATATATTGAAAAGGAGGGTGTCTGATGAGTTATGAAAAGCCTAAAATGAAATTTGTTGCAACTCAGGCTGAGGATGCAGTGGCTGATATATGCTGGGCGTATGCAACCGGTCATTTAGGTAAATCTATGTATTATGACATCCCCGGTGCAGGTTACGCCGAAATTGCCATTTACGAAACAACAGGTGGTTGTACAGGTGCTATAGTAACAATAGTAGCTTACCATGATGGCGCTACCTCAGCCAGTGAACAATATGTGCGTGATGCTATTGCAAAAGGTGGTGGCAGTAAAGCTCAACCTTTTAAGGGCTCACCTTTTGTAAAAAGTCCTGATCCCAGCTGGAGTTAATGTATGAGTAGTTATATTGAATGTGGTCCCGTGGTGTTTCAACTGCGGGATTTTTATGATAAAAAGCCTTTTGCAACGTGGCATTGGAAGCTTGACCCATTTAAAACGAACTCAGTTTCAGGTGAAATCATAGAAGTTGATTTTGACAAAATTGCTGTTAATTCAGAAAACGCACGTACAGTCAGTTGCAAAGAGGATGGTTTTTATACACATGAGGTTCTGAAAACAGATAACGGAACTGTGTGGAAACTTATAAAAAACAGTACCTCGGAAGTATTATTGTCTTTTTATGCTGATGATTTTAATAATAAAATCAGCCTTGTGGAAGATAATACAAAAACAGACGGACAAGCGGCATTTGAATATCTCAGCAGAATATCTGTATATTCAATGATTGACAGCTCAGTTCTTTCTTTCCACGGTGTTCTTCTGGAGTTTAACGGAAAAGGAATTATTATTTCTGCTCCCTCAGAAACCGGAAAGACAACTCACGCAAGACTTTGGCGTGATGTGAAAAATGCGTTGATTATAAATGGCGACAATTCTTGTTGTTTCAAAGAAAACGGTATCTGGAAGGGCTTTGGTATTCCCTGGAGCGGAACAAGCGGTGAGCAAATAAACCGAAAAGTCAAGCTTGTTGCCACGATAGTTCTGGAACAAGCAGATGAAAACAAAGCGTACCGTATAAATGAGTATGATGCTTTCTGTAATTTACATTCTTTGGTGCAGTATCCCAAATGGGATATTGAAAGAAGCGAACACGCCATTGACCTGTTAAATGAATTTTTAAATGATGTGCCTGTGTTCAGACTTCAATGCAGACCTGATGTTGATGCGGTTCAAACCCTTTTTGAAGCATTGGAGGGACTGGTATGATTACTCAGGCGCAAGAAATCAAGTATATACCGAACGATGTTTTTTGTCTTGCTGTTCAGCAAATGCTTGATGACCGTATGGACGTTGAGTTTACGGTTACGGGTAACAGTATGTGGCCCTTACTTAAACACGGCCGTGACAAAGTCACTTTGACTCTGTGTAAGGATTCGGATATAAAAAAAGGTGATATAATATTGTTTGAAGCGCTGCCTTCAAAATATCTTTTGCACAGAGTAACTCGTGTTTCCGGAAAGTATATTGAAACAACAGGTGATTTTAATACTTTTCATGATGGCAGATTTCCAAAAAGTTGTGTTAAAGGCAAGGCGGTTAACATAACCCGAAAGGGAAAAAGCTATAACACAGATACTTTTTTAATAAAACTATATTCTTTTTTCTGGATGAGATTGTTCGCAGTAAGAAAACCACTGTTAAAACTCATCAGATTAATTTCTAAAACTAAAAATTCACCATAATTTGCTACAAAAATATTTTAATATTTTCTTGCACTTTTCAAATAATAACTTTGCAAACGCAAAAAGAACTTTGTGAAGGAGTGTAATGAAAATGGCATCAAAAAACAGCGGTATGCCCGCAGATACTAAGACAAATGCAAAGCAGATTCTTAACCAGGTTAAGATGGAAGCTGCTCAGGAAGTAGGCGTTGATCTTAAGCAGGGTTACAACGGTGACCTCACATCTCGTCAGGCCGGTTCTATCGGTGGCCAGATGGTTAAAAAGATGATTAAGGCTTACGAAGAAGGCAACGTTTAATTGTTAGCCAATAGCTTTTACCTCTAAAGGGTAACGAAAAGGAGAACTCTGCCATCGGCGAGTTCTCCGTTTTGTTTTTTTTGTTTTATTGTTGGTTGTTATAAGGCGGTTGCTGGTAAGGATTACCTTGCTGATTGTTATTGGGCTGTTGCTGGTAAGGGTTGCCTTGCTGATTGTTGTTGGGCTGTTGCTGGTAGGGATTACCTTGCTGATTGTTGTTAGGCTGTTGCTGGTACGGATTATATTGCTGATTGCAACCGGGGTCAGCCCAATATTGCTGAGGTGCTGCGGAAAGCATCAGCGCGGAGGTTATTGTCTCGGGCATTTTTTCCTGCTCTATGGCACCAATCAGCGCGGTTACGAAGGGAATCCAGAATAAAAACCAGCCAACGACAAAGGCGATTATCTTGTTAGTCCATTCGTTGGTGAAGGTTACATATAATTGGGTTGGCGATATCATTGTCATAACGCAACGGCATTCTATACCTAATCCGGCAATATCTTTAATTCCGTTGCGGTCTTTTAAAACCGTGAAATTTGCCATTGTCGGGTTTACGATTTGTACGCGTACCTCGTAACCCTGGGCAGTAAGTCTTTGGGCAGCTACGTTAATAACGCTGTTCATATTTGCGCCGGGTCTGAGTGTAATGGTTCTGGGTGTTGTTGACATTTATATCCCTCCTGATAAATTAAGAATAGATTGGAAAATTGTGTAGAAAAAACCTTCCGCAGGTCTGATGTAAACGATATCACTACCTGTACACAATCTGTAAATGTACACTATCAGCATTAAAGCTATAAAGCAAAAAAGCAGAACATTTGCAATCTTTTTAGGAAGTCTCTTTCTTATTAAGAAAATAACCACCACAATGGGCATAATAAATATAAGCGGATGCATATGCAGTGCTGTTTCAAAATCAAAATGAAGCAGAGCCGTTGCGGCTCTGGACATTCCGCAACCCATACAGCTTATTCCGGTGAAAAAACGTATAGGACACCCGAAAATAAAGTAAAACGGTGACACAGCCGCAATTATTATAATAATCGGCCAGTCGATTTTATTTTTTAAAACTTTTAATTTCTCTTTCATAAATTAAATTTAACACTTAAAATATTGCTTGTCAAGGGCGGGTATTTGAAGAAACGTTTTTTAGTTGTAAATGTTGTTTTATCGTTTATTGTGTGATAAAATATATTAACTTAAATTTCCAAGGTGATTTTTTATGAACAAAACTATGCAGAAAAAATATGCTCGTTTAATTGCGAGAGTCGGCGCAAATATAAAAAAGGGTCAGCCGGTAAGAATTTACTGTGAAGCAGACCAGCATGAATTTATCACGATTCTCGTTGCTGAATGTTATAAAGCCGGAGCCTCAAGGGTTGAGGTCGATTGGGCATTCCAGGCGGTAACCAAGCTTAACTATCGCTACCGCAGTCTCAAGTCTTTGAGCGAGGTTCCTCAGTGGCAGGAAGAACGTCTCAAGCTTATGGTCAAGGAAGTGCCCTGCCGTATTTACATTGAGAGTGAAGACCCCTACGGTCTTGCGGGTGTGAACCGTGAAAAAATGCAGAAGTCCCAGATGGCGCGTTATAAAATTACAAAGAAATACAGCGATGCCCTCGAAAACAAAGATCAGTGGTGTATCGCGGCAGTTCCTTCCTATGCCTGGGCAAAGCGCGTTTTCCCGAATGAAACTAAAAACAAAGCTTACAATATGCTTTGGGATGCTATTTTGCAGACGGTTTATATCACAAAGGATAATGACCCTGAACAAGCGTGGAAAGAGCATAACGCTGATTTGAAATCACGTACCGCTTATCTTAACAGTAAAAAGTTCGATTATCTCCATTATAAGAGCTCAAACGGAACCGATTTCAAAGCGTGGCTTATTCCTGAGAGCCATTGGTGCGGTGGCGGAGAGAATACTCTTTCCGGTAATTTCTTTAATCCTAATTTACCTACGGAAGAAGTTTTCATATCTCCTAAAAAAGGTTTTGCTGAAGGTAAGGTTGTGGCTACAAAGCCTCTTTCATGGCAGAGTCAGATAATTGATAATTTTTATATTACCTTTAAAGACGGCAAAGCCGTTGAGTGGGATGCCGGAACAGGTAAAGATTTGCTGGATAAAATGCTTTCTATGGATGATGGCGCAAAGTATTTGGGCGAGCTTGCCCTCATTCCCCATGACAGCCCCATTGCAAATACCGGAATACTCTTCTATAACACTCTTTTTGATGAAAACGCAAGCTGTCATATAGCTTTAGGCAGAGGCTTCTGCGATACTATTGACGGTTTTGAGGAAAAGTCTTTGGAGGAATGTCAGGCGTTGGGTGTCAACGACAGTATGATACACGTAGATTTTATGATAGGTGCGCCCGACCTTGAGATAACCGGCTATAAAGACGGCGTGGCTTACCCCGTATTCAAGGATGGAAACTGGGCGTTTTAATAAATGCAAAATAGAAAAAGCAAAATGCAAAATTCCGGGGCGCGTTGCGCCGATTATAATGCTGATGCAGTCCCTAAATTATTCATTATTTATTATTCACTAATTTCACGGAGGGAAATATACTATGGCAATGGGTTACCCAAAAAAATGGAAAACAGCAAAATTTGAAAGAGAGAAGCGTGCACCGCTTAAATTCGGTGCAAACGGTAAGTTTAAAATTTTACATATTACGGATATTCATTGCGTTGAGCCTGAAATGGATGATGACGAAAACCGTGCTATTCCGGAAGGCAGAAATATCGAAACTATAAATGTTATTGAAAAATTGGTGGAAAAAACTAATCCCGATTTAGTAGTTTTCGGTGGAGATAACGTCAGCGGATATTGGGAAGAATTTACTTATGACTTAATGCAGAACACAATTAAACGTATCACTGCACCCATCAGAGAACGCAACATTCCTCTTTGTGTTGTTTTCGGAAATCACGATGGTGAAGTAGGTTTTCATACAGAATTCCAGATGATGCAGTATATGGAGTATGCCAACTGCCGTTCCAATCTCAATGATGCGGATGTTTACGGTTGCGGTAACTGTTGCGTGACCATTAAGCACAGCGACAGCGAAAAGGATGCCTTTGCTATATGGCTTATTGACTCCAACGACTATGAGCGCAATTCAAAAGGCGATATTACTTACGACCACGTTCACGATGACCAGATTGAGTGGTACGAGAATCGCGCCGCGGAGCTGAAAAAAGCAAATGGTGGCGAGCCTCTCCCTGCAATTCTTTTCCAGCATATCCCTGTTCAACAGGAGCTTTACGGATATGAGGAAGCTACTGCTGACGGTGAGCATACCTTTGAGCGCGACGGCAACTATTACAAGCTCGGCCATAAAATCCAAGAGGGCAGAGTCAGAGAAACTCCGTGTCCGCCCAATATGGAAAAAGATTATACGAATCAGTTTGAAAGCTGGAAGAAAACCGGTGATATTTTCGCGGCTTTCTTCGGCCATGACCACGTCAACGACTTCAGAATGAATATTGACGGAATTGACCTTTATCAGACTTTGGGTGCAGGCTATTTTACATACGGTCTTGAGCATGGAGGCAGACTCATTGTTCTGGATGAAAATAACCCTCGTGAGCTTTATACGGAATCAATAGAAATTGAACGTATTACCGATACTGAAGGAGTATAAGCAAATTTTACGGAGTGCATTGCACTCCGTTTTTTTGTTGCAAAAATGTTAATTGAAGTTTATGGTATTGCATTTTGATGTTTATTATTGTATAATAAAATATCAAAATAGGGGAGTGTTAGTTGCTCCGATTCTTTAAAGGTGGTTCTATGAGCAAGAAGGTTAAAGTTATAGCCGCGGCTGTTTTAGTCGGCGTCCTTGTGTTACTCAGTGTAATGCCCATGGGTGCTGTGGAAATTGTCCGTTGCTACGGCGATATTGATAATGATGCATACGTTACCACCGTTGATGCAAGAATTGCCCTTATGGTAAGTGCAGGAATTTATGAGAACGAACTTTTCGGGCTTGACTACGAGGCGGCAGATATTGACGGAAGCGGTGATATCGATACTGTTGATGCACGTCTTATTTTGCGTACTGCCGCAGGTCAACTTCCGAAAAAATATATGGAAGCCTACGAATTTGATGAAAAACCCGCAGAATTTACTGAACTTGTAAACGATTACCGTTTTGAAAAAGACCGTAAATCCATAAGACTTACGATGTCACCCGAGTTATGTGAGGCAGCAAGGGTTGCGGCTCAGGAGTACGCGACTAAAACGGGTACGGCTTTAATTCGCGAGGACGGCTCGTATTATTATAAAATACTCGACGAAATGGGTATTGAATATAAATTAGCGGATAAAATGATTACAAGTGCATCCTTCGGAAATGCTCAGGCGGCACAGAATCTTTTTAACGACCCCCAAAGCGAAAAAGCACTTTTAAGTAAAAATTTTAGAAAAATCGGTGTGGGTGCATTCTCATCCGACGGACGAAATTTTTATTGGTGCGTTATTGTAACAGACTAAC
>JAZULQ010000011.1:0-6941 GCA_045603185.1 Acutalibacteraceae bacterium
TTATTAACCGGTGTTTTAGGAACAATACTTTTCTCCCTCGTTCTGTTATTTGTTGATGTAGCCATAGCAAGTGTAATAGGTGCCATACTCGTAGGTTTACTTTTCCTGTTTTTCTCTCTGACACTCACAACAACCGCCTGTATCATAAAATGCCTTGCTGATTGTAGATAAAAAACACAAACCCACAATCAATATCGGTTGTGGGTTTAAACTTTTGATGAGCCTAATTTAAAATAGAACTAACTTATTGAAAAAATATCATCTTTAATATATAATCATTTAAAAATATTTAAAAGGTGATTTTTATGGATAAATACGCAAGATTTAAATTTCAGCCCTGTATTCCTTTAGGCGAGGATGGCAGACGTGTTACGGCTTCTGCGAAACATATTGCTCTTTCAAGAGAAGCGGCAACAGAGGGTATGGTTCTATTAAAAAATGAAAATAATGCTTTACCTCTTAAAAAATGCGAAAAAATAGCACTATTCGGCAAAGCTACTATCGAATACATAAAAGGTGGCGGTGGCAGCGGTGACGTAAACTGCCCATATATCCGCAATATATTTGAAGGTTTTAAGGCAAAAGAATCCGAGGGCAAAATTCAGGTCTATATGCCCCTTGTTGATTTCTATAAAGATTACGTTGAAAAAGAAAGCGTAAACGTCCTTAATCAGGAGCAGATAGACGCAATCTGGGACGTAGTCAACTCTATGGAATTCTGCACAAAGCGTGACGATATGACTTATGACACATTCGCAAGAATGCACGTTACGGAAGCCGAAGTTCCCGAAGAGCTTATAAAGTCCGCCGCAGACTGGGCAGACACGGCAATCATTACATTAAGCCGTTTCTCAGCTGAAGGTGTTGACCGCAGACCTCAAGGCGGTGACTACTATCTTTCAGACCTTGAAAAAGCTCTTATAGACAAGGCAACCGCACTCTTTAAAAAGGTTATTATCATAATCAACTCCGGTGCTACAATCGACTGCGAATACTTTGCAGACAATGAAAAAGTACAAGGTATATTATTCGGCTGGCAAGGCGGTATGGAAGGCGGCTCTGCTATCGCTGACCTTCTTTGCGGTGATGTTACCCCTTCCGGCAAACTTGTTGACACAATCGCAAAATCTTATGACTGTTACCCTTGTAAAGAAGATTTCTGGGAGTGTTTTGACCACGTTGACTACTCCGACGATATATACGTTGGTTACCGTTATTTTGAAACAATACCCGGTGCCAAAGATAATGTGCGCTATCCCTTCGGTTACGGTCTTTCTTACACAAAATTTGCCACATCCGATAAAGTGTGTTGCGAAAGCGAAGGAAACATCGTTGCAGTAGTAAACGTTAAAAATATAGGCGAAGTTGCAGGCAAAGAGGTAATTCAGCTTTATTACAGTGCACCGCAGGGCAAGCTCCAAAAGCCTTCAAAAGAGCTTGCCGCATTCAAGAAAACAAAGCTCCTTGCCCCCGGCGAAAGTGAAACAGTTGTTTTAAGCTTCTCTGTCAATGATATGGCAAGCTTTGATGACCTGGGAAAAATACAGAAATCAGCTTATGTTCTCGAAAAAGGCAATTATGAATTCTATCTCGGTACTTCTGTAAGAGATACAGAAAAACTAGCCTTTGAATATGAAGTTAAAGAAGATACAGTAACTGAACAGCTTTCTGATTGGTGCAAACCCTTCAAGCTTGCAAAACGTTTGCTTGCAGACGGTACATACGAGGCTCTTCCTCAGGGTGAAGAAACTTACCTTTACGGTATAAACGAGCCCACAGGGGCAAAAGCACCCGCGGAACTCGTCAGATTTGACAAAGTCGGTGAAGATATCACTTTAGACGAATTTGTTGCACAATTCACTCTTGATGAACTTATGTATATCGTAGGCGGTCAGGCACCTACCGGCGTATGTAACACCGGTTGTTTCGGCGGTATTGAAAGACTCGCTATTCCTGCAGTTCCAACGGCAGACGGCCCTGCAGGCTTAAGACTTAATGTTGAAACCGGCATTCCCACAACAGCATGGCCTTGCGCAACACTTCTTGCCTGCTCTTGGAATCCTGATATCTCTTATGAAGTCGGCAAAGGCGGCGGCGCCGAAATAAGAGAAAATAATCTCGGTGTATGGCTTTCCCCTGCGCTCAACATTCACCGCGATCCGCTTTGCGGAAGAAACTTTGAATATTATTCCGAAGACCCGGTTATCGCAGGTAAATTTGCATCAGCAGTAACAAGAGGTGTTCAGTCACAAAAGGTTGCCGTTTCCATAAAGCATTTCGCTTGTAACAATAAAGAAGCAAACCGTTTCGGTAGTGACTCAAGGTTATCTGAAAGAGCTCTTCGTGAAATTTACCTCAAAGGCTTTGAAATTGCTGTTAAAGAAGGAGACCCCTGGACAGTTATGTCATCATACAACCTTATTAACGGTCAGCACACATCCGAAAGTTACGAACTTCTTACGGGTATCCTTCGTGATGAATGGGGTTACAAAGGTATGGTAGTTACCGACTGGGGTGTTAAAAACGACCCTGTAAAAGAGGTCAAAGCAGGTAACGATATGAAAATGCACTGCGGTTACCCTGAAGACCTTAAAGCGGCATACGACAAAGGTGAACTTACACGCGCAGACCTTGAACTTTGCACAAAGAGAATACTTGAAATGTTTATGAAACTTGTTTGATAAATAAAAAAAAAATGCTACTGCAAACTCGTGCAGTAGCATTTTTTATTATCCGTTCAATATAGGAAAACCGTTTTCATCCCACAAAACTTTTCGTTTTCTCGCGCTTCTGCAAGGGTCATACAATGGGTCTTGGTCACCGTAACCGCACTCGCCATTATAACACTTTTCATCCCTTGAATGATAAACAAACACCCACTCACCGTTTTCGTCTTTAACGAATGAATTGTGTCCCGGTCCGTATTCGCCTGTAAGGTCATTTGATGTAAGCAGCGGTTTTGTTGCTTTGGTCCAATTAGCAATATCCAACAAATCTGATTTCTCATCAGCGTACATTAAACCTATACAGTATTCCGGTCCGGTTGCAGATGCAGAAAAAGTGAGAAAAACTTTACCGTCGTGCATCATAACGGCAGGGCCTTCATTTACGGGGATTTTAACCCTTTCCCACTCATACTCGGGCTTTGTCAGAAGCATTGGTTTGCTTGTAATTTTCCAAGGCATTTGCGGGTCGACAGTGGCAAGATAAACGTTAGAATTGCCGCCGTTCTGTGCCCAAGCAACATAATGCTTATTACCGCACTCAAAATATGTCATATCAAGAGAAAAACCACGGAAAGAAAATTCGTCGTCTTCGCAGACTTCAAATTTACCTTTATCAATCCAACTATCATTATAAGGGTCATTACCATCGCACATAATTATATGGCAATCAATATCCCAAACGTTGTTTTCACTACCGCTTGCGGCAAAAAGAACATACCATTTACCGCCTATTTCATGTATTTCGGGAGCCCAGATAAACCTGAAGGCTGTATCGGAATTTTTTTCATCCCAAATTACTTTTTCTTCTGCATTTTTCAATTCATCAATAGTCTTCGCTCTACGCAGAACAACCCTATCATACCCTTCGGAATCAGCTTTGCCGTACATTGGATATGAAGCAGTAAAATAATACCAGCCGTCACTTCCCTTTGTTACATAAGGGTCAGCACGGTCTTTAATAAATATATCTGTTTTAACGCTCATAAAATCACCAATTAGTTTTTTTATATTGTAACACAAGTGATACAATTTCTCAACCAAAGATAAAACATGATGTTTATATAAATAAAAAAACACCATAATAAATATATACTATTAAAAAGTGGTGTTAAGATGGCGAAAAATGCAATAGTCGGACAAAGTGGCGGACCAACCGCGGTTATAAATTCCAGTCTTGCAGGAATATTTCAGGCATGTCAAAATCGTGGTGCGGATAAGGTCTACGGCATGGTCAACGGAATTCAAGGTTTGATTAACTCAAATGTCATTGACCTTTCCACGAAGTTCCCAACAAGTCTGGAAATTGAACTACTGAAAAGAACCCCATCTGCATATCTTGGTTCTTGCCGTTTCAAGTTACCCGATTATAACGTTGACAGCATGTTATACGAAAAAATATTCAGAATACTAAAAGAGCAAGAAATTGAATGGTTCTTTTATATCGGCGGTAACGACAGTATGGATACAATATGCAAACTGTCAGATTACGCAAAGTTAATTAATTCGAATATTAAGTTTATGGGTGTTCCGAAGACAATCGATAATGACCTTATGATTACCGACCACACACCCGGTTATGGTTCTGCCGCCAAATATATTGGGGTAGTCATGAAAGAAATTGTACGTGATGCAACTGTATACGGCACACCATATGTAACGGTTGTTGAAGTGATGGGCAGAAATTCCGGTTGGCTGACTGCCGCGGCGGCTCTCGCTTCGTCGGAAGATTGCGAAGGTGTCGATATGCTGTGTCTCCCTGAAGTCCCTTTTGAAATGGACAAATTTTTAGTCAAGGTCGAAAAGCTACTGAAAGAAAAGACGGAAATAGTTATCGCAGTTTCCGAAGGAATTAAATTAACCGACGGGAGATATGTTTGCGAGCTTTCAGATGATGCTCGCTTTATTGACCCATTCGGACATAAAAATCTTACCGGGACTGCAAGATATTTAAGTAACAAAATAATGAATAACACCGGCATTAAATCGCGCTCAATAGAATTGTCAACTTTACAACGCTGTGCCGGACACGTAACTAGCAGAACCGACATAACAGAGGCTTATCAGGTTGGTGGAGCGGCAACAAAAGCCGCTTTTGAGGGTCACACCGGCGAAATGATTGCCTTAAAGCGCATTTCAAACGACCCTTATCAATGCACAACGGAACCGCACGATATACACAAAGTAGCGAACTTTGAGAAAAAAATCCCTCTTGAATGGATAAATACCGATTATACTAATATGTTGCCGGTTTTTCATCAGTATGCCAGACCGTTGATACAAGCAGAATTGACGCCCATATTTATCAATGGTCTGCCCAGACACATATATATTAAAGAAGAAAAGCATTGAAACCAAGGTTTCAATGCTTTTACTTTAAAATTCAAATTCGGCTATTATCGGAAAATGGTCGGATACTACTTCCGTAATTGTACTCACCTTTTTACAAGTCATACCTCTATAAAAAATGTAGTCAATCTTCTTTTCGGGATTATAGGAAGGATAAGTAAAAATACCCTTATGCTCGGAAATATCATCGATGTCCTTTAACCGCATGTAAAGCGGTTTTAATTCTTCACTGTCAGGAGTAGTGTTGAAATCTCCCATTAAAACAAGAGGCATTTCAATTTCATCAATCAATTTGCACAAAGTATCAACAGCATTTAATCTCTCGCTATATTCAAGACCCATATGACAAACAAGAACACATAAATCTTTACCGTTAACGTCAATAATCGCTTTTAATGCACAACGTGTTTCAAAACAGCCATCTTCGCTCTTATCGTCAGGGTCAGGAATCGCAACAGTTTCAGCACATTTAATCGCATAACGAGAAACAACCGCATTACCGTAGGGACTCGTCCCGCCGACTTTTATAGCCTGCGCAAAATATCGGCGAAAACCAAGCCTGTCGCCTAAAGCATTAGTCTGGTCACTGTAGCCGAAAAGCGGACCTTTACCCCTCACTTCATTAAGACCGCAAACATCCGCACCATATTCTTTTATTGCATCTGCGAATAAAGGAATATTAATTTTATTTCTTTTATAATCCAGACAATGCTGGATATTAAAGGTCATAATTCGCATAGAACCACTCAAATGTCTTTCCTCTTTAATTAAAAATTCGCTCTGTATTCTATAACAGATTAATGAAAATGATAACATACAGTTAATTTGTAGTCAAGTTTACATTATAAAGTTTTTAACAGATTGTTTGTTTATAATTACACCTATTACTATCAATATTTGACACAAAAAATTATACGTGATATCATAACTTAAGAAAGGGGTGTTCTAATGGAATCAAAGATTTCAAAAAACAAATCCAGATTTAACGAAATTGACTTAATGGAAGCCGTTGCCATATTTTTCGTTATCTTTTATCACTGTACAACATATTCCTTTGATTTTGTCAGTGACGGAACATTCACTAATTATTTGATTTACTTTTCAAGAACAATACTTGCGACCTGTGTACCTATTTTCTTTTTTGCCAACGGATTTTTATTACTAAGTAAACCATTCGATTTTAAAAAACACGTAACTAAATGCGTTAGCCTTCTTATAACTATATTTATATGGGCTTTCGTTCTTATGCCTTTATTCCTGCTTATTGATGGTCAACCAATCACCCTGAATGCAATCATTGTGCCAATACTGAACCTTTCCATTGATTACAATATGAATTTGTTTTGGTTCCTCGGTGCGCTTCTTTGCATATATATTTTGTTTCCGTTATTGAAAATATGCTTTGATACAAATAAAAAACTATTCATCTTTTTCACTGTTGTGTGTGGAATGCTTACACTTGGTTTTGATTTACTTAATGAAATCATGCTTGTTGCAAGCAAATTCACACATACACTTGAAAATGGTCTTGAAGTACCCATAATCACTATGTTTAATCCTTTCAGAGGTTCTTACGGTTACTCGTACGTTTATTTTTGTGCTGGTGGTTTAATATATGGGTTAAGAGATAAAATGCTAACAATACCCTCTTACAAAAGAAATTTAATATCTATTTTTGGTATAATAATCTGTTGCGCGGGTTTATTTATAATGGGTGTATTACACTCAAAGTTAATAAAAAATGAAACCTGGGATATTGTATGGAACGGATATGACACCATTTTTACTTTTTTGAATGTCCTTTTCATTTACACACTGTGTCTCAATTATAAAAAAGATTTCAGGTTAATAAAAACAATTTCATGCAAT
>JAZULQ010000012.1:0-88294 GCA_045603185.1 Acutalibacteraceae bacterium
GTACTTCTGCATTGGTAACTGAAATCAGTTATTAAATTGTCCTCAAAAGAGGTGGCGCAGAGAGTGGGATTCGAACCCACGGTACGTTGCCGTACGACGGTTTTCAAGACCGTTCCGTTATAACCACTTCGGTATCTCTGCGTATATTGCCTTGATATATTATCACAACAAATCTTAAATGTCAACCAATTTTTTGCGAAATTTTATTTTTTGTTTTCTATGAGCGCTTCACACAAACAAAAGCTCCGCAAGAAAACATCTCACGGAGCAATAACTCATCTTATTTTTTACTTTTATTTTACAACCCGGGCTCTCTCTGTTTTTTGTGATGCCCCTTGTCTTTTTATTTTAGAAACCAAAGATGGCGTAAACTTGGAAGTAACGGCAGAAAAATAATAGTTTTTCTTCTCTTTCTCCCTTGTTGTATAGATTACATAGCACAAATCGCCTTCTTCGATATCTTCCACTGAATTGAATTTTCCGCCATCAGAAAACTCAAGCTTTCTATGGACAGTGTCAATCTCATCAACGTGTGCAATTTCACTTTTTGTACAAACAACCTCTTCGATTTCGTAATCGTCCTTTGTAAAAGTCTTTCTTTTCTTCTTTTTTATAACGTGATTCACAATAAACCCAATCAGCAACCCGGGTACAAAAACTGCTCCGAACAACGCAACGTCAAATGCGCCCATAGCCATACAGCTTATTACCGCAAGTGAAAACTGTATAAACAAAAAGAGGAATATGCCTTCTGCTATGGCGTTGCCTTTGGCACGGTGTCTGAACAGAATACGGCCTATTCTTGCCTCATCGACCACAACGCGGTTATCGTATCCTCTTTCCCTTACGGCATTCTCAATCACCTGTTGAGTTTTCACATTTGTCTTGCTAAGGAAAGCCCGCACGACTGTATTACCGTTAAAACAACCCAACGCTTTCAAAAAAGCGGCGTTATCGCTACCATATGCCTCATAAAAGCAAAGATTATTCTCTTTATCGTTTTTAACGTCTACCCAATCAGCCACACTGAGGCACATTTGCTTGTCCTTATTTCCGCTATGCTTGAACAACCAATCAGTGCCGGAAACACGCACAACCGTTGACAACACCCCTGAATACAGCACTTCTGCTATACCGTATTTAACACACGGTGCAATAAACTTATTGAAAGTAACTCTTTTCTCATACAAATACTTTTCGAGCTCATTGCTGAGTATCTGGGGATTAGCTTGTACTGCCTTTGCTTTCTTGTGAGAAAGCTCGATAGTGTTTATTATACCGATTTCCAAAAAAGCGTCAGACACCAAAACTTTTTTATCAATCTTCTTCTGATTTACATCTATAAGAAGATAATACTGTGTTTTCAACGGAATGAAGCAGAACGGCGTAAGAAAAGACACCAACCAAAACGGGTTGCGCAGATAATGCTGTCTTTTCATAACGGCACAGGGCACTACTGTTCCATCCTTCAAGGTAACACAAAAGCTGTTTACAAGTCGTGATTTTTTTAAAGGGATAAAGGATAGCAAGCTCCAGAACACCGGAATTCCTATAAGTATCAAAAACACTATTGCAATTTCCATCAATGGTGTAAGTACAGGCAAAATAAGCACAACTAAAATTGCCAAAAATATCAGCGAGCGTTTGCCGGTACTGAGCATTATATCCCCTATTTTTTCAAACATGGTTTTATTCATAATATCTTCCTCAAAATGCATAGAACACATCCACAAACTATATTTTATTTTTTCTTTAATCTTATTACGTTCCAGCTGAACGGTTCAAGCTGAGCTGTAAGAAGTTTATTATCAATTATGGGCAAATCATTAGAATGAGGTTTTACCGCTATATCCAAAAATCCGTTTTCGGCTTTTTTATCGTATCCGTCCATAGAAGTAAACCCGAATGGCTCATAGCCATCGAAATCCATAAGATTAACTTCAAGAACTGCTTTTTCATCAAGGCTCTTATTAACACAGAAGATTGCCATTTCTTCCTTTTCCTCATCAAGAGTCGCGATGGTTTCAATATAAGGCACGTCGGTAAAGCCTTTGCAGTCATACTTAGGACAATCCACAAGAGGTTTAAGTGCAACTCCCCTACCGTAATTTGAAAGGTGCATAAACGGATAGAAAATAGTCTGTTCAAAAACTCCGCCGCCTGTTTTTGTAAATATCGGTGCAATAACATTGACAAGCTGTGCGAGACACGCAATTTTAATTCTGTCGCAATGGCGCAGAAGTGTTATAAGCATCGAACCTACAACAAGGGCATCTTCGAAATTATAGATATCCTCAAGCCTTGGCGGTGCCACACTCCATTTTTCAAAGGGAACACCGTTTGAATGATACCATACGTTCCACTCATCAAAGGAAAGATTGATTGTTTTCTTGGAACGTTTTTTCGCTTTAACATAGTCACAAGCACAAATTACAGAGTATATGAATTCGTCAAGCTCAAGACTCTTTGCAAGGAATGTTGGTGTATCATCCGCGCGATTTTCATAGTACTGATGAAGTGATACGTAATCAACGCTATCGTAGGCTATGTCAAGACTCTCCGTCTCCCAGGTGCCGAATGTGGGTGAGTTACGGCTGGAAGAACCGCACAAAACAGTTTCGATGCCCGGGTCAGTCCACTTCATAACCTTTGATGCTTCCAGTGCTATTCTGCCGTATTCAGTTGCGGTTTTTGCACCCATCTGCCAACCGCCGTCCATCTCATTTCCGAGACACCAGGTTTTTATATTGTGAGGTTCTTCAAAACCGTGGGAACGTCTCAAATCCGACCAATATGTATTTGATTTATGGTTGCAGTACTCAACGAGATTACGCGCTTCTTCAACACCGCGTGTTCCGAGATTCACTGCCATAAGACAATCAGAATTCGCTTTCTTACACCATTTCACAAACTCATTTGTACCGAAAGTATTGGGTTCCGTTGTACCCCAGGCAAGGTCAAGTCTCTTGGGTCTGTTTTCAACAGGACCTACGCCATCCTCCCAATTATATCCCGAAACAAAATTTCCGCCCGGATAACGCACAATGGGAACATTGAGTTTTTTAACAAGGTCAATAACATCAGTTCTGAATCCATCCTCATCGGCAGTGGGATGTCCCGGCTCATATATACCGCCGTAAACTGCCCTGCCCAAATGCTCGATAAAAGAACCGTACATTCTTTTATCAATTTCACCTATTTTAAATTCTTTAGCCAGTGTTATTTTTGCTTTCATATTATTCCGCCCCTATTCAGGTTTTTTCTAAAAATCAGCTTCTGTTGTTTCTGCGTTTGCGCCTTACTCTGTTTATATGTCTTTCGAAATCGCCGTTTTCCAGAAGCTCAGCCAAAACGAACTGTTCCAGCACAGGAACAGTGCACGAATAAAATCCCACGGTTTTTTCATATTGCTCCAACAATTCAACCGGAAGAACCATATAGCCGATTCTCACAGAAGGCGCGATAGTTTTAGAAAAAGTGTTCATATACACCGTACGCTCCGGAGATAGCGAAAACAATGTATCCTCCGCTTTCATTGACACTGTGAACTCAGAATCAAAATCATCTTCGACTATATAGCCGTTTCTTTCCTTCGCCCATCTCACATATTCGCTTCGTTTAGATGCCGTCGCGGTAACTCCGCTAGGAAAGCTGTTAAATGGCGTTACGTGCAAAACTGTCGCTTTGGCTCTTTCCAGCTCCGTTGTTTTTATTCCATCCGCGCCCATTTTCAGCATTTCACATTCCACGCCGTTTGCGATGTATACTTTTTTAATTTTTTCGTAAGAGGGGTCCTCAATGGCTACTCCCCTGTCACGTCCCAGGGTCTGAACTATAATACTGTAAAGATACTCCGCACCCGAACCGATTACTATTTGCCCGGGTTCGACCTTTATACCGCGACTCCTGGCAAGATACGACGCAATCGCCTGACGCAATTCGCGGCAACCGTTATTAGGTGATTTTACGAGAACGCCCTCGGCGTACTCGCTAAGAACCTTGCGGACTGTTTTACAGTAAACCGAAAAGGGAAACTCCGTACTCACATTATGATAATTATGTTTTTTGACAACGTCATAATTATCCGACACCGGAAAACAAGCTTCAGAACTATATATCACAAAATATCCGCTACGCTGGCGTGACTCCACATACCCTTCATCACACAGAAGATTATACGCGTGTTCGGCGGTAATAACACTTGTACCGGTTTCCGCCGCAACAAGTCTTTTTGACGGGAGCTTTGAGCCGTATTTATAGACGCCGCTGATTATATCCTGACGGATTTGTTTATACAGTTGCATATACGCCGCTTCTTTTTTATCCTTATCTACAAAATAAATCATATGGTTATACGAAGTCACACCTCTTTCCCATTTTCTTTATTACCAGAATTATATTACAATTATAAATAAAAGTAAAGAAATCTTCTTGATAAACATCAAGAAGATTTTTCTTTAGGAAGATTACGAAAGAATGAAATCATAAATGGAACAGAAATGAAAAATGTTGCAATATCTGCCACAGTCTGAGAAACCTGAACGCCAACAAGACCAAAGTATTTCGTAAGCAACAAAAGAACCGGAATAAACACTACACCGCTTCTGAGGGCAGATAAAAATGTAGCCGATTTATTCTTTCCGATGCTCTGGAAAGTCATATTACAACAAATAGACAGTGGCTGGAAGAACAGCGCAATCAGCTGGGCTTTAAGCGCAAACGAGCCTATCTCTATAACCTTGGGGTCATCGCGGAAAATGCCAACGAGGCTACCGCTGAAGAAAAGACCCACAATAGCAAGAACGGCTAAAAACGCCTCACCTACGCCCCAGGTAAACAAAAAGCCTTTTTTAACTCTTTTATACTTCTTAGCACCGTAATTCAGCGCGCTGACCGGCTGAAAGCCTTGTCCGATTCCAAGACCAACGGCAAAAATAAAGAAGCATATTTTATTTACAATAGTCATTGCCGCAACAGCCGCATCGCCGTAAAAGCCGGCTGTTCTGTTAAGCAACATCGTTGAAACACTTGAGAGGCCCTGACGAGTAAGACTTGGCAAGCCTGTAAAGATTATATTTTTTAACTCCGGCAGGCCTTTTTTCAAATAGCGTATTGAAATTTTACTTTGAGTTTTACCCATAAGAAACATACTTAAAAGTATCGAAAAGCTCACAGTCTGAGAAACGGCGGTAGAAATACCCGCACCACTTATTTCCAAAGGAAAAACTTTAACAAGCAACCAGTCGCCGAATATATTAAGACCACCGCCGATAGTGAGCCCTATCATTGCCAATGATGCCTTGCCCTCGTACCGCAAAATATTATTCAGAACAAAGCTCGCCATCATAATCGGTGCCGAAAGAAGTATCCAGAAGCCGTACTTCTCCGCATAGGGCAAAATAGTATCAGAGCTTCCGAGAAGCCGCAAAAGCTGCTCCGAAAAAACAATCCCCAAAACAGTTATCACAACACCCGAAACGATGGATGCAAAAAATGCAGCAGTAGCAACGTTATTGGCTGTATCATTATCCTTTGCCCCAAGCTTGCGGGATACAATGCTACCCGCACCATGACCGAACATAAAGCCGACCGCCTGTATAATTGCCATCAAACCGAAAACAATACCGACAGCACCGCTTGCACTCGTACCGAGAGTGCCCACAAAGTACGTATCCGCCATATTATAAATATTCGTAACAAGCATACTGATAGTTGTAGGTATGCCCAGTTTGATTATCAGCCTTCCGACAGGCGTTTCAGTCATAAATTTGTACTGTTTCTCAGCATTTGAATCCGTAATTGTCACTTCCTTGCGAAAAACGTTTTTTATTATTATAACTCAAAAAAGCTCGTAAAACAACAAAAAACATTACAAAAAGAACTGTTTTCTTCCGAAAGCCTTGGGGCTTTCTCCCTCCTGGTTCGAATCCCTATATCATTTTACAAAAAAACAAACACACCCGAATGGGTGTGTTTGTTTTTGGCTAAGAGTAACCAAATGGTTGATTATAAACAGAAAAAAGTTGGTATATCCTCGTCATAAAATTTCTTTACCAATCGATAAATTATTATGCATTCTCCTTTGCGGTGTTGATTGAGGCAATTAAAATGCGACGGATTGTACCACATTGATTATAAAGGTCAGTAACAGTCTCTCTGTTCAAAATATCGGATTTCACAAACAACTCCAACCAATATTCAGTCTCGTAGCATTCCTTCAAAGCAATTTATAATTTCGCAATAAAGTCAGGCTTTCCGTGGGCATAATTCGCTTCGTGAATATTTGCGCCAATGGATGTTGCAGAACGCTCCAGCTGGTTCACAAGGGAATAATGACCCTTGACCGTTTCGCAAAGTTTGATTATCTTAATAGCAAAATCTACAGATAATTCAACGAGCTTATTTTCTTTCATAATCCTCACCTCTGCAAAAACTATAGCATATTTAATGAAATAATTTGCCCGAACAGCAAAATATGAAATAAAATAAATCCCCTCATACGCCGCAGCGTATTTCATAGCGTCAGCTATTTCATAACGCAAAGCGTTATTTCACAAATCCCGCAAGGGATTTATTTCATTGAAAAGAAACAACCTTTGTCTAATAGACAAAGGTTGTTTCTTTTCTGGCAGCGGGATAGGGATTCGAACCCCAACAAACAGAGTCAGAGTCTGTCGTGCTACCGTTACACTATCCCGCTAGGAACGAGTGATATTATACTATCAGTTTTCCCGAATGTCAATACTAAATTCCAAAAAAATTATTATTTTTATTTAAATGCTTTGTCGTAGGATTTTGCCCATTTCGTAACCTTTTCTCTATCCCACTTTTCGGGCATACGTGATGAAACCGCAAGAACTTTCAGCATTTTTGCTCCCACGCCCATCACGACAGATACAAGGTGCTTATTGTTATTTATACTCTTTAATTTTTTGGGGATTTCACGTTTTATTATTTCTATTGCTTCCTCTGTGGTTGAAAGTCCCGCAATAATTTTCATATCGTCGGAAGTCGCAATCTCTGTTGCAAACAAATAGTCAACGTCTTTAACACTCAGTTTAAGAAGTGCACTCTTTACACACTGAAGCGGTGCTATAAGTGCGCCGACTTTTTTATAATACCCAACCTGATAAGCCCAAAGGGCTTCGGCGCTGTAAAGCCCGGCGGTATCCTCGGATACGGTATCCGCGAGTATTTTACCTGCTATAATCGCATTTGCTATGCCGTTACCTATAAGTGGCATTGGCATAAACGCACAATCGCCTATGGCGGCATAGCCATCGGCAACCATTACGGAAAGATTGTGTCTTACGGGTATTTCCGCAAACTGACCGCCTCTTAATCTTTCTTTCCCTAACCTCGGGTTTGTTCTGCGTAAAAACTCGGTAAATTCCAGCGCCTCTTTTTCGTCGTAGGGTTTAAACCTGCCTATGAGTACATCCGTATAATCTTCGTGGGAAGCTACCCAGCTTATACCGGGATGCCCTCCTGCATAGAGAATGATTTTGAATTTACCTAAGATTTCGTCATCCGAGCACTTATTATAAAAAGCTCTGTATATTATAATTTTGCCGTCGTCCTCAATCTCATTCTGAATATTAAGTTTTTCCGGCAACTTACGGCGCACAGGTGAATTCATACCACAGGAGTCAATAACCAAATCCCCATACACATCACCTTGGGCAGTTTTGATACCCACTATTCTGTCACCTTTGAGAATGGGACCCAGGACCTCGCAATCATAGACAATTTTAACGCCCTTTTCCAACGCTATATCTATAAGATACGTATATAATTCCTTGCGCTCCATTATAATATCCGCATCTTTTTCCGCGACGTATTGAGTCAGAGCTTTTTTCGATGACGGACCGCAGAATGTCATATTTTCTTTATATTTGAATTTGTCCGCAGGTGGCATTGGCAAATCCGCAAACTCAAGTGATTTCGGGTCAAACATATCTGTCCAATCATGACCGAGAGTGCCCTCGCTCATTTTTTCATAGACAGTTACATTAAAACCTTTTTGGGCAAGGTGTGCCGCCGCCACAATACCGCCATGGCCCAATCCTGCCACAATAATATTTCTACCCATACAGACTCCCCTCTATACACTTTCCGTATTTTTAAAAACACTACGTATACTCCTGCAACAAATATGCAATTTTTTAAATCACCTTACTGCTCAGTAACGGTTTCGGTAGTAGTTTCTTTTGATTCATTGAAAGCCTTGATTTCCGCTGCGCATTTTTCGGATATGGTAACATTCTCCCTCATAGACGGAAAACCTGTGGAGTAATACAACTCAATAAAATCTTTTATGTATTGCTTTTCTTCCTCTGTAAAGAATTTCAAATCGCAATTAGGCGATTTATGAATTTCGCCCTGTTGGATATTCATTGAATATGCCTCAAAATCCTTTATCAAGTCTTCCGTTGAAATACCGTTTTCTTCCGAAAGAAGCTTAAAGAACTCATCCTGAACTGCTGTGTAGTCTTTAAAGAATTCCGAAAACTCTGCGTTATAGAAATATATTTCGCAAGATGAATGGTAGCCAAGCTTACCCTCCCAGACGCGCATCAGATAAAATACATCCTCCAATGTGGTATCACCGGCGGAAATCTGTCTTGCAAGATTTCTGTAAAAGAGCTTTGTCATAGAAAGCATTGCGTCATCCTTTAAATGCACACAAAATCTGTTGCTTTCTTCTTCATCGGTATCCCGCACTAACTCTACACCGTATTTTTCTTCATACGCTTCGCCGAATTCTTCGGGCTCCATTTGCAAGACCTCGATAGAATACATCATCTTAATAAATTCACGTTTTTCATCCTCGGTTTTTATATCGAACATTTCAAAAACGTCTTCTAAATCCGAACCGAAATTAAGTTTTTCTACTTCTTCTGCACCGACATTTTTATCTAACTGAGCTATATAGTTAAGGCTGGACGCATAACCTATGTACGCCTTATATGTGCTGTACTGCACACCAAGATGGCTACTCTCAATCATTTCTGCCGATGCTTCGGTAAGCCAATACCAGCAAAGCGGGTCAGTTCTTACGGATTCGTATTCATTATTTGTACCGGTGCGCCAATCGCCATAGTTATCGAAGCAATCACACTTAATCTGACAAAGATGCACCATTTCATGATAAAAAGTAGTGGTATAAATGTCATCAGTATCCATAATAAACTCATTTATATCCATTTGCTCTCTATCGAAATTAAATATATTCCTGGAGTCCACGTGAGCGTTACTGAAAGATGACACCGGGCTCAGTATTTTTAAATCATATAGATTACAGCAAGTCGTATCCATATCGATTTCGGGATACGCCTTTTCATACTCCGTCAACACTTCGCAGGTCCACTGACACAATTCTTTTATTTCCGAATCCGACGGAACCTCATACATACCCTTCAAGGTGTTTTCATCAGATAAAAACTCATCATTATTCTTTAAAACAAGCTCGTAGAGATGCTCCGCATCCAGCTTTCCGTTCACTCTGACGTCGTGGGCATGTTTTTCTACCGATGTAATATTTTTCTTATTATATAATTCGAGGCTTTCATCTATGGCGTAAAGGTCACTGTACTCATACTCAGGAGTTACTGTTTTCAAATACTCCTCGAAGCTTTCAAGTCCCGAAGAAGACAAAGACACAGGAGTACTTTTTATTTCTCCTTCCACAAAAGGATCCTGGCTACTTTTATCTATATCAAGCTCTTTATCCTCTATACGTTCTTCGTAAACGGTAACCTCTTTGCTATCCTTATACATATCGACCGCAACCCAAACAATCAGTGCAGTTACGGGCAGCACTACTATGGCTAAAGCAACCGCCACTAAGGCTATAACGACCTTCTGCCACGTTTTCAAGGATTTTTTCTTTTTCTCTTCCATAAAACTACCTCATTAATTTTTAAAAACACTGTTTTAAATCTGATTTTATCACTATCTCTATTCTACATATTTTTCAATAAATATCAAGATTCACTTTACACAGTAATTGATTTTTATATCTTCCTATGTTAAACTTAACCTAACACTACAAATGAGGTGGTATAATGGATATAAAATTAATATGGGAAGCTAACCCTCCCGCAATGTTCGCAACAATATGCCTTGCCCTTTATTTCTTCGGTATGGCTGTTGTTTTTATCTCGAAGCCTTTAAAGAACGCCGAAAGTTTTTCAGTAAAGCCCGTCGACAACGCCGGTAAAACAGAAATACGCGTTTACTACGGCGGTATTTCATTTGCTTTAGGTGCTTTTCTCCTATACCTTATGTTCGCTCTTGGCACCGGCTACCACTCACTCATAGGTGGTATGATTTTTGCAACTACGGTTTTAACTACACGAACAATTTTCCTGTTTGTTGACAAAGGCTGGAAATGCCCCTACACAAAGCTTGCTATCCCTGCTGAAAGCTTATTTGTAATTGCGTTGTGGGTCTGCTTCTTCCTTTCAAGAAAATACATATAAAAATCAAATCCTGCGGTTAAATAAACCGCAGGATTTTTTATACCACCTGGAAAATATAAAACTTAAGATAATCTGTTTCGGGGACGTTCCACAATATGGGATGGTCGGCACTTTGTTGGCGACACTCTATTTGGCGAAGAGATACGCCCGCATCATTTGCCGCATCACAAAGCATTTTCTTAAAAAGCTCATCGGGCATAAAGTGGGAACACGAGCAAGTGGCAAGATACCCGCCACGCGGCAAAACCTTCATAGCTTTAAGGTTTATTTCCTTATAACCGCGATAAGCGCTTTTTACCGTAGAGCTGCTCTTTGTAAATGCAGGTGGGTCAAGAATTATAAAATCATAATCGCAAGACTTCTGTTCCTTCATTTCAGTTAAAAGGTCAAACACGTTTGCACACTTGAACTCCATATTAGTAAATCCGTTAAGTTCAGCATTACGTCTGGCGGATGAGAGTGCATCCTCGGAAATGTCAACCGCCGTTACAGATTTCGCATCCGCAGCAGCGGCATTAAGAGCAAATGCCCCTGTATGTGTAAAGCAATCAAGGACTTTTCTACCTTCTGCTATTTTGCGAATTGCCATTCGGTTATACTTCTGGTCAAGGAAGAAGCCGGTTTTCTGACCATTTATATAGTCAACCGCATACCTGATTCCGTTTTCCGTAATCTCGGTAACACCGCTAAGGTCTGTTCTGAGCCCTTCGGCTTTAAAGAAGCCTTTATACTGCTCCATTCCTTCACGCTCACGTATTGCAACATCATTACGCTCGTACACCGCATCTATAATTTCGCCTTGTTCCCTTAAAATCTCAACAAGCTTCGTAATAAGGAATGCTTTAATCCGCTCAATTCCCAATGAAAGAACCTGAACAACTATTACATTATTGAATCTGTCAACAGTAAGACCGGGAAAGCTGTCCGCCTCACCGAAAATAAGCCGACAGCATTTATAATCATCGTCACCCATAACCGTTCTGCGGTAATCCAACGCATAACGAAGTCTTCTTTCATAAAAGGCATCATCAAATTTATCGTTTGCATTGCGGGAAATGATACGAACTCTGATTTTAGAATTGTCGTTAATGTACCCCGAGCCTAAATAACGCTCCTTCTGAGTATAAACATCAACAACATAGCCGTTTGTATAATTGCCGTTTACAGATGTTATTTCTTCTCCGAAAACCCACGGATGACCTGATTTAATATGTTTTTCCCCTTTGGGAGTTATGAATACTTTTGTTAAGTTACGTGCCATAGTATCCCCCTACTTTTAAGTAAAATGATTATACAACGATACTTATCTTTTTGCAAGGAGAACCGTAACGAAAAGCATTAAAACAAAAATGTTTCAGATAACAGTAAAAACACAACGCCCGGCACAGAAAAAAACGCTGAAAAAGCCAGAGAATACCAATTAAGCCCTACCGTCAGCGGCACAAAGTACGACACGGCACTGACAGCACATAAAGCACCTACACCCCCTAAAACACTTGTAAATAATGATTTCAGAAAACTACCGCTTTTTTTGAATATCAAAAGAGCGATTATTGCAAAAACCGCCCCCAAAACATACATAAAAAATCACATCCTTTCCTTTCATTTAACAATATGTCCGCAAATAATCTTTTATTACAGATTATATGAACAGGCACTTGCGCATAATATGAAAAGACACTTTTTAATCGGGGGTTTTTATGGATAAACACGCTTTCACTTACGAGCAATACTGTAATATTGTAGGAAAAAACATTATTCTTGAGGAAACTACTTTTCACAACGGAAACAAAAAAATCCGTTGTCTGAATTTGCACAAGTGCCGTATAACCAACGGCGGTTGCAGCAATCCATACGTTATAAGGCGCATAGAAAAGGCGGTTGAAAAAAACAAAGAGGAATAGTATAATAAGGCTTACTGATTTACCTTAAAGCTCGGAGGTGATACTCTTTGAACGGCGTTTATATTCACATTCCTTTTTGCAGATCAAAATGTACTTACTGGGATTTTTACTCATATCGTTGTAATGAGACCGAGCGCAAAAGATATGTTGAAGCACTGCTGGATGAAATCGAGACAACAAAAAGAGTTTCCGAATTTTTAAACGGCGATTTTGCCGCTGATTCATTGTATATCGGTGGCGGCACGCCGTCGGTTTTAACCTCAGATGAGCTTTACTCAATCGTAACTGCCGCAAAAAGAAAATTTAAAATTGAAAATTCTGCGGAAATTACCGTAGAATGTAACCCGAGCTCCGATATCGAATCGCTTATACCCTGTTTCAAAGACGTGGGCGTAAACAGAATTTCTTTAGGTATGCAATCCGCCGTTGAATCCGAAAGGCGCACCTTAGGACGAGCCGCCGGCAAGAACCGTATCACCCGGGTTATAAATCTTTTGAAAGATAACGGAATAAATAATATATCGCTGGATATTATGTTGGGTACACCTTCACAGACTCCGCGGACACTTAAAGAGACTCTGGATTTTGTGATTGAATGTGACGTAAAGCACGTCAGCGCATATATTCTTAAAATTGAAGAGGGCACATTTTTTGACACTCACAGTGACAGATATGATTTTCCCGAAGAAAATCTTGTGTGTGATTTATATGAACAATGCGCGCAAGCATTAGAAAACGCAGGCTTTTCGCACTATGAAATTTCAAACTTTGCAAAGCCCTCTTACGAAAGCCGTCACAATACGAAATACTGGAATCTGGAAAACTACCTGGGTATAGGTGCCGCCGCACATTCTTATATAGACGGAAAACGCTTTTATTTTGAAAGTGACACCGAAGGCTTTATAAACGGAAAGAAAGCCATTTTTGACAGTTTTGGCGGAGATTCTGAAGAATACATAATGTTAAAGCTCCGTTTAAAAAGCGGGCTTATTCTCTCCGAGCTAAAAGACCTGTACGGTGAAGATGCCCTCAAAAACATAAAAAATAAAGCCCCGCTCTTAAAAGAGCAAGGCTTAATAAGCTTTGACGGCGAAAGCCTTTCACTTACAAGAAAAGGCTTTCTCATATCAAACAGTATTATTGCTGAACTGATTTAACGAGGCTAAAACCATCGTCCTCCAAGACGACATCCGTTACACCCTCGGTAGTTATAATTTCTTTATCTTTTGTAATCAGAATAAAGTCATAGTCGTTGTGTTCCTTTGCGAACTCAACGGCTTTTTCTTTACCCATTACAAATAGCGCAGTTGAGTAAGCATCACACATAGTTCCGTTTTCACCTACAACCGTAACGCTTAAAAGATCGCTGTCCGCAGGGAAACCCGTGGCAGGGTCGATAATATGATGATAAGATTTTCCGCCGTATTCAAAATAGCGTTCATACGCACCGGATGTGACCACCGACCTGTTACCGTTGCACCTGAACGAGCAAGCAAGGCTACCGGTATCATCAGGATTCGTAACACCGACGGTCCATTTTTCATTATCGCCCTTATCACCACAGAGAACTATATTACCACCCAAGGATACGAGAGCAGTTGCGCCGTATTCTTCGGCTATCTCAAGAATCTCGTCACCCAGATAACCTTTGGCTATGCCACCCAGGGAAATTTGTGTACCCTCGGATTTCACAATATATTTTTCAGTTTCATATATGAGTATTGAGCTTTCATCTACGGTAGCAAGTGCGTTCTTAACCGCATCATCATCGGGAACGCCGTAATTACCGTTATCAAAGCCCCAGAGCTTCAAAACAGGCATCAGATTAATATTGAAAGCGAAATCCGTACCGTAATACGCACCGTTGGAGGCGATTAAAACATCAATAGTTTCCTCGTGTAAAAACAGCTTATCTTCTTCAGAAGCTGTTTCGTCCGACGGTGTACCGGGAAACTGATTTATTTTTGAAACATCGCTATCCGGTGAGTTCGCATCAAAAAGCTTTTCTATTTCGCCGACACGCTCAACCATCAGATTCAATACTTCCTCCGATGTTCCTTTTTCAGTATTGAACACGGTTATCTGCATAACCGTGTTCATTGCTGTAATGTTTTTGGTAGCTTCGGTATTATCTGAAAACGAACATGAACTGAACTGCAACAGAATTATACCGCACATCAAAATACATATTATTCTTTTCATAATCAACCGTCTACATTGGCAACCTTTTTGCCGTTTGCCTGATGCTCTGCAAAGGAGCTTGCGTAATAAACGCCACCCTTTGAGTCATGTCTGAAGTACAAATAGCTTGTATCATCAGGGAAAAGAGCCGCTTTTATAGCCGCATCACCGGGGTTAGCAATAGCACCTATGGGCAGACCCTTACACTCTTCGCTATAAGTGTCGTAGGTGTCACGGTAACGGATATAAAGCTGAGTATCCTCAACAGATGATGTAAGTGTGGGTTTAATTGTATCAAGAAGATAATCCTCAGTAGAGTCACACTGCAGGAACGGGAACGCATTAGGTCTGTCAAGACGATTGTAAAGAACCGACGCTATTGTAGGCATCTGCTCAGAGTTTGCGGCTTCCTTCTGAAGAATTGATGCCATAATAATTACTTCATCAACTGTCAAGCCTCTGGCATCAGCCTGAGCCTGATACTCTTCGGTCCATTTGCTTTCAAAGTTGTCAAGGAATCTTCTTACAACGCTTGAAGCATTCTCCCCTACATAGAACTCGTATGTATCGGGGTAAATGTAGCCTTCAAGAGCGCAGAAACGCTGTTGTTTATCGGGAATTGCCGCAATGAAATCATATTCATTGGAGAAATCCACAGTTTTCAAGGTGCTGATAAAGCTGGACGCTGTGCAAACATCGTTGGCTTCAAGCTTTTCTGCTATCTGATAGACAGTCCAGCCCTCGGGGAATGTAAGGGAAACAGTAGCAGAGTTAGTATAGTCGGTCTTCATAGTGGCAATCATTTTTTCAACACCCATATTCTTATTGAGGGTATAAACGCCACTTATATATTCACCGTCCTGGTCAAACACCTTAAGGAAAAGCTTACAGAAGAGCTTGTTTTTTATAAGACCTTCATCCTGGAGTATTTCGAGAACTTCATCATCCGTCATACCCTGCTGAACGGTTACCTCTACCGCCGTATCATCTCTGTTAAGATAAAGCACATCGTCAATACAACGTATACCGTAGAAGCAAAGTATAGAGCTGACAACCACTATTACCGCTAAAACGATTGCGGCATTTTTAAGCTTCTTGGAAGACTCGGGATTTGACTTTCCTTTGCCACCTTTTTTGTTCATATTTACATTTGCGTCGGGGCGTCTTACCGAATTTCTCCTTACACCGGGAGTTTTACCGTTTTCGGCATTTTTCTGACGGTTGGCAACCTTATTTATATCGCGCGGAGGATTGGAGAAATACACGCCGCCTTTGTATGACTGCGTTGCTCCGGGCGCATCTTTAGCAGGAGGTGCGCCGTAAGCTCCCCTTGTACTTCTTTGAGAAGGTGCTTTCTGCACATTTGCAGGGGCACTGTTGCTTCTTGAGGTTCTTTTTACAGTCTGCGACGGTCTGTTAGCAGTCTGCGAAGTATTATTGTTGCTTGAATCGGGCTTTTTGGATTCAAATCTTCCTAAAAGCTCATCGTAATCATTAAAATTGTTAGCCATTCTTTTGACCCCCTTGGACATCTTGTGAATCATTTATATCACTGATAATCTCTTTTTCCGTAACTACGATATCTACTGTTCTGTCGTACTTGCCGTGAAAAAGCTCATCTTTTATATTATCGCCATAACATATGCCGATTGCAGAACCTTTGTAACGGGATAAATACCTGTCATAATACCCTTTGCCGTAGCCCAGGCGATAGCCGCTTCTGTCAAACATAAAAGCCGGTACAATGCAAACAGAGCCTTTGGTTTCACCGACCATAATATGCTTAGTCGGGTCAGGCTCATCAACACCGAAGCTGCCGGGCCTCAGCTCATCCAAGGAATTTATATAATAAAAATTCATATTGGATTTCTCGCCCTCGCAACGCGGTACTGCCACGCGCTTACCCATTTGCAAAAGAGAATTGATGAACTCACGCGTATCAACCTCAATATCGGTAGACACGTAGCAAAGCACTGCGTTCGCCTCGCGTATTGCCCACAAATTCAGCAATCGGTTCTTTATTTTCCTGTCAAGTGAACTTTTCTTATCAGGACTCATTGCACGCCGCATTTCCTTAGCCTCAACGCGCAATTTCTTTTTTATCGGCCTTATATCTATTACTTTCTCCATTGTATCGCCTTGAGAATTTCGTCGCTTTTTTCTTTATTTATAAGTACCGCGCCTATTGCCGCGCCGAACTCCCACGCAACTCCGGCACCTCTTGCGGTGATTATTTTACCGTCGGTTACAACACCGTCTTCGAGAACATCTGCACCTTCAAGGTAAGCTTCAAATCCCGGGAAGCAGGTTGCCCTCTTACCTTTCAACAAGCCTTTTTTGCCGAGAATAAAGGGTGCGGCGCAAATAGCGCTGATTATTTTTCCGCTTTGGGCGCAGTAGTCTATGGCTTTATGGACTTCAGGGGTTTTATCAAGATTATCAGCTCCGGGCATTCCACCGGGAAGCATTACACCCTGAAGGTCATCTCCGAGGGTTATTTCCCCAAGCAACATATCAGCTTCAACCGTTATTCCGTGAGCGCCGCAGATATTTTTACCGCCGACACCAACGATTTTTACGTCAACACCCATTCTTTTCAAAAAATCCACAGGTGCTAAAGCTTCTATTTCTTCAAAACCGTTTGCAAGAAATACATAAAACATAAATCTATCCTCCGTAAGGGATACCGAAAAAGGCGTTATTTATTTCGGGAGAATTCCCGAAAGCGCGGTACATACCATACGGCACGCCGCAACCGCCCTCCGCCGGTTTTCTTAAAGTAACTTTATCTGCTTCGGTTAAATCAAAAACCGTAGCTATAAGCATATTTTCATCGCCGAACAATTCATGAACAGTGACTTGTCCGTCTTCATTTTCATAAACTGCGTAACCACTGTCACAAGCGAAGCATTTTATCGAATCTCCTGTCGGAGAATAAAAACTGTTGAACCCTTTTTCCTTAAGACTCGCTAAAGGAGCATCGCTGAAAAACTGCTCTCTGAAAGCCGTGTATTGTTTATAAGTAAGTTTACGGATATTTTCATCCGCACAAAGAAAATCATTTCCCGAAAAAACTTTTTCTTCGTAGAAAAAGCCTTTTTTAAAGCCCGTCTTTTCATACATAGCGAACAACGATTCCTCAGCAGGAACGAGAAAAACATAATCCACATTCCGTGCAGAAGCCAATTCATCAAGAAACGCCAAGGCGTGTGACATAATCCCTTTGCCTCTGTAAGACGGAGCAGTGCACACGGCATAAATATAATACGCCTTATATTTTTCGGCACCTGAAGAAATTTCACTTTCAATCAGATACATAGCGCCCACTGCCAAGTCACCGTCAAAAGTTGCGATGACATTTTCACAAGTAACAGTTTCACGAAAGAAGTTATCAACCGCCTCAGGTGTATCGTCAAAGCACGCAAGCCATAATTCTTTTAATCCGGCATAATCACCGGAATTCACGGTTCGGATTTCAAATGATTTTTGCATAATATTTTTTCACAAGGAATTCGGGCTGATACGATGTTTTCGCTTTTCGCAAGCCCTCTATACCTGCATCATCCTCACGGTTGATGTATTTATACTTTCCTAAGGACTTCTCCGCAAAGAGTTTGTTTACAGCCGCATAAGCCGTCGGACAATCGGGCGAAGCCTTTTCAAAATGAACACAGTACGTCTCGCCGTCCGCCATTGGCTCACCCAAGGCGTAGGCAACAATTCTTCCGTCAACTCTAAGGACAGCTCCCGAAAGACCTAAGGCAAAGAATTTTTTGAATGCTTTATCTATAACCTGGCGCTCCGCCTCAAGGCGCTGATTACTCTCAACCATCATATGCCACGAATGAGAAAACGCCAAACATTCCTGCAGGTTTTCTTCCCCGAGCTCCTCGTAGGTGTAATTATATTTTTTACAAAATGAATTAACGTGATTCTTTTTAGAATGGAACTTTCTTCCTTTTAGTGTTGCAAGATTTTCACGCAAATAAACATAATCAAAATAATCTCGTTGCTCTTTTACTATAAGTCTATCCCCGAAAAAGGCAAAAAGCGGTTCGAGCTGCTCCTGCGCCACACAGTAGAAGCTAAGGTCCTCTTCCCTTTCCAGAGCATCGTTGCAAATTTCTTTGAGGGCGTTATTTATATCTCCGTTACCCCAGGGAACAGCGTAAGAAGTAACGCCGTTAAAGGTAGAACGAAGGTAAAGAAAACCGTCCTTTTCCGCAAATTCCGTATGCTCCGCCGCACTCCACGCGTAAATGTTACCGAAGCTGAAATCGCACATCTTCTTGCAAACATCGGGAATATACCACTCTATGAGGGTTTTATGTTCAGTTTTTAAGTGTTGAAAGTCAAGCATAAAAAACCTTATTTCAGTGTATCAAGTAATATTTTATAAACCTTATCATTTATCGTCTCAATAGGAAGCGGCTCACCATTTTCAGCGCACTGAACCACACTCCACGAGTACTTTTCGGCAGCATAAAGAGCAGCCTCACGGCAAGCGTTAAGAAACTCAACATTAGCTTCGTGAACATCTTTCTTGCTTTCGTCGCCGCCATATCTGGAGGTCATAAGCCGTTGTGACACCTCAACAGGCATATCGAGGAATATAACCTTATCAGGTGCGGGTATTCCGATTTTTTCATATTCGAAATCAAAAAGCCACTCAAGAAATGGGTCCCACTCGCTTTTA
Source organism: Acutalibacteraceae bacterium (assembly GCA_045603185.1). Classification (GTDB taxonomy): domain Bacteria; phylum Bacillota; class Clostridia; order Oscillospirales; family Acutalibacteraceae; genus DTU089. Next base: position 19,266 of record JAZULQ010000012.1, read on the forward strand.
TCGAGCTTTGTCATCTGATAAAGGGCATTGGCGGGAGTGTATCTGTCGGCAAAAATCAGTTTGCCGCTGCGGTAATCATCGCCCCATTTTTCCGTAAATGAAGCAAATCTGTCCGCCGCGTACAAAACAGATGCCGCATAGGCATTTACATCCCCTGCATTTTTCCCGAAATCACCCGCGAGATATTTACGCACGAGTATGCTCGAATCACTTTCGTAATCGGGCAATTTTATCTGTCTGAAATCGATACCGTCAGCCGCAAGACGTTTACAGATAAGCTCGGTTTGCGTTGTTTTACCGCTACCGTCAAGACCTTCTAAATCAATAAAAATACCCATGGAAAATTCCCTCACAAATGCTTATAACATAATAATTCCAATTATACTTTTAAATAATACTATAAATAATTAAAACTGTCAAATATACTACAAAATTGTAAACAATTCAGGTCTGCACCGAAGCACAGACCTGAAAATAGTGTATCATATTACTTGAGCATCGCAAGAATCTGCTCCTTTGAGCGCACGCCGACCGCCATATCAACGGCCTTTCCCTCTTTCATAACGACGAGAGTGGGAATACTCTGTATACCGAAAGCCTGAGCGAGAGCAATCTCATCGTCAACATTGACTTTACCGACTTTAAAAGAAGTGTTTTCCTCCGCAATTTCATCAACCACAGGTGAAACCATCATACACGGACCGCACCAGGTTGCCCAAAAATCAAGAAGCACCGGCACATCACTCTTTAATACAAGCTCCTCAAAATTATCCTTTGTAATAGTTAAAACAGCCATAAAAACACCTCAATCCTTAGATTTATAATAGAGCATACAGTGACAGTAGCCCTCAAAATCCGGGTCATTTATCTGTTCACGGAACTCTTTACATATACATTTATTTTCTTCGGTACGTTCTAACCGACACGGACAATAACCGCCCCTGGCCTTGAGCCCCTCTTTGATTTTTTCAACCACGGCTTTGTCCTCATTAAACCTTACTGCCATCAATATACACCTCTTTTGGTTTATCCGTATTTTAAGAATATCCTAATTTATATTATTTTGCAACAGTTATTATGATTTAAAACTCATTTTTTTATATTCTGAAGATTTAAACCAAAATAAATATAAAATAGCACTTGATTTTTTGAAATCAATTAGTTATAATAGCAAAGCGCGTTAGCAGATGCGTTAAGTTAAATACTTAGAAAAATTTGAACAGTATGGAGGGTTGTCCGAGCTGGTCGAAGGAACACGATTGGAAATCGTGTAAACGGCCAAAACCGTTTCGTGGGTTCGAATCCCATGCTCTCCGCCAAAGAAAAAAGATACCTTTTCAGGTATCTTTTTTCTTTTTGTTGTGTATTAGTTTATGGGATTCGAACCCACCCTCGCCGAAGGCGAACATAATCGGATGTTCGCCTAGTGTTGGTTTACGTAAATTACAATCATAGTTCATCAATGTAAAATTTTACATTTAAAATTCAGGCGATTATCAATATATTCAGGGCATATTACTATTAAATAAACTGCATTTTTATAGGAGATAATATGCACAACGATAAATTCAAACCATATATCCCTGCTGAAAAAATAACGCCTGAAATCACGGTTACATCTGTTGTGATGGGTGTCATTTTAGCAGTTGTTTTCGGTGCGGCAAACGCTTACTTGGGATTGCGGGTAGGTATGACGGTTTCCGCTTCAATTCCTGCCGCTGTTGTTGCTATGGGTGTTATACGCATAGTTATGCGCAGGAATTCAATTCTTGAAAGCAATATAGTTCAAACAATAGGTTCTGCCGGTGAATCCCTGGCGGCAGGTTCTATTTTCACACTTCCTGCGCTTTTCCTTTGGGCATCCGAGGGAAAAACAGAAAAACCGAACCTTAACGAAATCACGCTGATTGCTCTTATCGGTGGTCTGTTGGGTGTTTTCTTCATGATACCCTTGCGCAACGCACTTATTGTAAAAGAGCACGGCGTTCTCCCCTATCCCGAGGGCACAGCCTGCTCGGAAGTCCTGCTCGCCGGCGAAAAAGGCGGTTCAAGTGCCTCAACAGTTTTTGCAGGTATGGGCTTTTCTGCGCTTTTCAAATTCATCATTGACGGTCTGAAGCTTGCTTCCGGTGAAATTTCCTTTCGTTTTAAAAGCTTTGCGGGTGAAATAGGCACGCAGATATACCCTGCGGTTATAAGTGTAGGATATATCTGCGGTCCGCGGATATCGTCATATATGTTTTCCGGCGGTATTTTAAGCTGGATGGTAATTATCCCTGTTATCGTTCTTTTCGGTTCGGATATGCTACTCTACCCCGGCGAAGCCCCTATCAGCACGATTTTTGCAGAAGGCGGAGCAGGTGCTATATGGGGAACTTATATAAGATATATAGGCGCGGGCACTCTTGCCGCCGCCGGCATTATAAGCCTTATTAAATCACTACCTCTTATAGCAACAACGTTCACCGGTGCTCTAAAGAGTATGAAAAACTCCGCGGACACTTCCCGGGAACGCACCGCAAAAGACATCAATCTCAAAATAGTTGTTTTCACTATCCTTGCGCTTACACTTCTTATATGGCTGATTCCCGCTATTCCTGTCACCCTTCCGGGAGCATTTATTATTGTCATATTCGGTTTTTTCTTTGCTACCGTTTCTTCAAGGATGGTGGGTCTAGTCGGCAGCAGTAACAACCCTGTTTCAGGTATGGCTATCGCCACACTGCTCATTGCAACACTTATTTTAAAAATCACCGGTGCTGACGGCATTGAGGGTATGTGCAGTGCCATAGCCATCGGTTCGGTTATCTGCATTGTTTCGGCTATTGCCGGTGACACCTCACAGGACCTGAAAACCGGATATATTTTGGGCGCAACACCAAAAAAACAACAAATCGGTGAAATTGTAGGCATTGTCTCCTCGGCGGTTGCAATAGGCGGTACACTTTATCTCTTAGACAGCGCATGGGGATTCGGCTCAGACCAATTAGGTGCACCTCAGGCAACACTTATGAAACTGATAGTTGAGGGTGTTATGGGTGGTAATCTTCCCTGGGTGCTCGTTTTCATCGGTGTATCCATAGCGGTCGTTGCCGAAATTATCGGCATACCTGTTCTCCCATTCGCTATCGGGGTATATCTCCCGGTTCAGCTTAGCGCGTGTATTATGGTTGGAGGACTTATAAGGCTATTTGTTGAAAAACGCAATTCTGATAACGAAGAAGAAAAGAAAGCAACTGTCAACAACGGAATACTCTTCTCTTCGGGTATGATTGCAGGCGAAGGCCTTATTGGTATTCTCCTCGCCATTCTTGCTATTTTCGGGGTGGATTCGGTTCTTGATATTCCCGAAAGATTCGGGATTCCCTCAATAGTCTCAGATATAGGCAGTATCGTTGTTTTTGTTTGTATTATCATCACGCTCCTTTCTTTCACAGTGGGAAAAAGGCGGAATAAAAAAGCATGAGAAAAAACACAAACTCAGAAAACTATCTCGAACGCATCCCCTCACAAAAAGAAGGTCTGCGATGGTCACTTGACAATAACGGCAACGTTATCCTCAATATGGAAAACAACGGCTTTTTCAACAGAGTAGCACAAAAGCTTTTTAAAAAACCGAAGATAAGCTATATACATCTTGACGAAACAGGAAGCTTTTTGTGGCTTCTCATTGACGGTAAAAAGGACTTAAGAACACTGGGCGAGCTTGTTGACAAACAGTTCGGAAAAAAGGCACATCCCATATACGAACGACTGTTACAATACTTCAGATTACTTGAAAGCTACAACTTTATAACCTATTAGGCACTGCTGAAACTTTTTCTGTTTCAACGGTGCTTTTTATCTTTACTACGATGTTTATTTATGTTATTCTATTATCGTATGAGGTGAGCAGATGATAAGAGAAGAAAACGGCTTACTTGTTTTTGAATGTAAATCGAAAAACAATAACCCCAATATAGGCAAGGGTATTATAGCCTTTCCGGATAATTACACGGTTATAGACCTTGAAACCACGGGGCTTGACCCTAAAAACGAGCTTATAATAGAGTTCGCCGCGGTTAAGGTGCAAAACGGCAAGGCTGTCGATACATTTCAAAGTCTTTGCGACCCGGGTTTTCCCATACCGCCGGTTATAGAAGCACTGACGGGAATATCCACGGAAATGGTGCGTTTTTGCCCCAATCCACGGAGCGTTTTGCCTGATTTTCTTGACTTTTTAGGCGGTGATTATTTATTGGGTCATAACGTTTTGTTTGATGTTCGGTTTGTTGCGGCATCGGCGGATATATTAAAAAACGATTACATAGACACCATGAAGATTTTTAGAAAACTACATCCCGCACTTCCTCATCACAGGCTTTCGGATATGGTAACTTTCTACGACAAAAGAAACGAATCGGCTCACCGCGCACTTTCCGACTGTTTTGCGACTCAGGCGTGTTTTGAAGAAATGAGAACCGAGGTAAAATATTTATTCGGTTCCGAAGACAATTTTATTAAAGAGTTAAATAAGCATTGACTGATTTATCATCATAATCGGCGAACTGCCGATATTTTATAAAACGAGGTAATATTTATGAATTTCAAAGCTTTCCACAAAAACCTTGAAACCTTACACATCGGTACTGAAAGCCCCAGGGCATATTTCATACCCTACGACAATCTCCAGGATGCGCTCTCAGGCGACCGCAACAAATCTTACTATATGACGAATCTTTGCGGTGAATGGAGTTTTAAATATTTCAAAAGCTTCGAAGACCTTGACGAAGCCCTTTACACAAAGGATTACAACTACGATGAATTGAATAAAGTCAAGGTTCCCGGAAACTTTCAGCTTTATGACATAGACGGTATAGATAAGCCTCTATATTCTAACCTTATGTATCCGTTCCCTACTGACCCGCCCCATGTCCCCGAGGATAATCCCTGTGCATTTTATTTGCGTGATTTTGAAGTTTCCGAAGAAATGCTGCAAAGAGATAACATCATCACATTCGAAGGTGTTTCCTCTTGCTTTTATCTCTGGGTAAACGGTGAATTTGTCGGTTACAGTCAGGTTTCACACTGCACAAGTGAATTTAATATATCAAGCTACTTAAAAGAAGGCTCAAACAGAATTGCCGTACTCGTTGTAAAATGGTGCGATGGCTCTTACCTCGAAGACCAGGACTATTTCAGACTTTCGGGTATTTTCAGAGAGGTTTACATCCTCTCAAGAAGCAAAACAAGAATTGAAGATGTATTCATAAAACAGTCCTTCAATGATGATTTTTCTCTTTGTACCCTTAACATCGACTGCAAGCTTACAGGCAACGCTCCCATTCTCTTTGGTGTAGCCGCTCCCGACGGCACTTTAATCTCTCAGGGCGACAGTGACAGCAGTAGCTTCAGCATTGAAATCAGTAATCCTCTTATGTGGAACGATGAAAAGCCGTATGTTTATCAGCTTTTCCTCACTGTTGAAGATGAAATCATACCCTTCCAGCTCGCACTCAGAAAAGTTGAAATAAAGGATAAAAAGCTTCTTTTGAACAATAAAGCTATCAAGTTGCGCGGTATCAACAGACACGATTCCTCCGCCGAAAACGGTTACGCAGTAACTCTCGACGAAATGAAACGCGACCTTATTGTTCTCAAAAAAGCCAATGTAAACGCTATACGTACATCCCACTATCCCAACGACCCCAGATTCTACGACCTTGGAGAAGCACTCGGTTTTTACTTCATAGACGAAGCCGACATTGAAACTCACGGTATGGGCTACAACACCTCTGCGGATTGGGATTGGATGCGTTGGTCGCTTCTTTCTACAATTCCCGAGTGGAAAGAAGCCTATGTTGACCGCGCCGCAAGACTCTTTGAAAGAGACAAAAACCACGGCGCCGTTATTATGTGGTCCCTGGGTAACGAAAGCGGTTGCGGTGTAAACCACCGTGCAATGCGTGAATACATTAAAGGTCGTGACGAGAACGCCATCGTCCACTACGAAAACTCACATCTCGAATTCAAGGCTGTTCCCGAGGGCGAATGCTTTGCGGATATTTCCGACGTTGAAAGCAGAATGTATGCCGGTGTAAACTACATTGACGCCTACCTTAATAACGAGGAATACAACAAGCCCTTCTATATGTGCGAATACGTTTGCTCCATGACAACCGGTGATGTCTACGATTACTGGGAACTTGTTGATAAGTACGATAACTTCTGCGGCGGTTGCATCTGGGAGCTTACTGACCACGCTGTCAATATCCCCGATGGAAACGGAAATCCCCGTTACTATTACGGCGGTGATTTCGGCGACTTCCCCAATGACGGTATTTGCTGTATAGACGGTCTCGTCTTTCCTGACAGAAGTCCTCGTCCCGGTTACTACGATATGAAAAAGGTTTATGAGCCTTTCAGAGGCAGTTTTGAAAACGGTGAGCTTACGGTAAAGAGTGTCCGCTATTTTGAGAAGCTTTCCGATTTCAAGCTGAAGTGGACTCTCAGTGCTGACGGTAAAACTATTGACGAAGGCATTATTGATTCGCTCGACATTGAACCGCAGGACGAAAAATCCTACAAGCTCTTTAACCCTGAGGATTACAACCTTAAGGGCGATTGCTTCATTACCGCTTCAATTTGCCAGAAAAACAACACCGTATGGGCTGAAAAGGATTATGAGGTTGGTTTCCTGCAGTTCGAAATCGAAGCCGCCGCATCAGAAAAAGAAGCGACAGTTTACGAAGTAAAGCTTTCCGAAACAGACCGCTATGCAACAATAAGCTGTGAAAACACAGAATACATTTTTGATAAGCCCTACGGCAGAATATGCTCCATTAAGCAAAACGGAAACGAGTTCCTTGCGGCTCCTTCTAAATTCAAAATGTGGCACGCACCCACCTACAATAGAGGCTCTGTTGACGAATGGGTTGCAAACCATCTCCACCATATTTCCCAGAAGACATACGAAACAAGAGTGCTTGAAAAAGACGGCGATGTAATAATCGAAACAGATATTGCATTGGGTGGTCCTGCAAATCCGCCGATTTTAAAGGGCACTGTAACATATACATTCAGCACTTCAGGCGAGGTTCAGATAAACTTCAAAGGCGATATCCGTGAAAACGCACCTATTCTTCCGCGTCTCGGTCTTGAGCTTATACTCAAGGAAGAAAACGAAGATATTGTTTACTTCGGTCTCGGGGAAACAGAAACCTATCCCGACAGATACAAAGCCGCAAGATACGGCGAATATTCCCTTACCGTATCAGAAAACTTTGTTCACTACATAAGACCCCAGGAAAACTCATCCCACTTTAAAACACGCCGTGTTGCAGTAGGTAAAAAAGGCGGTTACGGTATCTTCGCGGAAGGCTTCGCAGGCACAAAGGATTTCTCCTTTAACGCATCACACTATTCGGCGGAGCAGCTAACAGAGGTTAAGCACGACTTCGAATTAATAAAAGAGCCTTATACCATTTTCAATATTGACGGAAGATTCAACGGCATTTGCGAAAGCGGAGAGCGCAATAATGACGAAAACAACTTAATCTTTGATGAAAAGCAGGTTGATTTCAGCTTCGTTCTGAAAACTCTTAAAATGTGATAGGGGTACAATATGGAAAAGAAGAAATCATTAAGAAATAAATTCTCTTATGGTATAGGGGCTATCGGACTGGATTTAAGCTACGGTATGTTTTACAGTTACCTCTCCATATACATGACCGATATCCTCAGACTGAATAGAATATTCCTTTTACTTATTACGCCTTTAGCAAGAATATGGGACGGCATAAACGACCCGATGATGGGTACTCTAGTTGATAACACCCGCACCAAATTCGGTAAATACCGTCCCTGGATTCTCATAGGCTCCTGCTGTAATGCCGTAGTCCTCATACTGTTATTCACAAATCCCGGTATGCAGGAAAGCGGTATTCCGCTACATATTTATACAGCTGTATTTTATGTATTATGGGGTATGACAAACACCATGGCTGATATTCCCTATTGGTCAATGGTTCCGTCATTTACAAGTGACCCCGGTGAACGCAACATCATCGCCACTATCGCCCGTGCTTTTTCCGGTCTCGGTCAGGGAATAGTATCAATACTTACTCCCATTGTTCTCACATCCCTGAGTGTAACACCCGACCCGAATAACCCCGGTGAAAAGATTTGGGATGCACGCGGTTTCAGCATATGGGCTACAGTATGCGCTCTTTGCCTGATTATGTTTTCGGCTATTTCGGTTAAAACCACAAAAGAAACTCATATCGTTCCGCCCAAAAATGAAAAATTCACATTCAAAAAAATGTTCCGGATAGCAAAAAACAACGACCAGCTGTTGGTATTTATGTTATTTGCTATGCTTTCCAACGCAGGTTGGTATATGATTTCGGGCGTAGGCGCTTACTACTTTAACGTAGTAATCGGCGACAAAGATGCACTCAGTAACTTCAACACCATCGGTGCTGTCGGTTCCGTATTGGGTCTTCTCGTTGTTCCGCTTATGACGAAATTCATAAGCAGACGAAGAACTTATCAATTCTCGTTGACAATGGCTATAATAGGTTTTTCGGGAATTATGCTTTGCGCAACACTCCCCGCAACACCTAATCTTATGGCTATGAACTTATGTTATCTCGTTGCTTCTATCGGTGTAGCATCTATGTTTGTTTCACAAACGGTATTCTTAGCTGACATTGTTGATTACGGTCACGTCAAGCAAGGCTTCCGTTCCGAATCCATCACCTTCTCAATGAAGGGCTTTTTGCAGAAGATGGCTTACACCATACAAACCATTATCCTCTTCTCTGGTTTGCAGATTTCAAATTACGATGAAACTCTCGGCGCCGCAAACACCGCAACGGTCAAGAGCTCCATAAGCTTTATGATGCTTGGTGTGCCGATTATTCTGTTCGTTCTTTCTTTAATTATTTTCACCTTCAAATTCAAGCTTCACGGAAAATATATGGAAGAAATCACAGCAAAAATAAATGAAATTAAAATGGAGGAATAAACTATGCATAATACTATATCATGGTTTGTGATAGTCGCATTTGCCGTCTTAATAGCCTTAGCGATTCTTGCGGTTATAGTAGGCGCAGTTGTAGCACTCGTAGTAATCTTAACTAAAAGCAGTAAAAAGAAAAAAACTGTTCCGATGACTACTGACACTGACATTGCAACAGACGCCACCGTTAATAACACTGCCGAAGAAAACGGCGATGCGGAAAATCAGATTCCGGTTGATTCAACCGATACCAGAACAACAGAACAATGAAAAAAGGCACTCAGCAAGTATTTGCTGAGTGCTTTGCTATTATATAATACAATCAAGCTTTGAAGTGTCGAGTTCATTATATTTAACAATGAAGTTTTTAAAGAATGAAAGCATCTCGTTTACGCCGCCATTCTTATTACTTTCGCAATTCAAGACCAGAAGAGGCTCGTGAACACTCATTCTGAGCAGTTGCCAACCATCACCGCAATCAAAATCGAAATTCACTCTTACACCCTCATGATTTATCGGTGATACAGTGACACCCTGAGTGGCTTCACAAAGCTTTTTAAAATCACTTATGACGGATAGTCCGTAATCTTTAAAATCGGAAAGCTTTATGGTAAAACGAACTTCCTTTTCCTCCGCCGGTGTTTTCAGGTCACTTATAACATTTTCTATGGTTTTACCTTCTTTTGAAAGCTTCGCCGCTTCAATTATAATCTTTGTTATAAGATATGCACCGTCATCAAGATAGTAGTTTTCGCTGAAAGCCGCATGACCCGAGGTCTCAATGGCAAGAGGTGCGCATTTTCCCTCCTCTTTTTGTAATCTTATGGCTTCATCAATAACGTTTTTGTATCCGCGTTTGAATCTGTGATGGACTCCCTTAAGCTCTTTTTCGATAAACTCGTTCAAGCCGTCAGACGTCACTGAATCCGTTACAATAACACCGCCCGCGTTGTCTTTGAGAGCAATGTATGAAGCGAGAGCCACAAGCTTATTCCTGTTTATTTCGTTACCGTTCTTATCCACACAAGCCGCTCTGTCGCAATCAGTATCAAAAATCACACCTAAATCTGCTCCCGATTCCTTAACCGCATCACAAATCGACTTCATAGCAGTTGCATTTTCCGGATTCGGAATATGATTAGGGAATGTTCCGTCAGGCTCGAGATAGCGACTTCCTTCTGTATCGGCACCAAGAACCTTAAGCACTTTATCGGCATAAAACGCGCCTACGCCGTTGCCCGCATCCACCACTATTTTAAGATTTTTCAGGGGTTTATGGTAATCATCGGAGTCAACGCCTTTTTTAATCATTTCACAAAGGTCGTTACAATATTTTTCCATATTGTCAAGCTTTTCGGGTTCGGCTGTACCCTTCTTAGCTTCATAAGGGTTAGCCTGGGCAAAAGCTAAAATATTTTTGATATCATCGCCTGAAAAGCCGCCGTCACGAGTAAAAAACTTAAGACCGTTCATTTCCATAGGAAGATGACTCGCTGTTATTTCAACGGATGAATCAACACCATAATTTATTACGGACATAAACATAGACGGTGTAGAAGAAAGCCCACAATCATAAACCCTAACACCTATAGAAGTAAGTGTAGCCGAGACTGTTCCCGCAATGCGCGGTGACGATACTCGCGAATCGTAGCCTACGGCAATGGTCAAATCCTCTTTACCAAGCTTATCCTTTAAAAACTTCACATATGCCGCCGTTATACTCATAAGACGACTATCAGTAAGGTCTACGGGTTTTCCGTCCTTTTCAATAGCTGTACCGCGTATATCTGTACCGCTTTTTAAATACATAAGGTTTTCCATCAATATTCCCTCCGTATTACATAATACACTCTTTCAGTTTCCTCTGTGGGCGCAGAGCAGCTTAAATCTGCGTAACGCTTTAAAACTCTGAAGTCCGAAGCCTCTACCGCCGAGGTCAATTCATCATCAGTGAATGCAGTTTCTTTGAAATTCTCATTAAATCTCTCGTATTTATTGCCACTTTTTACGAAAAAATCAAGATTTATTCCGACAGTTTTCTTATCATCGAAAAGATGGTTTTGCCAAACGCAATAGACGCTTTTTTCATCATATACAAAAGTATTATTACCCAAAACATTGCGATGCTTATACATTGTATTAACGTCAAAAACCATTATTCCGCCATCATCAATAAAGTTTTTGAGAAGCGAGAATGTTTTTCTGACTTCGTCTATATTTTCAAGATGATTTATACTGTCGAGGGAGCATACTATGGCTCTGACAGTACCGTAGAGGTCAGTTTCCTGCATTTTCTGGCAAAGGAACATTATACTAAGACCTTCGCTGAATGCTTTGTTCTGCGCCTCCATAAGCATATCCGGTGAAGCATCCGTTGCAATAACCTCAAAGCCCTTTTTGGCGAATTCCACCGAAAGCGAACCTGTACCGCAAGCCAGATCAAGAAGCAAACCATCCTCAATACCGTTATCCCTAAGAATACTCGCTATATAGTCTGCACGTTTTTCGTAATCCACATTGAATGTCAAGTCATCGTAAACACTTGCAAAGGAAGAATAAGACATATTTTGCCTCCGAAATAAAGTTAATTCATTTTATCACATATTTTTTCTATAAACAACAACACAACAATAGTTGTTTTGCAAAAAAAGGCATTTGCAAATTTGTCAAACTTGTACACTTTAAAGGCACGCCCTTGTGTGTTAATATATTGTTAATAAATTAAACTCTATCAGGAGGGTTAAATATGAAAAAAGTATTTTCAGTTTTACTTTCTATCGTCATCATTTCGTTGAGCTTATTACCCTGCTTCGCGGCTGATGATAAATGCGACTGCGGTGAACCACCTATAATTTATGTTGCGGCTCTCGGCAGTGGCTACGTTTTCCTTGACGCTGGTACAGAAAATGAACGTACCCTTTTCCGCCCCGAAACAAGTGATATTCTGAACGATTTTGCACCCTTAGTCCCTGCGGCAGGTCAACTTCTTTTAGACCATAACTATGATGCTTTCGGCGATGTTTTAATTGACTGTGTCAACAAATCCTTCGGTATGCTTGCCCTTGACAATGAGGGAAAATCCCACGAAAGAGTAACCTCCGAAGAATTCCATCCCGATGAGGAAACACCTCACGGCATTGACCACAATTATTATTTCGGTTACGATTTCAGACTTGACCCCGTCGAAAACGCACAGAAATTACACACTTTCATTCAAGAAGTTAAAGAACTCACAAAACACGACACTGTAAGATTCAGAGCATCATCAATGGGTGGTGTGGTAACAATGTCTTACATCAAGCTTTACGGCACTGACGATATTGAAACAATCATTTTCCAGTGCTGTCCCTTGCAGGGCACTGCAGTTGCCGGTGAGCTCTACAACGGTAAAGTTGAAATCAACAAGGATGCCCTTATAAACTATGCAACCTGCGCTCTCCCCGACCTCGGCAGTGATGCCTTTGCGGGTATACTTTACACTCTCATAGAGATGCTTGATGCAGGCGGTGTGTGGCTCGGACTTGTTGATATCGCAGATGTTCTCGTTTTAAATCTTAAGGACAGAGTTTTTGATGAAGCGCTTATTCCCATATTCGGCACAATGCCCGGTATATGGAGCTTCGTACCCGACGAGTATTACGAAAGCGCAAAGGAATTTATGAAGCTCGACGAAGAAACCCACGCGGTTCTTCTCCAGAAGCTTGACTTCTACCACTACGAGGTTCAGCAACAAGCCGAAGCACTCCTCAAAGATGCACAGGCAAGCGGAACTGAAATCTACATCGTTGCAGGATACAATATGCAGCGTACTCCCCTTGTTACCGCTTACAAAAACAACTCCGACGGCACTGTTGATACTCAGTACGCAACAATCGGCGCAACCTGTGCTTACATCGGCGAAACACTCCCCGAGGATTACACTCAGGCTCGTTTCCCCGAAACAAGATACATTTCTCCCGACAGAGTAATAGATGCTTCAACCTGCGCACTGCCCGAATGCACCTGGTTTATTAAAGATATGCTTCACAGTACGACCCACGACGGTCACGATGAATTCTACAAGGCGCTTTTCAACAGTGACATTCAGTTGACTGTAAACGATATGCCCGAATATCCCCAGTTTATGCAGAACGATGTAAACAACCAGACCTTCGCAAAGGTTAAGCCCACACTTGGCAACGACGTTCTTGATGCACTCAGTACCGCTTCAAGTCAGACAAGTTTCCTTAACGTTATGAAGCTCCTTGTAGCTTTCTTTGAATCCTTCTGGGATTTTATGATGGGATAATCCTCAAATAAATCAGTAGTAGCGGACACCAAGTGTGTCCGCTTTTTTTTAAAATTTTCTGTATTTTTATTATTTCATTGTTTACAAAAATGTAATAAAAATAACAAAATCAAGGTTTATGATTTGGTTAACATCATATCGAAAAAGAGGATTTATATGAAAAAAAGCTTCGCATTAATCATAACGTTACTTTTAACAGTCAGTGTTTTTTCCTCCTGCAACAAAGACAACAGCAAAGAAGAAACACCAAAAGCTACCCTTGGTTACACGGGTGTTGAATTAGTTTTATCGGACGATAAAATACTGGTGGACTCAGCGGAAATAAGCTCTGACATAAATCAAAATGTCTATTTGGCAAATGACATAGTTTATTACGAGGAAGGTCACGATTTCACCTATGGCGAAGGAACAGAAGCGGATGCTCACACAAAAGCGGAAGCGGATGCTCACAAGGTAATTCACATAACAAAACCCGGTCAGTATATTTTAAGCGGTACGCTTTCAAAGGGTCAGATTTCTGTTGATTTAGGTGACGATGCAGAAGAAAACCCCGATGCAGTTGTGACATTGATTTTAAATAACCTGGATATCACATGCGAGGTTGCACCTGCTATTATTTTTTATAATGTATACGAATGTGGTGAAAAAGATACAGAAAAAGCCACAAACACAGTTGACACAAGCAAAGCCGGGGCAAATGTTATAATTGCAGACAATTCCGAAAACAACGTAAACGGTGCTTATGTTGCCCGTATATATAAACCTGACAGCGTTGTCTTGACAGAGGATGGTTCCGCCGTTGAGGACGCTAAAAAGCTTCATAAATATGACGGCGCTTTTTATTCCAAAATGTCTATGAACATTAACGGAGACAAAGCCGGCAACGGTATTTTGAACATTAATGCAGAAAACGAAGGACTTGATTCAGAATTACACTTAACAATCAACGGCGGTAATATTAACATCACCTCGGGAAATGATGGTATAAACACAAACGAAGATAACGTTTCTGTTACAACAGTCAACGGCGGTAATGTTAACATTTTAGTAGATGGCAAAACCGGTGAAGGTGACGGCATTGACTCAAACGGTTGGTTGGTAATAAACGGCGGTAAAGTTATTACACAGGCTTGTGCTAAAAGCGGTGATGCCGGTATAGATTCAGATATGGGTATTCATATCAATGGCGGTTATGTGTTTTCAACAGGTAATATGTTGGACAGAATATCCGAGAGTAAACAAAATTTCGTTGTATTCAATTTTGCCGAAAAACAACATTCCGCTACATTTTCTTTAAAAAATGCAGATAACAGCATAATCGCCGAAAACAATGTAACAAACGACTTCATTTACCTTATTATTTCATCCGATAAATTAACGGAAGGTAACTACACCCTGTGGCAAGGGAAAACACAGCTGCAAGGCTCAAGTACATTTAACGCTATGGGCAAACCGGAGAGTGTAACACCACCCGAAGGTATGGAAGATATGACACCACCCGAAGGTATGGAGGGTATGACACCTCCCGAAGGTATGGAGGGTATGACTCCTCCACAAAAACCCGATGGTGAAAAAAATATGGATAGCGAGGAAAATATCCCCCACAACAAGGGCGACAGATTCAACGGTGAAACAACTGCAGAATTGTCAAGCATCTTCACTATTAAAAACGGCGAAAATTATTTCAGTAATGTCAAAGCGGTATAAGTTGCTTATAAACTACTTTATATATAATCGGCACGCGGTGCCCCAAAACTCCTCATAAAAAAAGCCCCTTGCCGTAGCAAGGAGCTTTTTCTCTTTTCTTATAACGTATCAAGCGTCTGTTCGTATGCGGGAAGGAACTCTTCCATAAATACATTTGCTTCGGGAATATTCGCTTCTTTAATACGTTTTCTTGTTGCGGCTTCCGCCTCTTTAAACTCAGTATTTCCCGCCTTACGTTCCTCGATACACTTTACAAGTGCGCTGATTTTATCCGCAATTTTCACCAGATGCTTAAGCTCATCATCGTTTTCTGTTAAGAGATTACGGAAATCGTCACGCAGATCCTCGGGAAGCTTGCTGAGTAATTTCTCGTTGGCTGAATCCTCTACCGCTTTAAATGCTACAAGGATTTCCTCATTCTGGTATTTAACCGGTGTGGGCATATCCCCTGTTATAATTTCATGGGCATCGTGATAAAGTCCTAAAACCGCGGCACGGTCTGCGTTGTAATTTTTTCCAAACCGCTTATTACCTATGAGTGCAAGCGCGTGGGCGATGACAGCCACTTCTTTTGAATGACTGTCAAGGCTTTCATTTTCGGTATTACGCATAAGTGCCCAACGGTCTATATATTTCATACGCGATACCATCGCAAAAAAACTGTAATTCATATATAATCCTTATTTAAATTTGATTTTGAATGTTTTAATCTCGAAGGGCTTGAATGTAGCTGAAATTGTGTTTGCGCTGTATTCAACTGCTTCATCCTCTTCCTCGAGGAGATTACACTCTGTTGCCTCTGCAATTTCACTTGTGAACGTGAGCGTTGCGGGGGTTTTGCTGTTCCAGGTTTCGTAAGCGCGGACAATAAGAGCATCGCTGTCCTCGGCTATTTTAACCGTTTCGATAACAATATTATCTTTATCGCTGCTTACGAGTGAATACTCGGACGGCAATACGCCATCATGTGCCGCTGCCGGAATGGCATAAAGAGGATAGTTCACATTGAATGCTTCACATACAACATCAGAATCATTCACTCTTCCGGTGTGAGGATAAATAGAGAATGTAAAGGAATGGAATTCTCTGTCCTGGATTTTATTGGGTCGTGTAGCGCATCTGAAAAGTGTGGGTCTGATATGTCCGTCCTTGACATCGCAACCGTACTTGCAATCGTTAATAATTGAAAGACCGAAGCTGTTATCGGAAAGGTCAACCCATTTGTGCATTGACTCTTCAAACTGAGCAAATTCCCAGGTTGTATTTGTGGTTGTTGAGCGTTCAATATTACCGAACTGAATATCGAATGTAGCCTTAACCGCGTTTACATCAACGGGATAATCCGCTTTAAGAACAACGTGGTCCTCTTTCCAATCGGATTCGTAATCAACATCAATTCTCTCAAGCTCATTGTAGATACAGTAATATTCGGTGAATGTTGAATTTCTGAATGTTCTGTCAACCTTATATACCGCCCTGACTGCACCGAGCTCTATGATTTCAGCTTTATCGAAATCAAGCTCCCAGGAAACCTCATCGAAATAGCATTTGATATCCCATGCTTCGTGGTTGTGGGGTCTGTCCTGGTATGCAATAACCTTACCTAAGGTTGCACCGTCGGGAGCAACGCTTCTGCCGGATTTTTTATGAACAAGGTTACTGATATTTCCTTCTTCATTAAACTCTACTGTAAAGAACGGAGTTTCCGCCTTGGAGTCAGTTGCGTTCACATTCTGCGCAGGTGTGGGAGCAACTCTCTTAACCTCATAAGATGAATAACCCTTTGCACCTACTTCGGCTATAAATACGATTTTACCGTCATAGGTTTTCTGATATGCAACTTCATTACCGTTTTTATCAAAGAGCGCAAAATCGCCGTCGCAGGGAATTTCGGAAATAACGGCATCCTTACGGTTAAAGCCGGTTGTATTGAACACAACAATGCTGTCATTTTTGAGAGCCATTGAAGAAATGAGTGTGCTTTCAGCCTGACTTGCCATTTCGCAGCCTGCGCCGAGAACCTTCTCATAATCTTCCTTGCTGTCCTCGTAAACAACCGCTATTGATGAGCCGGGAAGAATATCGTGGAACTGGTTAAGGAGGATGAGCTTCCAGTTTTCGAGAAGCTTCTCCTTAGGATAACTGAAGCCGGTTTCCTTATTTGCAATAGCAGAGAGTGTCTCAACGTCGTGATAAAGACATTCGCTCTTACGGTTATATTTTTTATTTCTCGCCTGACTTGTGAGAGTACCGCGGTGGAATTCAAGGTACAATTCACCGCACCATGTAGGAAGATGCTTGTTATCCATAACCTGTTTTTCAAGATTACGGAAGAAATCAAGGGAGCTTGACTGTTTAACAACGGGACAACCCTGAATACCCTTTGACATACGTTTGCCGTATTCGAGCATCTCGATTGTAGGACCACCGCCACCGTCACCGAAGCCGTAGCTCATAAGGAAATCCTTACCCAAATCCTTCTGTGAATAGCGCTTGTAGCCACCGATAACGTAAAGAGGTCTTAATTTACTGTTGTAGGTAGTCTTCCAGTCGCGTCTTTCGTTATCCGTTGCGTGGCAGCTGGGCGGAAAGTGCGAAAGAACCTCGGTTCCGTCAATACCGCGCCATTTGAAAGTATCGTAAGGGAATTTATTGTATTCGTTCCAGCTGATTTTTGTGGTCATAAAGTATTCCATACCACTCTTTTTAATAAGCTGGGGTATGGCGGCAGAATAACCGAAAACATCGGGAAGCCACATAATTTTATTATCAACACCGAACTCATCGCGGAAGAATCGTTTACCTACCATAAACTGTCTTACCAGTGCTTCACCGGATGCAACATTTGTATCCGCTTCAACCCACATACTGCCTTCGGCTTCCCATCTGCCCTCTTTTACGCGCTCCTTAATACGCTCGTAAACCTCGGGATAATC
Source organism: Acutalibacteraceae bacterium (assembly GCA_045603185.1). Taxonomy (GTDB): domain Bacteria; phylum Bacillota; class Clostridia; order Oscillospirales; family Acutalibacteraceae; genus DTU089. The sequence continues at coordinate 37,198 of JAZULQ010000012.1, forward strand.
CTCCTTTACATACTCATAAAGCTGAGCCTGGGACGACATAAACTTATACTCGGGATATTCTTCCATAAGCTTAAGAACGGTTGAGAAGGAACGACAAGCCTTGTCACGGCTCTGACGCACGCGCCACAGCCACGCAACGTCAATATGGGTATGACCTACCGCCCAACAGGTTGCCTCCTCAAATTTACCGTAAAGATTTTCGTCAAGATACTCTGACGTAGCAACGCAGGACTCGTGGAAAACTTCCCGGTCATTGGTATCAATATTAAGAATATTACAGGCATTGTTTAATGCTTTTAATATATTGACGCGGGCGTCACTGTCCTCACCGTGATATTTTGCAACCTTTAAAGGTGTAAGGATATCAAAATATGTAGCATAAGCCACATCATCAAAGACCTGAAGCTGTGCGCCAAGCTGAATTTCGCCACGCCATTCCCAATCGTCAGAATAGGCGTTTATGTAAATTTCCAGCTCTTCGCCGCCTTGGGCGCAAGGAGTAACGGTTACGTAACGGTGGTTACTGTCCGCACCCTGAGCTACTTTACCGCTAATATAAATAATAAACTGTGGATTAACCTCATTTTCCCAACTACGGGCATATGGGGTAATATTATAAATTACGTGCTGACCCTTGAAGCTTTCGGGAATTTTAACGGTCTGTTTAAACCAGCAATAGCACTCGCGATAGCCCCAATAATCTTTATTTGCCTTAAAGGGAGTCCACTCGCCTACTTCCCTTTCATCAAAGGTATACTGACCGTCGCGGTAATAAAAATCACCTGTATCAACGCTGTCAACGATTATAAATTTCTTGTATAAATCACTTAATATCTGATTTACACGTCCGCTAATCATAAGTCTTTCACTATTTTTGTCGTGAAAATCAATTTCAAAATGAGCCATAGTGCACCCCTTATGAATACATAAATTTTTACACCTGTTTTGAAAATGTAAATTGTTCAATAATTTTATCATAGAATATGGTATTTTACAATAATTTCAACGAAAAAAACTCGTCTATTATCGTTACAATTCATAGTTGACTTTCGGCGTAATTACAATTACAATATAGGGTAATAACTAAAAGTCAAAGGAGAGATTTGAATGGCACATTACTGTCAAGAACCATCCAGAACATTCAGTGAATATTTGCTTATCCCCGGTTACACAGGTCCCGATTGCATTCCTGCAAATGTTGACCTCAGCACACCTCTTTGCAAATATAAAAAGGGCGAGAAATCACCCATCACACTCAACATTCCTCTCGTTTCCGCAATTATGCAGTCTGTTTCTAACGACACTCTTGCCATTGCACTCGCTAAAGAAGGCGGTATGTCCTTCATCTACGGCTCACAGTCCATCGAGGACGAGGCCGCAATGGTTGCGCGCGTAAAGAGCTACAAAGCAGGCTTCGTTGTAAGTGATGCAAACCTTTGCCCCGACAACACTCTTGCGGATGTTGTTGACCTTTACGACTCATTGGGTCACTCAACAATGGCTGTTACAGATGACGGCACCGCAACCGGCAAGCTCCTCGGCGTTGTTACATCAAGAGATTACAGAATCAGCCGTATGCCCCTTGATTTAAAGGTAAGCGAATTTATGACTCCCCTTGAAAAGCTCGTTACTGCTCCCGCTTCAACAACTCTCAAGGAAGCTAACGATATTATCTGGGAAAATAAACTCAACTCTCTCCCCATTATAGATGACAACGGCAAGCTCATGTACTTTGTTTTCCGCAAAGACTATGCTCAGCATAAAGAAAATCCCCAGGAAATCCTCGACGACCAGAAACGTTACATGGTTGGTGCAGGTATCAACACTCGTGACTACGCAGAGCGCGTTCCCGCTCTCGTTGAAGCAGGTGCCGACGTTCTTTGTATCGACTCTTCCGAAGGCTACACAGAATGGCAGAAGCGCACTATCGCATTCATCCGTGAAAAATACGGCGACACAGTTAAAGTAGGTGCAGGTAACGTTGTTGACCGTGATGGTTTCCGTTTCCTCGCAGATGCAGGCGCAGACTTCATTAAAGTCGGTATCGGCGGTGGTTCAATCTGTATCACCCGTGAAACAAAAGGTATCGGTCGCGGACAGGCTACCGCACTTATCGAAGTTGCCGCTGCTCGTGACGAATACTTCGAGGAAACAGGCGTATACGTTCCGATTTGCTCCGACGGCGGGATCGTTCACGATTACCATATGACACTCGCACATGCAATGGGTGCTGACTTTATGATGCTCGGCAGATACTTTGCAAGATTTGACGAAAGCCCCACACCCAAGCTCAATATTAACGGCACTTACGTTAAAGAGTATTGGGGCGAAGGCTCAAACAGAGCACGTAACTGGCAGCGTTACGACCTTGGCGGTTCTTCAAAGCTCTCCTTTGAAGAAGGCGTTGACTCCTACGTAACATATGCCGGCTCACTCCACGATAACGTTACAAAGAGCCTTTACAAGGTTAAATCCACAATGTGCAACTGCGGTGTTGTCACCATTCCAGACCTCCAGAGAGATGCAAAGCTCACTCTCGTCAGTGCAACAAGTATTGTTGAAGGCGGCGCACACGACGTTACACTTAAAACCAATACAGGAAATATCAGATAAATTAAAAAACAAGCTCTCTCTCGAGAGCTTGTTTTTTTTAATGAATAATGAATGATGAATATTGAATAATGAATAATTTTGGGGCGAAGCCGATTGTAAGCTGAAAAATACGAAACCAACAGAAAACTGCTACGGTTAAACCGTAACAGTTTCTTCTTTTGTTATCTCTTTTAAAAATTCAAGGGACTTATTCATACACTCCACTGCGGGTTTGTTACCCGTACCGAAATTAAGGTGGAAGCAATGGTTATTATGAAAGCCCTTTACGTGATACGAGTCAAAATAAGGCACGCATTTTTGGAGTTTTTCTGCCATGGGCTCACCCTGATTCTGACACACTAAATCATCATCTGCCCAGCAAATGAAGGTTGAACACCACTTCTCATTAACAAAATGAGCAGGTGAAATATAGTCATAATACTTAAAATCTTTGATATTTGAAAAGTCCTTTTTCAAATCAAAATCAAGCACCATTTTCGCAGTCTGGGGTATAACACCCATAAGCGACGAACCTTTAAGTAAAACCTCAAGGTCATATATACCGCACATAAGCATAAGACCGTTGATATTTATTGTTACATCCTCACACTCAACGGCTTTTCGCAGCTCGTCATCATACTTAAGAGCCGCAACATAAGAGCAGATAAATGCACCGGAGCTATCCCCCGTAAGAATAATTTTATTTTCGTCAATATTGTATTTATCCAAGAGCTTCAGTGCAGAATTCGCACCTTTAACACAACCATAAAACATCTCGGGACATGCGGCAACCGGCGGCATTTCATAGTTTACGTTATATACAAAGTAACCCTCATTTGCGTAAAACTCGCTTATACCCACACGGCATTTCTTGTCACCCATTAAGAAACCGCCGCCGTGGAAATATATAATAAGCGGGTGCTTTTTGCCATCCTTCAGGATTTCGGGTTTGAAGTATAAATCCGCTTTTTGTCTTTCGCCGTCACCGTAAGGTATATCCCTGATTGAAACTATGTCTTTATACTTCTTCACATTCTGCATCGGGTAACATATACCGTCAACCGCTTTAAAAACCAACTGAGCCTTATTCATAAAATCCCCTCCGAATAAGTCTTACTTTATTTTCATATTATTACATTTTTTTACAAAAAACAAGTAAAATAATGAACATAATTTAACGTTCCGTGTTGGTTATTTTTCCACTGTTTGCCTTTCTATATCACGTTTCAATTTTAAAATTATTCTTTTTTCAAGACGTGAAATATAGCTTTGGGATATTCCGAGTATATCCGCAACCTCTTTTTGCGTATGCTCCTTTTCTCCACTCATACCGAATCGCATATTCATAATAAGACGTTCTCTGCTTGAAAGCTCATTCATACAGTCATGCAATATTCTTTTTTCATCCTCGTGTTCTACGTTATCGTTGATTTCTAATCCGTCACTGCCCAAAACATCCGAGAGCAGTAACTCGTTGCCGTCCCAATCAACGTTAAGTGGCTCATCAAGTGAAATATCAAGCCGCTGCTGATTCACTTTTCTCAGATACATAAGTATTTCGTTTTCTATACATCTCGACGCATACGTGGCGAGCTTTATATTCTTATCCGCTTTAAAGGTATTTACGGCTTTTATAAGTCCGATTGTGCCGATAGATATTAAATCCTCTATATTTACACCTGAATTTTCAAATTTCTTTGCAATATACACAACAAGGCGCAGATTATGCTCCACAAGCTTATCCCGGGATTTTCCGTCGCCCTTTTGCAGCTTTTCAATCAGCGATAGTTCTTCCTCTTTTGTCAGCGGTGCGGGCAAAGTCTGGGGACTGTTTATGTAGTAAAGCTCATTCCCTGCTAACCCGAAAATTCTTAAACGCCAGATTTTCAACTTCTCAATCAACGAAAATTTCATTCTTATTCTCCTTCCAACTCAAATCATATATTTCACTGTATAAAAGCGCATTATATTCTCCTGACGAAAGCTTTTTATCACAAATAACAACACTCACAAAATCGGTTACTGCTCTTTTATTTTTTGTTTTATATTCCACCTTCTGAGGAATCACAGCCGGTAGAACAGAATCCCCTGACACGGTTTTGCAGGGCACAAGATGAACTTTGGTTTTAAGGCTTTCAGGTATCGCCAGATAGTCACCGCTTTTAAAATACTTTATTTCTTCATAACTGAACAAGGGTGCAACCGCTGACATTTCAGCGATAATTACAGGTCTGTTTGATAATCCGTCCTTCAGATTATTACCGCTATCCACAAATCCGTTGACCCGGGTGCTCACATTGCGAAAAGTGATTTTCACGCTGTATATCTCGCGCTTACTCATACGCCTTAACAAAAAGAAATTGACTAAAAGAAATACTCCGTAAATCAAAAGAATACTTCCCACCAGATACGTTATACTCATATCAAAATAAACCGTACCGTTAAAATAAAGTATATTTTTGGGCTTGAAGGTTATCTCAACCGCGTACATAACACCGCCGAAAAGAAAGCTTATTCCGAAAAAAGATAAAAACACCTTAATAAAAGCTCGGAAGCTTCCCGGCAAAAAAGCCACACTCGTTATTATCGATGCCACAACTATTTTATAAAAGACCGAACCTATAACCGGCATCCTTTCATAAAATATAATCAGGGATGAAAGACCGCCTGAAATCGAAGCTATCGCCACGCCCCAGCGATTGGTTGCCATACGGCAAGCAACTCTTGATGCCACTAAAATTATGTATGTAATAAGAATATTAAGTGCCACTAAAACATCAGCATAAACTGTTATCAAATCATCGCCCCCAAAATCTACATAATCATTATAAATTCAGGAGTCCGAAACATTTGTCGCTATGGGTCGTTAAAAAAACTTTTGGTTGACTTATATATAAAAAGACTTTAAAATTAAACAAGGTGATATATATGGAGTTTTATAAAAATGCAAAGGTTGTTTTCCCGGACAAAATACGTGACTGCGTAATTGTAACAGACGGCGGTAAAATAACGGATATCTGCGACACCTTTGAAAAATCGGAAAATGATACTGTTTTCGACTGTAAAGGTTTATACCTTGCCCCGGGTTTTATAGACATACACGTTCACGGTGGCGGGCAAAAAAGCGCAATGAGCAAATACCCGGCGGATATAGTTGCAATGGCTGAGGCGCACTTTAAATACGGCACCACTTCTATTGTACCTTCAACTCTCGCCGCTCCGATTTCACAGCTCAAAGACGCTGTTATTTCTATAAAAAAAGCAAGCGAAATGAGCACCAAATCAAACATTTTAGGCGTACACCTTGAAGGGCCGTATTTGTCACCAAAGTACAAGGGTGCACAAAGTGAAGAAAGCATTTTAAATCCCTTGAAGGATTCACCTGATGAGCTGCTGGATTTATGGGACAAAATACTTATGATGGGCGCCGCTCCCGAATGTGAGGGTGTTCCGGAATTAGGCGAAAAGCTCAAAAAACGCGGAATTGTTGCCTCTATCGCCCATTCTGCCGCCAGCTACGAACAAGTAGAAACGGCGGTACAACACGGCTTCAGCGACGTTACCCACATTTACAACGCTTGCTCATCCTGCTTCAAGACAGGACTTTTCAGAAACGCAGGTGTTGTAGAAGCAGGTCTTTATATGGACGAATTAACAACCCAGACCATTGCCGATTTAAGACATCTTCCCCAAGGGTTATTGAAGCTTATCTACAAATGCAAGGGTGACGACGGTATGTATCTCATAACCGACGGTCTTGAATTTTCCGCAAGCGATATAACGGAAAACACCGTTTACACTCAGGAAAACGGCGTAAACGTAATCTACGAAGATAAGGTTATGAAATTAGCTGACCGCTCCGCATTGGCAGGCAGTGCCGCCACACTTTCAGACTGTGTAAGGAATATGCACAAGTGTATAGGCGTCCCCCTTTACAGCGCTGTTAAGATGGCTTCGCTTACTCCTGCAACCGTTATCGGATACGGCGACATAAAAGGAAAAATCGCAAAGGGCTACGATGCAGATTTAATTCTTTTTGATGATAATATAAATATACATAATGTGTAATACAGAAATATGTATGATGGTTTCCACGGCACTTAACCAACTGAAAAAAGTGCTATTAAAAAACGGTACATACAACGCACGAAAAGCTCCGTCAGGAATGCAGAATTTACTGCACTCCCGGCGGAGCTATTATTGTTTTTAAAAAATTGTAGCAAAATTTTTCTTTACTTTTCGGGCAGAATAATATTAAAATTTTTTCGGAGGGAAATATGATGAAAGGACGAATTTTAACAAAAAAACAGATAGAAGCTTTTGCCGTATACCTCGAAAGAGAAGAAAAAAGCAAAAACACCATAGAAAAATATCTCCGTGATGTCAGAGCATTTTCTTCGTATATGGGCAGTACGGAAATAACCAAGGAATCCGTTATCGCTTATAAAAGCAAATTGCTCTCCGAAAACTATACAGCACGGAGTATTAATTCAATGCTCGCTTCTATCAATAGTTTGCTCGCATTTCTCGGATGGTCAGACGCCAAGGTAAAATCTCTCAGGCTCCAACGGCAGATCTACTGTCCCGAAGAAAAGGAACTGACCAAAAATGAATATATGAGGTTAGTTAAAACTGCCAAGGGAAAAGGAAATGAACGACTTAACTTGTTGCTACAGACAATATGCGGAACCGGAATTCGTGTCAGCGAATTACAGTATATCACAGTTGAGTCAGTAAAAAGCGGAGAAGCTATTGTTTCTCTGAAGGGCAAAACCCGCTCGGTATTTATTGTCCGGGAACTTCAAAAGAAATTGCTCCACTATGCGGCAGAGCAAAATATATCATCGGGAGCTATATTCATAACCCGTAACGGAAAGCTTATGAGCCGTACCAATATCTGGCGTGAAATGAAAAGTCTTTGTATAGAAGCAGGAGTAAACCCCCAAAAGGTATTTCCTCATAATCTGCGCCACTTATTCGCTCGTATCTTTTACGGTATTGAAAAGGATATTGCTAAACTCGCCGATATTCTCGGTCACAGCAGTATCAATACTACCCGAATTTATATTATAACCACCGGCAATGAACACCGTCAGCATCTGGAAAAAATGAGGTTAATAATATAAGTTCAATAAAAAAACAGCCACCGAAAACGGCGACTGCAACATAATCTGCATTATGTTGTATAGATACATACGGATAACACATCTTGTTTGATTTTATTTGAAAATTATATCATAATCTCGAGTTATTTACAAGATGCAGCAAGGAGAAAAAGTATGGTTGGTAAGAAAATTGTCGATTTTAATATAACACAAATAGGCCTTCTCAAAACCAAAAATTGAAAAGGCTTGGGTTTTTATACCCATTTTTAGTTGTCAACGTTCACGAATTGGTCGTGAACGTTTTTTCTATGTGGTAATTTACAACATAATGCAGATTATGTTGTCCTAAATCATAGCGGGTAATCAGATGACGCAAATCAAATAAATAATTAAATACGTCAGGAGACATACAAATGTCAATTCTTAAAAGTAAAAAGTGCGACAATACCATTGAAATAAACGACAATGAAACACTTGACAACGGTTACACTGAGGATATGGATAACCACGACGAAGATACTCATTCAGAGGAATTTTACACCCCAGACCAAAATACAGCACCTTCAGCAATCACCGAAACCATCCGTAAAAAAGCCCAATGTATTGCGAAGTTCAAAAAGAAAATTCTGATTATTGCAACACCTATCATCTGTACAGTTATTGCTTTTTTTATTGTTTTGAACACCGTTGTCATTCCGAATAACAAATACAACAATGCAATAGAATTGATGAATTCAGGAAACATTGTTGAGGCATACGAAATATTCATTGAATTAGATGATTATAAGGACAGCACCGAAAAAGCCTATTCTCTCTATGATACATATAAGGTTGAAAAATTAAAGGTCGCAAAGGCAGGAGATTATATATTTTTTGGTTCATACGAGCAGGATAACAATACCGCTAACGGTAAAGAGGATATTGAATGGCTCGTACTTGAAGTAAAAGACGGTAAAGCACTTTTAATCAGCAAATATGCCCTTGATTGCAAACCCTATAACACGGAGCATACAGATGTTACCTGGGCAACCTGCTCCTTGCGGAAGTGGTTAAACGATGAGTTTCTTAATACTGCATTTTCTTCCGAAGAAAAAGCGAAGGTTCCCACCACAACCGTATCCGGCAACACTAACCCGGAATACGGCACGGACCCCGGTGCCGCAACGCAGGATAGAGTTTTCCTGTTAAGCATAACCCAAGCAAACGATTATTTTAAATCCGATAGAGAGAGAGCTTGCAATCCAACTGATTTAGCGGTTGCGCGCGGAGCATGGGAAAATCCCGACGGTAACTGTTGGTGGTGGCTGAGGTCTCCGGGCAAAACCCAGGATGCTGCCGCCGCTGTCTTCGGCGACGGAGATATATACGAAAGCGGCGACGATACCGGCAACGACAATAACGCTGTCCGCCCCGCTTTGTGGATGGAATTAAATCCTTAAATCCTGGAACATGCCATCTGCGGACACAGTAATTTGATACATAAAAAATAAGCCTTGGTTCTCAAAAATGAGAACCAAGGTTTTTATATGCCAAAGTATTTAATAATTCCGTCGTAAATACCTTTTGCTATGTACTTTTGACCGTTAGCGGAGTTTTGCATTTTAAAGTCACCTGCGTTGGTAATATAACCACATTCGACTAATACCGCCGGGCAGTTTTCCACCCTCGTAACACAAAACGGATAGAAATGTGCGCCTCTGTTGGGCATACTGTGTCCTGTTCCGCTTTTAACCGCAACGGGTAGCGATTCCGAAATAGCTTCTGCCAGTGGTCCGGAATAGGATTTGTAATAATACACCGTAGAACCGCTGACGCCTCTTGAATTTGTCGCATCAAGGTGTATGGATATGAGCATATCGGGATTTTTTTGTATCGTGTTCAATCTTCTTTCTTCAATTTCGGGAACTGAAGATGAATTATCCCTTGAAAAGACCACTGTTGCTCCTGCTTTTTCCAGATAGCTTTTCAGTTGAAGGGCTATTTTGTAGGTGATATCCTTTTCATAAACACCTGTCCCCGACCCGGCACCCGGTTGATTGCCCCCATGACCCGGGTCAATTTCAATAACTCTGCCCTTAAGCGTTGTTACGGGTTCTTTAAAGGAAATAACCAGATAGTTATTTGCGTTATAATAAGCCGTATAACCGTAAAAACATCCTGCATTTTTAAAATATATTCTTAAAGTCGCAGTTTTGTTATTGGCGTTTTTCATCCAAACGCAGTTTTTTATAACATCGCTTTCGGGAAAACTGATGTTACCGACGGCTGCCGATGTGTAATAGAAGGTTATATCCATATAACTTCCGGTAAACTCGCCGTCTTTTATGTTATAAGGTCTGCTGTCATAGCCGGTAACGTATTCCTGCGGTTTCACGGATGCCACAAAAGGAACACGCCAATCAAGCGCCAGATAAACGGAAGTTGAAGTATCATCGTATTTAACGAGATTCTTCAATTCAATATTATTATACGGCATCTCGTAACCCGTGAAAACAGTTACCTCGTGGGCGTAAACTCTACGCCCCGACTTAAGATAATAAAACTCTTTTCCGCTTTCTGCGTCTTTAACCGGGCCCGAAGTAACGTAATCATACGTGCCCTCAGGTAACGCGGTTAAAAGCGGACTCGATTTATCCGCAGTATAGGTGGCAGGTAAAGTTTCACCGCAATATTCGGTAACTTCACAAAACCTCGTCTTAGTTGATGATGTCTGCTTTTTACGCGGAGTTATCTGAGAAATTTTACCCAGATAGTCCTCCGGGTCTAAATCCGCGCAGAGCTTTAAAATGGCACGTACATCATTAAGAGTTATTTCTCCGTCGCCATCCATATCAGCTAAACGTATCTGTGCTTTTGAGTTTACCTCTTGCCCTGCGACAATTTTCAAAACTATCCTTGCATCATTCAGCATCAATTTGCCGTCGCCATCTACGTCCCCTTTTAACGCACCCGAAACAGGTGTAATACAAGCGAACACGCAAAGCACCAGCAAAACTGAAACAAAACACTTAATAACTTTCATAATAAATAATCAACTTATTTTCCATATGCCGATTTCATGGCGCTTCTCGTTGCCGAGCCTACAAGACCGTCGGCTTCAAGTGATTTATCTCCCTGAAATCTTTTAACTGCGGCAAGTGTAGTTGGCCCGAAAGATCCGTCAATATCCGACGCGCTGAGATAACCCAGCTTATATAAATACCACTGTACCCATCTGACAGAGGTACCGCTGTCGCCGGACCTGACTGTTGCCGTAGGTTCAGCATATGGACAAGTCTCTTTCTGTTGAATTTCAGAAACGGTAATATAATCCGAATGGGCATATCCCGTATAACTCTTTCCATCAAGGGTAAAAGTAACCTTATACCAATCACCGCTTGTACCGATAATATACATCTTCTGACCGTCTGATACCTCCGCTATTACAGAGCTATCTTTATTGGGTTCAGAACGTATATTAAGCCAGTCACTCACATTGACAGTACCAATTTGCGTAGGTGCTGTTCCCCTCGTCTTTATTTCAAGGGATGACGAGTACGCTGACATTGACGTCATACTGGTTGTTTTGGTATATGCTTTTATCTTGTATGTATAGGTTGTTCCGGTCAGCAAGCCCGAATCACTATACGTTGTTGACGTTGTAGAGCCTACAAAAGAATAACTGCCGGAAACCACATCATAACGGTAAACATTATATCCGGTTGCATTAGTAACCGCACCCCATTTTATTGTAGCCGTGGTTTCGGTTACCGATGTATTTGACAAGGATGCCGGTGCTGACGGTGAGCATACGGCATAGAATTTATCACTATATGCTGAATATATATAATTACCGCTTATATCCTTCTTATATGCCCGAACAAGATATTTTTCAACCGTTCCGGGAGTAAGGGAAGAATCGGTATATGACGTAGAAGTAGTGTATTTTACAATGTCATACTTGGCTTCAGGTAGATTATACTTAAACACCTGATAACCGATGGCATCCTCAATGGCTGTCCACGTAAGAGTAACGGAAGACGTTGTCGTAAGATTGCAGGATACAACAGGTGCCGATTTCACAAAGCGTTCGGATTTCAAAATATCGCCGTAGGGCATATTCTCAAACACAGGAATCAAAAATTCCTTTTTGTTCTCTAAAATACCGCAATCCACATTCGCCTTGTATGTAGACTCAGATTCAAACGCCGCTGCCCTGACATTCGCCATATATTCATTGTGATACAAGTTTCCCGACGCGGGGTTTACATTGAATTTCTGTAAATATCCCGTAGGCTGATACTTGGAAAAGGACGCGTTAATAAACTTTGCTCCGTAGTATATTGAAAGATATGGGTTTGACCAGGGTCTGCCGTATGATGTTGATATGGACACATTTGATGCTGATACGTAGCCTGTATATTTAGTTCCTCCGACTGTTGCGGAAACCTGATAAAAATCACCGCTCTTAGCAATATAATACAATGCCGCTCCGGACGGTACATTAGCCACAACTGATGCTGATGTTGAGGCTGTTTTATACATAGCCGTAGCTGAGGTTGTCTTCATATAACCGTTAGCCCATCTCAGTCCGTCTCCTGCGCCTGTATTGGCGGCAATGTTATAGTAGTTATAGATTCCGTTGTACGGTGACGAATTACCGCTGGAACCTGCCGCCGCAGAGGATTTGGTTGAGCCAACCTCCTGGACAATTTTGGACGCAATATAATACGCGCTCAAGCCGCTGTCCTTTGCCGCTGTCAGGATAGCTTCGGAATATTTCACCGGTTTATTATTAACGGTATATGTTTTTGTATTACCCAAGCCATCAAGGTAAGTTATATTGCTGTTATACATCCACGTTTCTTTCAGTATAGACTCAATAACTTCAATGTTCTGGGTAGACTCGTAAACATTATTTTCAAATTGGAATATATGAAGCTCCGTAAGGAAATTACGCGGGTCCATATATCGCTCAACCGCTGTTTGGGATGCACTGACCCAGCCACCGCTTTCCTGAATTACGCCGTTACAAGCGCTACACGTACATTTATACGCCGCGATAACTGAGTTTTCAATAAGCTGCTTTTTATGGGGTGTTCGCTCGCCTTTTACCGCTTCATCCCAATCAAGACCGGTAATAAATGGTTCAAACTCCCACTCAGGATGCTTTTTATGCAGTTCCAGAAGGTCCTCGACGTAGGATTTCGGGAAGCCCTTTTCCAAAAGCTTCTCAATATACTCTTCGTCGGTATAGTTTCCTATCGCCGCCAAAAGAGTCAGTCTGGCATCTTCTACGGCTATGACGCCGTTACCGTCCATATCAGCAAGCTTGTATTGCTCCGCGGTAGGCTCAACATGCCCTGCAGCAATCTGCAAAACAATCCTCGCATCTACCGTTGTAACAACACCGTCGCCGTCAAGGTCACCTTCAACAACCTCAGTCGCAGATGCCGTAATCACTGACGTTAAACAAAAAGATAGGCACAATATCAAAGATATAATAATATGTAGATATCTTTTCATAACACACTCCCAATAATTTACAAGACCTTAATTTTACTCAGTCTCCACAGTTCTTTCTAAAAAGAAATCATCCTCAAAGGTATCAAGACCGTAACAGTCCGTACTATAAATTTTACGCGCTGTCATCATTTTTTTGATAACAGCATTTTTTGCTTCCTGCTCTCCGATTGCCTCTTTTCCGTAATGATTCATTACAATCGCAAACATCACAATATTTATTGCAAACGTTACGAGGCAAAGAATATTCTGTACCATTGTTTCGGAAAAGAAGTTGACAAAGAATTCACCAAAAATATGAATTTCATATTCAGAGACAAAATAATTGAACAGCTTGAATGTGTTATACAAAAATCCGCTTAAAAACGCAAGACCTTCAAATAACAGAAGCTTTTTTTTCTTAGAATCTCTGAATATATACCATACCGCAACTATCATCAACAAAAAGCCGTATGACGCCACAGTATTCAGTGCACTGAGAAAGAATCGCGATAAAATACCACCGACACTTTCAACATCTATTGATTCAACAAAGTTTTTTACCGGAGTTTTTATAAATCTGATAAGGAAGGCTGACAAAAGCAATAGCTTCAGATAAAAGGTTTTCTTTTTCCTTTTTGTTTCACGGGTATGTTTATATGCTATTCCCTCACCGTTAAATGCAAGAAAGCCTAAAATCAACACCGCATAAAAACTGATATTTACAATTTTCCCGGAGATATTCAGCAGTGTGTCATTAAATGAACTGACAACTCCGAGTGCATTTGCCGCAAATAACAAGGCACTGCATATTAAAAGTAGTTTTGCAGAGTTTGATAAATATTCAGATTTTGTCACTGCCTCACCTCCCATAAAAACTGATAAAGCGACGACACAAACGCCGCCGCTTTGCTGTGTATTTTAATGATTTGTCAGCGACGCCTATTTAGTGTCTTTTAAAATTAAAATTTTCTATTTTAAAAAAGTAGCAGTTGATACAACAACCAATACTACCCACTGTAAAAAAATTATACCATAAAACAAACACCTTTTCAATAAAAACAGTACATTTTATAGCACCTGCCATTAAATACGAGCTACAAAATTTTTCCATTGTTATTTAAAAGTCTGCACAAAAAATGACACCGTGAGAATAAATCTCACGGTGTCTCAAATTTTCTCTTTTCCTGAAAATTATAAACTCTGTTTTTTGTTGCCGACACTAAGCTGTTCTTTAGCAAGTTTTTCGATATCCTCTTTATTACCTGACATAGCAAGCTTAGTGGCTTCTTCACGCCTTGCGAGAAGTTCTACGTACATACGCTCTCTCTTTTCACCGCTAAGGTCATAGAAGAGAATGGGGATAATACCCAAAAGGCCTGTAACTGTGGGGATAATAGTTGCCATTGCGAAAAGACCGAATTTTGTATCGTCGGTCTGCGCAGCACCTCTTGTGTAAGAAGAAATATCGTATCCGATAAGCTTCTTAAGCTGCAAACTCAACGCACCGTTCAGAATACTTGCCATTTTCGTAGTTAAATCCTTGGCAACCGATGTCATGGCTTCGGTTCGGTAACCGTTCTTCCACTCGCAATAGTCCATGGATTCGTTGTACATTTCGCTCGGAATAACTCTTCGTACGCCCCAGAAAATCATATAGATGGCTTCCTTTATAGCCATAACGAAGAACATTGGCAAGACTTTCTTATAAATACCGTTATGCTTACCGCCTATCATACCGATAAGGAATACCGGGATATCAAGGAGTGATTGGCTCTTTGTACCGAGAAGATAGAGAGTCTTTGTGGAGAACCTTCTTCTGAACCACGGTACCCAAGAGAATGAGAACGGATTGATGATAGCACCGGGAATACCGGCAACCATCGTCATTGACGCGAAGTTAAGAACGTCTATGTAATAGTCGTTTATACTACCGCCGACACTGAAGTTGGAAAGAGTGTCTGAAAGTGTCAACAGCAAAATAGGTTTGTTGTTAACAACTGACTTAATACCCTGCCATACACTGGGTGTTTCAACAGACTGCATAACTCTTTCACGGGTCATAACGCAGAAAATAAGTGAAGCGACACCGCTGACGATTGCAGTAAAGTTACCCATAAACATAAATGTTGATGTGTATGAAAGGTTAATGACCTTATTACCAATCAAGTCAAGCAAAACGGTAAGAATCTGCTGAGGTAGCTTCTCACCCAATAAGCCCGAGAAGAATTCCGCAACGGTAATCAGTCTCGTTCGGTCAACAGGATGTGGCGTTATGGTCGCCAACATACCTGTTCTGGAAATCGCTCTGAAAGTACCGGCACCCTCACGAACAACCGCAAGTATAAAGTACGTCCAGAATTTGGTCATATCTCTCGAGCCTTTTCCTTTGAAGAACATAGGAAGTAACCAATAGAAACAGGTACCTAATGTTCCGGGAATACCGAGAGCAACAAGATAGGGTTTAAATTTACCCCATCGTGTACGAGTTTTTTCAACAATCGCCGCTGTAAATATGTCATTAACAACGTCCCAAACGCCGTTGAAAACGTTTACAGCTGTTTGCATGTCCAAGTCAACCTGAAGAATGTTAGTAACAAAACGAGAAGAGAATGTGTCAATATTGAAGCTCTGGCACATGTCATAAACAACGTACCAAACAGTTTCCTTCATGCCGACGTAGCGGCGATTTTCATAGACATATTCTCTGGAAGCCGCATCAACAGATTCGGCTACAGCAGTTTCCTGGACATCTATATTTTCTGTTGCCAAAAAATACACCCCCAAGTTCATTTATAAAATGAAGTATACCATATAAAAAAAATGTTTTCAACCGAAAAAAGACTTTTTAATTTCAAAGAAATCAACCTTGTACAAACCGACAAAAACGCAACCGTGCAGTTGTGCATTTTCACTACATAAATATAATTAAAACGCAGGGCAAAAAACGCCCTGCGCTAAGATAAATTATTATTAAATAAGAACTTTACTTAAAAAGGTTTTAAGTCTTTCGGTGGTAGGGGTATTGAATATTTCATCAGGTGTACCTTCCTCTGCAATAACACCTTCATCCATAAATATAACTCTGTCCGCAACTTCCTTGGCAAAGCCCATTTCGTGGGTAACAACTATCATAGTCATTCCCTGCTTCGCAAGGTCCTTCATTACGTCAAGAACCTCGCCTACCATTTCGGGGTCAAGAGCTGAAGTCGGCTCGTCAAAAAGCATAACCTCGGGATTCATAGCCAAAGAACGGACTATGGCAACACGCTGTTTCTGACCACCGGAAAGTGACGACGGATACGCATCGGCCTTATCCTCAAGGCCTATTCTTTTAAGAAGCTCCATTGCCCTTTCGCGGACCTCTTTTTTGAGTTCCTGCTTTGCGGCTCTGTTATATTTCTTTTCCTTCTTCAAATTTTTAATACCCACATATATGGGAGCCATCATAATGTTCTCTAAAACAGTTTTGTTGGCAAAAAGATTGAAATGCTGGAAAACCATTCCCATCTTCTGACGGTGGACATTGATGTTTACCTTCGGGTCAGCAATGTCAACGCCGTTGAAAATTACCGAACCGCCTGTAGGGTCTTCCATACAGTTAAGGCATCTGAGAAATGTACTTTTACCGGAGCCCGAGGGACCGAGAACAACAACTTTTTCACCGCGGGTTATAACTGTGTCAATACCCTTGAGAACATGATTACCGTCAAAAGACTTCTGAAGCCCCTTGACTTCAAGAATTACATTACTTTCTGTCACCTTTTCTCAGACTCCTTTCCATCAATTTAACACCCAATGTAATAATACAAATCACAACAATGTAAATTACCGCCATTGCAAGGTAGGGAACCATATATTGATACCTGCTGTCGCCTATCGTCTGGAAAGCACGATAAAGGTCAACTACAGTAACGAAGGATGCTACCGAAGTTTCTTTGACAAGTGCTATGAATTCATTGCCGAGAGTAGGCAGAATATTTTTAATCGCCTGAGGTATAACAACCTTGAACATAGCCGCAGAATAGCTGAAGCCTACCGAACGGGCACCTTCAAGCTGACCCGGGTCAACAGACATAATACCTGCACGCATTATCTCGGAAATATATGCGCCGCTATTAAGACCAAAGACAACTACCGCCACACTGACGGCGGGAAATTTCAGTCCTAAAAGAGGAAGAACAACGTAATAGAACACAAGAAGCTGAACAACCATAGGTGTTCCCCTGAACAAACCTACGTAAAATTTACAGACACTATCCAATATTCTTATAATACGTTTGTATTTTGGTAAAACTCTCACCGTAGCAATAAGCGTACCGATAACTATACCGATAACAAGACCTGCAACGGCTATTATCATGGTATTTTTAAAGCCAAGGATTACATCTTTGTAGCCGCCCTTGTCCCAGAACAAATACCAGAAGATTTCAAATTGATAAGCAATATTCCCCATAATTTCACCTTTCACAAAACAATGCCTTACTGATACCAGCAAGGCACTGTAATTGTTATTACGATAAATACTTATGCAATAGCGTTGAAGTTTTCAACAATACGATCAGCGGGAGCAGCGTCAATAATAACTGCATCAATGTTGCCGTTGATAAGGTCCTGAGTTGCAAGAGCACCGCTTGTGTAGCCTTTACCTGTTACAGCGAAGCCATCAAAGCCCCAGTCTACGTCACCAAGAACATAGTACTGGCCTGTTGTACCGTTCTGGTAACCGATAGATGTCTTATCATCATAGCCTTTGAGGATTTCCTCAACAGCTGCTGCATCTGCACATTCGTCGAATGTCTTGTCATCAGCCTTAACGATGATTCTCTGAGATGCTTCATAGTAAGACTCTGTGAAAGTAACAACTTCTTTTCTTTCCTCGTTAACTGTAAGACCTGCCATTGCGATATCGCACTGGTGCTCGCCTACTGAAAGACAAACAGCGTCAAACTGCATATCGTTGATTACGAGTTCTTTGCCGAGCTCTTCAGCAAGAAGAGCAGCGATTTCCATATCAACACCGTAGAAAGCGTCGCCTTCTTTATACTCGAAGGGAGCGAATGCTGCGTTTGTAGCGACTACGAGCTGGTCTTTGGAAGAATCTAACTTAGCGGAGTAAACGGGAGTGGGCTCGCCATCACCGAAATACTTGTTGCAGATTTCGTCGAATGTGCCGTCGCCTTTAATCTTTGCGATGAAAGCGTTTGTCTTCTCAAGAAGCTCGGGCTGATCCTTATCAACACCGAAAGCGTACTGTTCGGATGTAAGGTCAATCTCAATAACTTTAACCTGCGCCGCATTCTCCTTTGCTTTACCGCAAGAAGCGAAAACTGCGAGCATTGCAAAAACCATTACAATAGCTGTAATTTTTAAAACCTTTTTCATTTCTAAAACCTCACTTTTATTTTCAGGCACAGACGCACCTGTTTAGTGCATTATACATCGCGCGTGTTAAAATTGCAACACTTTTCAACAAAAAACAAGGCGAGTATACGAAAAACTGAATAATATTACATTTCCTTTGCGATTCGAAAATTTGTAGTGTACAAATACCCTGAAATGTAGTATAATGAAAAAAACAATTATTCCGGCTACACAAAAAACTACGGAGGTTTTCTATGAAGAAGTTTTTATCGGTAACTCTCGCTATAATGTTAATTGTAGCATCCATTCCTTTTATATACGCCGCCAATTACAACGGATTTGTATATTCCGCGAACGATGACGGAACGTACACTATTACCGGATACAATGATTTCTATACGGACCTTGTAAATATTCCGGCTACTATAAACGGTGTGAACGTTACCGCCATAGGTCCCGGCGCATTCCAGCAAAAAAACAATATCAACATTGTCAGAATACCCGAAACCGTTACATCTATCGGTTCTATGGCTTTTTACGGTTGCAGAAATCTTACTTCCGTTGTTATAGGCGAAAATGTTACCTCTATCGGTTCCAAGGCATTTAACTCCTGCACATCTCTCACCGGTGTCAACCTTAAAAATGTTCAGGTTGTTGGCGAATATGCCTTTTACGGCTGTACAGCTTTGACTGAGCTTTTCTGCGGAAATGCTCTCAAGGTCATAGGTCAACGCGCATTCCACAGTTGCACCGAACTGAATTACATTAAAATGTGCGATTCTTTGCTGTACATCGGTGACTACGCTTTCAGTAACTGTACAGCTATTGAAAAGCTCACATTCCCGAATCTTCTGGGTTATATCGGAAACAGTGCATTTAAAGGCTGTACTCTGCTTTCAAGTGTAACTTTCGGAACAGGAGAACTTGAGATAGCAAGCTACGCTTTTGAAAACTGTGTTGCCTTAACTCAGGTTACCATTCCCGATAACGTTACCGAAATAGGTCGTTATGCTTTCGCACTGAGAAGCGCAAACTCCACCGATTTCTCCCACGCCATAACAATAACCTGCAGTAAAAACTCTGCGGCTATGGCTTACGCAAAATTATACGATGTTCCTGTTTTTATAACCGATTCCCAGCAAACCGTTGCCGGATTCGGTGATATTAACAAGGACGGAACTGTATCTACCGAGGACGCATATTTAGCCCTGCGCATAGCCGCTTCGCTGGAGCCCCCCTTGAGCGAGGATGAGCTCTTCCTCTACGACCTCAACTCCAACGGAACAATGGATACCGTTGATGCTCAGATAATTCTAAAAATTGCCGCAGGCGTTATTTAACCGCCGTTTTAGTAGTAATAAAGCCTGCAAATCCCGCTTTTTTTAATTTTTCAAGATGGTTTTCGGCGTTCTTTTTAACGCTGAAAGCACCTGTCTGAACAACATACAGCGTCTCGACATCAGTCGGGACGTTTATTTTTTCGTCATTTACTGTTTCACTGGCTTTCACGCCGTAATAATCGCAAATACCTTTGGCGATTGCTTCGCCGATTTCGGTAGTGTTCTTTATAATGAAACCAGAACCGGTTTTGGTATCGTGAAACTCACATTCGCAGTAAACAGTAAGCCCCTTTGCAGAGTTACACTCATAAAAATCAGGTTTTTCAACAAGTCTCTCAGCGCTTTTACCGGGTGTGATGGGGGCAAGTCTATTGAAGACCGCCTGTCCTGCCTTTTTATTTTCACCCGAAAGCTTATATAAAAGAATCTGCGTACCGCCGGTTACGTTATGCTTAGCTGTTGCGTTAGTATGAATTGCAACGTGCATATCGGCACCGAAAGTGTTACTCTCTTTTACTCTCGCATACATATCAAGGTTATATGTACACATTACGTTGAAACCTGCTTTTTTAAGATATGCAACGCAGGCTTTCGCAATTTTATGGCACTGCACCTTCTCGTTGGTGTTACCCGTTGCGTATGTATTGGCGCTTTGGTTACTGGGCGAAATATAGATTCTTTTACTCAACGAAATCGCCCGCTTTCTCAATTAAACGTACATCTTTTTCCGTACAATATGTCATAGCTCTGTCGCTGTCCTTCACACCCTCGGTGGTCGGGTCTACTATGATACCTACAAGTGCCAGGACATTTACTGCCATATTTATAATTTCCCCTATTTCGCTTTCACTTACAGAAGGGAAAACATCAAACAGCGAAAGAACTCTGTAAACCAACGAAACAATAAGCACCGCCGTGCTTATTACAAAAGTTTTATTTTTAAGTCTTGCTTTAAGATTAAGCTTCAATCAAAAATCACCTCTGTTAAATATATTCATTTAAAGCTCAAATTATCATTTTCCTTGGGCAAAAGCTCCACAAGCTCATCATATTTATGCTTCACTTCACCATTACCGCCGTACTTAATATATTTTTCACCTGCGGCAATACGCTCCGACAACGGCATTTCGTGGGACATTATTTCCAGGCGTTTTATGGAAAGATAGTTTTCAAGGGAATGCTCGCTTGTTTCTTCAATCCATTTTTCACACTTGCGAATAAACTTGTACACTTTTATCACCGCGGTAATAATTACGCCTACCGCAGTAAGAACGGATGCAATCAGGACAATTCTTTCAGCCATATTCTCACCGCCTTATGCCATTTGGAACGTTCTTATACTGTTCTCATCGAAATCGTCGGTGCTGTAACTGTTTTCCGCGCCGACTCTGACGAGTTTTATTACATTAGCACCGTAATCCGCAAGGACCAGGTCATAGCTCGGCGGATATTCATCCGAATACTCGTAATACAAATTAGTAGTCAGCACAACAGGGATACTATTTTCCACGAGCTGCAAATCCACGTGCGCGTGACCTGCCAACGCAAAGTATAAATGCCCTTCGGTTTTTGAAAAGTCGTAAGTAACCTCATTGAACGTTATACTCGTTTTATCGTTGAAGGCTTTAGCCACCGCCGTTATGTCACTTACAAAGGGAGTTGCAACATAGCCTTTTGTTCCAACGTGCAACAAAATCGCGCATCTTTCGGGGTTATCCGCCAACAAGGAATTTGCAAACCAATGAATTTGCTCGTTCTTATGGCTTTCGCTTGTGTAGCCGTTTGTTTCGGTGTACCAGTCGCCCTCAACACCTACTCCGTGAACATAAACCCAATCGTCTATGCCGGTATCAAACACATAAAACCTCGTACAATCGCCATCTACCGCAAAGTAGTTTCCGCCGTGATTTCTGTACCACAAATTAGAAAGAGCCGTATTTGTAATAATACAGTTGGAAGATTGCTGGCGGTCGTTGTCATTTTCGGTATACTCATAACCCATATAGTTTGTGTCGTGGTTACCTGCAAGGTTTATATAATTTTTGAAGCGCGATTTCATTGCGCCGTCAATTTTCCCGAGAAGATAAGCCGCGTTTTCCTTTGTATTACCGGTTGAAAGCCAGTCGCCGCCACATACACAGGTTGACACAGGTATGTTGTTATATACCGCCATTATTCTGTCCATTGTCGCTTCAAATTCCGATTTGACGCC
The DNA here is from genome assembly GCA_045603185.1 of Acutalibacteraceae bacterium. Classification (GTDB taxonomy): domain Bacteria; phylum Bacillota; class Clostridia; order Oscillospirales; family Acutalibacteraceae; genus DTU089. The sequence continues at coordinate 59,292 of JAZULQ010000012.1, forward strand.
TGTTGACGTGCACAAATGAGGGTCAGTGAAGAAAACCAGACTTTCGGTCCTTCCGCTTGTTGATATAAAAAGATTCGAAAATCTTTCGCAAGCCAGCTTTTCATCTTCGCTCAATACTATGCCGCCGCTACTGCCCGAGGCTAAAGCTTCAAGGGAAGTATCAATCATATCCTGCACATTATTGAAGGCGGTGACTTCCTTTTCAATAGTCAAAGGCACTTTTGGGGCATCTTGCGAGGAACAGGCAATGTATGCAACAGTTTTTTCATTACCGTTTTCATCGGTTTCGGTTTCGGGGATTGTATATTCAACAGTACCACCTGTCGTACCTATTTCATAGGCGCTGAATGATTTAATGAACGCCTTGTTCTCATCATATAGCGCGAGTATACAGTAGTAATATGTCGCGTAACCTGTAACTCTGTACTTTTCGCCTTTCGTTACCGGGAATATCTCCGTACATTGTCCTGTCGTTTGCAAGGAATTATATTTACCGTTTGTAGCATTATATCCGCCGACTTTAAGCGGGTAATCCGCGGTTATGTCCTTATACCGTGTCGTTTCTCCGATAGCCGCCGTAACATCTCCCCTGAGCTCTGCATCGGCACTGCCACCCTCAAGGGTAATATCTCCGCTTCCCAAAAGGCTTTCACCGTTTATAGTCTTGATATTTTCACCGCTTACGAGGATATCCTGCTTGTTTTCTGCTTCTTTTTGGACTTCGTTTTCAATACTTTCAAGTATCTCCGACGCAAAATTTCTGCAATACTGTTCGAAATCACCTATTTCCGGTGTTTCTTCAACTGCGGTTTCACCGGTATAAGAGCCTGCATCCACGTAAAAAACTGTGGGTTTGGGAGAATACATCAACGTAACAGCACCGTCGTTTCGGGTATAGGCGTAAACTCCCAGGACTACCGTCCCTTTCTTCAGAGTCGGAATACTGCATTTATTATCAAAAATCGGAATCGGGATATTATTGAACGATGCAGTAACAGAAAGTCCGTCGAAGCATTCGGGAAATTCAAAAAAGCAAGTATGCACTCCAACTTCACCCTGATTAATATTATCGTATTCGGTAACAATAACATTTTCTTTTGTAACTTTAACCTTCATTTACTCACCCACTTGTATATTTCTCATACATTTCCTCAAGATACTTTTGGTACGTAGGATAAACTTCCTTTATAGCTCTGCTGGTAGCGTACTCTCTATCCGTAAGAATAGTTGATATTCCGGTTCGTTCATAAAACTCCTTGTATGTTTTCGGTGGCGATTTTGTCAGACTCTTACTATTAGTGCTACTGCTGTTCTTACTGCTACTGCTCTTAGATGAACCTGACGAGCTCGCTTTTCTTACCGCTAACGCGTACTCTCTGTCTGCATTCGCCTGATCTCTGTCAGCTTCCGCCTTTTTGAACGCCATTTCCTTTTCAAATTCTTGTCTGTCCAAGGCATCCTGATACTTATCGAATTCATAATCTCTGTCGTTTTCCCAGGCATCCACTTCCGCAAGAAATGCCTCAAACTCGGAATCAGACATAGAAACAAGTTTATTGAGAAGATAATCGCCATCGGAATAGTATTGTTCGAGCCTGGCAAGATATTTATCGTAATCATCACCGTCCATAGAGCGTAGAAGCGTAATATCTTCTATCATTTTATCGCCCTCATCCGTATATCTGTCGTATGCTCTGTCACGTAAATCAAGAGCAATGGAATTAAGCTCATTGAGATATTCATCGTACGCCTGATTTCCTGCATTAACAGCGTACGAGTTCGCATATCCGCCCGTAAGAGCTGTTGCCTGTCCCACTGTATCCATCATCGCTTTTTTGCCGTTTTCAATGTACTGTTCACGATATTGCTGATACAAGGGATCAGCATTAAGGCTGTAACTGAACTCCTCTCTGTTAAGAATATCGTTGAGCAATGCTTCAATCTGTTCCGAATACTGACTTTCGTATTCGCCGGGCTTATTATTTTCCCAATTTTTCAGCGCATTTTCGGCAGATTGCACCGTTGGACTTTTTTCATACTCCGGTCTTGGGGAGGTCTTGGGAAGTGTTACTTTGTCGGTTGTGTTTTTTGATGAAGACGTATTGGAAGAATTGCCTTTTGAATTAAGACTTCCCCATGTCTTTGCCCCTACTATACCGTCAACAGCTAAGCCGTTTTTCTTCTGGTAATCCTTTACCGCCGCTTGTGTTTTACTGCCGAACTGACCGTCAACATCCAAAGAATATCCGTAATTGTTAAGTGTCTGTTGTAGTTTTTTAACATCGCTACCCGATGAACCGTAAGATATAGTTGAATATGCTATTTTTTATCACCCTTTCTGTATAATATAAAATCCGTTGATATAGATATACGACCCTTCCGCTATATCTGTGTCAGCTCGCAAAACTATATCGCCTGTTTTAAACGCTACGCCGGCACTGCTTTGCCCTACGGAAGAAAAATTCACAAAACTCTGAAGCGGTGAAAAAACATTGGGTGTTTTCCCGAAAACAGTTGCAACTGTATGAGTAACATTTGCAGATAGTACCTTTGCGGCGGTAAGTCTAATGCGCAAATACACCATACTCAAAAACGGGTAATACCTCGCCTCCGCCAGGATATCCCTGGTGCTGTCAGAGCACGCGCACTCAACATTTTCGTAATTAACATACCCGGAAACACTCAGATCACCCGCAATATTCACATCCCAGTTGACACTCAGTTCATTATCATTTTCAGCGAACTTCCCGAATGCCGCACCTGTACCGCCCCTGCGGATATTAAAGGGAATCTGTGCACTTGTAACGGACCTGAGAATTTCAACGCCCTCTTTTGACAAAGCATCCGTCACGGTTACTATCACCGTATACGAAGAATGCTCCGCTATGTCACCGTTACCGAACACAGCCGGATTATCCGTCAGCGTTATACTATCGCTGTAACCCTCAACGGTGGCAGCCTTATATTTAACTTTTACTTCGTATGAATTCTTGCCGTTAATGTCGCTGTATCCTGCAAGGTACTCCATACGCAAATATGTACCCGACACATCCGTTACGCCTTCTTCGGTACAACGGGCAATACTTTTTATATCAACGGACGGCGGATTGTAATCACACACATCTATTGTGGTAGTTTTAACTGTAAGAAGACCGCGACTGTCCTTGACAGCGAGAGTTATTTTTACTGTTCCCGAAATCGGCAAATCAAATGTTGCAGGCAACGTTCTTTTGGACACAGAGCCTACCGTAACCGTAGCCGCCGCAAAGGTTGCCCCGTATTTAAACCCAAGATTTCCTGCGTTTATTTTTATTTGAGTAAAGCCTTTTACATATTCGTTCCACTCAGCCGGGACGGCGTTATCAATTCTCTCAATATCAATATCAAAAACAGGCTTATATTCGTCTGTTGAAGGGATAATCAATCCCACGCTGTAAAGCTTTGAGCCTACGACTACGGAGTTTTTGTATGTTGTCAGCGTAACGCTCAGCGCACCTCTGGGGGATTCGGTGATTTCCGAAATCCAGTCCGTAGGAACCTCCATATAAGTCGTTTTTACACCGACGCCTAAATTAACACTGTTACTCTTATTACCCAATGACCATGTAAGACGGTGTGTAAAGCTATCGGAAGCCGATGAAATATTAACAGTGAGCACTGCACCGGGACTAACAGTAGACGACGAAAATGTGGCAGTTGACGCCCTGGGGATAGTCGTAAGATTAAACGAACCCGAAACACTACCGCCGGAAAGCGTCGTGTTACCCATAGTAAACTGCCCGTTAAGCTCTAACGTAAGACTTCCGTCATAATTATGGGCTACATCACCATTCCACGAAGCGAGTGTTACCAAGGCGCTGTTTCTTGTATCAATACTGATATTCTGATTAACCTTCTCGCTGTTACCGACAACAAGCTTCACGCTGTTTTCACTTGTTACAAGGTTATATGCCGACGAAGCGTAGCCGTCATTTCGTTTCAGGTAAAACTTAAGGGTTATGTTACTTGTATTAAGTAAAATGTTTTGTGAGTTCTGGGTAACACTCATCCACAAATCGTATTTCCCCGAAGAAGTACCCGTACATTTTCCGTAATAATTAAATGCCATCTATCCACCTCACTTCAAGACCGTTTTCCGTAGTATCAAACATAAAATAACCGTTAGCGGAATTACCTATTTTTAAATAATCGAGAATTTGCGCATTTGTAATATAAAGGCTGCTGCCCGAAATATACGCCACTTCCACTATGCCTTGATAAAAAGACAGTCGGTTATTTGTAAAGCGTGCTTTGATATTGCTGTCGCTTCTGCCTATTTCTATACCGTAAATTCCGCTTTCCAATTCACCGCGTCGGATGTACACATCTAAAGAAGAAACCAGCTCACTGAGCTCGCCGCCCACAGAGCTGATATCCTCACTGATTTTTGATACACTTTCAGAAAAATGCTCTGTAATTGTTTCTTCGGTCTGGGTTATTTGGGAAGAAAGCTTGCTTTCGAGCTCCGCGGATTGAGTTTTGGTTGTATATAGACTTTCCACCTGCGTCATCACCGCTTCTGCCCTGACAGTCATTTCCGATTTCGTTTCATCCTTGAAATATTCCAGGTCGTTGGCAACGGTTTCAGTGTTTTCTGCCGCAATTTTAATATCCGCCGCAGTTTGCTCGAGCGTTGTTTCCACTCCGCTTTTGTATTCACCGAACTCACCTTTACCCACGAATTCACCTGTAACGGTCTGTAAAATTTTCTGTTCACTCTGAAGAACGGCGGACTCATAATCACGCCGTATATCCTCTGCGGTTCTCAGTATTTTTTCCTTAAGCTCCTTGAACCTTGACACACTTTGTAAATTGAGCTGATATATATTCTCCTTCTGATTTTTAATATCAGCTTCAACACCATTTTTTATCTGTCCTATTTCCGTCTGTGACTTGTCCGCAAGGGCATAAGAAAGCGTTTCGTTTAATTCATACAGATAATTTTTCAGAAGCAAGAATCGGTTGTCATTTGAATATTTTTTCGATGTGATGTTGGGGATACTCAGATTAAGGTCATACATTCAAATCGCTCCCCGACTCAATTTTTCTTGCAATACTGTAAATTTTTATATCGCCCTTACCTTCTATTCTGATACGCATATGGTCGCAACGCGGAGTGATAAACGGTAACAGTAAAGAGCCGGTTTTCTCAAAAACCGTATCAATTTGTTTTACCCAAAGCTTTCTGCTGTCGTATTCAAAAAACACCTTCAGCCTTGCTCCCTTACTTCCTGCGGCACGTATTACGATATTGGAATAATATTTATTTTCGGGCAAGGACAAGCCCCATAATCCGCTTTCGGCAGCCCAGGAAAAATCATCTTCTTCGGAATATCCTTTGAGCTCCCCGGTAAATGAGCCGTAACGGTTTTCTCCATCTATGAGACCTATACGGTACTCATCACCTGACTTCATTACAAAATACAAGTTACAGTTATTGGAAGAAAACTCTCTTATATCAATACCGTCTTCCCTGTTCCAGAGTGCTTTTTCTTCATCGTAAACAAACAAATGACGATTACCGTTTTTATCGGACATACAGATGTAGTATTTATTAAAGCAAGCACCTGCTACCGCCTGAGAATAATAGGCATCGCCTAAATCCTTTGACACGCACACCGGAACACCGCCCTCGTAAGCACAAACGCCACCCACTGATTTGTAGTAAAGGGTTTCGTTGAGACAAACCAAAGAGCGATGAGACCCCTTCTGAACACCGCGTATATAAGATGTAGTCACTGTATAGGGAGGATTCTGGCCATAAATTTTATGGACGCAATTTTCTTTAAAGAAAAGCACGTAGCCTCTGTAGCTTACCGCACCGGTAAAGGGTCCGTCCGTACCGACGCTCACTGCATAGCTATCAGTTGAAATCCCCATAAATGTGTTAAAATTAGACGGGTCACCAAGCCTTGAGGCATAAATCTCGTTATTTTCAGAAGAACAGCCCCATACTCTGTTACCGTACTCGCAGACAAAGTCCATATCCGGAACACGTCTTTCAACTGTTACTTTTCCGGTTATTTCCACATTACTGTCGAGAACACCGGTAATAACGATATAATCATCGCCTTTATCCCGAATGATGTGACTTCCGCTAAAGCCTGCCTCATCCAATCCAACGCAGGTTACGCCGTCATACTGATTAAAGGGCACACCTATCCCGGGACAGCTTATTCTTATATATGTTTCGGCTAATTCTATCCAGTAGCCCAAACTTTCAGAAAACTGCTTGAGAATATGCGGATTTCCCGATGTATCCAGCCATAAATCACCGTTTTCAGGCTCCTCAGGCGCATTTGAGCTGACGGCATATTCACCGTAAAACTCACCGTCAGCCTTACACATACCCAATGTGACGTTACCTTCGCTTTCAAACACAGCCTCAAGGCTGCCGTAATCGTTGAAATCTTCAGTATTTAAATAAACCTTATCGGGAAAAATCAGAAGCTTTGCACCGATAGAGACGAACTTTCTTTCCTCATCAATATCAGGAAAGAAAAGACCTTCAACCTTTTCGCCACCGTAATACAAGAAGCCGTTATTTATATAGATAATTTTTTCTTTTGAGCAAAGGCAGTGCAGTCGTTCACCCTGAACATTAAAGAAAACACGTTTATTTCTGGGCGAAACGGAGGGATATGCACCAAAGCCCATATTTTCCGTAAAACAGAAGGCATTTTCATCTATAACAAGGTTATTTTCGTAGCCCTTGAAGCGATTTATAATTTCACGGCTTGTCTGAAGCTCACCTAAACGAGGGTTATACATCGATATCCCCTACCTTTATTTCAGCATTTTTTATTACAGCCGTCTCACGGTTTATAAAATTACTCAGTTCCTTGTACATACTGTTGAAAAGGATAGCGGAATTATTAAATCTTGCAATTTCACCATTCATATAATCGAGCTTCATATTCATATATAAATGATATATTTCAGCGTATTCTTCAGGAGCCTTGAGTTTAGTCTCTAATAATGTTTTCACTGTATATCCCTCAAAGCCGTCGCCTCCGCGAGGCTTCAGAAGCTCTGCCGAGATTTTATAATCGAGCTGTGATAACCACTCAATTTTTCTTTCGATGGACACGTTATTTGCGCGTTGAGCATCGAAATTTTCTACCGCTTTTCCGAGAGTCATAGAAGCCCTCCTCAAAGGGAAATATTTGCATCAATATAAGCCGCGGATACCGCCGCCATCTTTTCACTGTTTTTGAGAACCTCTGCGAAACGTTCGGGAATTTCTACGGTTTTACCTGTCTGAACAAGGATTCTTTCGCCGTTCACCGCAATAAAACGCTCTGTATCATTTCGTGACTGTTTAGGAATAAACACGCTCACTAATTCTTCGTTCTTTGAAACTGTTTCCTGTTTTTTATTTGCCATTCAAATACACTCCTTTTATATCAGGGTGCCGTTATTACGCGGCACCCTTTTTTTATTTGGCTCAAAATTTTAAAAGCTCCGGACCAAATCAGTTTTCTTTAGCTGTTGCGCTGAATGCGGAACCGCTTTCGATTCTGATAAGATATTCTTCAACAAGTCTCTTTGCGGTCTTGAGACCCTTCCAACCCACTGAAGAACGCTGATTAAGGGGGTCGTTACCGTAGCCCTTCTGCTTTACGATATGCTCGACGCCGCCACCGTTTACGCTTGTTACACCGTAGGCATCAGCACCGATAACAAGTGTTGCGAATACTGCCGCGCCGTCGGCACCTTCGTTCCAGATTTTCGCCTCAGTGCTTTCAACAAAACGAACACCGCCGAGGCAACCGATTTCGCCTTTAAGCATATTTTCGGGAGTTGCGTACTTCTGCACCTCCATCCACTGATTACCCGCCTCCTGCATAAGGTCGTAAGCAACATAAGGATGAATGATACCCACGTAATAGCCGTCAATCTTGGGAGCATTCATTGCTTTAAGCTCTGCCGCCGCTTTAAAAACGTCCTTAACACGAAGAAGTGCGGTAGCATCAATCTGACTTCTTGATGTAACCTCAGTTTCGCTTTCGCCGGAAACCTTGGGGCAATACATAACATTAGTACCGCCTACGATTTCATTTCTTACGATGGTATCCATTGTAAGTCCTGCCTGAGAAGCGAGCTGCTTTGTAGCCTCAACGATTGTGTTATCAACTGCGGTAAGCTCAAGCAAATCGGTCTGTTCAATATAGTCACCGTACTGCTCAACAGTTGCGCTGATGCTTGAAACATTGAGCTTGTTACCGGTAGGTGTTACACCTTCTGTGAGAGGTGTAAGGGCCTTGGGAAGAGATGAAAACTTGCGGAATTCGATAATTTTACCGCCGTTTTTGGGTATATCGCGTTTCTGACCGAACTGGTCGTGAACAAGATAAGGTGATGCAAGTGTAATAAGTGTTTTGTCATAAAAAGTCTTCATTTCCGCAGAAAGATTTTCGGAAGTAGTTTTATTTACTTCGTCACCCGCCGCGAATAACTGAATATTTAAAATATAATCTGTCATAAAATTTCCTTTCCGATGGCGTTAAAAGCTTATGTTTGCGCCATTCTCAACCTGTTTTAAGATTTTTAAAATATCTTCTGAGGTCAGCGAATTAACGTCAACAGAAGTAACAATCGCACTTTCGGATGAAACACCGTTTTCAATAGGACGTCTTCCCTTTGCTTCGATACCCTTAACAACCTGCTCGCGCACTTTATCAGCGGTATATGCCATGGCACCGGAAAGAATTTCATCCTTATGTACTGTTTCATAAACTGCTTTCAAAGGAGCTCCGCCCATAAGAAGCTGAGAAAAAAGCTTGTTTTCTCTCAGCTCTTTCCTTAAATCAAAATCGGGGTAAATTTTCTTAACTTCTTCACTCTGTCTTATCCAGGAGCCTATTCTTCCCCTGAGTCTCTGCTGATGTGAAAGCTCTAAAGGGCTTTCCTCAGCTTCATTACCTTCCGGAGCAGATGTGCCGTTTTCGTCACCATCTAAAAATGAGAGTAATTTATCCTCTTCACCGGGTGAAACACCGTACCTTTCCATCAGTTTTTCGACTGCGGGAGAAACTCTCTGCTTATATTCCTCCAGCTCCTTTGTCTGTTTAAATCTTTTGTCGATAATCGCCTGTGTCTTTTTAGTAAACTGCTCTTTGAATTTTCCGTTAATAAGGTCGGAAAACTCGTTGTTCTCGGCAGTTTTATCGGCACCGTCCTGCCCGGCGACGGCATTTTCGACGCCCGTTTCCCCGTTTACAGCCTCTGCGCCCTCACCGGCAAACAGCTGTAAATCGAGAGTGTACCTTTCTTTTTCCATAGAATTCCTTTCTCTTTGAAATACGGCATAAAGGCGCAAAACTCCTACACCTTATAGCCAAAATATAAGTTTGGTTGCAACCGTCATCGTCTTTCCGAAGTGCCAAAGAGTTACCTCTTATCTATATAAAAAACCGTTTTGGCCGAAACGGTCTTTTACTCAAATTTTATATATTGCGGATAGTTTTCCGCTAACATTAAAAAGCCGGTTATGCAAGCGTCAATAATCCCAGAAATCCGCTCTTTTGCAAAATCAAAGCTCTCTATTTCCAGACAAATATATCCGTCACGTACAATATTTCGTATGAGCTTGAGTCTTTCGTGAGATTCTTCATCCATAACGCAGTTCAAAAGCGTATAAGCTATTGTAGAAACACCGGCGCAGACTACATCTTCACCGGCTTTTGCGAAGCCGCTGTGACCCTCAACCGTTAAAAGTACGCGGTCATAATACTCTCTGTAATATACCTTTGTCACGGCATATTCACCCCGGAACTCAGCTTCGCCACCAAGGCACTCTTTCCTTCAAAATCCATCATACTCACAGCAATCAACGCCTGCTGGCGCATTTCGGGATTGAACATACCTGCACTGTACAACTGCAATGCAAGTTCATTCTGGCTGATTTTTGAAAAGGGACTCGCTTTCTCTGCGCTGACTTTTATATCAAATACAGGTTTTCTCAAACCCAGCTCCACACCGAATGCACTTCCCTGACTTTTAAGACGTATTTCTGTATTATCGTATGAAACAAACTGCTGCTCTCCGTTTTCACCGATAATTCTGAAAAATCGGGGTTCATCGTAAAACTGGCGAATAAGCTCAACCGCCAGGGAATTAAGCTCCGAAAAAGCTCTGTATCCGCCTTTCACCATATCGCGGGTTATCTTGCTTCCTGCTTCCTGCAAAGCCGCAATAGCCGAAGCGGCAGTCACACCGCTGGAGACACCGCCCTGAGAAAAGTCACGGTTACCGCTTGTCTCCTTGAGCTCATCAATTTTACTGTTGAGAATACCAAGATATATTTCGGGAATACCCGAAAGACGTATTTCTCTGATACTGTCTTCACCGAGATTGCTTCCTGAAACGTGGACAAAATTATTATTCCAATCGGCAAATTCCTCTTCATTCACAGCACCCGATGAATTTATGAAATATCGGGGATTGGTAGCCATAGACGCATTTTTTATAAGTGCATTGCCAAGAATGTCTATCTGCTTCTGCGCATCCTTCATAATATCTATAAAACCGAAGCCGCAAGGTGTACCCTCTTCCACAAAAAGTGAATCAAATACAAAGGGATACTGACCGTGGTCATAAAATCCGCGTTCGGTATATTCGGGGTCATTTTCCGAAGCGTAGAGTAGTTCGCCGTTACATATTTTGCAGTAATGCACCGTTTCCACGCCATTTTTCAGAACCTTATAATATCTGTCGATTACAGCGCTCTTTTCGGATGTATCAACAGAATCGTCATATACGTAATGAGCTATCTCTACCGAAGATGAACCCAACTTACCTGACATCTGCGGATAGAGCGACAACAGTGTTTCATTATCTGTCAGCTCAACGTGAAAAACATTTTTGCTCTTCTGTATATCCTTAATACCCGGCTCCCAGAAAAGATTAAGAATATCAACCTGCTTAATCTCAATATCACCTATACCGTTATTTTTTAAGGGATTCCAGAATATACCGTAAACTGCTGTACCCGCTTTGAGCTTATACCACCAGGCATCGCTGTAAATTTTCTCAAAACCGTTTCTTTCAAAAACAACCGGAAGCACCTGAGAAAGAATTTTTGCAGCCTTTTCGTCACTTGCTTCACGTGGTAAGCAAGTAATTGTAGGATAATTATCCATTGCATCAGCGTGTTTATTAGCAATGGAGTTAAAAAGCCACGCAGATGCGTTTTTGTTCCCCTTATCGCCCCTCAACTGCTCCCAATGGCGCATTTTGAACCACTGCTCGTTATCCACAATTCTTTTTTCAAGAGAGGTTTTGGATTCCTTGTACTTTTTAAGAATACCGACTGCCTTTTCCACCTCTTCTTTTCCGATTATTCCGCGCGTACCTACACTGTCGGCAGGCTTCGCTTTTTCATATGTTTTTTTATTTTCATTTTTATTCATAAACTCTCCTTAATTTCTGATGACTCCTGAAACAAATCCGCTTCAACACAACGTTCTATATTGTTCTGTAACAGCCCTTATGTAAATCAAGCGGGTCGTCACCTAAAACAGGCATTTTCTTTTCGTAGGTTGGTGAAATCGGTCTTGCCATACACATATACCTGACCTCGTCAGCAATATGGTCTTCGCCCGTTGTATCCAAATCCTCGGGATTTGTTGAACTGAACTTCAATTCGGGAACTGTCCGTATAAAGCCCTTGCACGTGTTAAAAACATACATCATCGGTATTCCGTTATCGTCAAAGCTCATTCTGTAATGGACCTGCATCCACCCGGGAAGTCTTTTATTATCTCCCTTTGAAAAGTAAACTCCGTTCCGCGTTGCCGCTTCAATAATCGCCTCGCCTCTGGACGCATCCCATATAGATGGGTCTGCCACACCGATTATCCTCTTGTTTTTCAGCCACCGGTGATTTTTCTCAATATCGGCTATTTCGGAAAATATCCTTTCAGGGGGCCATTTAACACCTTCATTGGGTGTTTTGGTACATCCGTACAGCTCCAGTATCCTGTAAAGCCGTCCGTCATAGTCAACAGCCCACCAGGCACATGAAAAGGGCTTTGCATAGCCGAAGTCGAAGGAACGGTAAATCAACCAATCACCCGGAATTTCAAAGGGTTCTATAACGTGAGTAAAAACGCCGTCCGTATAATGCTCATGCACATCTCTGAATTCTTCAAAAAACTGTCCGTCAAATATATCCCAGTTGCCGAAGCGGTGCGCCTGACGTAGCTTTTCCGGCAACGAATCCAGGACCTTAACGTACTCGGGATTTGTTTTCATCAACACTGTGTTATCATCAATAGTAGCCGGAATAAATATGTAGTCCTCCGGGTCCTCTCCGTTTTCATAACGCCCCTTTACAAAAAGACGTTTGAACCAGTTATGGCCAACACCACCGGGGTTACCGGTAAAGTACATACGTGGTTTAAAATCACTTCTGGTAGTTCTGTTGCAAGTTGTCAAAAACTGTATTTGTGTAAATGTAAAGTGGGTGCACTCCTCAACTCCGATAACGTCATATTCCTGCCCCTGATACTGATAAATATCGTTTTCCGTATCACAATACCCCAGACGTATTCTCGAACCGTTAGGAAAAATAAAGGCTCTTTCATCACGTTTGTATCGGGCAATTCCGTTTAACTGAGCGAGCATTGGCAGCAAGTGGTTTTCCCGAAGCTCGGGAAGTGTTTTTCTCAACAGTAAAAGCTTTAAGCCGCTGTATTCAAAGGCAAGCAAAATAAACTTTGTTCTCAGTGCCCAGGATTTTCCGCCGCCACGTGCACCGCCGTAGCCTATAAATCTATGATGACTGAGAAAGAACTCCTTTTGCTTCTCATTGGGCGGAGAAATTAACAACTCTTTCATTTACTCCATTCCTCCAGTTGCTTTTCAAAGCGGATAACAACACCGTCCGAAACATCGTGGACACCGTCGCACTCTTCCAATAAACCGTACAGCTCCCTCAATGCCCCGACGCTTTCCTTCAAAAACTTTGCATCTATATCCGGGTTTCCGGTGCTCCGAAAGCTTTTCCGCGCTTTTTTAACAATATCGTCAATCAATGCGCTCATATTATCCGCCGCCGAAGACACCCTTTTATATTTATTGGGAACTTTCTTATCGCTCAAGTCTTTAAGCCCCTTTCATAGAGCAACGCAACCGTTCTGTGATGCTGGCATTTTCTGCCACCTGAAGAGCTGCACACCGAAACCTCATAGCTGGTTTTTTGCCTGTTATCTGCAAATTTATGTACGCACTGTGTTCCGTCCAAAACTCCTTCACACGTAATAAATCCGTTGCCCTCTTTAAGATAAAATGGACATTCTATACTGCTTTCTATCAATTTTGACATATTTTGCACTTCCTTTGTACTATTATTGGTATTGACACCAAACTAAAAAAAAGTTATATTATTAGTGAAATTTGTACAGATTTCCGAACCGCAACTGAATTATAGTACAGCTTTCCGAACTTTTCAACCTATTTTCAGAACATTTGTTCGTTCGACAAATCTTTGTACAAATGCACAAAAAACGGAGTGATTGATTGTGAATATGTACGAAAAAATACAAAAATTATGTGATGAAAAAGGCATTAAACCAGCCGGATTATGTAAAGCCACAGGGATACCTAAGAGCACATTATCCGAGTTAAAGCAAGGCAGAACCAAAACACTTTCAACACAGACACTGAGTAAAATTGCGCAATATTTTAATGTTTCGTTGGGTTACTTTGATGATAACTTCGACCCGGTTGAAGATGCGCGGGATGAGCTGTTCCAAAAACGGAAATTACTTTTTGATATGTCAAAACGCGCGACAGAGGACCAACTTGACACATTCCTTGTAATGTTTCAGGCTCTTATAGACAAGGAGGAGAAATAAACTGATTTTAATTAGACAAATAAAAATGCCGCTCACAATCAGGGCATTTACTGTCCCCGACTCGAACGGCGATTTTAATATATATATTAACGAAAGTCTTTCCGACGAAGCCAAAGAAAAATCTCTGGCGCACGAAAGATATCATATTGAACAAAACGATTTTCAAAAAAATGAGTTCGCAAGAATAATAGAGCAAACATTAAAATAAGAATAAACTTAATTGAGGCACACATCCTTGCGGAGTGTGCCTCAACGTATGCTTTTTATTATGCTTTCATTTTCTGAAGGTCGCGATAGTTAATTAATTTAATACCGCAAGCCTCAATGTGTTGGAGTGTCCGGGGGTCAGAAAATAACTTATGCTCCCAGACTCTGCGGTGCCATGCACCTGTAATTGCCTTAAGCTCATCACTTTCAAAAGCTGGATGAATATAAGTTTCGGTAACTCCATTGGGAAAAGATCTGTAAAGCTCGTAAATGTATTCTTTGAAGTTTTCGTAGCTGTCGTTCTGCGGACCGTTCCATTCACCGGGAATAAGGAAATCGGGCATTGCAACATTTATAGATTTGGCGTATGCGAGAATCTGGTCAAAGAACTGTGCTATTAACGCCTTGTCGATTTTAACATCCAAAGTGGCGTTATCGAACATCTCCGGCACGTATGTACCCGGGAAACGGAAAGGAAGACCATTCTCCCCGGCAATAGCTAATGTAAGATTAAGGAGTTCAAAACGACCTGTTTCAATACCGTAAAGAGAGCCCATATGGTTATCAAGATGTGATGGCACAACACCGAAGGATTTGAATCTTTCTATCTGGGCACGAATCTCTTTTTCGACCTCTTTAATGTCGCACTTTTTCTCAAATTCATCCGATTCATGGTACATAAAATCTTCTTCATCTCTCAATGAACCTGTTTCACCCTGAGAAAGAGGGCTCCATCTGTAATTACCCCATTCGCTTGTAAATGTAAGGTGCACACCTACTGCATATTCAGGATGTTCCGCTGCCCATTTACCTGCTTCCTTAGCCCAGCTGCACGGAGTCATAATAGTAGCCGATGTAATACCGCCCTTTTGGAACAAATCGGCAACAGCCATATTCGCAGAGTGGCACATACCGAAGTCATCAGCATTGATAATTAAATATTTATCCATAAAAAACACTCCTTTTTGCTAAAAGATATTATTTCTTCTCGTTTGCTTCTTCGAATAAATCAGAAAGGGTCATTTCTTTCTTTTCGGGTTCGGCAGGTTTAGCGTCGCCTGCAGGTGCTGTCTTATTCTCTGTCACTTCACCGGCTTTTTTATTCTTTGATTTTTTAAGAATTACTATGAGAACAATAACTACAATGGCTATACACCAGATAGCGGCAATAACAGCAATAGTTATGGCAATTTTTAAAGGTTTACCGCCGTTTCCGTCGGCTTCGGTAACCTCGATTGTTTCGGGAGCCGTTACGAGATTATCGGATGCGGGTACAGTTGTTGTTTCAACATTATATTTATGCTCAAAGTAAAGAAGCTCAATTTTATCAATTACAGCATCGTTTACAACGCCGTCAGCTGTGAGGCCCTTTTCAGTTTGAAGCTTTTTAACAACCTCAACGGTTTCAGCATCGTAAACACCGGTTACCTGCTTGCCCTGGAGACCGTATCCGGTATAGATAAACATCCACTGCATCCATTTAACGCCGTCACCCATATCGCCTTCCTTGATTTCACCGGTAGGCTTCATATAAGGGTTACTTGCTGCAGCTGGATTAACGGTTTCAGCAACGGGAGCAGTTGAACCAATGCTTGTTATGGGATTGGTAACCGCAGGAGCTGAGGTAAGCCCCGACTGCACATAGGTTGCCGCAGGAACAGGGTCTATGTATATTGGATTTCCCATTGAAGAAGTGGTGGAAGAATTGCCGGATGAACCATTAGAAGGGTCACCGATAACGCTTCCTATAATGTCAGAGGCATCACCGAAAATTTCGCCGATTCCGCCGATACTGCTTCCACCGCCTAAGTTTTCCAAAAATCCGCCCGAGCCGCCAAGCAAACCGCCCGATGAAGAACCCGAGCTTGTAACTTCATTTGAAGCATTGGACTGAACAGTTGTATTCATATCCGCCGCCTCATCGTAATATTGCTCACGTTCAGCATAAGAAACATCGGTCTTAAGGTACTCGCCGTCAGTTTTCACGCAATAAGCTGTTAATACAAGTGAAACTACCGCAATGACCGAACAAAAAGCCAACAGTTTTTTTCTCATAAATAAACCTCTCTATCCAAAAAGTAAAAACTCTTGTAATCCACAGATAATCACGTTGTATTATACCATACGGCAGTATATAAATGCAACACAAATTACTTGAACATTTTATTAATAAAAAAACCTGCCTGACATTTCGTCAGGCAGGTTTAAAATTTATGCTCTGTCGTTAAGAATCAGCTCAGGATTCTTGAAGAATTCATCCATTTTTGTAAGGAAAGGTCTTACCTCACCGAAGTCAAGAGCTCTGTGGTCAAAACAGATATTCATAGGAAGAATTGTTCTTATAACAATTTTATCTTCGCCGTTTTCATCAGTAATTACAACAGGCTTCTTCTGGAGTGTACCGATACCGATAACGCAAACCTGGGGCGGAATAACCATAAGCATTGCAACTTCGCCGTTGAGTCCGCGAGTGTCTGCACCAACGTTTGAAACAGTGATTGTACCCTGTTTAAGGTCCTTACGTGTGATTCTCTCGGATTCGGGGATAGCGTTATAAGCCTTTTTCTCAGCACCTTTAAGACGTACGATTCTGTGACGCTTATTTGTGTTAGCACCGTAAATTTTCTTGATAGCTTTTATAAAGTGTCCCTTTTTAAATTTATCAAGAGTATCGTGGAAAGCTACGGAATAAAGGGCCTCTGTAAGATTTGTCTTTTCAAGTCTGCGGTTAATGTCAGCCTGATATTCGGCAATTTCTTTAAGAGTCTTATTACCCATATCCTTCATAGTGATGGTCATCATTTCACCACTGGGAAGAATCCACGGAACTGAAATATCGATATTATCATATGTAGTAACTTTACCTCTTACAAGACCTTTTTCATAGTGCATATGAGCATTAATCATAGGGTCAACTTCGATAGCTTCCGCAATAGCCTTAAGAAGCACTGCATTGAATGTAATCTTAGCAGGGTCGCCATCTTTATTCTTTTCAGCAGCAAACTCCTTAAATGCAGCTACAAACTCTGTAACATCGGGTTCGTACTGGTAACTTACATGTGGAATATTCTGCCAACTTTCGGTAGTCATGTTAGCAACAATTTTTCTTTGTATCCCAAATCGTGTAATGTTTTTTACCGCCATAAATTTTCACCTTTCAAAAACAAAATTATTTGTTATAAGTTTCAAAAAAGCCGACAGCTGTAAGATCCGCAATAAGTAATTTCTTTTCTTCCTCGGAAAGTGGTGTACCCGGATATGCAATATCGCCTGCGGGGATACCGTCAAGAGAAAGCACATATTTTATTGAACGGATAACACCGTACTTAATAAGAATTTCAACAACCTTATTGATTTTGTACTGAGTAGCACGTGCTGCTTCAATATCACCGGACTTAAACTGATTGAAAAGTTTACAGTATTCAGCGCACATAATGTTATATGTAGAACCGATACCGGCATCAGCACCCATTGAAAGACCGCAGATAAGCATTTCGTCAGGTCCGTTAATAACGTTAATATCGCAGTTGTTAAGCTCTTTGATTCTTCTCATTGAGTAGAAATCCGTAAGAGTAAATTTAACACCGATAACACCGTCAACCTCAATAAGTCTTCTCATAAGAGAAACCGGGTCGCTTGTAAGAAGTGACTGAGCGTAAGCGATAACCGGAATTTCTGCTTCACCGGCAAGACGCTTGTAATACTCTACGATTTCATCCTCGTTGTACTTGTAATAGAAATTGGGCACAACGCTTGAAACAGCATCGCAACCGCAAGCCTTTGCGTGGCGAGCCAATTCAAAAGCATCAAAAGGAGATGCTGCACCTACGTGGTTTACTATAATTCCCCTGCCGGCACTCGTATCTACAACGCACTCAGCAATTTCTTTACGCTGAGCAGTAGTAAGAACCGGACCTTCACCGGTGGAACCGCATATATAGAAACCTGCGGCACCCTGCTTATAGTTGCGTTCAATATTTTTTTGAATAGAGTCCTTTAAAATTACACCATCATTAGTGAAAGATGATACTAATGCAGGCATAATACCCTTAACAAGTATATTTGACACAAATTTCACCTCTACCATATTTAATTGTCAAAATTATAGCAAAAACTCCAATGAATGTCAATTCACTTTAAAAAAATATTCTGAGCAAAACTTCTTACAAGTACCCATTTCCCATAGTGTACAATAAACATTATTATTGATTCTTGTTAAAATATTGTTAATATTCTTTAAAACTCGTAACATTATCTTGTTATTTAAAAAACGCTGTGATAAAATATAGCGAAACTATATAAACAGGGAGTCAACAATGGGTATTATAAATAAAGTTCTTTATAAGCTTCATTTAAAAAAGCCGCCTCGTCCGCCGAAATCTCCTATGGAAAATATCCCTAAACCCATAGCAGAAATACTCGAAGCCGAAGGGCTTGATACGTCGTCGGTCATTTATTCATTCAAGACCGATATGACAAAAGCCGAAGAATATGGTGACGTGTTAATATTCTTTGACGAAAAAGGAATATACAAGGCGCGATTCAGTGAAGATATACGTCCAAAAAGCAAGAAAAAGCACAAAAAGGTTGACTTCAAGCCTGAGCTTTTAAATCTTGTTGCCATACCCGCCGATGAAATCGACGAAATTTTCACCGAACAATATCTTGCAACCGGGCAACTGACGTATACATTCAACGGCGAATACTACTCCCTTGGCTACTTCTCTATCGGTCTGCTGGAAAAGGCGGACAATTTCCGTAAAATATTCAACGCCTTCAAAAAAGACAGAACTCACGACCAGTACATAAACAACGACACCGGCAACACCTGCCGTAAATGTGGCGCTCCCATACCCAAAGGGCTCCTGTACTGCAAAGATTGCGTAGATAAAAAATCAACCGTCAAAAGACTTTTTTCCTTCTTCGGTGAAGTAAAATGGAAAATGATTTTTATGATATTCGCCGTACTTGTCAGTAGCGGAATAAATATAATAATCCCCCAGTTTTCCACCCAGAAGCTTTACGATGAGGTTCTCAATCCGGGTAACCCCTTAAGCTACGACTCCTTGTTCAAAGCACTCATATCCGTAGTTCTGACTTTGGCAGCTTTGAAAATAACCAACCAATTATTTACCCTTTTCTATCAATATATAGTTGCGGGCATCCTGCCCGAGGTAGTCTACGGAATCAAATTAAAAATCTTCAAGGCTATGCAAAGTCTCTCCGTAGGCTTTTACACACATAAGCAAACCGGCTCTCTTATGGACCGTGTAACAAGGGATGCCAATAACATCTACTGGTTCTTTGTTGACGGTTTCCCCTATCTTATCGCTAATGCGGTCACTGTACTGGGATTAATCGTCATAATGTTTATGACGAGCGTTAAGCTGACACTTTTCATACTCGGTGCCACCGCCTTCATCCTGGTTCTGTACCCGATAGTAAACAGAAAATTCCGAAAGCTTCATCACAAGGTCTGGGTTCAGAATTCTCGTCTTACCTCGAAGGTCAGCGACAACATTAACGGACACCGTATTATAAAGGCTTTCTCAAAAGAGAGCGACGAGCTCACTGAATTCGATAAAATCAGCTCCGGTCTTCAAAAAGCCGAGATTACCTCTGCTAATACAGAAGGAACTGTTTTCCCCATACTTTCTATTATCATTTATCTCATCAGCGCCGTAGTTTTAGGTATAGGCGGCGTTATGGCGGTTACGACGGATGAACTCACGATCGGTGAACTGCTTACATTCGTTGTTTATCTCCAGATGCTTCAGGCACCCATAGAATTTCTTTCCTGGGTTACTACCTGGTGGGCACGTTGCGTTGATTCTGCACAGCGTGTTTTTGAAATTATGGACACCGAGCCCGAAGTCAAGGACAAAGAAAACCCCATAATTCTCGATAATTTCCAAGGTTCTGTTGAACTTAATGAATTACAGTTTGAATACGAGCCTGCCCACCCTATTATAAAGAATCTTTCCTTGAGAATCGAAGCGGGAGAGATGCTCGGTATTGTTGGTAAAACCGGCGCAGGTAAAACCACTCTCTCGAACCTTATTGCAAGGCTTTACGACCCGAAAGAGGGTGTTGTAAAAATTGACGGTATCGACGTAAAGGACCTCTCATCAAAGCAGTTGAGAAGTAATATCGGTATTGTATCCCAGGATATTTTCCTGTTTATGGGAACCATAGCCGATAATATCCGTTATGCGAAACCCGACGCCACAAATGACGAGGTTATTGCCGCCGCCAAAGCCGCTTCGGCGCACACATTCATTTCAAAGCTTCCCGACGGTTACGAAACCTACGTAGGCTCCGGCGGACAAAGCCTGTCCGGCGGTGAGCGCCAGAGAATTTCTATTGCAAGAACTATTATCCAGAATCCCAAGATACTTATTCTGGACGAAGCAACCGCCGCAATGGATACCGAAACCGAACGTAATATACAAAACTCTCTCAGCGAATTAAAAGAAGGCAGAACAACTATCGCCATTGCCCACCGTCTTTCCACCCTGCGTGATGCAGATAAGCTTGCGGTTATTGACGACGGAGAATGTATTGAATTCGGCACCTACGAAGAGCTGATGGATAAAAAAGGCGCGTACTACAATATGTTCAAATTACAGGAAGAGGCGCTGCGCTTTATAGGCATAGGCGAAGACTCATCCGACGAAAACGAAGAAAAGGAGAAAGAGCAAGATGAACACTGATAAGCTTACAATAGATTTTTTAAATCCCCGGGACTGCATTTTTTCCTTTAACGATAATGGTTTCCTTTTAATGACATTAAAAGGTGAAAATGCAGGAAGAATAAAGCTTATTCGCACATACCCTTATTCTCTCACGGATGAATATATCTGCGTACATGATATGGACGACAAGGAAATCGGTATTATCCGCAATTTAAACGAGTTGGATAACGCTTCATGCGAAAGCGCGAAAAAAGAACTTGAAAGCCGCTACTACTGTCCCACCGTAACAGCGGTAAAAAGTGTTAAAGAGCGAATGGGTCACTTCTATTTTGAAACCGTCGTTGACGGCAGGGAAAAGAACTTCACCGTTCGTGATATCACCCGTAATATGCGTTTTTCCTCGGGTGATACGCTCCTCATTTTTGATATGGACGGCAACAGATATATCATACCCGAATTCGAAAAAATTGAACCTAAAAGCAAACGGCTTCTCGAACCGTACTTGTATTAAAACTGATTATGAAAAAAATTATTGCGCATTTTGATATTTCACCGGATGGTAAAAACTGCGACGGCACGCTTACCTTAGACGGTGATGTCATTATAAAAAGCCTTGACGGTATTGAAGAAAAATTTAATATTTCAGATATTGCGGAGGCTGTACAGTACACCGATGTAGGTTGTGGACGCCTCGAGCTCAAGCCAAAGGGCGCAAAGGACGACGGAAGTGAAAACATCCATATCTGCCGTTTCTCAATGACCTGGGTTGGTGAAATAGGCGAATTTGTAAAAGTTCTCAACCACCTTTTTGAAACGGACGAAATGCTTGACATAAACACATCTGACCTTCCCGTCTGCCCCAAATGCCACAGGCATTATCTTCGCGGAATGAATATGTGTATGTTCTGTGTAAAAAAATCGTACGTTTTTTCCAGAGCATTCGGATTTTTCAAGCCCTATGTTAAATTGTTAATTCTTTCAGGTCTTTTACTGACCGTTGCCAATGTTATTTCGGCTGTTATGCCCCTTTTTAACTCTGTGCTTATAGATAACTATCTCATACCCACAGCACAGTCAACACCCTATTTTCAATCACGCACAACCGGTATAATTGTCATCGCGGTTACAATGGCTTGTCTTTTTGCCGTATCCCAGGTAATAAACATATTCAGCACAAGGATATCCAACAAAATCGGCTCGCGTTTCTCCAATGATTTACGTAATATGGTGTATGAAAAAACTCAGGCACTTTCATTGACAGCCATTTCAAAACGCTCTGCAGGTAATCTTATCCACAGAGTAACCCATGACACAGAGCGAATAAAAGAATTTTTCAACCAGCAGGGTCGATATCTTATTCAGCAGGTAATTATGTTCACGGTTATTCTTGTGATTCTGTTTAAGACTAATCCCCTTCTGACGTTGGTAGTTCTTATCCCGGTTCCCATCGGTGCATTTATGATGACCCGCTTCCGCCACGCTACACGTGTGCGTTACTTTAAGCAATGGCGTATAAACTCCAAAGCCACATCAATACTGCACGATATTATAAAGGGTATACGCGTAGTTAAATCATTCGGTAACGAAGAACGAGAGATTCAAAAATTTGCCAACGTTTCCAAAAAGCTCGCCGAAGTCAGTGCTTCAAACGAAAAATTCTGGGCGGTTACCTTTCCGTTAGTGGGTAACTTTATGGCTCTGGGCGAATTTTTGGTTCTCATCATAGGCGGTAAAATGGTCCTCGAGGGCACATTAACCGTAGGCGAATTAGTACGCTTCAACTTATATCTTGCGTATCTTTACGCACCCTTGCGTTGGCTTTCAATGTTCCCCAGAAGACTTGCGGATTGTACAACAAGTCTTGTTAAGATTTATGAAATTCTTGATGAGGAATCCACCGAGGACGAGGCTGATTGCGATATCACTCTTGATGCCTCCAAGAACATACAATTTGAAAATGTAACCTTCGGCTACAAATCATATGAACCTGTTTTAAAGAACATAAACCTTAATATTGAGCCGGGTGAAATGATTGGTCTTGTAGGCCATTCCGGTGCGGGTAAATCTACCGTTATCAACCTTTGTATGCGGCTTTACGACCCGGGAATGGGTAAAATCACCATTGGCGGCGTAGATATAAAATCAGTTTCATCAAAGGAGCTGCGTGATAATATCGGTGTCGTTTTCCAGGAAACATATTTGTTCTCGGGCTCTATCTTCGACAACATAGCATACGCGAGACCCAACGCGGAGCCGGACGAAGTAATAGCGGCGGCAAAGGCGGCAAACGCCCACGAATTTATAACTAAGCTTCCGGACGGCTATAATACCGTCATCGGCGAAAACGGCCATACACTTTCAGGGGGCGAACGTCAGCGTGTAAGCATCGCCAGGGCTATTCTCAAAAACCCGAAAATACTCATTCTCGACGAAGCCACAAGCTCTCTCGACCCTGAAACGGAGATTAAAATCCAGGAGGCACTGACACGGTTAATTGAGGGCAGAACAACGATTGCCATTGCTCACCGACTTGCGACACTGAGGAACGCAGACAGACTCGTAGTAATTGAAAAGGGTCGTATCGCAGAGGTAGGCTCTCACGAGGAATTAATTGCGCAAGGCGGAATTTACAGCAATCTCGTTGCCGCTCAGCGCCAGACACATTCACTTCATTAAACATCAAAACGGACTGTAAAAACGAAAGTTTTACAGTCCATTTTTATTTCAAAGCGAACGCAAACGATTGCAAACGAACGCTACCGAACGCAAACGGTCGCAAACGGTCGCAAACATATAGATAAAGAAATAAATAGATATTGTTATAGAAAAAAGAGTCAGATACAGAACCAGGTACGGGGAAGGAACCGGGTAGCGGTAAGGAACAAGAATCAGTTTCTCTGAAAAAGCAAAATTTTCAAAAAAACGGATTTTAAAATCTTCCATCTATTATTTTGCAAATCTCACGGATACTATTCTTATGAATAAAAAACTTTCTATAAAAACATCAAAATTAATATTATTTACCTTTATCATTTTTCAGATTTTCTGCATATACCTGAACGCCCAGGGTGATATCACAAAATATCCTGCATCGGCAGAGCTCAGATTTGCTATAAAAAGCATACGGCAAACTAACCCCAAAAGCCAGAACCATGTACGTATAATGTCTTTCAATTTATTGGCTGACAGTCTCGGATTTGAAGGCACACCTGCCAGAACACGTGCAGACGGAGTCTGTTCTCTCATAAACTCACTCGCACCCGATGTTGTAGGCCTCCAGGAAACCAGCAGAACCTGGTATTCCTGCATAATTCAAAATACGGATTACGCATTCGTTTCACCCCTACGCACACAAATCTCGGGTTCAATGACATCAATAATATATAACACCGAAACTCTTGTGCTTACCGACTATGGAGAAAAAGCACTCAAATACGGTGGTGACTCACGACTGCGAAAGGTAATATGGGCAACATTCCGCGAAAAACTTTCCAAAAAAACTTTTACCGTAATAAACACACACTTTAGTTTGAGCGAGGATAATACCCCTGTACCTATGCGACAGGCAACGGAATTACTCGATTTTATAAACGAGCTGTCCGGAGAACCCAACAATCCGCTCTTTTTCATCGGCGACTTCAACGCATTGGAAAGGACAACGGTTTCATATGCTTCTTCATCCGTCTACGAAACGCTGTGCACCTCTTTGACGGATACAAAATACAATTCCGAAAACATCTCCTGTGGAGTTAAAAAAAGCATATATTCCTCCGCCGTTGACCATATATTTCTCAAAGGCAACGCCAAAATCAAAAATTTCGTTATACTTTCTCAAAAAGAATTTTCTTTTCTAAGCGACCACTACCCTATTTTCATAGATACTGCCCTTTAAAATATATCAAATGTTAAATTTTTGTTGACATTATTTTAAAATCTCGTAAAATATACTTATAGACTGTTTTAAGGAGAGATTAAAATGGAAACAAAAAACAAAACCGATTTAAGCAAAGTTATTTCGGAAAAACGCAAATATGCTCAGTATATGATTGATGAAATCACCCATATTATCAAGAGCTTCGGCAAGCGTGCCCCCGGTAGCGAGGGCGAAAGAAAATCTTGCGAATATATGGCTGACGTACTCAAAAACGACTGCGGTTGTGACAGAATACAAATCGAACACTTCAAAGAAAACCCCGGTTCATTCTTTGGTTGGATTTATATAACATTCGCATTTATACTTGCCGCAATTCCGATATTCTTCTTTGCACCTGTTATTTCGGCTGTTTTAGTTGCATTAGGTTTTATACTTGCCTTCACACAATTCGGAATGTACAAAAAAGTTGTTGATAAGCTTTTCCCCGAAAAAGAAGGTACTAACGTAACCGCTATAAAAAGCTGTAAAGGCGAAGTTAAACGCCGTATTTTCTTCAACGGTCACCCTGACGCCGCTTGGGAATGGCCCCTCAACTACAAATTCGGCGGTGTAGTTTTCGAAGGTCACATCATCGTTTCCGCTGTTGGTGCTCTTCTTTTCCTTATATGCTCCATTGCTTATGTTGCACAAAACGGCTTATCCTTCGGCCTTATTGATACATCCTCCTGGCAGGCAAAGGCAATGCTTATCGGTCTTATCTTTGTTCCTTTCCAGATAGGTATGTTCTTTATGTGGAACAGCAAGCTTGTCGTTGACGGTGCAAATGACAACCTTACAGGTTGCTATATGGGTATCGCTATTCTCAAAGCTCTTAAAGACCAGGGCATAGAACTTGAAAACACTGAAATCGGTGTTATCCTTACAGGTAGTGAGGAAGCAGGTCTTCGCGGTTCTAAGGCTTGGTGTGAAGCTCATAAGGGTGAGTTCCAGGATGTTCCTACTTTCATTATTTCTTACGATACAATTTATGACCCCAAATATCTTTTAACAAACTATCGTGACCTTAACGGTACTGTAAAGGTTGACAAAGACGTTTCTGACTTATTTATGGAAGCAGCCGCATCTATAAATATTCACTGTAAAAAAGGTATGGTTCCTCCTCTCGGCGGTGCAACTGATTCAGCAGCATTCGCCCAGGCAGGTTTCCGTGCAACAGGTATTACAGGTCTTAACCACAAGCTTGAGGATTACTACCACACAAGACGTGATACATACGATAATATGAATGCCGACGGTCTTGCAGACTGTTACGCCGCAAGCGTAAAAGCTCTTGAAATGTTCGACAACGGCGCAAAACAGTAAAAAACACACAAGAGACTCTTCCTGATAACGACACCCGATAAGGAAGTATCACTATAAAACAAAACCACCCGAAGAAGAAAGTCAATTTCTTTTTCGGGTGGTATATTTTTATGAATTGCGCATTTTATTTACCATAACTGCGAACCTGCACGCTCTGGCGTATGCTTCAGCCACATATTCTTCAACGGGCAGTTTAAAATACTTGTCGTTTTCGTGGCGATAAGGTTTAGATTTATTGTTGAGTTCGAATGTGAGAATATCGTTAAAGCCTGTTTTCACAATACGCTGTGCGTTGTAATTCCAGTCGGCAATACCGTCAAAAGGCAACAGATGCAAATCATCATGCCAGAATGTTTTACCGTTAAAATCCTTTACGCCCAGATTATCGTTAATATGCGTTGCTATAAGCTTATCACCATAAAGAGCCAAAAGGTCTTTTGAACCGTTATAACACATTTCGTGCCCTGAATCCCAGCAAAAACCTACGTATTTGTTGTCATGGTGTGTAGTAAGAATAGCATTGAGACCCTCTTCGCCTTCAGTGTTTTCAAAGGCGATTTTAACGCCGAGCTTTTCCGCGTATTCAATTACCCTGCCGTAATTTTCAAGTCCGAATTGAGTGGGCACACAAGGCTCATCAAAGCCTACATACACGTGGGAAACCATAATCGGAATTTCAAGCTTTGCGCAGAGCTCAAGAAAATGCTTGAAATCCTTAACACCCTGCTCCGCGTCCTCACGTTCATTTTCATCCCACATATCCGCAGTGTGACTCCAAGGGGCGTGAAAAGACTGGAAAATCATTCCCTCGTTTTTAGCGACCTTTGCGCACTCCGCAACACGCTCGTCTTCCCCTACGCACCAATGTCCGGTAAAAGCCTCAAAACCGGTTTTCTTAAAAAGCAAAACCTGCTCAACATCGGATATACCGAAATCACCGTTTAAAGAAAGACACAACTTTTGTTCTTGCATATTAACACCAACATTTACAAATTCTATTCGCCAAAGTGTTCTGTATCAACACAATTAATCACGGCTGATACGGCATTGGTTTATCCTGAACCTCGGATGCTATATCTATAAAATTATTGTGCTCATAGTAATAGGGCTGCATACGCAGATGCTTGCAGAAGCCGTACATAGGCGCATAGAGCTGACCGCAGTTGAGACGAAGGCAAGGTGCCTCCATTTCATACTGACCCGCATCAGTAACAACAGTAGTGGAATTCTCCGTGAATTCCGCTGTTCTGTTATACACACCTACTTTTATTTTGCCTTTGGTTCTTTCCACGTCGCCGTCTATAAAACTTATAATCTGTCCTATGGGAACATACCAATGACCGTCAACCTTTTGCGGCATTGTGTCCACATAACACATACCTAAATCGTAGCCCTTGAAATTAAGTCTGGTTCTGTTGAAAACAGGTGCGGGCTCGGGCGGGAAAATAGTATCAGTTTCTTTATCAATGACGCACAAATCAACAGTTCTGCCGTCTTCTACGAAAGCTGTAACGGTACATTTACCGCCGTCAATATTAACTATTGAATACATTGACAGCTCTTCTTCGTGACAATATGTCTTGGCATTCCACACCTTGGAAACAACCCTTGTTCCGGGTGGATTACGATGACTTGAGCCTAAATTGTAATGTATCGTTCCCTGAGAAGGCTTATCGTAGAGACCTTCGCCCCTGCGGGGATATGAACGCGCGAAGCTGTGCTCATGACCCGAGAAAACTATATCGAATTTATCCATACCGTCGCGCATTGCGGGATATGTATCATCGCACTCTATTTCGGGACCTGCGTAATTCACAGGGAAATGATGAACTGCAAATTTCCACTTTTTGTCACTCTTCTCCGCACTTTCAAGCAACCATTGATTCATTTCCTCATATCCACTTGTACCGGTAACGCAAAAATGCGCATTGCCGTAGTCAAAGGCATGATTTGCAACTATCCAGCCCTCAGGACCGTTATGGGCATAGCTGCCCCAAAGCTGATTAGTAAAGTACGTAGCGTGCTCAGAGTAGTATTTATCTTCCTTGGTAAAATAACTGCTGAAGCCCATATCATCGTGGTTGCCCATACAGAACATAATGGGTCTGTACTCAATTATACCCCTGAGACCTTCAAAGAGTCCGGTCCACTGAATATCAGTCTGACCGCAGTTTGTATTATCGCCCGCTGTGAGTATGAAATCACATTCGGGATGTTCAGCAAGAATGTTTTTTAACACTCCGTTGAGAACAGAGTAATCCGCGGGAGGCTCGGCATCCCCTGCCTGAATATCAGAAAGACAGAGGAAAGAAAACTTCTCCGTATTTTCCGCGGTTGTCTTAAAATTGAAAACTTCGCTTCTGTTGGCGTCGTCACCGCAGGAATATTCGTATCTTGTATCCGCTGAAAGACCTGTAATATCGGCAAAGAAGAAATTGCTTTCATCCATATCTGTTTCAAAAAAATGTTTCTCGGCAACTGCTTTCATCCAATTATCAGTGCCCATTTCCTTATAAAGAACATAACCGTTTTCAACAGTTGTGTCAGTTCTCCAGCGCACTGTCATAGCGTGTGATGCGTCACCTTTAATTGAGAGCATTATCTGGTCAGGCTTCGGAGAAGAACCTCTTATGCCCTTCCATTCTTGTTTTGTAATCATATAAACGCCTTCTTTCTATACTATATTTTAACAATTTAATTCAAAAAAGCAATTACTTTTATAATAATACTGAGTACAAAAAAAAATTTCTCAAAATTTTCTCATAAAAAGAAGGGGCTGTAAAAAAACGTAAGTTTTTTTGCAGCTCCTTTTTAGGGGATAGGAAAAAAGATGCAGAACGGACAAACTGAGCAAAATCAAGGCTTTAGACTTGATTTTGCTTGCCCGAAGGCGTACAAGGGTACGTCGAGTGGCGAAGTTTGTTCGTAGTATAAAACATAATTCTTTCATCAATTTTAGATTTC
>JAZULQ010000013.1:0-28936 GCA_045603185.1 Acutalibacteraceae bacterium
TTTTCTTCTTTCCGCCGCCTTTAGGTCTCTTGGGACCTTCACTTTTTTGTTTCTTATCAGGATTGTCCGGATTTATATTTCTGCTGTTATCGGACTGAGCAGGAGTATTAGCAGAATAAATATAATTATCAGAATTCTGCTGTGCCTGCTGAGGCTGTGCATAACCGTTGGGGTTCTGCTGTGGTCTGTACTGAGGCTGTGCATAGCCGTAGGGGTTCTGCTGTGGTCTGTACTGAGGCTGTGCATAGCCGTTGGGGTTCTGCTGTGGTCTGTACTGAGGCTGTGCATAGCCGTTGGGGTTCTGCTGTGGTCTATACTGGGGCTGTGCGTAGCTATTGGGGTTTTGCTGTGGTCTATACTGGGGCTGTGCATAGCCGTTGGGGTTCTGCTGTGGTCTGTACTGAGGCTGTGCATAGCCGTCAGGATTCTGCTGTGGTCTGTACTGGGGCTGTGCGTAGCCGTTGGGATTCTGCTGTGGTCTATACTGGGGCTGTGCATAGCCGTTGGGATTCTGCTGTGGTCTATACTGGGGCTGTGCATAGCTGTTTGGGTTCTGCTGTGCCCTATTCTCAGACTGAGCATATCCGTTTTGTCCTCTGCTTTGAGGTTGATTGTACCCATTTGTATTTTTATTATTTATATTTTGGTCATTATTGTTCATTTACACATCCTCCTCATGAACAATCTTCTCCTCCAAGACTCGCCAAAGGTCTCTTTCACTGAAATTATTATACCGCTATTCCCAACACCTTGTCAACAAACAAAAAGGGGATGTAAAAAGGAGATGTAAAAAAACTTTCGTTTTTTTACATCCCCTTTTATAACGTTAATTAATAACTTTTTCGTCAACTTCCTTATGAGCCATCTCTATAAATGATTCTACACTCATAGTACCCATATCACCGGCTTTTCTGCCACGTACAGCAACTTCACCATTTTCAATTTCCTTATCGCCAAGAACAAGCATATACGGAATTTTCTGAAGCTGTGCCTCACGGATTTTATAGCCTGTTTTTTCCGCTCTGTCATCAACAGTTACTCGGAAGCCCTCATTTTCAAGCTTAGCTTTAAGCTCAAAGCAAGCATCGTGATGTCTTTCGGAAATGGGGAGAATTCTCAACTGTTCGGGAGCTAACCACATGGGGAATGCACCTGCATATTTTTCAATAAGAAGAGCAAGTGTTCTCTCATAGCATCCGATTGAAGTTCTGTGGATAATATAGGGATTTTTCTTAGTACCGTCGCGGTCTACATATTCCATACCGAACTTTTCAGCAAGCATCTGGTCAATCTGAATAGTGATAAGAGTATCTTCCTTACCGTAAACATTCTTTATCTGTATATCAAGCTTAGGACCGTAGAAAGCCGCTTCACCTACACCGACTTTATAATTGAGTCCGATATCGTCAAGGATTTCTTTCATTACACCCTGAGCTTCATCCCACTGTTCTTCAGTGCCGATATATTTTTCTCTGTCATCGGGGTCCCACTGCGAGAATCTGTATGAAACATCCTCATAAAGACCAAGTGTTTTAAGCATAAATATGCAAAGGTCAAGACAGCGTTTGAATTCATCAGCAAGCTGCTCGGGAAGGCACATAAGGTGACCTTCGGAAATAGTGAACTGACGAACACGGATAAGACCATGCATTTCACCTGAGGACTCATTTCTGAAAAGAGTTGATGTTTCAGCCAATCTCATGGGGAGATCACGGTATGAACGTGCTCTGTTGAGATATGCCTGATACTGGAAGGGACAAGTCATAGGACGAAGTGCAAATACCTCATCATCCTTTTCTTCATCACCCAATACGAACATACCGTCTTTATAGTGATCCCAGTGTCCTGAAATCTTATAAAGGTCACTTTTTGCCATAAGAGGAGTTTTTGTACGAACCCAACCTCTTCTTGCTTCTTCATCTTCAACAAATCTCTGAAGTGTCTGAACAATAAATGTACCCTTGGGAAGAAGAATAGGAAGACCCTGGCCGATACTGTCAACAGTTGTAAAAATCTCAAGCTCTCTGCCGAGTTTGTTGTGATCACGTTTTTTAGCTTCTTCAACTCTCTGAAGATGCTCTTCAAGCTCTGCATTCTTAGGGAAAGCGGTACCGTAAACACGCTGAAGCATTTTGTTGTTCTGGTCGCCTCTCCAATAAGCACCTGTACAAGCAGTAAGCTTAAATGCCTTCACTCTGCCTGTTGAGGGAATATGGGGACCTGCGCAAACATCGGTAAACTCGCCCTGTTTATAAAAACTGATAGGCTCATTTTTACCTGCGTGCTCCTCAATAAGCTCAACCTTATAGATTTCGCCTTTGGCTTTCATTTCATCAATAGCATCCTGAGGTGCCATTTCGTATTTTTCAATAGCCAAATCTTCTTTAACGATTTTCTTCATTTCTGCTTCAATTTTAACAAGCATTTCCGGTGTGAAAGATGTTTCACAGTCGATATCGTAATAGAAACCGTTGTCAATGGCAGGACCGATAGCAAGCTTTGCATCGGGGTAAAGTCTTTTTACAGCCTGAGCAAGAATGTGAGAAGCAGTATGCCAGAAAGCGTGTTTACCCTCTTCACTGTCAAAAGTAAGAAGTTCAAGGGTACAATCCTCTGTAATAGGAGTGCGTATATCTGCACTCACACCGTTTATAAGACAAGCGCAAAGATTTCTGTAAAGACCCATACTGATGTCCTTGCAAACGTCTGCGGGTGTAATTCCACATTCGTATTCTTTAACGTCGTCACGAAGTTTAATTTTAATCATATATATCATCCTTTCGTTTAATTATAAAAAAACAGACTCCATCCTACTTGTAAAAACAAATGGGATGAAGTCTGATAACTCCACGGTTCCACCCAAATTACAACTTGCGTTGTCACTCGAGATGCCTTAACGCGGCTTAGACGGCAATGCTTATCTTACGCTTCGCACCGCACTCGGAAGTGGTCTTGGGGATAATTCCTTTAATGCCTTTCACCAACCGGCACCTCTCTGAAAAGGATAAAATCCTTACTTTCTTCGTCTCAGATTTACTGTTATTGAGTTAATAATAAACCTCTTTTATTAAAAAGTCAACTGAATTATTCTTCAGTAGCTTCTTCAACCTTCTTTTTAGGCTGAATTTTACCGTAAAGTGAAGATGACGCCGCATCAATTTTCTTCTCACGAGGCTCCTTGGGAGCTTCGGGAACATAGGGAGCACGTTTTTCACGGTTACCGCGACGGTCGTTTCTGTAATTGCCGCGTCTTTCTCCGCCTTCGGGAGTGATCACAACTCTACGTCTGTCGCCCTCACCAACGGAGTGAGATGTAACACCGTCAATTTCCTGGATAGCGGTGTGAATAATTCTGCGCTCATAGGGATTCATGGGTTCAAGAGCTGAGCTTCTGTTATATTTCGCAACACGAAGTGCCTGTCTTTTTGCAAGTGCTCTGAGAGTTTCTTCACGGCGTTTTCTGTAATCGCCTACGTTAAGAGCAACACGCTTGTTATTATCCTCGGAACGGTTTACGAAAAGTCTTGTAAGATACTGTAAAGCATCAAGAGTTTCGCCGCGTCTGCCGATAATGTTACCGTAATCTTCTTCGCTTACGATTTCGAAATAAATATCTTCTTCGGTTTCTTTAGCTGTAACTGTTACATCTGTGAAGCCCATACCGACAAGGATGGATTTAAGATAATCAGTTGCTGCATTTTCCTTAGCTTCAATACCTGAAAGGTCAATTTCAGGTGCTTTTTCTTTTTTGGGAGCCTCTTTTTTTGCTTCCTTTTTGGGAGCATCTTTCTTCACGGGCTTGGAGTCGTTCTTTTTCTTGGGTGCCTGCTCTGTTTTATTTTCTTTTACCGGAGCACTCTTCTTGGGAGCTTTGGGAGCTTCGGCTTTAGCCGGCTTCTCTTTTACTCCGTCGTCGTATGATGCTCTTACCTGAGCATCTGCACCGCCGAAAAGACCGAGAATTTTCTTTTTGGGGAAAGTTACAACTTCGACTTTTACATCCGCATCAATAGGTGCATGTAAATTGTCGATAGCCATTTTTCTGGCTTCTTCAATAGTAGGCGCAACGCCTATCGCTTCTTTTATCATATCTACACCTTACTTCTTTTCAATGTCAACGCGACGCTTAGTATTATTCTCCTTAGAGCGTCTGACAACAGTTTCATCAACCATTTGCTGAGCAATAACCTTTTTAGGGCTGTATAAATAAGTAAGAACAATTTGCTGAACAAATGAGAAAATATTTGAAATAATCCAATAAACGCCTATACCTGCAGGGAACATAAATGTAAACACAAGGGACATAACAGGTGACATAAATGTCATACAACCCATTGTGGGGTTCTTTGCCATCTCGGGATTCTGCTTGCGCTGTTTCATATACATAAATACAGATGAAGCCATCGCAGTAAGAAATGCCAAAACAGGAATTAACCACAGAGCATTTAAAACTTTAACTTCAGGCTCGTCGGTTAAGTCGATAGAACCAATCAAAAAATTATCTCTGAGCTTCATAAGAGAATCAATTTCACCGGCATTTACAGCTGCGGCGGTTAACTTTTCTGTTGACAGCTGGTTAAGAATCTGAAGCTCTACGCCTCTTGTGTTTTTGCTGTTTTCCAAAACAATTCCTAAAGCGTCCTGTAAAACAGTAACCTTCTCCTTAGCAAAGCCTAAAACGTAGGTTATGGGAGAATAGATAACTTCATAAAGACCCATCATAACAAATAACTGTGCAAACAAGGGAAGACAACCCATATTAGCAGCGCTGAAACCTTCACGCTGATAAAGTGCCTGTGTCTCTTCCTGAATTTTCTGCTGGTTACCTGCGTATTTCTGTTTTATTTTATTTACTTTTGTGTTAAGGCGCACTTGCTTTGCGCTGTTTTTCTGCTGGCTGATAGATGCGGGTAAGAGAGCAAGTCTGACAATCAAAGTCAGCAAAACAATAGCTAATAAATAGCTATCTGTAAGGTCATACAAACCGCCAAGCACCCAACCGAAAGGTGTTGCGAGTATTTCTCTCATAGGATTAAATTCCTTTCACTTTTTAGTAGGAGCTATTTCTTTTTCTCCTTTTTTGGTGGTACCGGGTCAACTCCACCGGGAAAGAGAATATTACAACGCATCAATCTTAAAACTGCAAGAATTGAGCCCTTAAAAACGCCATGAACCTCAAGGCATTCAAGAGCATACTGTGAACAGGTAGGATAATATCGGCATCGCGGACCGAAAAGCGGAGAAATACGACGCTGATAAAAGCGAATGATTGAAATAAGAGCTTTTTTCATAAGCTTATACTCCCGCTTTCAATCATATTCTGTTCAATAAAAATCCTGCGCATAATTTCCGCAAGACGTGTGCTTTTAAGATACTTCGTCTTTGAACGCGCCACTATAACAATATCGTAACAAGGGGCAACCTCCGGACATACACTACGAAAAGCCTCTCTCAAGAGTCTTCGTGAATGGTTGCGTTCTACTGCGTTACCGATTTTTTTACTCGTAGTTATACCAATACGGCAAATTCCCGCGCGGTTCTTTGAATAGTAAATAACCAACGCAGGATCAGTAACTGTTTTGCCCCTATTATATAACCGACGAAAATCGGAATTGCTTTTCAGCGTGACGAAGTCTGACACATTATTCTCCTTCGGGTGTTAACCCGACAGGTCATTAGACCTTAGTATGTGAGCTGCTTTCTGCCTTTTTTACGGCGGCGAGCAAGCACCTTACGGCCATTTCTGTCTGCCATTCTTTTGCGGAAACCGTGTTCCATCTTTCTGTGTCTTTTTTTGGGCTGATAAGTTCTATTCATTTTTCGTCACTCCAATCTATTATTCAGGTAGTATTTACGAAGTAGTAGTAGAAGTAGTAGTAAATATAAAACCTGTATTTTATTATTCTTGCAACAAGACAGTTGCACATTGCATTATATAAAATTACAAAGAAAAAGTCAATACCATTACTAAAACAAAAAACGTGACTTTTTACAAGCAAATAATAAGCATATTGCACATTACTGACATGTTTTTTCGTGTAATAAGTCAATTTAAATTTCTTAGAAAAAGTAGTATATTGGTTTTGTAAATATGTAGGAGGTGCTCTTATGAAACGTTTTATGAAAGTATTAGCTATCACTGTGGCTTTAATTATGACTGTTTTACCAACCGTTGCTGTTGCCGCAAACTCTATTGAAGGCAAAAACTACGTTATGGACAGTTGTTATGAAAATGTTGATTGGGATAATTGGAAAGCCTACAAAGTACAGCTTCATTGTCACACCAACGCAAGTGATGGTTTCCTTACAGTAAAAGAGGTAGTACAGAAAAGCTATGATCTGGGTTATGATGCCGTTGCCATAACAGACCACGGTACAATTAACAAGGGCTGGGATAAAGAGCCGGACCTTATTCCTATTGTGCGACTTGTAAAATATGACCGTACCGAGCTCGCTGACATTATTCCCCTGACAGCAGAAGAATACAATTCATACATTAACGGCACAGCACCGACAACAAATGGTACTGTTCGTGAAAACGGTATGATTGACGTGCCCAAGGGCATCGAACTCAATGCGGCTACACCTGTTGCAGACTGTCATCTTACTGGCTACTACTCCGATTATGGTCAGGGCTTGCTTGGTGTTTATGGCGATTACGAAACGCCCTCAAAGGGTGTTAAAGACGCTGGCGGCATTTCCATGCTCTCCCACGTTGGCGAATATGTATATCCCGATAAAGATTCAGAAAATTACGTAGGTCAGCCCATTGACGAGTACTACGTAAACAAATTCTCCCGACTTTTCCTTGATAATGCAGGTTCATCGGTCGGTATGGGCATTAACAGCGCAACCGATGCTCACACTCGTTGTGACAGAATACTTTATGACAGCATTCTTCAAAAAACAATTCCTTACGGAGTAGTTCCTTGGGGTTTCACCTTTTCTGATTCACACGATGAGCAATCACTCAACAATGCATATACAATGCACTATATGCCCGAACTTTCCAACAATGATTTACGATATAGTATGGAAACCGGTACATTTTTTGCAGTATCTCATTTCTCTAACGGCGTTGAGCTTAACGGCATGAGAGAAATGCCCGAATACATCGAAGAAGAAGTAGATGCATATTCCAACGAAACACCCCTTGTAACAAGAATTGAAATTGACGAAAAGCTTGATACAATCAGTATAGAAGGCGAAAATTTCGATACAATTACATGGGTTTCAGATGGTCAGGTGATTAAACGCGGCGGCTTAGAGTCTACAACCATAGACCTGGATGATTTTAATAATGTAGGCAGTTACATTCGTTTTTACATCACAGGTGAGCACGGCATATGCTATTCACAACCCATTGTTATTCACGAAGAAAATGTTATTCTCGAAAGCGAGGAAATCCCTCACACAAGAGATATATCAACATTCCTTCGTAAACTTGTAACAATTCTCGATATTTGTTTCTTCCAAAACAGCACTGCCATTGATATTTTCAAAGAAGTGGTGCTTGGTTATTAATTAAAAAAATCAAAGGCGATGCCACAGTGCATCGCCTTTTTTCTGTTATTATTATGTAATAAATACGCCGGAACTTTAATAAATCAAGTTTATGTAGTGTGCTTTAGATTTTCGTTTTACTGCACATAGCGTGTCAAGACACAAAAAAAGGTGCCGAAAACTCGACACCCTAAATGTTTGTAAGATTTTTTCGAGATGTATGCAGATTTCTGATTTTATGAACCCGTAGCGTATCAAGATACGTAAGGGTGAATAAAACAGAAAGGTGCGTGCATATCGGAAAAAGATTAATCTGCTGTGTAGGGAAGGAGGGCAATCATTCTTGCTCTCTTGATAGCGGTAGTGAGCTCTCTCTGATGATAAGCACATGTACCTGTTACACGGCGGGGAAGGATTTTTGCTCTGTCGGATGTGTAGCGGCGAAGCTTAGCAGCATCCTTATAGTCAATTTTGTCAACCTTCTCAACACAGAAAGCGCAAACTTTTTTGCGGCCCTTCTTGTTGGGACGGCGATCGCTTTTATCGTATGCCATAATTTAATTACCTCCTGTTAGAATCAGAACGGCAGGTCATCATCGTCAGCAACTGCGGCGAAATCATCCATGCTGCCGTTTGAGAAAGATGTAGCAGCTGTCTCAGTGGTTCTGGGAGCTCCGCCTGTTGAAGACTCATTTTTAGAACCGCAGAAGCTTACATTATCGGCAACGATCTCAAAAGTGGAACGTTTAATGCCGTCTTTCTCATAAGAACCTGTCTGGATAGCGCCTTGAACGGCAATCATAGAACCTTTTGAGAAATATCTTGTTACAAATTCTGCAGTCTGTCTCCATGCAACAACATTGATGAAGTCAGCTTTTCTT
Organism: Acutalibacteraceae bacterium; assembly: GCA_045603185.1. Taxonomy (GTDB): domain Bacteria; phylum Bacillota; class Clostridia; order Oscillospirales; family Acutalibacteraceae; genus DTU089. The sequence goes on from JAZULQ010000013.1 coordinate 8,385, forward strand.
TCTTCACCGGGTTTAACGTAACCGCGGTCAACTGCAACTGTGAATCTTGTAACAGAAACACCTGAGGGAGTCTGGCGAAGTTCAGGGTCAGCAGTAAGTCTGCCCATAATAACTGCACAATTAAGCATCTTTCACACCTCTTATTTTTTAATTACCATAGAACGAAGAACGCCGTCTGTGATACCAAGAACACGCTCAAGTTCTGCAGGGAAACCAGCTTCGCAAGTATGGTTATAAAGAACATAATAACCGTCTTCTTCGTCGTTGATGAGATATGCAAGTCTACGCTTACCCCACTCGTCAACGCTGTCGACAGTACCGTTCTTTTCCATCATTGCTTTAAACTTTTCGGAAAGAGTTTTAGCAGCCTCTTCACCATTAGCTAAAGAATAAACAATGATTGTTTCGTAACTGTTTGACATCGTTTGCACCTCCTTATGGACTCCGGCTCTTATAGATATCGATTTAAGAGCAAGGAAATAATCGCCGCGGACATTCCGCGACGATTACGAATTATAACACTATTTAATCAATAAGTCAACCCTTTTATTGATTATTTTAAAAGCAATCCTATTCCCAACTGGTCGAGCAAAGCCATGATCCAATCATAAAAGAAACTGACAATACCCGCAACACCTGTACTGACAAGTATATCGTTCGTCTCTTCGTCTACCTCTTTCTCAAAACCAATCACATAATCTGCGTCAACAAATGGTTTTTCCTCATCATAGGCGACGGCGGGACCGTTCATTATTTTAAAGCTGCAAACCCTCTCACCTATAAGCGATGTTGTGTTATCAACCATTTCATAATTAATTTTGACCTGCATAAGAGCATTGCTTACCTGAGGAATCTTGCCTGTAACCTGGATTTTTATTTCTTTTCCGGGTTGCAAAGCCTTTAATCCCATTGTATGAGCTACAAGGTCTGCACCTTCAAAGGTAACGGAGCTGATTTTTACAGGGTAATTCGCCGAAAGATTTTTAACGATAATATAGTTATCCTGAGAACCTACAAAGCCTTCCGCACTCTTATCGAATCTGACAGAAACCGCGTAGTTGGTATTAGTTGATGCGTGGAACTGCGGATAATCCGGATTGGAATGAACATTGACGATTTCATCTGTAAGAAGATTTTTCAAAGCAAGACTTCTGGAATACGGGTCATGGAAAGTCATTCCGTGGAAAAGTCCGTCAACATACCATGTATTTTCAGGGAGATATGCCGCAGAGGCGTCAACCTCAAGAGAGGGTGAAACATGGTCATGAGAAGGATTGTCACACATTGTTCCTGCGCCTGTGTAACCATCATTAAAGCGCTGACCGTAAGGTGCGCAAAGAGCACCGGTTGAATCCGTTGTCCTTATAAGTGCATCACCATTTGTTCTTAAGCCGCTTACACAAGGAATATCCGTACCTGCAATTATTGAAATATTTATACCGTAATCATTCACACACTTCTGAAGATTGGTGTGGAAATTTGTCATAATATCATAATGAACCATATCGGTTTTTTCGATTACTGCGGCACTCTCAACCGGGTCAAGGTGTTTGGCTTTCAAATCCTCATAATATTCAAGAGGAATGAAATCCCATATACTTCCCCAATAGCCTACAACATTATATATGTATGGAAGCGCATTCTTCACAACCTCATCAAGGAAGCCTAACTGCTGAGCCTCAAGAAGCCACTCATACTTACCGTCTGCATCAAAGCCATGCTGCAGATAATACACAATCATATATTCATCGATGGCAACGTCGCCTGTCATAAGGTCGCAGGCAAGGCCGGCACCACCAATAGCGGGAACGGTAAGCACTGCATTGTCAACATCCTGCTTATAACCGAAAAGAGAAAGATATACACTTGAAACCTGACCACCGTGTGAAACAGCAATAATATTAACTTTATCTTTACCGGTATATTCTTTTACCTTTTGAATATATGCGTCAAGACCTGTTGCACAGTCATAAACACTCTGTCGCCAGTCATTAGTGTAGAAAAACATATTTTCCTCACCTACATACTCGGCGATTTCATAAGATATTTTATCCTCATTAATATATTCAAGCGGAAGATTGTTTTCGAGAATATATGCCATATTGGTCTCTTCAACAGATGTGTTTTCTACCTGAATATTATATTTGCTTGTGCCATCGGGATTTATTTTCATATACTCAAGCTCAGCTTCAATTTCCTCACCGAGCACTGTACCAAGATATACTGCATCGCCCTTTGCGGTCAGCACAAGACCTTTACCAAGGTCATAAATTCTGTTAATGACCCTATTAAACACAGAGTCCATATCAAGACCCCATATACGTGTTCTTTCGCCGTTTTCGTCAACACGAACAAGCTCGGAGCTGCTGTAACCCGCAACCATAATAACGGGATATTCGCTTACTGCGCCGTTAAATTCAACGGCAGCACCGACAGTTGCCAGGAAAACCGAGCATATTAAAACTATACTTAAAATAACTGATAAGCCTTTTTTTAACATAAACAACACACTCCCTTGTATGTTTAATAATTATGTACGAAGTGATTATATCACCGATCATCTCTTTTTTCAACATAATATAAAATCTTCAACATAAAATAATCGCGGTGTAAAATACACCGCGACCAGTTTTAATCATCGAATTTTGAAATAAAAGCCTTTGTTCTTTCGGACATCGGGTTATCGAAAACCTCCTCGGGAGTGCCCGCTTCTTCAATGACACCATTATCCATAAAGATAACCTTTGAAGAAACAGCCTTTGCAAAGGACATTTCGTGAGTAACGATAACCATCGTAACCTTTTCTTCCGCAAGGCTTTTTATTACCTTAAGTATCTCCCCTGTTAATTCGGGGTCGAGAGCGGATGTGGGTTCATCAAAGAACAAAACCTTTGGCTCAGGCGCCAATGCTCTTGCAATAGAAACACGCTGCTTCTGACCACCGGAAAGTTCACAAGGATAATTTAAAAGCTTGTCTGAAAGACCGACTTTCGCAAGTATTTCTTTAGCATTGGTTTCGATTTCTTCAATAATCTGTTTCTTATTGCTTTTATAATCAGCGCGCTCTTTTGCCAGAAGCTTTGCCGCCAAAGTAACATTTTCAAGCACATTATACTGAGGGAAAAGATGAAAATCCTGAAAAACAAGACCTACAAGAAGCTGTCTTTTGCGTTTTTCCGCCGCAGACTCTTTCTTTGCATTTCCATCGAAGAATACTTCCCCTGCAACATTTATGTATCCGCTATCAGCTATTTCAAGCTGATTTATACACCGCAATATTGTCGTTTTACCGCTACCGGATGAACCGATTATGCTGAGGACCTCACCCTCTTCAAGCTCAAAACTTACACCTTTCAAAACCTCGGTTTTTCCGAAGCTCTTTTTCAAATCTCTTACTTCAAGTATTGACATACAAAAAGCTCCTTTCAACCTCAGGTTTTATAGTAATCAAGTGTCTTTTCTATTCTGCCGAATACGATTGTCAGTATTCCGTTAAATACAAGATAGAAAATGCCTGTTGCAAGAAGTGGCCACAACAGACCGTTAAGTTTAATGAACACCTCGCCTGCCCAGATAAGCTCGTATATTGATATAACTCGGGCAAGGGATGTATCCTTAACAAGTGTGATAATTTCATTACTCATCGGAGGAATAATTCGTTTAATCACCTGCATTAAAACTACTTTAAAAAACGCTTGAGTTTTAGTCATACCTAAAACCTGGCAAGCCTCGTATTGACCCTTTGAAATACTTTCAATTCCGCCACGGTATATTTCTGAGAAATAGCACGCGTAGTTCAACGAAAATGATACGATAACCGCAACAAATCTGTCCATAACATGCCACGTTGCCATCCACTCTATAAAGAAGTTTGTACTTCCGGTATTTTCCGCCCAGGTAGCAAGAAGACCCGGTCCGTAGAATATAACGATAAGCTGAAGCACCAAAGGCGTTCCTCTTATTACCGCAACGAGAGTTTTAACCGCAAACTTCAGCGGTTTAAACTTACTCATAGAACCAAAGCTCAGAATCAAACCGGCGGGCAAAGATATTAAAAGAGTAAGAAAAAATATTTCAAGGGTAACAATGAAGCCATCCGCAAGACGCGGAATTACCGTTTTTAAAATATCCATTTCAAACATAAAAATCTCCATCTACACAACATTACGGCAGAGCGCCCGAAGCCCTCTGCCGCAAGTTATTAAATTAACATTTTAATTACTCAGCAAGTGTAAGGTTGTATTTCTTTGCGAGAGCATCAAGAGTACCGTCAGCTTTAAGTTCTTCGATAATCTTCTGAACTTCTGCTGTTGTGTCAGAGCCTTTTCTGAAACCGATACCGTAGAATTCTTCTGAAAGAGAACCTGTGTATGTGAGAGAATCGTAGTCTGTGCCTTCACCTGTCATAGCTTTTGCCATTGTGATATCGATAACGCAAGCATCAACAGCACCTGACTGAACTTCAAGAAGAGCATCAGCCTGAGCTTTTACGGGAACTGCCTTAAGACCTAAAGCAGTAACTTCCTTTTCACCTGCAGAACCGCTTTCAACTGCGATTTCAGCATCCTTTAAATCATCAGCTGTTTTGTATTTTTCAGCATTGTCTGCTTTTGTAACAATAACCTGTGCGTTAACAACATAGGGTTCAGAAATTGACATAGCGCCTTTGAGTTCATCAGTAATTGTCATACCGTTCCATACGCAGTCTATTGTCTTGGAATCAAGTTCGTTAACCTTCATACCCCAGTCAGCAATAATGAAGAATTCGGGCTCAACGCCGAGTTTTTCGCAAACTGCTTCAGCAAATTCTGTATCGAAGCCGGTAAGCTCGCCGCCTTCATAATAGTTCATGGGAGCGTACTCTGTAATACCGATAATCATTTTGCCTTTTTCCTGAATGTAAGCAAGGTCAGAATCAGCAGCCTTGGTTTCTTCGGGAACAGTGGTTTCATCATTGTTGTTTGCACCGCAACCTGCAAACGCGCAAACGATACCGCAAACGAGAACAATGCTCATTACGATTGCTAAAATTTTCTTACTCATAAAAGATTCCTCCATAGCGGTTAATCACCGCTTTTTTATTTCGTGGTGGTATTTTAGCACTTTAACGCGCTAAAGTAAATAGTTTTTTTGAAAATTATTTACATTTGTACACTTTGCCGTTACTTCATATATTTTAGGCAAAACGATTTATACACTTTAAATAAACTATGTAATATAAATCGAAGAACACAAGCACCGATTCTGCGCAATTATTATCGTAAGCAAAAGATATAGGTTTGCCGACCCTCACGACAGTAAATATCTATCCGTGGTTATCGTCGCAACCGATATGTTTACTTTTTGCATTAAAATCCTCTTTTTCTTTTTGCTTTAATTGTTAATAAGTATCATTGAAAAGAAAAATTCAAAGTGCTAAAATACATTCGCAAAATATGATACCTTAATAATAAAGCTCCTTTGGGAGTTTTCAGGGGGAATAATATGAAACTTGTAACAATCATCCTTAACAAAACAGAGTGTCTTGACGACATCCTCGAAGAATTCGGTAACAATAACATTCCCGGCGCTACCATCATCGACAGCAAGGGTATGGTTCAGGAGCTTTACGAGCACGACCACGAGGATATGTTTTTCCTTATGTCTTTAAGAAGCTTGTTGACACCCACCCACAAGGAAAACAAAACAATAATAATGGTTGCAAAGGATGAAGACGTAAAAGTAATATCCGCTATCGTAAACAAAGCTACCGGCGGACTCGATAAGCCTGATACAGGTATACTTTTCACTCTTCCTGTTGACTATGTGGAGGGTATAAAACACTGATGCTTGACAATATATCCCTCAATACATTTATATCATTGGGAATTATGATTTTTGCAGGTATGTTTTTGGGCAGACTTGTAAAAAAAATCAAACTTCCGAACGTTACAGGCTACTTAATTGCAGGACTTTTGTTGGGTCCCAGTGTCCTCGGCCTTGTAAGCGAAGATTTCTTATCTTCTGCATCGGTTATATCTGATGCAGCGTTGGGCTTCATCGCCTTTTCAATAGGTAACGAATTCAAAATATCATATTTCAAACGTGTAGGCGCGACACCTATTATAATCGCAATATTCGAATCTCTTTTTTCAGTTGTCTTTGTAACAGGTACATTAATGCTTGCAGGTTGCGACAAAACATTCTCGCTCGTTTTAGGCTCTATTGCGGCGGCTACCGCTCCTGCGGCAACCATAATGGTTATAAAACAGTACAAAGCCCGCGGTCCCGTTACGGAAACACTTTTATCCGTAGTCGCCATTGACGATGCCACCGCTCTGATTATGTACTCAATATCAATCGCCATAGCTACCGCTATTTCCGGTGCAGGTGCTGCACCATCGGAGCTCATTTTAAAACCGGTTATAGAAATCGGCGGTGCACTTGTTGTTGGTGCAATTCTCGGTTTCCTATTCCTTTTCCCATTAAAGCACTTCAAAAAAGACGGCAACAGACTTTGTATAATAATCGCCTTCATTTTTGTGGGTCTTGGTCTTTCCCAGCTTTGCGGTTTTTCATCGCTTCTCTTGTGTATGTCAATGGGCGCAATAGTTGCAAACTTCTCCCACGATGTAGGCCATATAATGAAGCTTTCCGACAGAATCACACCGCCCATATTTATGTTGTTCTTTGTAGCATCGGGTGCGGAACTGAAGCTTTCAGTCTTACCTGCAGTAGGCGTAGCCGGAATAATATACATAATTGTCAGAGTTATCGGTAAAATGTTCGGCGCATCATTCGGTGCGATTATTTGCCGAACCGACAAAAACACGCGCAAGTATTTAGGTCCTGCCCTCATACCGCAGGCCGGTGTTGCCATAGGTCTTTCCCTGGCGGCATCCACCGCTTTCCCCCAATTCGGCACACAGATACGCACAGTTATCCTTTGCGGTACGTTGATTTATGAGCTTATAGGCCCTGTTATTACAAAAACCTGTCTCAAAAAAGCCGGAGAAATCAGAGAATAAACGTTGAATCCCCCACCGGAATCCGATGGGGGATTATTGTTTTTATTCTGCCTTTTTTATACCGTAGAAGTGAATAATGTTCATATCCTCTTGCATATCAAGTCCGTGGCCGCCGCAATCACCGTCAATCTCGTGACATCCGTGGTCCGGTAAAAAACCGTATAAAACATTATGTTTTTTCCACTTATCGTTTACGGCGTCAACCATACGGCAATAAAACTCAAGATTATCATCGAGTGCCTGCAAGGAAATTTCCGCCTCAGGACCGTTCTTATGCATTGTACCGTCATAGTTACCGTTATAAATAACCATAAGGTCGTATTCATCCTTTTCGATAAGCTCCATTGCCTTTTCGTTTACTTCCTCGTGAGTATCGTAAATATAATAATCCATTTCTCTTTCAAGAAAAATCATAGAAATACTGTCGCGTGAGGTTGAAACTATTGCGCATTTTTTGCCCTGCTTAATAAAGCAATCAAAAATCGTTTCCGTAGTAAGCACCGGTTTTTCGTATCTTTTTATGCCGTGAACATCGGGCATAACACCTGTGTACATTGAAGCAAAACATACAGGAGTAACGCTTGGCATAACGGAAAGCATAGGAATTGCCAAATCGGAACGCAAAGCGGCATCAATAAATTTATCTGTATACTTTTGATAAAGCCACAATGCAACCGCATCAGGGTTATAGAGTATCACTCTGTCACATTTTTCATTACCGAGCTTTTTGTCTGCAAGAGCAGTTACAAGGGGATTGGTTTTTTCGGAAATTTCCGACTTTTCCAAACCCATTAACTCCAATGCCGTATTTTTTACGGATGATATACAAATTGAATTATAAAGTTCAGACATATTATCACCTTAAGTTTTCTCCGTATTGTTCCACATTTATTCTCAAAACCTTTATAAACAACGCCGTCTATTGCACCTATTTTAAAAAGGACTTCAAACCAATATTAGGTCTCATAGCACTCTTTGAGAGCAATTTCCATTTTATTGATAAAATCTGCTCTACTTTGGGCATATTTTGCCTCATGTGCATTGGCACCTATTGATGAACAAGAACGTAATAATTGATTAACGAAAACTGAACGACCTTTTATGTTATCACAAACTGCGGTAACCTCCACAACGAGTTCAACTGCTAATTCTTTGATTGTCTTATTACTCATACATTCACCTTTTTGCGATATATTCGTCTTACGACGAATGCGATATATCTTAACTTATGTTCAGATGCGATATAACTAAAATGTATTTAGCTGCGATATGATATAAATCTTTTGCGCGCCGCAGCGCATATCGCACCGAAGTTATATCGCACGTAAACCGTATATCGCAAATCTTAGCAAGATTTATATCTCGGCGATGCTTAAAGCATCGCCTTTCTAAGTTCTTCGCCGCTTTTGTCTGAAAGGTATGCAGGAGGAATATCAAAAACAGTTTTACAACCGCTCATACCCTCTTTGTTAAGACGGTATGCCGCTCTTGCATAAGCAGCGATTACACTTGCTGTGAATTCGGGGTTGGAATCAAGCTTAAGACTGTATTCTATAACATTGTTATGTTCAAGATTCTGTCCTGTTTTGCCTGTTCTGATAACAAAACCGCCGTGAGGAATACCCTTGTGGTCGCGGTCAAGCTCCTCTTGTGATATAAAATGAACGGTTGTATCGTATTCATCGAAATAGTTTTTCATTGTAACTATATCATTTTCGATTCTCTTAAGGTCTGCACCGTCTTGGGCTACAACGAAACATTCTCTTGTATGCTTCTGTCTTGTAGTAAGTTGGGGCTGAGAACCGCTGCGAACTGCATCAAGAGCCTCTTCAACAGGAATTGTATACTGTCTTGCATCAATTACACCCTCAACGCGTCTGATAGCATCGGAGTGTCCCTGGCTTACACCCTTGCCCCAGAAGGTATAGTCTGCACCATCCTTAAGAATACAGCTACCGTAAAGTCTGTTAAGCGAGAACATACCAGGATCCCAACCAACAGAAATGATACCGATTTTACCGCTTTCCTTAGCCGCTGCATCAACGTTAGCAAAATGTTCGGGAATTTTTTTATGTGTATCAAAGCTGTCAACAACATTGAAATACTTTGCCATTGCGGGAGTCTGCTCGGGAAGGTCGGTAGCACTGCCGCCGCACATAATAAGCACGTCAACATCATCTTTATGGTTTAAAATATCGTCGGTTTTATAAACAGGTGCACCCGAAATAGTTTTAACACCGGATGGGTCACGCCTTGTAAAAACGCAAGTCACTTCCATATCATCATTTTGCTTTACGGCACATTCAACGCCTTTTGCAATATTGCCATAGCCGTAGAGTCCGATTTTAATCATATATATCACTCCATTCGGAAAATACAAAAAATACGATAATTATTTTATTACTATGATTATTTACAGTCAAGATTTTTTTATTAAATATCAGGATTTTTTAATGCGTATACGCAAATCATGCGGTATCATCCGCAATTCATGAATTGAAAATTCAAATCATGCCGAAGGCAAATCATTATTTTTTCGAATTATCTTTAGCCGTTGTAATTGAAGCTGTAAGCAATTTTCTTATTTTACTACATTTGGAGAATGTCTCATCAAATTCATTTTCTGTAATAAATTTAGTATCTTTAAAGATGTTCAACCAATACTCAGTTTCGTAACATTCTTTTAAAGCAATTTGAAATTTATTAATAAAATCAGCCCTACTACTTGCATAGTTACCTTCGTGAATATTCGCGCCTATGCTTGTTCCACTCCGTAAAAGTTGATTGACAAGAATATTTCCTTTTCTATTTTCTTTTATTTCTGTACAAAGCATAATTATATCAACAGCAAACTGTCGAGACAGTGTTACAAGGGCATTTTCTCTCATAATACGCAACTCCTTTTGCGGTTATTTATATGAATTGTTGCTACACAACATGAATTGAAGCTATATGCTTCATGATTTCTCGTTTCACTCCATGATTTGATTTGCCTTTCAATGCGTATACGCAAATCATGCGGTATCATCCGCAATTCATGAATTGAAAATTCAAATCATGCCGAAGGCAAATCATTTTACAAGTAGTGCCACAGTCTCAACATGGTTCGTATACGGAAACATATCCACAGGCTGTATTTTCTTTACTTTATAGCCGTTTCTGGTAAGGAAATATAAATCCCTTTGTTGTGTTTCGGGGTTACAAGAGATATACACTATTTTTTCGGGAGCAAGTGACAGTGCGCAGGAGAGGAATTTCTTATCGCTGCCGGCTCTCGGCGGGTCCATAAAAAGAACGTCACATTTTTCGCCCTGCTCTTTCATTGAAACCATAAATTCTCCTGCATCGGCGCAATAGAAGCTTATATTGTCAATTCCGTTAATTTTCGCATTTACTTTTGCATCACGAACGGCATCGGGATTAACTTCAACGCCTATAACCTCGCCTGCGCCCTTAGAGGCTACGATGCCTATTGTGCCGATTCCGCAATAGGCGTCTATAACCCTTTCTTTACCGGTAAGGCCTGCGAACTCAACCGCCTTGCCGTAAAGAATTTCAGTCTGAACAGGGTTAATCTGGTAAAATGATTTAGGTGATATTCTGAAACGGCAACCGCAGAGAATATCCTCAATATAGCCATTGCCGTAAAGGACGGTTTCCTTTTCGCCTAAAACCATACTGGTAAATTTGTTATTTATATTCTGAACTATGGTTGTTATATCGGGATGAAGCTTAAGAAGCTCCTTGACGAAAGCGTTTTTTGACGGAAAAACTGATGTTCCGGTAACAAGCACAACCATAATCTCATTTGTTGCGAAACCTCGTTTCACAAGCACGTGACGAAGAAAACCCCTTGAGTTTTTCTCATCATATACGGTAAGCTTGAAGCTTTTTACTAATTTTCTGATAGTTAAAATTATTTCATCTGCCTTTTCATCTTCAATAAGGCAGGAATCCGTCTTAACAATATTATGAGTGCTGGACTGATATACACCCGAAATTATCTCGCCGCCCCTTGTTCTTCCGAAAGCCGCCTGAACTTTATTTCTGTAATGAAAAGGCTCGTTCATACCTATTATGGGCAAAACCTTATGAAAACCCGATAAAAGCTTAGAGGCTTTAGCCTGTTTAAAGCGCAGTTGCTCCTCGTAGGTCATATTCATGAGCTGACAACCGCCGCATTTTCTTGAAACAGGGCATATTCTTGTGTTATTTATTTTATTTTGTGACATTTTCGGCATCCTTTTTATTTTTTTGCGAAACGGTATCTGTATTCATACTGTCTTTATACACAACAAGGCGACAGAACAAAAATTCCGTAACCATATTAATAGCCATGGTAACACCCAAAACGATATACTCACCGAATGCCCACGGTATTTTCTGAGTTACCATCTCACCTAAAATTGTTGAAACAGGTGTAAATACGCAGTAAAAGCCGAAAACCTTAAGCATTGCTATGGGTATATTTGCAGCGGATTTGAAGGTAAATTTTCTATTCACTGTGAAATTCCAGAGTATTGATAAAACCAAAGCTACAAGATAGTATGCACCATATTCAGTTTTGAAAAACCAATTAACAACAGCACTTGTCGTATTAATCTCAGGCATACATTCCTTCAGCAAAGTGAAAGTAACAATCTGTATCACTCCTGCTGAAACAGAAAATAATGCAAACTTTATCGCTTGTAAAATATTATCCTTTTTACTCATTTCGTTTGACATAATAACACCTCTGAAAAACTTTTCTTTATTATATCACACTTACATTTCCAATTCAATTATATAAAAAATAGTGTTGCAGACAAGCTGTCTGCAACACTGTTTTTTATCCTATACTCAACGAATAAAGTTGTTTTTGTGTGTTTTTATCAAACGAAATCAACAAACCATCGTTTTCTGAATAACCGAAAATCACATTATCTATATACGTTGCTCTTGAAAAATCGGCAGAATTTTTAAATTCTGTGGAATTACTCAGATAATCTGCGGCTTGCGAAAGTTTTTTTGCATTTTCATCAACACTTACCGCAAGAATACCTGCAACATCTTTTGATGAAAAACCTTCGTTGCTCCAGGTGCCCCAATACCTGTTGCTCTTGCCATAGGGTATATACATAGTGTTAGATGTACCATCCCAGCAAAGCGCCTTATGTGTATAATACGCCGCTGAGCTTATATATCTCATAGCGTTGTCCGTGCGCAGACCATCTATGGTTATTTTATCACATTCAATGGGGTTTTCGGGATCGGAAACATCGAAAAGTGAAACCTTCATACCGTTTGTCTGTCCGTTTTCGTCACCGTCAACACCTACACCGAGCACAAGGTTTTCACCAACCGGATGAAGATATGTTGAAAATCCCGGGATTTTCAGCTCGCCCTTCACTTTTGGCTTTTCGGGATTTGAAAGGTCGATTACAAACAATGGGTCGGTCTGTTCAAAGGTTACCACGTAACCTGTATCACCGTTGAAGCGGACCGATTTAATTGTTTCACCTTTGGCTATACCTTCAATTTTACCGACTACATTTAAATCGGAGTCAAGAACATACACCCTGTTTGAAATATTTTCACCCCAGTTACCCGTAGAAGTAGCAATACGAAGGTAGCCATTGTATTCATCAATACTGAACTGATTAAGGGTATAACCCTCGACCTCACCGCAACCAAGGTAACTGATATTATAATTTCTGATATCGAACTTATACACCTTTGTAGTGTAGGTTGTTACGCCGAAAACCTCGCCGACAACGCCTTCATTTTTATATCTTGTGCTTACGGCATAAAGGTTTTCTGTTGTGCAGTAAACATCCTTGCCTGCACCTAAAACCGCCTGATTCTTAACGCTGTTTTCATCATTGATATCAAGAGTCGTCGCAAAAAGATAACTTGTATCGGTTATTCCCTCCATTACACACACGTCACCAACGGAAATTCTTTTCATTTCTTCGTTGCCGCAAGCGAATGTAGGCACACAGTTATCAATTACAATCTCCTTATCATCTGTAATATCAACGTAATAGCTTGAGAGAACAACAAACTGATTACCTATAAGTCGGGATGAAATATACTCGCCATCCTGATAGAAACGCCATTCTTCAACAGGTGCGTTTTTGTCGGTGATATCAAAGCATACCGCCATCGTCAATTCTATGCCACCGTGACTGTAAAAATATGATTTTCCGTAATATGTGTTGTAAGCGCTTATGCTGTTTTCAGATGATTCGCCGTATTTGTAGCAGTTTACAACTGCTATAATCTTGTTTGAGGTTACATACATATCCATCATTTCCATATAATAGATATCTTCGTCCTCGGGTTTTTCAACATTTACAGTGGCGATTTCTTTCATTTTACCGTTTTTTTCGGGTTTTACGACCGATACGCCACATTCATACTTGAGAACAGGTAAGCCTTTACTGTTTCTTTCGAAAGTGGTCTGAGTACCGCTTTTATCCTGAGCATCATCCGTGTCAGTTTCGGCAGAAGGGTCATAGCCCGGTGTGCTCTGCTCCCCTGCTTGTGTTGTTTTCTCATACTCACTGTAAAACGCTTCTTCAAAAGCTATCCAATCCGCATTTGACGGTTTTACTACGTATAAATATTCTCCGTCATTTTTTATAATATCTGCTTCACTTACGCCCTGAACCTGCTCATAAGTTTCGCCGTGATTAGACTGAGCAGTTACAGATGATGACATGCCACTATCAACAGATGCTGAAGCGTTCGTATCGTTCAGAACACCCGACTCCATAACCTTCATACTGCCAATTCCGAAAGTAAAGAATTCAACAGCATCATCAACCGTCTGCTTTGCCTGATACTTTTTAAAATTATCGGAATACTGTGAAAACAGTTGCTCTATCTCGCTATAATCCTCAACCTTCACCTGATTGTTCTGTGGTTTTACCACAGTATCTGTCTCCCAGGGTTTTGCCGTCATTATTGATGTTACGGCTATAACAAAAGCTGCAGCAGTGGCAACAGAACCAATCACATATTTTTTGATTCTGCGTTTTTTGCCTTTGTTTGAAGTAGCCTTAAGCTCCTGAATGTTATCTTGTTTGATATTTCCGAGCTTTTTAGCAACATTTTCGGGGTTTAAGCCTTCGGGCAAATCAAAATTTTCAGTTTCTTTAAGTTTTTCGTTTATTTTTTTACATTCTTCTTGTAAGAGATTCTCGTTAAAATTATCTTTATTCATATTGGCACTCCTTTCAGGAAAGAATTTCTCTGAGTTTTTCCAGAGCACGTTTTTGGCGTGAGCGAACCGTAGACGGCGGCATAGAGTAAATTTCGGCTATTTCATCACTTTTGAATCCTCCTATTACCGACAGCAGAATAATATGTCCGTCAGGTGGTGTCAGTGATGCCAGAGCCTCTTTTAACTCTGCGCTGTCAAAAGAAAAATCCTCGCCCTCCGTCATAAAATGATAATCCTCAACCGGTAATATGTCGGGAGCTTTGTTTTTCTTCATAAGGTCTGTCTTACATCTGTTGGAGAGTATTTTAAAAAGCCACGCTTTAAACAGATTGGCATCCTTTAAAGTATGTATGTTCCGCCATGCGGAAAAAACCGCCTCCTGCACCGCATCCTCCGCATCCTGACAGTTCCCCATCATATATACGGCAAAGCGGAACATATCCGTAGCATACAGTGAATAAAGCTTTGAAAAGGCAAGGGTATCCCCTTGTTTTGAACGTTCAATAAGTAGGGTATAATTATTGTCGGTAATATCCATAAAATCACCATCCTGTTTGAATGCAAAATTCAAAACGAAAAAATCAAGTACATGCAACCGACATCACAGTCGGCTTGCCCTGAAATTTTGCATTTTGCATTTTCTATGTTGCATTTCTTTTTACTCTCCGCTTATTAGAGTGCCGAAATCTTCATTTTGTTGCAAAAAATTTATTTTTTTCATTTTTATGGTAACAACTTTAAAGATAAATGTAAATAAAAAATTAAATATTATAAATTGTTTGCATTGACAAAGCGTATGTGGTACAATGTAATTTGTATAGTTATAATTTTCCACTATGAAAGGACGATATAAATGTCTTTACTTAAAAGACTTTTCGGAGATTATTCTACCAAAGAGATTAAGCGTATTAACGGCACAAAGGACAAAGTTCTTGCTCTTGAAGAAGAATTCTCCAAGCTTTCCGATGAACAGTTGCAGGCTAAAACACCTGAGTTCAAAGAGCGCCTCCAAAAAGGGGAAACTCTTGACGATATTTTACCCGAGGCATTCGCCGCCTGTCGCGAAGCCGCATGGCGTGTGCTCGGTATGAAGCACTACCCTGTTCAGATTCTCGGCGGTATCATTCTCCACCAGGGAAGAATTGCCGAAATGAAAACCGGCGAAGGTAAAACTCTTGTTGCTACACTTCCCGCGTATCTTAACGCACTCTCCGGCAAGGGTGTCCACATCGTTACGGTAAACGATTACCTTGCAAAGCGTGACTCTGAATGGATGGGTAAAATTTACCGTTTTATGGGTCTTTCCGTAGGTCTTATCATCCACGAAAAGACAAATGCCGAGAGAAAAGAGGCTTATGCCGCCGACATTACCTTCGGTACAAATAACGAGATGGGCTTCGACTATCTTCGTGACAATATGGTTATGTATGCTGCACAGCGTGTTCAGCGCGGTCACGCCTTCGCAATCGTTGACGAGGTTGACTCCATACTTATTGACGAAGCAAGAACACCTCTTATCATTTCAGGTATCGGTGATGCTTCAACCGACCTTTACCGTATGACAAACGATTTCGTAAGACGTCTCAAAATGGTTAAGGTTAAAGAGATTGATTCAAAAGTAGATGTGGAAGATATCGTTGCTCAGGAAGGCGGCGACTATCTTGTAGACGAAAAAGCAAAAACCGCAACCCTCACAAAATCCGGTATTGCAAAAGCTGAGGCAGCATTCAATATAGAAAACCTTATGGATGCGGAAAACCTTACCTTACAGCACCACATCAATCAGGCTCTCAAAGCCTACGGAACTATGCACCGCGATGTTGACTACGTTGTTAAAGACGGTCAGGTGCTTATTGTTGATGAATTCACCGGCCGTATTATGATGGGCAGACGTTACAGTGAGGGTCTGCACCAGGCTATTGAAGCCAAGGAAGGCGTAAAGGTTGAACACGAAAGCAAAACGCTTGCTACCATTACATTCCAAAATTATTTCCGTCTTTACAAGAAGCTTTCCGGTATGACCGGTACAGCTATGACTGAAAGTACAGAATTCCAGGAAATTTACTCCCTCGACGTTGTTGAAATACCTACAAACAAGCCTCTTGCACGTGTTGATAACGACGACGTTCTTTATAAAACCGAGGAAGCAAAATTCAACGCCATTGTTGAAACAATCGTCGAGTGTCATGAAAAAGGTCAGCCGGTACTTGTAGGTACAGTAAATATAGAAAAGAGTGAAAAGCTCTCAAAATATCTTAAAAAACGCGGCATTAAGCACGAGGTCCTCAATGCTAAGTTCCATGAAAAAGAAGCTGAAATTGTTGCCCAGGCAGGTAAATTCGGCGCAGTTACAATCGCAACAAACATGGCAGGCCGTGGTACTGACATTATACTTGGCGGTAACCCTGAGTTTATGGCTAAGAACCAGATGAAGAAAATGGAGTTCGACGATGAGCTTATTGCGGAAGCAACCGGCTTTGCCGAAACCGACAACGAGGACATCCTCAACGCCAGAAAAACCTTCCGCGAGCTTGAGGCAGAATACAAAAAGCAAACAAGCGCAGAAGCAGAAAAAGTCAGAGCCGCAGGCGGTTTATACATTATCGGTACTGAACGTCACGAGTCAAGACGAATTGACAACCAGCTCCGCGGTCGTTCCGGTCGTCAGGGTGACCCCGGCGAAAGCCGTTTCTTCCTTTCAGCCGAAGATGACCTTCTGAGACTTTTCGCAGGCGACCGGTTCTATAACACACTCAACGCATTCAAGAGTATCGGTGATATGCCCGTAGAGGCAAAGCTTTTCACCTCAACAATAGAAAATGCACAGAAAAAAGTTGAAGGCAATAACTTTGCTATCCGCCGTAACGTTCTTAAATACGACGACGTTATGAACAAACAGCGTGAAGTTATTTACGGTCAACGTAATCAGGTTCTTGATGGTGAAGACATCAGCTCACTTATTCAGAAAATGATTGTTGATACAATTTCCGAAACTGTTGATTTCTACTGTCCCGAAAAGGTAAGCACAGACGAATGGAACAAAACCGGTCTTCTCACAAGATACTCCTGGCTTATTAAAGAAAGTGATATCGACGGTTTAAAGAAAACGGAAGATATTGCAGAGGTACTTCTTAACAAAGCCCAGGATATCTACGACGAAAGAAAAGAAGAATACGGCGAAGAAGCCATTAAGGAAATTGAACGCGTAGGTCTTCTGCGTAACGTAGATATGCGTTGGATGGACCATATCGACGCAATGGACCAGCTCAAACGCAGTATGGGACTTATGGGTTACGGTCAGAAAGACCCTGTTATGGTATTCCGTGATCAGAGCCTTGATATGTTCGAGGAAATGACCGACGGCATCCGTGAAGGTACTGTTGACTTTGTACTTAAAGCCCGCATACGAAAAGAAGAACCCGTTGAAAGAAAACAGACGGTAAAAATCACGTCTACTTCCGGTTCAGATGACGGCACAGTAAAAAAAGAGCCTAAAAAGGCTGATAAAAAACCCGGCAGAAATGACCCCTGTCCTTGTGGCAGCGGCAAGAAATACAAAAAGTGCTGCGGTATGAATTCATAAAAAAATCCGTAAGGCAATGTAAATTGTCTTACGGATTTTTAATTTATTATTTACTTCTTCTCTTGACAAACAAAACAACTACAACTAACAGCACTAACACTACACCTGCATAAAATCCTACGGTTTTTAATTTATCAAGTTTACTTTCCACTGCTTTTTCATTAACAACAATGGAGTTGAACACTTCGTCAGCTTCGTTTAATCTTTCCTTATCGTCCACCGTATAAGTGAAGGTTATCTTGTTTTCCACGCCGGAAAAACCGTAAAGCTTCTGATAGTTTACTGTTGTTGTGCCGTCTACTGTATACTTTGTTTCAACTATTATAACAAGGGCATACCGACCGTTCGGATGCTTAATTTTTTCAGCAGAAATAATATCCAGCGAACCGTCTACATCGTATTCCTCAAGAACTGCTTTACTTTCCACTTCCATTGTTTCTATGTATTCTTCAATATCCTTGTCACTCATATCCGCTACACAGAATTGTTCTTCTTTATTGTCCTCAAAATTGACAGAAAACTCAGAATTATCATCCGTCGCGAATTTATTTGCACTAACCTGACGGTATTCATCGGGCAAATCAACGGTATATCTGGAGTCCGAATCATAAATAACAGCGTTGGCAACAAACGCACATTGCCAGATTATTAAGAAACTTAAAAATAGTGTTAAATATTTTTTCATAACATCACTTTAAAAAACTGCACCAAAAGTCAAAGCTTAAGATGCAGTTTTTTACCTTTAATTATTTGTCGTCATCTTCGTCTTCTTCCTCTTTTTCGGGTTCAGGGAAGATTTCAACTTTTATTTTTTCAATTCTTCTTTCCTCTACGCTGAGCACGGTAAACTTAACGTTTTCAAAGACAACCTCGTTCATTTCACCGTCTTTGGGAATGCATTGAAGCTCATCCATAATATATCCCGCAAGGGTTTCGTAGTCACCCTCCGGAAGCTCCTTACCGATAAGCTCATCAATTTCCTCAATATCAATGGTGCCGTCAACCGTAAAGGTATTATCGTCAATTTTTGAAATTTCCTCATCCTCATGGTCATATTCATCCTGAATATTGCCCATAATAGCCTCAACGATATCTTCAAGAGTAACTATACCTGCAGTTCCGCCGTATTCGTCAACAACGACTGCCATCTGTATTCTTTGGGAACTCATTTCTTTAAAAAGCTCTCCGCAAGCCTTAGTTTCGGGGATGAAGTAAGGTTCACGCATTATATCACGCAAGGTTTTCTTTGCGGGAAGCTGTTTACCAACAAACTTAAGTAAGTCTTTAACGTAAACAATACCTACGATATTGTCTATATCTTCATCGTAAAGAGGGATTCTTGACCTGCCGTTTTCAATGGCAAGTGTCATAAAATCGTCCACTGTTATATCATTAACATCAGCAGCGACAACATCTGTACGGTGTGTCATAATATCACCGGCGTCAATGTCATCAAACTCGAAGATGTTATTTATCATTTCTTTCTGAGCATCTTCAATAACGCCCTTTTCACCGCCGACATCAACCATCATACGGATTTCTTCTTCGGTAACAACTTCTTCGTTAGCATTGGGGTCAAAGCCGAAAAGTCGTACAACTCCGTTAGTTGAAAGTGATAGGAACTTAACAAATGGGGCTGTTATTTTTGAAATTACAAGCAAGGGTTTTACAACAGCAAAAGCAACCTTTTCAGATGCCTGCATACCGATTTTTTTAGGTGCAAGTTCACCAAGAACAAGTGAAAAATATGATGTAATCAATGTAATTACAACAACCGAAACACCTGAAATCAAGCTGACAGAAACATCCGGAAGTAAACCTTTAATAGCATCAGTAAGCATAGTAGCAAAGGCTGTTGAAGCGGATGCGGATGATAAAAATCCCGCCAAAGTCACACCGATTTGAATTGTAGAAAGGAATCGGGTTGAATTGCTTGTAAGCTTTAATACCATTTTTGCTTTTTTGTGGCCTTCCTCCGCCATACGCTCAATCTTTGTATCGTTGAGAGAAATGATGGCAATCTCAGACATAGCAAAGAAAGCGTTGATAAAAATAAGAACCACAAGAAGTATGATTTTGAAAATCAAACCGTCAGTTGCAGAAGTATTTTCTGCTAAATTTAATACTTGGGCCAAAAAATTAGGTCCGGGGTCATCCATGATTGGATTATCTCCTTTCAAAATTAGAAATACAATGGGCATATTACACCATATCAATTTTAATTATACATACTTGTGATACATTTTGTCAATACAATTATGCAAAAGATGCTCTCAGGTTAAAATTTTAACAAAACATTGAAAGAATTGGCTAAATAACCATAAAATAAAGATAAATTTGTGAAATTTTTATCTTTTAGCAGTTTACAAGTCAGCAAATTAGTGCTAATATAATTGTTGGTGTTTTTATAATACTTATAAATTAATTTACTATATTATTCACAGGAGGAAAAACTATGGCTAGAAAAATGAAAACCATGGACGGTAACAACGCTGCCGCATATGTATCATATGCGTTCACAGAAGTTGCCGGTATCTACCCCATTACACCTTCCAGCTCTATGGCAGACTATGTTGACCAGTGGTCAGCACAGGGTGTAAAAAACATCTTCGGCACAACCGTAAAGGTTTCCGAAATGCAGTCTGAGGCAGGTGCCGCAGGTACTGTTCACGGTTCACTCGCAGCCGGTGCACTCACAACAACCTACACAGCTTCACAGGGTCTTCTTCTTATGATCCCCAACATGTACAAAATC
>JAZULQ010000014.1:0-85692 GCA_045603185.1 Acutalibacteraceae bacterium
TTTTTTGGAGCTGGAAACGTGACTCGAACACGCGACCTGCTCATTACGAATGAGCTGCTCTACCAACTGAGCTATTCCAGCAAACCGAATTATGCAAGTAGTATTATATATAATTGTTCAAAGTTTTTCAAGAGAAAAACCAAAAATGTAAAATTCAAATTTTGAGACAATTCTTATGTGCTGTATATTGCTTTCGTTCAATGTGAAAAAAGTTGTCACCTTAAACATATAACACCTGTGTTTTCAAGGGTTTTTGGTTAATTTCCCAAAATGAAAGAAATATTATTTTTTTATGCCTTTTTATGTTGACTTTAGCGCTTTAGCGTGCTACTATATGAACACGGTTTTTATAACAGACAGTATTAAGAAAGGAGCAATACTTCGGGTATTGTGTGTGAATTATGACACCTTTTAAAAACAGTTATGTTGATGAACTTTATGATGCAATTTTAAGTCTCGAAAATAAGGAAGATTGCCAGGCGTTTTTCGAAGACCTTTTCACAATTAATGAGATAATATCTCTTTCTCAACGTTTAAGCGTTGCTAAAAAGCTTGACGAGGGAAAGACTTTTTCTGTTATTACAGCGGAAACAGGTGCGAGCTCTGCAACTATCGGCAGGGTGAATAAGTGCCTTTCATACGGTACCGGCGGTTACAGAAAGATTATTGACAGATTGAAAAAAGAGGGCGGCGAAAACAAATGAGCATTGATTTATCTGTTCTTAATAATTCTGAAAAAATAATATTTGAACTCCGCAGTCTTTATTCCAGATTTGGCTACAAGCCTTTTAAAATGAGCAAGTTTGAAGAATATGACCTGTACGGAAGTAACAAGGATTTCCTTGTCAGTGGCAACTGTATTACTTTCACGGACTCCGATGGTAGACTTCTTGCGTTAAAGCCCGACGTTACATTTTCAATAATCAAAAATCTTGATGATACTGCGGATGGGGTTCAGAAGGTTTATTATAATGAAAACGTTTACCGCGTAACAAAAAAGGCGGGCGGTTTCAGCGAAATAATGCAGACCGGTATTGAGTGTATGGGTGATATAGGTATCAGTGAAGTCTGCGAGGTTATTACTCTTGCGGCGCGTAGTCTTTACACTATAAGTGAAGATTATGTCCTTGATATTTCCCATATGGGTATTCTCGGCGGACTTTTCGGAGCCATGGATTTATCCGAAAGCAAAAAAACAGAGCTTCTTGGTGCAGTAGCCGAAAAGAACAGCGGCGTAGTTTTAAATCTGTGTAATAAGTACGGTGTAGGCGAGGCATTGAGCAATAAACTGTTAAGTCTTATTGATACCTACGGTACACCTTCCGAAACTCTCGGGAAAATTGGCGATGCTGTTGTCAATGCAGAGATGCAGAACGCGTATAACGAGCTTTGTGAAGTCTGCGATATGCTTACTCAAAAAGGTTATGAAAAGAACATTAATATAGACTGCTCTGTTGTAAACGATATGAATTATTATAACGGTATCGTTTTTAAAGGCTTTTTACACGGTGTGCCCACCGGTGTGCTTTCGGGCGGAAGATATGACAGACTTATGGAGCGTGTCAATAAAAAAGCCGGGGCAATCGGTTTTGCGGTTTATCTTGATGAAGTTGACAGAATTCTTCAGTCGGATGAAGAAATTGAGAGCTGTGATGATGACCAATATCTCAACGTTGCTCTGCCTAAAGGAAGATTAGGCGAGAAGGTTTACGCTATGTTTGAGCAGGCGGGCTTTGAATGTCCCCAGATTCATGAAAAAAATAGACGCCTTATTTTTGAAAACGCCGAGAAAAAGGTTCGTTATTTCTGGGTTAAACCTTCGGACGTTGCCATATATGTTGAACGTGGTGCGGCAGATATCGGCGTTGCGGGTAAAGATATTCTGTTAGAGTATTCACCCGATGTTTATGAGCTCCTTGATATGGATATGGGCAAATGCCGTATGTGTGTTGCCGGTAAAAAAGAGTTCGAGGATAACGGCGCCAATACATTGCGAGTGGCTACAAAGTTTGAAAATATCGCGAAAAGCTACTATGCGGATAAATGCCGTGATATTGATATTATTAAGCTCAACGGCTCAATAGAGATAGCACCTATACTCGGTTTGTCAGATGTAATAGTAGACATAGTTGAAACCGGTGCAACACTTTATGAAAACGGTCTTGAGCCTAAAGAAACTATTGTTGAAATAAGTGCACGTCTTATTTCAAACAAAGCATCCTATAAATTTAAATCTCAGCTTATAGACAAGCTCAGGGATGCTTTATCAACGATTGTGAGGGAAAAACAGTGATAAAAATATACGACCGCAACGAAATATCAATCGAGGAGATTCTTGAAAGAAGCGAACAGACCATTGATGTTGAAGGTATCGTTGCCGATATTATAAAAAATGTTAAGGAAAACGGTGACAAAGCACTTGTTGAATATTGCAAGAAGTTCGACGGTGCAGTCAACGATATAATAGAAGTAAGTGATGAGGAAATCGAAGCGGCTTTCAATGAGGTTGACGATGAACTTATCAATATTCTCAAAGAAGCTAAAGAAAACATCACTGCCTTCCACTCAAAGCAGGTTCGCAACTCTTTCATTATAAATGAAAAAGACGGCGTCATTATCGGTCAAAAGGTTTTGCCTATTGAAAAGGTGGGTCTTTATGTGCCCGGTGGTACAGCATCGTATCCGTCATCTGTTCTTATGAACTGTGTTCCTGCAAAGATTGCGGGCTGTAGTGAGATTGTTATGGTTACACCCGCTAAAGCAGGCAAGGTAAAGCCGGTAATTCTTGCGGCGGCTAAAATTGCCGGAGTAGATAAAATCTTCAAAATCGGCGGTGCGCAGGCGGTCGCAGCTCTCGCTTACGGTACAGAGAGTGTTCCCAAGGTTGATAAAATCGTGGGTCCCGGTAATGCTTTTGTTGCAGAAGCAAAAAAACAGGTTTTCGGTATGGTCGATATCGATATGATAGCGGGCCCCAGTGAAATTCTCGTTGTTGCGGATTCAACCAACAATCCTGCACACATCGCGGCGGATATGCTTTCACAGGCGGAACACGATAAGATGGCTACGGCGGTGCTTATTACCGACAGTATGGCTTTCGCCCAAAGTGTAAGCGCAGAACTTGAAAAACAGATTCCGCTTTTACCGAGAGCCGAAATAGCACGTTGTTCAGTTGATACAAACGGTAAAATTATAGTTACAGATAATCTTGTTGAGGCGATGAATGTTTCCAATATTCTTGCTCCTGAGCACCTTGAAATCTGTGTTGATAATCCCTTTGAATATTTAGGGTATGTTAAAAACGCAGGCTCTGTTTTCCTCGGTAAAAACTGTCCTGAGGCACTGGGCGATTACTTTGCAGGACCTAACCACACACTTCCGACAAGTGGCACTGCACGTTTTTCAAGTCCGCTTTCGGTTGATGATTTTGTCAAGAAAACTCAGTTTTCTTATTTCAGCCGCGAAGCTCTTTGCGAGATAGGGGACAAGGTAGTCCGCTTTGCTAATGAAGAGGGACTTCAGGCACACGCAAGAAGTGTCAGCATCAGAACGGAGAAATAAATTTATGAGTAAATTCCTTGATGAGCGTTATAGCTCCTTTGCGGCGTATGTGCCCGGGGAACAACCTCAGGATAAAAAATATATAAAATTAAATACTAACGAGTCACCGTATCCGCCGTCACCGGCAACTCTTGCGGCTGTTAATGTAAGCGAAACGGAAAATTTGAGGCTTTATCCCGACCCGGATGGCAGAGTTTTAACTAAAAAACTCGCCGACCTTTACGGCGTGGAAAGTGAAAATGTTTTTCTTGCAAACGGCTCTGATGATATTCTGAATTTTGCCTTTATGGCATATGGTGCTAACGGCAGAAAATCATATTTTGCGGATATTACATACGGTTTTTACAGCGTGTTTGCAAATCTTCATAGCTCCGATTACACTGTGATTCCTCTTGAAAGTGATTTTACAATAGACCCGGATAAATTCTGCGGTGTTGACGGTTGCGTGTTTATTGCCAATCCCAACGCTCCCACGGGACTTGCTTTGAGTCTTGCTGAGATTGAGAAGATTGTCAGCACTAATCCGGAAAACGTTGTTGTTATTGACGAAGCGTATGTTGATTTCGGTGCACAAAGCGCTGTGAATCTTGTTAAGAAATACGATAATCTTCTTGTTGTTCAGACTTTTTCCAAGTCACGTTCAATGGCGGGTGCACGGTTAGGCTTTGCCATAGGAAACAAGGAGATAATAGGGGATTTGCACAAGCTCAGATATTCAACTAATCCCTACAATATAAACCGTCTGACTCTTGCGGCAGGTGCGGCATGTATTGATTCGCAGAGTTATTATGATGAGAATTGCAAAAAGATAATTGATACAAGAGAATACACAACAAAAGAACTTGAAAAACTCGGATTCTCTGTTCTGCCGTCAAAGGCAAACTTCGTTTTTGCAGAGTCGGACAAAATTGACGGTGGCGAATTGTATTTGAAATTAAAAGAGAAGGGCGTTCTTATCCGCCACTTTACAAGTGAAAGAATAAAGAACTTTAACCGCATAACTATCGGTACTCCCGAACAGATGGCGGTATTTATAGAAAAAACGAAAGCAATTCTGGAGGGCAAATAAATGCGCGTGGCTGAAATTTCAAGAAAAACAGCGGAAACAGATGTCTTTGTTAAAATCAATCTTGACGGTACAGGCGTTTGTGATATTGATACAGGTATCGGTTTTCTTGACCATATGATGATATTGTTCGGAAAACACGGAAGATTCGACCTCACAGTTAAATGTAACGGCGATTTAGAGGTTGACGGTCATCATACCACCGAGGATATCGGTATTGCTCTGGGCCAGGCTTTTAAAGAGGCCCTCGGGGATAAGCGCGGTATAAAGCGTTACGGAAGTACCATTCTTCCTATGGACGAGGCACTCATACTTACGGCGGTTGATATTTCCGGCAGACCGTACCTCAGATACAGGATGAAAATTCCGGCACCTATGGTTGGCGATTTTGATACAGAGCTTCTGAGAGAGTTTGTTATTGCCTTTGCTTTTAATGCCGGCTTGACACTTCATATTCGCCGTCTTGATGGTATTAATAGCCACCATATAATTGAGGGTACTTTTAAGTCACTTGCAAGAACTCTTAGAAAAGCGGTGGAAATTGACGAAAAAGCTAAGGATGAAATACCGTCTACTAAAGGAGTTTTATAATGCTTGTAATTATAGATTATGGTGTGGGCAATCTTTTTTCTTTGCAATGCTCACTTAAAAAAATCGGCGAAGAAGCAGTCGTTACAAATGACCCGGAGCTTATAAAAAAAGCTGACAGAATTATTCTTCCGGGTGTTGGTGCGTTTGGTGATGCCGCTGATAAATTGAAAGCTACAGGTCTTGTTGACGTAATAAAAAAAGAAGCGGAAAACGGAAAGCCGTTTTTGGGCATTTGCCTTGGTATGCAGTTGCTTTTTGAAAAAGGATATGAATACGGTGAGCACGACGGCCTTGGTTTTATTAAAGGTAATGTTATTGCGCTTGAAGGTAAAATTCCCGGGAATTTGAATATTCCTCATATGGGTTGGAATAGCTTGAATTTTAATGGCGAAAGTCCTCTGTTTAAGTATATAAACGAAGGAGACTGTGTTTATTTCGTTCATTCTTACTATGCTGTTGACTGCGAAGATTCGGTTATAGCAACTGCTGAATACGGTATTCCTGTAACAGCGGCAGTGGGTAAGGGTAATATTTTCGGATGTCAGTTCCATCCCGAAAAGAGCGGTGAAGTAGGGCTTAAAATATTAAAAGCATTTTGTGAAATCGGAGAGTAAAATGAAAATTTTTCCTGCAATAGATTTATACGAGGGTAAGGCAGTACGCCTTTTAAAAGGGAATTACAATGACCTTACCGTTTATTCCGAAAATCCCATAGAAATAGCAAGGGATTTTGAAAATAAAGGCGCAACAGAACTTCATACAGTTGACCTTGAGGGTGCGCGTGACGGTGGTACACCTAATATTGATATTATAAAAAGCTTTGTTGAGAACACTTCTTTAAATGTAGAGGTCGGTGGCGGTATCCGTTCAATGGGAACGGTAAAAGCATACCTTGATGCAGGCGTTAAGCGAGTTATTCTCGGTACAGCCGCAGTAACCGATGAAGCGTTTTTGAAAGAGGCAGTCAGCCTTTACGGAGAAAAAATTGCTGTTGGCGCAGATATAAAAGACGGTAAAGTTGCTATTAAGGGTTGGGTAGAAAAGTCTGAATACGGAACCTTTGAGTTCTTTGAAAAGCTTGAAAAAATCGGCGTTTCAACTGTTATTTGTACTGATATTTCAAAGGACGGTGCAATGCAAGGAACTAACCGTGGGCTTTATAAGGAGCTTTCCGAGAAGTTTTCCGTTAATATAATCGCCTCGGGTGGTGTTTCCTCACTTGATGATGTTAAAGCACTGAACGAAATGAACCTTTACGGAGCAATTATCGGTAAGGCGTATTATACCGGTGCGATTAAAATCAACGAGGCATTGGAGGTTATAAAATGATAACCAAAAGAATTATTCCTTGCCTTGATGTTCGCAACGGAACGGTGGTTAAGGGTACAAATTTTGAAAATCTTAACGAAATTTCTTCACCGGTACAGCTTGCGGAGTATTATAGCTCCAATGGTGCGGATGAGCTTGTTTTCTATGATATTACCGCTTCTTCTGACGGCAGAAAGCTTTTCACCGACATACTTACCGAAACTGCATCAAAGGTGTTTATACCTCTCACGGTTGGTGGCGGCATAAATTCGCTTGATGATTTTGACAGAGTTTTAAAATGCGGTGCGGATAAAGTCAGCGTTAATTCCGGTGCTATCAGAAATCCCGATTTAATACATGCCGCGGCTGAAAAATACGGCGACCAATGCGTTGTCCTTTCTGTTGACGTGAAACGTGTTGACGGTAAGTTCTGTGTATTCGCAAAAGGCGGCAGAGAGAATACCGGTCTTGATGCTCTTGAATGGATAAGGTGCGGTGTAAATAACGGCGCAGGTGAGATAGTCGTAAACTCCATAGACACCGACGGTGTTAAGAAAGGCTTTGATATAGAAATGCTCAAAGCGGTTTGCGACATTGTTAATGTTCCGGTTATTGCGTCGGGCGGTGCAGGATGCAAACAGGATTTTGTTGATTTATTTAACACTGTTCCGGATGTCAGCGCGGGGCTTGCCGCATCCATATTCCATTATGGTGAAGTTACCATTGACGATTTGAAGAAAACATTGAATGAAAATAGCATTACTGTGAGGTTGTAATATGTTTGATATAAAAGAACTTAAATTTGACGAAATGGGTCTTATTCCTGCCATTGTTGTTGATGATGAAACAGGAGATGTGCTCACTCTCGCGTATATGAACGAGGAAAGCCTCAAAATATCTCTCGAAAAGAAATTAACTTGCTTCTGGAGCCGTTCAAGACAGGAGCTCTGGCTTAAAGGCGAAACAAGCGGTAACTATCAGCATATCGTAAGTATTACAGCTGATTGTGATATGGACGCATTGACTGTCCGCGTTAAAAAGGATGGTCCTGCTTGTCATACCGGTGAGAATAGCTGTTTCTTCAATAAGGTTATGGAAAACGATGAAATCGCTCCGTCATTCTCGGTGCAGGGGCTTTTTGAAATGCTTGAAGGAAGAAAAACAAATCCTAAAGAAGGTTCATATACAACATACCTTTTTGAGAAGGGGATAGATAAAATTCTCAAAAAAGTAGGAGAGGAAAGCACCGAGGTTATCATTGCAGGTAAAGCGGATGATAAAGCGGAAACAATTTATGAAATTTCTGACCTTATGTACCACGTTCTTGTTCTTATGGTTGAAATGGGTATTTCCGTCGATGACATCAAAAAGGAACTCGCTTCACGTCACGTTATAGACCACAAGGTAAAGCAGGAGAAGATGACGAAGTAAAATATAAGAGCCGTCATATGAGCTTGAACTCAACGCGTAAGCGCTCAGGTAATCCGATTATCTTGTCTTGACAAATAATATTCTTTAGAATAGAATAGGACTGTATAAATAAGCATATTGAATAATGCGGTGCGGTTATGAAATTATTAATAGTTAAGGTGTTCGTTCTATTTATCAGGATTCTTTATGCACCTATGAAATTGCGGAAAACCGGGAATAAAATAGTCTGGCTTTCGCGTCAGTCTGATGAGAAATCTTCGGATATGGTAATGCTTGAAGAGGCAATTAAGAAAATTTCACCCGATACTCAGCAAGTGTTTCGTCTTCGCAGATTGAAAGATGAGAGCGCGTTGAATGTGTCGTATGTGCTTTCGATATTTGGCGATATGTGGGAGTTGGCCTCTGCCAAGGTCGCTATTGTGGATACGTATTTAATTCCCGTTTCCTGCCTTAAACATAAAAAAGAACTGAAAACTGTTCAAATCTGGCATGCGTTGGGCGCAGTCAAGAAATTCAGTCTTCAGTCAGTGGGCAAGGCTCAGGGGCGCGATACCGGTATTTCTAAGGCGATGCATATGCATGAAAATTACGATTACGTTATTGCTCCGTCACAAGCAACTGCCGATTTTTATTGTGAAGCGTTCGGTTGCGGTAAGGATAATATAAAAATACTTTCCTTGCCAAGGGTGGACGTGCTTTTAGACGGTATGTCAAGACGTGATGAATTTGTGACTCTTAATCCGGAATATACGGATAAAAAAATAGTTGCATACATTCCTACTTTCAGGGACAACGACGAAAAATATGCTGAAAGTATTTTTTCGAAGTTCGGGAAGTGCAATGATATTAAACTCGTTATATCCGCTCATCCGTTGAGCAAAACTGCTGAAAGCGGGAAGTATAAATTCAACGGCGATTTTAACAGCCGTGATTTAATGAAGCTTGCGGATGTTATAATAACCGATTATTCCGCGTGTGCGTTCGAAGCCGCGGTTCTCGGTAAGCCTTTGTACTTTTACATTCCTGATTACGAGGTTTACAGTGAGGAGCAAGGTCTTAATGTGGACGTTAAGTCTGAGATGCCGTTATATAGCTTTCAGTGGGCTGAGGATTTAATAGAGGCAATAAAATCGGATGATTATGGTTTTGACACACTTTCGCAGTTCAGCGAAAGATATGTTGAAAATAAAGGCACAAATAACACGGAGTGTATGGCTGAGTTTATACATTCTTTGTTAAGTAAGTGATAATAAAATGAGGTTTTATTTATGAAAAGAATTTTAACTTACGGAACTTTTGATTTACTTCACTATGGACATATCCGTATTCTTCAGCGTGCGAAGGAAATGGGCGATTACCTTGTTGTAGCGCTTTCAACAGATGAATTTAATGCCACAAAGGGTAAAAAAGCTTATCACAGCTACGAAACACGTAAGAAAATGCTTGAAGCAATAAGATATGTTGACCTTGTTATTCCCGAGAATAATTGGGAACAGAAAATCCAGGACATCAAAGATTATAAAATTGATGTTTGCGTAATGGGTTCTGACTGGGCAGGCAGTGACAAGTTCGATTATCTTAAGGAATATTGCGATGTCGTATTCCTCGAGAGAACTCCCGGTGTTTCTACAACACAGATTAAAAATGACCTTCAACTTCAGGAAACAGTTGATGGTGTTGACCAGGTTCCGCGTACTTAATTTAAAATAAGATTAAAAGCTATCGGTTCAAAAAGAACCGATAGCTTTTTTGTTTATTTATTTTATGAGTTCCATAAATTCTTTTATAGCGTTTTCGTTATACTTCTTATAGTCCGTTGTAAGCTTCGGAACTTTTCCTTCAATAAGAAGCCTGATGCCTTTTTCAACACCTTCAGCGGTGTTTTCAACAAGGGTGCCGTTATTTTTCGTCATAAAGGTTCTGGGTCCTACGATATCAGTTGATACTGTAGGAAGACCGAGAATATCGGCTTCAGCAATAACAAGACCGAATCCTTCGTAGTGAGAAGCGAGAATGAAACCGTCACAAGCTTTAACAATGGGCATGGGATTTGCCATTGAAAGAATAAGAACGATATTATCAACACAGGGGAGTGTTTTTATGTATTCGGTAAGTTCATCATAAAGACCTTTGTATTGGTTACCGCCTATAATGATAAAGTAAATATCGTTGTTTTCAAGCCATATTTTGTTGAAAGCGTCAACCATTCGTTTGTGGTCTTTTTCGGGAGAAAATCTACCTACACTGATAATTTTTTTCGCATCGCTGTTGAGAATTTCTTTTAATTCATTTAATTCCTTGTTGCTCTTGGTGATATCTTCTTCGAATACGATTTCTTCTTCACCGCGTTTTAATATTTCTTCATGAGCGATAACGTTATGTGCAACCTTGAAGTTATCGGTGTTTTTAACGAATGTTGAAATAGGTTCCCATATATCTTCGGTTACCAGTGCAACATTATCGTAGTTAGCGTAAGCGTATTCAAGTACATCCTGACGTTGATTTCCGCGTGTTTCAATTTCGCGTTTCATATCACTGTGTACGTAAATGGTTGTGTTGCAATCGAATTTTGAGAACAGCAAAATCATATTGGGGCTGTAACCGGTAAACTGAATTGCGTTATCAAAATGTGCTCCGCCGAAACGACGTTTGATTTCGTACTGCCAATCATCCTCGAGAAGCTTTGCCACGTAATCTGCTTTGACAAAGGGTTTCTTGAGCTGGAATGTCA
The DNA here is from genome assembly GCA_045603185.1 of Acutalibacteraceae bacterium. GTDB lineage: Bacteria > Bacillota > Clostridia > Oscillospirales > Acutalibacteraceae > DTU089. Next base: position 10,689 of record JAZULQ010000014.1, read on the forward strand.
TAAGGAAGAAGTACCATACTATGTTCTTGGGTATGCTGAGATTGAATTTTCCGTGCATTGGGAAATAACCTATTCCCTCAGGAAGGGCGGCGATAGTATCCTGATGCGCTCTGCCGCGGGATGCAGGGAAGCATATGTAGTAGTTGTTTTCTGTTGCGTCAACGTTTCTCAGAAGGTTGTAAAGTGAGGTAGTAACACCGTTTCTGTCAAGGTTACCCGCAAGCATAATAACATTTTTCTTGCCGTTGTTGGGAATATCGGCGAGCTCTATATTGTCTGCTTTTTTGCCCTTTAAAACCAGGTCAAGAACTATCTTTGTAGCATCGGCACAGTCGTAGGTGCAATATTCTTTAAGGAAGTCTGTGTCATCGTACTGTTTTTCACTTCTGATTTCGTTAAGAAGTGCGTCAATAGTTTTTACCTTGGGGAATGGGAGAGCTGAAAGAGGTTTGTAGACACCGCGTTCTGCGAAGTAGTCTTCTTCGTCATAGGTGAAGAGAACGCATTTTTTACCTGTAACAGCGTAATCATAAAATACGCTGGAGTAGTCGGTTATAAGACAGTCTGTACAGTTAAGAAAATCATATGTTTCGTAGTTAGCAGGGAATTTTTTGATGTTTTTAAATCCTCTGAAATCTACATTTTTGACTGCAATAGGATGAAGATTTACATAAAGAACTTCGTCGCTTTTCAGCTTGCTGTCAATTTCGTTAAGATACTGTGTAAGCTCATTATCGGTATCTATACTGCCGATGGCACCGCGCCATGTGGGCATATAAGCGTAAATTTTAGCTTTATTGGGGGCAATAGTTTTTCGTACCTGTTCACATCTCTCTTTATTGAAGAAAACAGTGTTTCTGGGATATCCCGCAAGAAGAGATTTACCTGTTGAGATATTTTCGAGCATATAATCTTCAATCATATGCTCCATAGTGTATTTGTTGGGATAGAGAAGATAATCTGCGCAAACAAAATTCTTCTGGGTGTTACCGATATTGTGCATACCGTTCTTTATGCCCTTGCCCAATGTTTTAAGCGGTGTTCCGTGCCAGGTGTTGAGGTATATCTGACCGTCTTTCTTTACGAAAAACGGTAAGAATGTATTATCGTTAAAAAGATATTTGGCGGAGGATACTACCCTCATATATTTTGGGGAAAGCATAGAAACGAATGTTACGTTTGTGATGCCGTAGTTATCAAGGATGGCTTTTATTTTTTTCTTGCTTTTAGGCTTGTAGCTCACGTATAAGTTGTAGCCTTTGTATTCTTCGTTTGAAGTAAGCTCTTTTAAAAGATAAAACATATTACCGCTTATTTCGGAACCGTGCTGCGACTCCAACAGAATAGCTTTATCGTCGATGTAATCATCCTTAAGCCATTTTATATATAAGGCACAGGGGTAAAAGGAGAATAACCATTTTAAAAACGTGTGATTTTTGATTTTGCCTAAAATCTTTTTGGAAATTATATTCATATTGCCCTCCACAATAAAAAATCTCTTTATATTATAACACACATATATACATATTTCTACTTTTTTTTGCAATGTGTTAAACGGATTTTAAAGTTTGTCGGACTTGGATTGGCTTAATTTAAATCTTCGCCTTAAAACGACAGTTTTTTTCACCGTTTACTTGTAAACTGAAACTATATTAACAAGGAGGAAAAAATATGCCTGTAATTATAAAAAATAAAAATAATACGCTTTACGCATTTTTGAAGGGTGAAATCGACCATCATACCGCACCCGAGCTGAGGGCATCTATTGACGATGCAATAATTCTTAACGAAAAACCTACAACCCTGGTTCTCGATTTTTCGGGCGTCACTTTTATGGATAGCTCGGGAGTAGGTCTTGTTATGGGGCGCTACCGACTTTTGTCGTCAAAGGGTAAAAAGCTGAGAGTGGACAACCTTAGTGCTCGCGATTACAAGATTATGAAGATGTCAGGAATCGAAAGATTAGCTGAAATAAATCAACGTGATAATTAAAAAGGAGAAAGAATTATGAAAAAAATAAATGAATTAAAAATGATATTTGACAGTAAATCCGTAAACGAGGGCTTTTCACGAATGGCAGTGGCGGCTTTTTCGTCTCAGCTTGATATGACGGTAGAGGAATTGGGCGATATAAAAACCGTTGTAAGTGAGGCGGTAACGAATTGTATTGTTCACGCTTATAAAGATTCAATTGGTAAAATATACATAACCTGTACTGTTTTTGAAGAGGGTGTTATCCGTGTAAGTGTAAGAGATAAGGGTTGCGGTATTGAGGATGTTGCCAAAGCACGTGAGCCGTTGTATACGAGCGTGGGCGGTGACCGTTCCGGTCTGGGATTTTCGGTTATGGAAAGCTTTTCCGATAAACTGAAAGTACGCTCAAAGGTTGGTGTAGGCACCACCGTTACAATGGAAAAAAAGATAAAGGGTAAAGCACAATGACCGAACGAGATGAAATGATTAAAAATAACCTCGGTCTTGTTCATTCCTGTGCCCAGAAATTCAAAAACAGGGGAGTCGAATATGATGATTTGTTTCAGGCGGGTTGTGTAGGGCTTGTAAAAGCCGCAGACGGCTTTGATGCAGAGCTGGGTTACGTGTTTTCAACCTATGCCGTGCCGGCAATTCTCGGCGAAATTAAACGTATTTTTCGTGATGGCGGCACTGTGAAAGTCAGTCGCAGTATTAAGGAGCGTTCCCGGTTAATCTGGCAACAAAAAGAGCAGTTTGCCGAAGAAAAGGGCAGAGAACCCAGTGTTTCCGAATTGGCAGAATATGTGGGACTCAGTGTGTATGAAACGAGTCAGCTCCTCTTGGCAACCCAGCCGGTTATATCTCTTACGGTTTCTGAAAATGAATCGGACAAACAGTTCGATGTACCCATTGACGGTGAAGAAGAAAAAATAGATGAAAAAATCTGCCTTGATGAGTGTCTGAATGCTCTGTCTGAGGATGACAGAAAGATTATAGATTTAAGGTACTATAAATCAAAAACACAAACAGTAGTTGCGAAGGAGCTGGGAATGTCGCAGGTACAGGTTTCGCGCAGGGAAAAGAAAATACTCAAAGAAATTCGTGAAAAAATGTCTGTTTAAAGTAAATCTACAAAAAAGATGGTTTAAGAAGCTGAAAGAATGTTGAAAATGATAGGGCAAAAAATATCAAATATACTTGAAAAAACACGTCAGTTAGTATAAAATATATTCGGTAAAAAATTAACAAACAAAAGGAGTTAAAAAAATGGGTCTTTTAAATAAGAAAACAGTTGATGATATCAACGCAAAAGGCAAAAAGGTTCTCGTTCGTTGTGACTTTAACGTTCCGCTTAAGGATGGCGTTATCACTGACGAAAACCGTATAACAGCGGCACTCCCCACAATCAAAAAACTTATTGCTGACGGCGCACAGGTTATCCTTTGCTCTCACCTCGGCAAGGTTAAAAATGGCCCCAATGAAAAAGAATCTCTTGCTCCTGTAGCAAAAAGACTTACTGAAGTTCTCGGTCAGGAAGTTGTTTTCGCAGCAGACGATGTAGTTGTTGGCGAAAATGCTAAGAAAGCAGTTGCAGCAATGAAAAACGGCGATGTAGTTCTTCTTCAGAATACACGTTTCCGCCCCGAAGAAACAAAGAACGGCGAAGCTTTCTCAAAGGAACTTGCATCTCTTTGTGAAATCTATGTAAACGATGCTTTCGGCGCAGCACACAGAGCACACTGCTCAACAGTAGGTGTTGCATCCTTTGTTGAAGAAGCAGCAGTTGGTTACCTTATGGGTAAAGAGCTTAAATATCTCGGTAACGCAGTTGAAGATCCCCAGAGACCCTTCGTTACAATCCTCGGCGGTGCTAAGGTTGCTGACAAGCTCAACGTTATTGAGAACCTTCTTAACAAGGCTGATACTCTTATCATCGGCGGCGGTATGGCTTACACATTCCTTGCTGCAAAGGGTTACAGCGTAGGTACATCTCTCCTTGATGAAACAAAGATTGATTACTGCAAAGATATGCTCAAAAAGGCAGAAGAAAAAGGCGTTCAGATTCTTCTTCCTGTTGACGTTACAATTACAAAGGATTTCCCCAATCCTATCGATGCTGAAATCGAAGTTCAGATTTGCGACGCAGACAAGATTCCTGCTGATATGATGAGCCTTGATATCGGTCCCAAGACAGCAGCTCTTTATGCTGAAGCAGTTAAATCAGCAAAGACAGTTGTTTGGAACGGACCTATGGGCGTTTTCGAGAACCCCATCCTTGCAAAGGGTACAATCGCAGTTGCTGAATCTCTTGCTGAAACTGATGCAACAACAATCATCGGTGGTGGCGACTCTGCAGCAGCAGTTAATACACTCGGCTTTGGTGCAAAGATGACTCACATCTCCACCGGTGGCGGCGCTTCTCTTGAATTCCTTGAGGGTAAGGCACTTCCCGGCATCGAAGCAGTAAATGATAAATAATATAGCGCACGTATTTGTCGAGTTACCGACCCAAACTCGCGTATCTATATACGCTTCGGGGTCGCTAACTAACCAACTACGCACACTCTATCATTTATCACATCTCAGATAGTTTGTTATAGAGTGTAAGGCTTTTTCACTCGGAGTATCTGTATACACCTTCGGGGCAGAGAAAACGCCAACTGCACGCAAACTATTATTTATCCCTTCTCGGATAGTTTGTGTGAATACAAAATTTTGGGGGTAAGTCGATTTTTATAATGCCGACCGCAGGTCCCAAAATTCCTAATTCCTAATTAAAGAAAGGTAAGTAATTATGGATAAATCACTTCGTAAAGCAGTTATCGCAGGTAACTGGAAAATGAATAAAACTCCCGATGAAGCAAAAGCTATCATCAACGAAATGAAACCCCTTGTTGCAGATGCTGATTGTGACGTAGTTCTCTGCGTTCCTTATATCGACATTTTTGCAGCTCAGGAAGCAGCAGCCGGTTCAAAGATCAAAATCGGTGCTGAAAACTGCCACTGGGCTGAAAGCGGTGCTTTCACAGGCGAAGTTTCCGCACCTATGCTTAAGGCTATCGGTGTTGAATACGTTATTATCGGTCACTCCGAAAGAAGACAGTATTTCGGTGAAACTGATGAAACAGTTAATAAACGTGTACGCGCAGCACTTGACAGCGGTCTTACCGTTATCCTTTGCGTTGGCGAGCTTCTTGATGAACGTAAAAAAGGTGTAACAATGGAAGTTGTTCGCTCACAGACAAAGATTGCTCTTCAGGGCGTTTCTAACGAAGAACTTGACAGAATCATCATCGCTTACGAACCCGTTTGGGCTATCGGTACAGGCGAAACTGCAACAGCAGAGCAGGCTAATGAAGTTAACCACGCTATCCGTGAAGTTCTTGGCGAAATCTACTGCCCCAAATGCGCAAGCCGCGTTACAATTCAGTACGGTGGCTCTATGAACGCAAAGAATGCAGCAGAATTACTTGCTCAGGAAGATGTTGACGGTGGACTTATCGGCGGTGCTTCACTTAAAGCAGAGGACTTTTCTGTTATCGTTAAAGCAGCATCCGTTTGATTCAAATAATTACGGGCAGACTTTTGTCTGCCCTATAATTCTGTAAGGAGAATAAAATTATGTCTGAAAAAGTACTTCTCGTCGTAATGGACGGTATAGGATATTCAAAAACAGGTTTAGGTGATGCAGTTACACTTGCTAATACACCTGTTCTTGATAGACTTCTTAAAGAATGTCCCAACGTTCGTCTTAAAGCCCACGGCGCCGCAGTAGGTCTTCCTTCTGATGACGATATGGGTAACAGCGAAGTTGGTCATAACGCTCTGGGTTGCGGTCAGGTTTACTCTCAGGGCGCAAAGCTCGTTAACGAGTCTATTGAGTCAGGTAAAATCTACGCTTCCGATGCCTGGAAAGAGGTTGCAGGTAACTGTGTTGAAAAGTCTTCAACACTTCATTTTATCGGTCTTCTTTCTGACGGTAACGTTCACTCAAATATCGCTCATCTTATTGAGATGGTTAAGAAAGCAAAGGCTGACGGAGTTAAAAACGTACGTGCTCACGTTCTTCTTGATGGTCGTGACGTTCCCGCAACATCGGGTCTTGTTTACGTTGAACAGTTAGAAAATGCTTTCGCAGAGCTTAATGACGATACCTTCTGCGGTAAAATTGCATCAGGTGGCGGTCGTATGGTTGTTACAATGGACCGTTACCAGGCTAACTGGAATATGGTTAAGGTTGGTTGGGATACCCACGTTAAGGGTATCGGCAGACAGTTTGCTACTGCAACTGAAGCAATCGAAACATACCGTACAGAGAATGACGGTATTATCGACCAGGACCTTCCTCCCTTTGTTATTGCCGAAAACGGTGAACCCGTTGGTACAATCAACGACGGTGACAGCGTAGTTCTTTTCAACTTCCGCGGTGACCGTGCGATTGAACTGAGTATGGCATTCGATAACGATGATTTTACATATTTTGACAGAGGCGCAAAGCCCGATGTTGTATACGCAGGTATGCTCCAGTATGATGGCGACCTTAAGCTTCCCGCACGTTACCTCGTTAATCCTCCCGAAATCAAGGATACTCTTTCCGAGCTTCTTGTTTCAAAAGGTATGAATCAGTTTGCAGTTTCCGAAACTCAGAAATACGGTCACGTAACATATTTCTGGAACGGTAACAAGAGCGACAAATTCTCAGAAGAGCTTGAAACATATATGGAAATTCCTTCCGATAAGGTTTCCTTTGATGAAAGACCCTGGATGAAATCTGCTGAGGTTACAGATGCAGTTATCGAGGCTATGGAAAGCGGCAAATATGACTTTATCCGTTGCAATTATCCCAATGGCGATATGGTTGGCCACACAGGTAACCTTGACGCTACAATTACTGCTGTTGAAGCAGTTGACCTTGGTCTTGCAAGAGTTCTTAAGGTTGCGGATAAATGTGGTGTAACAGTTCTTATTACTGCCGACCACGGTAACGCAGACGAAATGCTCGAGAAAGACAAAAAGGGCAATATTGCTCCCAGAACTGCACACTCTCTCAACGAAGTACCCTTCATCATTTACAGCAAAAATGATTATGAGGTTAAAGACGGCAGTTTCGGTCTCGCTAACGTTGCCCCCACGGTTGCAACAATCTTCGGCATCGACCCCTACGATAGCTGGGAAGAGTCAATAATAAAATAATTTCTAAAAAATCAACTCCTCTTTGCAATCGCAAAGAGGAGTCATTTTTTATTTTGTTTCAAGCTTATGAATGAATAGACCACTTAAGAGTTTGGGCTCAAACCAAGTGGATTTGGGTGGCATAATCATATCTGCATCCGCAATATTCATAAGGTCGTCAAGGGTAGTGGGGTACATTGAGAATGCAAGCTCCATATCCTCTGAAACTCTGCGTTCAAGTTCACCTAAACCGCGGATACCGCCTATAAAGTCGATTCGTTTATCCGTTCTCGGGTCGCCTATATTGAGTATGGGTGTCAAAAGATTTTTTTGTAAAATCGAAACATCCAACTGGTCAACAGGGTTGTTTTCGTCGAATGTACCTGCCTTTGCCGTAAGCTTATACCACTCTTTATCAAGATACATACCGAAGGTGTGTTTCTTTTCGGGGTGGTATGCGCCGTCACAGGGAGCTTTTTCTACCGTGAACACGTCGGATATCTTTTCAATGAATTCTTCCTTTGTGTTGCCGTTTAAATCCTTTACAACGCGGTTGTAGTCCATAATTTCGAGACTCTCTGCGGGGAAAAGAACCGCAAGGAAGAAGTTGAATTCTTCAGTACCGTTGTAGTCGGGATTCTGTTCACGGCGCATCTTTGCCACATTTACCGCAGATGCACAGCGGTGATGACCATCGGCGATATAAAAGTCGCCAACCTCCTTAAGGAGCGCAGAAAGCTTTTGACAGTCATCAGAATCACTTATTATCCATACAGTGTTTGCAATGCCGTCATCCGTTACAAAGTCGTATACAGGCTCGTCTTTTTTGTAATTGTCAATGATATCAGAAATGTCGGATTTACCTTTATAGCAGAGGAAAATGGGGCCTGTATTTGCATCACATGTGTCAACGTGGCGGATTCTGTCTGCTTCCTTGTCGGCACGAGTGAGCTCGTGCTTTTTAATTCGGTTATTAATATAATCGTCAACACTTGCACAGCCAACAAGTCCGGTCTGCTCTCTGCCGTTCATAATCTGGCGGTAAACATAAAAACAAGGAGTTTCATCCGATTTCATTATACCGTCGTTTTCGGCTTTTTTCAGGTTTTCAGCGGCTTTAGCGTAAACCTCGTCACTGTATAAATAAGTGCCATCGGGTAAATCTATTTCTGCTTTGTCTATGTGTAAAAATGAATAGGGATTACCTTTAACCATTGTTTTTGCTTCTTCGCTGTTCATAACGTCGTAGGGGAGTGCCGCTACTTTTGAAGCGTATTCGGGAGTAGGTCTTAATGCTTTAAAAGGTTTGAAAATTGCCATATGAATAACCTCTTTACTTGCTTTTTTATATAATAATTTTACTTTAAATGTGTGTTTCTTGTCAATATTATATTGAATTTTAAAGATTGCTGTGATAAATTTAATTATATGATTTTTATGAATAGGAGATATAGATTTATACTGCTATGAATTTTAATAACATTTTAAAATATTCGGGAAACCTTTATGCAAATAATGACCGGACATGGTTTCATGATAATCACGCGGAATATGAGGTTGCGCGTAAGGAGTTTCTTGCCTTTCTTGATATGTTCAGATTTAAACTGAGCGAAGAAGCTCCCGATATCGGAAAATCAATAATGTATATGGAACCCAGGGAGTGGATGTACCGTATAGCAAAGGATATGCGTTTTCACAAAAACGGACCTCCGTATAATCCCGCCTTCAGGGCATATGTTGCCGCGGACAGAAAATCCTGGTTGCCCATTGGTTATTATATGCGCATTTTCCCCGGCTCGTCCTGCTTCGGTACGGGTCTTTGGTGCGACACTACTGCGAAAATGAATAATATAAGAAAATATATTTCGTTGCACTATACTGAGTTCAAAGCCGCACTGGACGAAAGCGGTCTGATACTGGGTGGCGATAAGCTTAAAACAATGCCACGCGGTTTCTCTGCGGATGACCCTGCGGCAGAGTATATAAAACACAAAAACTGGGTTATGATAATGGCTATTCCGGATGAGCTTATAGGTAATTTTGACGAGTTTTCCGACATCCTTATTTACTATGTAAGACGAATGGAACCCATGCGCCTGTTTCTGTTAAAAGCCGCAAAATATGTGGATAATCCACGCCCTGAATTTGAGTGGTAAAAAACAACCTCTTCGGAGGTTGTTTTTTAATGCAAAATGCAGAATTAAAATGCAAAATTATTGGGATCTGCGATGGGCATTATAAAAGAAAAATTAAAACAAAAACAGTAATTTTGCATTTTGCATTAATAAAAGCTCCCCGTTTTTAAAAACGGGGAGCTTTTTCTTATGATATTGTACAAGCACTTTCCTGTGAAGATGCTACAAGACCGATGTATGTTCTACCGGTGTTAAGGGCAAGTTCGTTGCCGTCTGCATCGTAGAACTTCATCATATCAGAATAATCACCTTTTTCCCATGTGATTTTTTGATATGTTCCGTTTGAAACGTACACGCCGTTACCCTCGGAAAGATCCAGTGAAATTCTGCCTTTTGAATCGCCCAAGCTTGATTTGTCAACATAGCAAATGAGAAGGTTTGTGAAATTCTGCTGATTTCCGTTACTATCTTTGAAAGCGTTGCCGTTAAGTGAGCTGTAATAGAGATTGTCTTCAGCGTTGTATGTGTAAGTGTATGTAGCGTAGTTTGAAAAATCAACTACCATTTCAGTGCAGTCACCGTCAGAAAGCTTTTTTGCAGTTGAGTTGAATTTGAAAGGCTCAAGATATTCTTCCTCAAGTGTTGTTCTGAAATCTTTATTCTCTATTGCCGCAACAACTTTATCTTTAGTTGTGTATGCACGGTGCTCGGAGGATACATTTCTGGAATTGTCACGTGAGAAAGTGTTGCCGTCGGTCATACCGTCGATGTGGTCTGTGCCGTGGTTGTCAAGCGCGTTATATGCCTGGGGGCTGCCACCGAAGTGAACGAATATAGCATCGAATCCCTCAACAAGCTCTACAAAGTAGTGTCTTGCGCTACGTGTAGGACCGATTTTATCGGGAAGCCTTGAAGCGTCAGCGTACATAAGAAGCATTCTTGTTATACCGCCTTCTGCTTCCATTTCCCAAACGATATCTGCTGTTGTTATGCCCCATTGAGGTCTTGCGTCCTTGTGGTTTTCAACAGAAACCATAACAGGTCTGTTTTTAAGGAGAGCTTCGTCGTAGTTTCCTTCACCTGTAAGGGGATTAATATTTCCGGATAAGTAAGGTGAGGTTGTAGGAGCAGCGGTAGTCGGCTGAGTTGTAGGCTCAGTTGTGGGCTCTTCTTTATCTTTTCCGCAACCTGCGAAAGCGCTGACTATAAAAATAAGCGCAAGCATTAAAGAAAGTGTTTTTACAAAGTGTGAGTTTTTGAGTTTTGCCAATGGTGTCATTCCTTTGAAAATAAACTTAAATCCAAAATTCAAAAAGATGTAAAATCTTAGCGTAAAGTGTTGGATTCTGTGTATCTATTGTAACATCTGCGGAGGAAAAAACAAGTGCTATTGTATAAACAAAACTTAAAATTGTCGAAATGAATAAAATTGAATTTAAATTTATGTTACATTCTTTTAAATTTTCGTTGTTTAAAAGTGCAAATATTACCAATGCGGCAGCCAGGAAGAAGATAAAACCGAAATCACAGTAATATCTCTGCAAAAGTCCGCCGGCTTGGGTATCGGCTATAACTAATGCCAATCCGACTGCAAGTGTTGTTAAAACGAGTGAGAATAATTTTTCTTTTTTCAGAGCTTTAGAGGCTTTCGGTAAACCGAAAATGAACCATAAAACAGGGAGTGATGTTATAAGACCGCCAAAGCAAAGCTCGTAAATTGTTTTGCCGATATAATTTGTTTCAATTTTTACGGATTTGATGTAGGGGAATACAGCGGTGAATTGAGGCGGTTGGAAAAGATAGGTGAATATGCCTAAACCGGTTCTTCCTATATCAAAACCGCGTCTGGTAACATCGTTTGTAGTAAGGTTGTAGGAGGATCCAAAATCAGTAGGAGAGCCGAAACGGATATAATTGTAATACATAATACCCGAAGCAACTATCACAAAGGGGATTGCAAGAATTATAAGATTTGTAATGCCTTTTTTAGTGAGGATGTATTTGTTTTTCAAGAAATATCCTGCGAACAATGGCAAGGCGAGGGCGCAAACAAGAACTGTCTGAGGTCTGCAGCCTACCGACAACGCGCAGAAAAGCGAGCCCACGAACAAATAAATGTTTTTTCGCTTCGTTTCGTCCCTGCCTTTTATCCAAAAGTAGATGCCCCAGATTAAAAATGCCAAAGCAGTCATAATCGGAACGGAATAAAAATCCGGACGTTTAACAAGGAACATCATTCCGCAACAGTTCACGAATGCGAGAGTCACAAGCATATACGTGCCTACGGAAATTTTTTTGAAGTGCTTTTCACAAATCAGACCAAGGAGTTTGAAAACACCCAAAGCGAAAATCATGGCGAAAACCATTATTCCCACTGCCGATGGGAAAGGTGCGTCAAACAGTGCTCTGAAAGGAAGATACATTATCAAAAGCGGAACAATTCCGAAGTAAACGTAATAATGACCGTTAAAGTACGCAACATCCCAGCGGTATGTGTCACCTGTGATTGATGAGTTTATTGACCTCGCAACTGTGTCGTAAGGGTTGTCCATATCAATTAGTGACTGGGGTACATCGTTATTGTCTATATAAGTTTTGCCCTGTAAAATTGCCTGAGCCAATTCATCGTATTGGTTATGGTGCCTGAAAACGAGCTCCGAGAAAGTCAGACCCTCGTCTGTTATATCGAATCCAAGGAACGCAGGATTCATTGTTCCTACAAATACAATGATAACACACTGCAAAGCTACAAAAGCAACGGTAAGATTATGTTTCAGGTTTTGAGATTGAGCCAGATTTCGCTTGTAAAGAGGGGAAGAAGGCTTGAAAATATAAATGAAAATAAGAATTGCCGCTAAAGCCAGCAATCTGAACACTGAAAACTCAAACGGACGTTCATTATTTACGGAGATTGAGTTAACGGAAATAAATTCTTCGTCACCGAACTTGATTTTTAAATTATCGGTTTTTCCCGCTGTGTGTATATTTATATATTCGCTTTTTTCAACTGAATGATAAACAGTTCTTCCGGGATTGGCGTAATAGTATTCGTTAGCTTCATCTGTAAGATAGATATAAACGTCTGTACCGCCTTTGTTCTTGTCGCTTAAGTCTATACGGATGTTTTCGATTTCTACATCAAGTTCCGTGAAATCGATTTCATCATAACCCGCAAAAGAGTAACATCCATCTTCGGTTTTATAGTGTTCGATATAGGGCGTCAGGTCTATGGCAGTGTTACCCTTTGTAGCGTAAAAGTTTATATTAAAAAGCGTCAGCTCGCAACCTAAACTGAAAATAAGAATAGTACCTAAGGCGATAAGACTTGATTTTAAAAAATTCGCCTGCTTTTTGCTGATTTTGTATATTATCAGCGATGCAAGTATTAATATTAAGAAACCTATAATGCAAATTGCTGTCATAACATTTTCTCCCAAATAGAATCTGTAATTATTAAACCACAAAAAAGCTTTTTTGTAAATATTTCCCGCTCTTAAGCATATATTTTAACAATGTATAAAATATATTATGTTTAAAGAGAGGGTATTTTAATGACAAAAACAGTAAAAAATGAAATTCTTACATATCGGGTTTACGAAAATTATATTAACGAATTGAAAAAATTTTATCCGGAATTGAAAATTGCATCCTGCGGAAAAACGGTTTTAGGTAAAACTATATACTCATTGGTTATGGGCGAAGGCGAAAGCAATGTTATTTACGTAGGCGGAACTCACGGACTTGAATGGATTACATCTTTGTTACTTCTCAGATTTTCAGAAAACATTATGTGTGAAAAAAAGAATGGCGGTATGTTGGCGGGATATAAAGTCAGCGAGATTTTAAAAAACAAGCGACTTATAGTAATACCCGAGCTCAATCCGGATGGTATAGAGATAGCGATGAAAGGTGCGTCAGCTTGCGAAGAATTCAAAAAAACTGCTTATGAAATTTGTAAAGGGGATTTCAGCGGCTGGAGTGCTAATGCACGTGGCGTAGATATAAACCATAACTTTAATGCTGATTGGTATGAACTGAGAGATTTTGAGATTACTGAAGGTATAGATAAACCGTCACCGCGAAGATTTGGAGGGGATTTCCCTGAAAGTGAACCGGAAACAAAAGCCATAACCCGACTTTGCCGCAATATCCCGGTTGATATGCTCATAACATTTCATTCCCAGGGTGAGGAGATATATTACGAGTATGGTGATAACACCCCTGAAAAGTCATACACGATAGCGCGGGTTCTTGCGGGTATCAGTGAATACACGCTCGTGAAAAATGAGGGGCACGCCGCCAGCGGAGGGCTTAAGGATTGGTTTATAGAAGAGTTCGGGAAGCCTGCCTTCACCGTTGAAATAGGAAAAGGCAAAAACCCCTTACCCATAAATCAATTAGACGAAATATACGAACGGCTGGAAGCAATGCTTGTTATGGGATTGGTGCTTTGAAATTCAAGATTTCCGATCTTGTACTGATTTAAATTTGTTCCGCTTAGAATCGCCATTTATGTAAGTGAAGCAAAAAAATTAAAATAACCCTTTACAAAGAACAAATGTTCTGTTATAATACAAAAGAACAAATGTTCTGAAAGAAGTGAGCGAGTGTGGAACGCACTATATTACATTGTGACTGTAACAGTTTTTTTGCTTCTGTGGAGGGTGTATTGAATCCCGATTTAAAAAAACACGCCTATGCCGTTTGCGGTGACCCTGAGTACCGCCACGGCATAATTCTTGCTAAAAACGAGTCGGCAAAAAAATACGGCGTAAAAACAGGGGAGGCTATATGGCAAGCAAAATCCAAATGTCCGAAATTAGTGACTGTAAAACCTCATTATAAAATTTATAAGGAATATTCCGAAAAGATTTTTGATATTTACTGCCGATATACAGACCTTGTCGAGCCATTTGGTATAGATGAATGTTGGCTTGATGTGAGCGGTACAACGCACCTTTTCGGTAGCGGTGAAGAGATAGCCGATGAACTGAGGCGTGTTGTAAAAGCTGAAACAGGACTCACAATTTCCGTAGGTGTTTCTTATAACAAAATTTTTGCGAAAATGGGTAGCGATTACAAAAAACCTGATGCTACAACCGTAATCACTGAGAGTAACTTCAAAGAACTGCTCTATCCTTTACCCATAGGCGATATGTTTATGGTGGGTAGACGAACGGCTCAGAAGCTGCGCGAGATAGGTTTCTTTACCATCGGTGATATTGCCGAAGCGGATGAGCGGACGCTTAAACGTATTCTGGGAGAAAATGGCAGAGCTTTATGGCAAAATGTCAACGGCTTTGATTATTCGGTAGTTCATCCATTTAATTACAGTCAGGCGTATAAATCAATCGGAAACGGAGTAACCTTTAAGCGCGACCTCGTAAGTCAACGGGATGTGCGTACCTGCGTTTTCTTTTTATGTGATAAGGTAGCCGCAAGGTTGAGAAAGAATAAGGTTGAATGTTCAGCAATTCAAGTGGGTATAAAAGATACAAATATGCAGTGTATAAGTCGTTCTGTTCAACTGCAGTCTCCTACGGATTTATCCTTTGATTTGCGACGTACTGCACTTTCCTTGATACAAGATAATATTGACGTGGGAAAGGAGCCTATAAGAGCGTTGACCGTTACCGGAACTAAATTGCTTAAGGACGACGATGTATGTGAACAGATTTCTTTTTTTGACCTGGATTATCATGTGAAAAGAGAAAAGGAGCAACGCCTGGAAAGCGCAAAAGACTGTATCCGTCATAAATACGGTCTGGGTACACTTACGCGCTGTTCTTTTATTCATAATGAATTCGGTTTTTAGGAGCGATATGATATGCGATGTACTGTGACGGATATGAGAGCTAAAGAGGTCGTAAACATTGATAACGGTTGTCGTTTGGGATGTGTCAGCGATGTTGAAATAGATACTTGTACCGGGTGTCTTGTGAGTATAAAGGTGTTTTGCGGTAGAGGAATATGCGGTTTTTTCGGTAAAGGCGAAGAAATAGTAATATGCTGGAAGGATATAATCGTAATAGGCGATGATATGATACTTGTGAAAAAAGGCGGAACGAAGCTCTCGTAGGTAACTGCGGGAGTTTTCTTTTTTTGTTCCTGAATTCTGCAAATGTTGACATTTTTTTGGTGCTATATTATAATATTCGCATCTCAAAAAAGGTGGGGTATATATGAACGATATTAATACAGTTACCAAAAAGCTTTCCGAGAAAGAACAGTTAGCCGCTATAGTCTGGCTGATTATAGGTATTATCCAGTGTCTTTCTTTTGTTCTTATAATTTCGGGTGTCTGGAATATTTATTGCGCCGTAACACGCTTTAAACAAGCCAAGGCGGTTTTGAATCCGTGGCCCGGTCTTGTTGATCAGTATGATAAATCAATTAACAATATTATCATAGCTGTAATTATTAATGTAATTTTTGGCGGTGTTATAGGTGTTGCAGGATGCATTTTTGATTATATGACACGTAGTTATGTACTCGAAAACCGCGAAGTTTTTGAAAATGCAGTTGGTCAGAGAAGAACTAATACTCAGTACAGAACCAATCCGCAGTACAACCCCAATCCGCAGTACAACCCCAATGTACAGCGTAATCCCAATGCGCAGTACAATCCCAATGCACAGCGTAATCCCAATGCGCAGTACAACCCCAATGCACAGCGTAATCCTAATCCGCAGAATAACCCTAATGCGCAGGCTAATCCGTACATACAACAGAAATAAGCTGACAGGCTGTTTGTTTTAAAAAATTATGGCACCTTCCTTTCGGAGGGTGCCGTTTTTATTGTTTATAAATTTCTTCTTGTTGAATTGTAAATCCTTGACTTGATTTTTTGGATTAAGGACAAATCCTCTTTATCGTTGACTTTTAACTCGTCGATTGAAAAGGCAACCACGGAAAGCTCTGCCTTGTAGCTTTCGTAAAGGTCTATTATTGTTCCGTCCGAAGTTTCTGTAAGGCACGAATAAACGAAAGTAAAAGGATTAAGGCTGTCCGTAATATTTTTTCTGTACTTCCAGGTTACAACATTACTCTCATCGTAAAGACCGATTTTTATAGCACCAAGTTTGCGGGTTTTGGTTGTGGGGTATGAAATGATTACCGCATCTTTACCGTCAATCTTTTTGCTGTAATTTATAATTGAAAATTGACAGTTTGAGCAGTATTTGAGGTCTTTGTCGAGTGTGTATGCGCCCCAGGTTTCGCCAAAGTCAAGAGAGTCAGAGTAACCAATGAAGCCTGCGGTATTTCTTGAGTACATTCTTAAAACATTATTATTCATCAGAACAAACTGCGTTTCCGAGCCTTTTCCGGCTTCGCCAACTATGTCAGCTTTCTTTGAACGGTGCCAGGTTTCGCCGTCATCGGTGTAGATAACACTTGTGTATTCTTTACCGTCGTTGTTATCATAAACGGCAAAGAGAACGCGTGTCTTACCATTCTTTTCTACACAAATGCCTCTGCCGGGGGCAAAACCGGTAAAACCGGTTGAGTTTACTTCGGTGTTGAGGATTTTACCGTCAGACCAGGTTTTACCGCCGTCCGTGCTTTTTTTCACCCATAAGAAATAAGTGGGATAAATTTTAATGGGGGCATAAGCATAGAAGATATTTGCGATAATTTCCTTTTCGCTTAAAACGCCGTCTTTTCTCATTTGTTTTATCATAACAGGTGACAACATTTCATTGTTTTTCTGATAGATGTTGTATGCCTTGTCAACAAAATAACCGTTGTATTGGGAATTATCCGCGAATTTCAGAACCGGTGCAAAACCGTTTTCAAATTCACCTACATAATAAGGATATTTCTCTTTTGTGAGCTTGGTGCTTTCGGCTTTGTCTGCGGAGGTTTTGTCACAAAGGGCGAGCTTTCCGTCAATGTATCCGTTTTCCTTGCCATATGTACCGGCACTCCAAAGACCCATATATGCAGGGCAGGCGTCACAAACGTGATAGAGAACACCGGCAGGAGTTTCAACTATCGCTGAATCTATGAATGACGCGGATGTCGGAATGGCTTTGTTGTGGTCTTCATCAGCCATATCATCAAAATGGTTTAAAAGATTTACGTCAGACCAGGTTTTGCCGTTATCGTCAGAATAGCGAACTGCCGTTTCGATGTTTGCAGGGTCATCAGTTCCGTTGCCGTATCGGATATCTGCACCGGCAATTATTCTGCCGCTTTTTAAGGTGAATAAAGAGGGAATTCTGAATAATCTGCTGTTTGCAGTACCGGGAGCATATGGGTTTGTTATATTGTGTGACATATTTTACACCTCAATTATATAAGTCTGAAGGTTTTAACTTCAAATGGTTTGATATTGAATGTTATCTTATTGCCGTTTACGGCTATTTCGTTCTCGTCTTCTTCCATGAGATTACATTCGTATGCTTTTGAGAAGGGAAGATTCAAGGTAAGTGTTCTTTCGCCTCTTACGCGGCGGCTTTCGTAAACTCTGACGATGATACCATTATCATCCTGAGCGTGTTTTACAGCGTCAATAATAACGTCGTCGTTGTCGCAGTTTATATAGCTGTAGCTTTCTGGTAATGTACCGTTCTGAACTGTGACATCGGTTGCTTTCAAAGGAAGATTGAGCTCGAAAGCGGCATTAACAGTTCCGCCTGTTTGCCATGTGCCGCTGTGGGGATAATATGCGTAGGTGAAATTGTGCATACCAAGGTCGCCTTTTCTGTCGGGGCAGGTGGGCGCACGTAAAAGTGTTATTCTCATACGGCTGTCAAGAATATCGTAGCCGTATTTGCAATCGTTTAGAATACTTACGCCGTAGTCGCCTTCGGACAAATCAGCCCATTTATGAGCGCACTGTTCGTAACGCGCCGCATCAAACGGAGAATTGCGATGTGTTGGTCTTTTGATAGCGCCGTGAGCAGCTTCAAAAGTTGCTTCGGTGTTAAGCACATTAACATCAAAGGCGGCTTTCATAACCTTGTCGCGCTCTTGCCAGTCAACCTGAGTTTCAAAGAGTAACTGACGGCTGTTTTTGTAGAGAATTATATTCTGTGTAATAGTTGATTTATTGAATTTTCTTACAACTTTAAGAACAGCTCTTACAGGTGATGACTCCGTGACTTCTACACTTTCAGCGTCTCTGAGTACCCATTTTTTCTTTTCATAGTTTTGTTCCAGGTTCCACGCAGTTTCGTGTACACATTTATCAATAAATATTGTTATAAGGTTGCCGTCTCCGTCAAGTGTCTCGCGATTGTTTTCTTTATCGAAAACAGAAGTGAGAATACCGTTTTCGTCGTATCTGACGCGAAGAAGCTCATTTTCTATAACACCGTTACCGATTTTGACATTTTCTGATTTTACGCAATCTGCATATGGGAAGAATTTGTATCCCATAGACGGAACGTCGGTAGCAATGAATTCTGTGTATTCTTCTCCATCCTTTTCAAAATTACGGCAAACGCAGTCAAAGGATTTTTTGCCTTTAACCGTAACAGGTGCAGTAGCTTTATGTGAAAGGAAGTTCCAGACAATTACGCCGTCATCCTTTATATCAATTTTTGAAACAAGGGTGTCGAGCAAGGTGCTGAACATTGCGTTTCCGTCGGTTTCAAGCTTTTTGAAATCAGGACGGCAGTCCTCTATTGCCTCGTGGATGGAGGTACCCGGAAGAATATCGTGGAATTGATTTTTGAGGAGAAGGAGCCACAATTTTTGTAACTCATCCTTGTTATATCCGTTGCCGAAAATACCCGCCATTTCAATTCTCGATAATAAGAATTCGTTTTTGCGGTTTCCTTTCTTTATAAAACCTTGGCTGGTGTAAGTGCCACGGTGATTTTCATAATATAATTCGTCATTGTATACCGGAAGATCGTCGCGGATTTTTTCTGCCTCTGCAAAGAATTCTTGGGGATGCCCCATTCTTGCACAAGGGAGTCCCGGGAAACTCTTGAGTCTTTTTGCATTTTCCAGCATTCTGTATGTGCTTCCGCCGCCACCGTCACCGTAACCGAACATACCGAAAGCAGATTTCATTGTTCCTTTTAAATCACATTCATCCGCTGATTCTACAAGGTATGCAGGGTCATAATCACCCTGATAGTGAGTTCTCTGGTTGAAAGCAAGAATTTCAGAGCCGTCTGCACCTTTCCATTTGAAAAGAGTGTGCGGGAAACGGTTTGTGTCCTGGCTGCGGAGCTTTGAAGTAATAAAGTATTTCATACCGCTTCTCTTGATAATCTGCGGTAAAGCGTGGGAGAAACCGAAGCAGTCAGGAAGCCAGTAAATATCTGATGATACACCGAATTCTTTAAGGAAAAATTCCCTGCCGTAAAGGAGTTGGCGAATCATACTCTCACCGGATGCAACGTTAGTATCGCATTCAACCCATGTGTTGCCTACAATGCCCCATTGACCGTTTTTAACCTTTTCTTTGATTCTTTCGTAGAGCTCCGGGTTGTTATTTTTTATCCAATGGTAAACGATAGCCTGGCTCTGGGTAAAGGTGAATTCAGGATATTGGTCCATAAGAGCCAGATTATTTGCAAAGGTTCTTGCGGTTTTTCGTTCAGTTTCCTGGACACGCCAGAGCCACGCGATATCAAGATGGCTGTGACCGTCCATAATAACCTCGAATTGAGGTGTGTGCTTGATTTTAGCAAGCTCTGTATCAAAATATTCGCAAGCCTCGGCGATAGATGCTCTCACTTGAGCATCATCGAAGTCAAAGTCAACAATATGAAGTGAATCGTCAAGCACTTTATAAACAGCTTCGCGGATGTAAGCATCTTTTATGTATTTTAAAGCATCCCATGCCATTACGCAGTTGAGGTAGAATTTTTCGCATATTTCATCAATACAGGCAAAGTTTGCGAATTTGAGCTTGTATTCTCTTTCTTTTTTGCCTGCCATTGCGTCGTTGCAAAAACTTGCGGAGTCAACAACCGCTTCAAGCTCAATTTCCATAGGTTCGCCGAACTTTAAAAATTTATTATTCATAACAACGGTTTCGCGGGCAACCCAACCGCTGTGTTCGCGTGAGGATACGGAGTTGGCGATTTTTCCGTCAACTTTAACCATTATTTCTCCGCCGAAATCAAGATTGAGATATATTTTCTTGCCCTTGAAGCTTTCAGGGAGAGTACACTGCGTTTTGAAGATTCTTGCGCAGTCGTATCTTGCAAACCAGTGTTCACCGAGTTTCTTCGTTTCTGCGGTTTCGGGGAAAAATTCATACTTGCCCTCTCCGAGATAATTGCCGTCATAAGTAGTCCATTCGGGCATAGAAACACTATCGGTTTCGCAGTATTTTTTTAATTGTTCCAACATATCGAACAAAACATGTTCTTTAGGTGTTCTCATAATATCAACTCCGTTGAATTTGCTGTGTTTTTAATATAACATATCCTAAATGTTATTATCAAGAAAAAAATGGATAATCGGAAGATTTAGATATTAAAATAATAAAGTTACTGTATTATCTTTTATTTTAAAATATTTCGTGGTATAATATTATGAATTTTAATGCGCTTATTTTGAAGGAAGGGAGTGCGGATTTTGGATAAATTTAAACTTGTTTCACCTTACAAGCCTACGGGCGACCAGCCCGAGGCAATAAAGAGTCTTGTTGACGGTGTGAACAAAGGCTATGATGAACAGACGCTCTTGGGTGTTACCGGTTCCGGTAAAACCTTTACAATGGCTAATGTTATCGCTCAGCTTAACCGTCCGACCCTCGTTCTTGCCCATAACAAAACACTTGCCGCACAGCTCTGCAGTGAATTTAAGGAGTTCTTTCCAGAAAACGCAGTTGAGTATTTCGTGTCCTATTACGATTACTACCAGCCCGAGGCGTACATTCCTTCAACGGATACTTACATTGAAAAAGACAGCGCAGTTAATGATGAAATAGACAAACTTCGTCACTCTGCAACTTCCGCACTTTCTGAGAGACGTGATGTCATTATCGTCGCAAGTGTCTCCTGTATATATACTCTGGGGGACCCTATCGACTACCGCAGTATGGTTATTTCTCTCAGAACAGGTATGCAAAAGGACAGAGACGAGCTTATAAAGAAGCTTGTTGAAATTCAGTATGAGAGAAATGATGTGAATTTCACCCGTAATAAATTCAGGGTGAAAGGCGATACTGTTGAAATATTCCCGGTTTATTCATCGGAAAGTGCGTATAGAATTGAGTTTTTCGGTGATGAAATTGACAGGATTTCTGAAATCCATCCTCTTACAGGTGAGGTTAAATGCACACTTTCACACGTTGCTGTTTATCCTGCGTCACACTATGTTGTTGAACCGGATAAGATGGAAAAAGCACTTGAAAATATTTATAACGAAATGGAGCAAAGGGTAGAGGAGTTCAAGTCCGAAGGTAAGCTTCTGGAAGCTCAGCGTATTCAACAGCGCACCCTTTATGATATAGAAATGCTCCGTGAAACCGGCTTTTGCAAAGGTATTGAAAACTATTCCCGCGTAATGTCGGGCAGAGAGCCGGGGACAGCACCATTTACATTGCTCGATTATTTCCCCGATGATTTTATACTGTTTGTGGATGAGTCCCACGTAACATTGCCTCAGGTGCGCGGTATGTTTGGAGGAGACCGTTCAAGAAAAGAAAGTCTCGTCAATTTCGGTTTCAGACTTCCGTCTGCATTCGATAACAGACCGTTGAAATTCGATGAGTTTTATAAAAAAACGCACCAAAAGATATTCGTGAGTGCAACGCCCGGTGAGCTTGAAAAAGAAAAAAGTTCGCGGATTGCGGAGCAAGTAATAAGACCTACGGGTCTTCTCGACCCGGAAATAAGCGTCAGACCTACGGAAGGTCAGATAGATGACCTTATTTCTGAAATCAATCTTCGTGTGGCACGTGAGGAGAGGGTCCTTGTAACTACCCTTACCCGAAAAATGGCTGAGGATTTGACGGATTATCTTACGGATTACGGCATTAAAGTGCGTTATATGCACTTTGATGTTGATACTATTGAACGTATGGAGCTTATACGCGATTTGCGTCTGGGCGAGTTCGATGTTCTTGTGGGAATAAACCTTTTGCGAGAGGGCCTTGATATTCCCGAAGTATCTCTTGTAGCTATCCTTGATGCAGATAAAGAGGGCTTTTTAAGAAGCGAAACTTCACTTATCCAGACCGTGGGCAGAGCCGCGCGAAACGCAGGCGGTCAGGTAATAATGTACGCGGACGAGGTAACAGGCTCAATGGAAAGAGCCATTAACGAAACGTACAGACGACGTGAAAAACAAATGAAATATAACGAGGAACACGGCATTGTTCCTCAGACTATTAAGAAGGATGTCCGTGAAATTCTTGAAATCAGCTCCAAGGATAATATTCAGGAGCGTGTTGCAAAACGCAGGCTTTCGGAAAGAGAAAAGAACGAACTTATCGAAAAGCTTACTAAGGAAATGCGTGCTGCCGCAAGACTTCTTGAGTTTGAACACGCAGCATATCTCAGAGACCAGATTCAAAAACTAAAAAACGGAAAATAACAAAGGATTTTTATGGAAAAGAATTTAATTGTCAAAGGTGCGCGAGAGCACAATTTAAAAAATGTGAGCGTTGAAATACCAAGGGATAAGCTCGTTGTTTTTACGGGTCTTTCGGGCTCGGGCAAATCGTCGCTCGCTTTCGATACAATTTATGCCGAGGGGCAGCGCAGATATATGGAGAGTCTTTCTTCGTATGCACGTCAGTTTCTTGGGATTATGGAAAAACCTGATGTTGACAGTATAGATGGTCTTTCACCGGCAATCTCAATCGACCAGAAAACAACATCAAAAAATCCTCGTTCAACTGTTGGCACAGTTACGGAGATTTATGACTATCTGCGTCTTTTGTATGCTCGTGTAGGTGTGCCTCATTGTCCGGTGTGCGGCAAGGAGATTAAGCAACAGTCTATTGACCAGATTGTAGATAAAATTCTGCAGCTTCCCGAAGGCACAAAGTTCCAGGTTCTTGCACCTATTGCAAAAGGTAAAAAGGGTGAGTTCCAGAAGGAACTTGAAAATGCGGCAAAATCCGGATTCTCAAGAGCACGTGTTGACGGTGAGGTTGTAGACCTTTCCGACAGAATAAAGCTAAAAAAGAATATTAAACACAATATTGAAATTATAGTAGACCGTCTTATTATGAAAGAGGGGGTGGCATCCCGCCTTACTGATTCCCTTGAAACTGCATTTTCTCTCACTGAGGGAACGGTTCTGATTGATGTAATAGGCGGTCAGGAGTTGCTCTTTTCTCAGAACTTCGCTTGTCCGGAGCACGGCTCATGTATGGATGAGCTTGAACCTCGTGTGTTTTCGTTCAATAATCCTTTCGGTGCGTGTCCCACTTGTTCTGGTTTAAGTGTTTTTATGCGCGTTTCGGAGGATTTGCTTGTTCCAAACAGGAAGCTTTCCATAAATGACGGTGCCATAAAAGGATGCGGATGGAGTAAAACCGATTCGAGTACCATTGCCGGAATGTACTATAATGCTCTTGCGGAAAGATATGGATTCACACTTGATACACCTTTTAATAAAATTTCCCAAGAGGGGCAGAATGCGATTTTCTATGGTACTGACGGAGAACGTATCAAAATGATACGACAGAATGAATATGGCAGCGGAACGTATATGACTGAGTTCGAGGGGATTGTAAATAACCTTGAACGCAGATACAGAGAAACCACAAGTGACTGGTCACGTAAAGAAATTGAACAGTATATGACGGCGCGACCTTGTCCTGATTGTAATGGTGCGCGACTCAAACCCGGACCCCTTGCAGTCACCGTAGGCGGAAAAAATATCAAAGAGTTTACGGATATGTCCATTCGTGAGGAATTAGAATTTGTTGAAAAACTTGAACTTACGGAAAAAGAACAGATTATAGGAAAGCAGATTATAAAGGAAATACATTCAAGACTCGCTTTCTTGTGCGATGTCGGTCTTGATTATCTTACTCTTTCCCGCACATCCGGTACTTTGTCCGGCGGCGAAAGCCAGCGTATACGCCTTGCAACCCAGATAGGCTCATCACTTATGGGGGTTCTTTACATTCTCGATGAACCCAGTATCGGACTTCATCAGCGTGATAACGAGAAGCTTTTGCAGTCACTTTGCAATCTTCGCGATTTGGGTAATACCCTCATTGTTGTTGAACACGACGAAGATACCATGAATGCGGCAGATTATATTGTCGATGTCGGTCCCGGCGCAGGTGTCCACGGCGGCGAAATTGTGTGTGCGGGTACAGTGGACGAGATAAAGAATTGCGAAGATTCACTGACAGGTCAATATCTTTCGGGCAAAAAGAAAATCGAAGTGCCCGATAGTCGCCGTAAGGGTAACGGAAAGTATATTGAAATAAAAGGTGCAAAGCAGAATAACCTTAAAAATATTGACGTAAAAATACCTTTGGGCGAATTAGTTGTGGTGACCGGTGTTTCCGGTTCGGGTAAGTCGTCGCTTATTAACGAGATTTTGTATAAAAAACTTGCCGCAGAGCTTAACAACGCTCGTAAATTTGCAGGTAAGCACGATGAAATATTGGGCTTGGAAAATCTGGATAAGGTTATTAATATTGATCAGTCACCAATAGGAAGAACTCCTCGTTCAAATACCGCAACATATACCGGTGTGTTTAATGATATTCGGACGCTCTTTGCATCGACTCAGGATGCAAAGGCGAAGGGATATGATGCGAGTCGATTCTCTTTCAATGTGAAGGGCGGCAGATGTGAATCCTGTGAGGGCGACGGAATTATAAAAATCGAAATGAATTTCCTTTCGGATGTTTATGTTCCGTGTGAGGTTTGCCGCGGTGCCCGCTATAACAGAGAGACGCTGGATGTTAAATATAAGGGCAAAAGTATAAGCGATGTTTTGAATATGACTGTTGAAGAAGCTATGGATTTCTTCAGCAATATACCAAAGATAAGGCATAAGCTTGAAACCATATATGATGTGGGTCTGGGTTATATTACCTTGGGACAGTCGGCTACAACGCTTTCCGGCGGTGAGGCACAGCGTGTTAAGCTTGCAACGGAGCTTTCCAAAAAATCAACAGGCAAAACAATATATATACTTGACGAGCCCACAACCGGTCTTCATACAGCGGATGTGAAAAAACTTCTTGAAGTATTAAACAAGCTTGTTGATGCCGATAATTCCGTTATAGTTATAGAGCATAACCTTGATGTAATAAAAACCGCGGACCATATAATAGACCTGGGACCGGAAGGCGGTAACGGTGGCGGAAATGTAGTCGCGCAAGGTACTCCGGAAGAGGTTGCAAAATGCAGAAAGTCATATACCGGAAAATATTTAAAACCTCTGCTGTAAATCTTGATATATCTTTGAAAATGTTATATAATTATTAAAAATTAAACCAAAAAGAGGAAATGGACATGAAAGTTAATGAAAGTATACCCAACTACGATATAAAGGTCAGAGAGTATACAAACTATGCGCTCAAAAGCATAAAAAATGTTTGTAAGAATTTCGGACCTCGTCCTGTGGGCAGCGATGCAGAAAAACAGGCTCAGGAATATATGCTCGCCGACCTTACTAAGTTTTGCGACGAAGCAAGACGTGAAGAGTATAAATGCAGTGATAAGGCATTTATGTCCTGGGTTCCTATCGGTTGTGCTTTGCTTATACTTAATGTTGTTTTCTTTACACTCGGATGGCACGTTGTTGCACTCGCTTTGTCGGCGCTTACTTTATTTTTGGTGTTGGCTGAGTTCATTTTTTACAAACCTGTTCTTGATATTTTCTTCCCGAAGAAAACAAGCGGTAACGTATACGGTGTGATAAAATCCAAGGGTGAAACTAAAAAACGTATAATTCTTTCGGGTCACACCGACTCGGCGTTCGAGTGGACTTACACATATAAAGGCGGCAGAAAAGTTGTCGTACTTATCATTGTTACTGCTGTTGTTGCAATCCTTATGGGTATTGGTTCAAACATATTTGGTATAATTCATTCTCAGGGTGTGTTCGGTCCTATTGTTTGGGCTCAGCAGGCGGGTATAGTTTTAAAGGTGCTTGCATGTATTATGTATGTTACCGTCCCTGTACTTATTATGGCATTCAGATTTACAAACTACAAGCTTCCTGTTATGGGTGCTAACGATGACCTCTCAGGTTGCTTTGTCTCTTGTGCAGCGGCAAAGTTTTTGAGTGACAACGGCATCCGTTTTGAGAATACTGAGGTTGCAGTTCTTTGTGCCGGTGGCGAAGAAGCAGGTCTTCGCGGTTCGAAAGCCTTTGCAAAGGCAAACAAAGAAATGCTCAAAAAAGATGGCGTTGAAACTGTTTTTATAAGCTTTGATACTGTTCGTGAATTGGAGTTTGCAAAAATTTACGAAAAAGATATGACCGGTATGGTTAAAAATGACCGTCGTGTAGCTGAGTTGATACAGCAGGCCGCTAAAAATATGGGTATGGATGTTCCTATCGGAACTATTGAACTCGGTTCAACTGATGCGGCGGCGATGTCTCAGGCGGGCTTCCCTGCAAGTGCGTTTACGGCAATGGACCCATCTCCGGCAAGGTATTATCATACACGTCTTGATGATGCCAATAACCTTTCACCTCAGGCCATTGATGCCGGTGTGAAAATTGCTCTTGAAACAATCTTCCTTTATGATGAAAAGGGGATATAAATGAAAAAAGCAGCCCTTGGGCTGCTTTTTATATTAATTATTTTTTATTTGCTTTTTTTATCGCCTTTTTTCTCGTATCCGAAGGTTGATGCGAAGAGGTCGATTTTGAAGGCTTTGATTACAGAGCTGAAAAGTCTTGAACCCTGTACAGGCATAAGTCTGTTGAATCTGCCCATTGCGTTGCCGTCAAAACCTACAACGATATAATTCTTTTTCTTAAGAATACCCTTGAGGATTTTGTTGACTGCCTTATCACAGGGGGTTGAAACCATCTCTATAAGATTTGTACCGTTTGTGGCACCTTGATTTCTCATAATATCTGTTTTTGTAAATCCGGGGCAAACAAGACCTATGTAAGCTTCGCCTCTGAGTTCTTCTCTCATAGCTTCTGTCATACCTTTAACGGCTGCTTTACTTGCGGAATACATTGATGTTCCGCCGAGAGCCATAAGCGCCGCAGATGATGCAACGTTTATAATTGCAGGGATTTCACTCTTGAGAAGAAGAGGAAGCATAATTTTTGAGGAATATGCCGCTGAGTAAAAGTCAATATTAATTGACTCATCTATTTCCTCTTTTGTGTAGTTCATAAGCCTGTCAAAACGGGGGAGAACACCGGCGTTGTTAATAAGAACATCAGGTTTTATATTATTTTCAATAAGCCAATCATGGAATCCTTGCCAATTATCATAACTTGAAACATCGAAAAGTTTATAAGAAAACAATTTTGAATAATCGCCAAGCTCTTCGACGAAGTTGAGCATCTTCTTTTCACTTCTTGCAACACCAATTACATTACAGTTGTGCTCTTTTATAAGTCTTTCAGCAAGCATTTTGCCGATACCGCTTGATGCACCTGTGATGATTACAGTCTTGTTATCAATCCACTTTGACATTAAACACACCTCAAAATAATATTATATTGGAATTATATCACAGCAATTTATTATTTTCAACAATTTATGAGTGCCTTTTGCGATTTTTATTCCGGTCTTGTGTAGGGAATATCGGTTATTTTAAGTCTGTAATTGCCTGAACGTAATTCTTCAAGTAATTCTTCGTTTGTTTTAATGGGCTTTTTAAAATATATACCGCCTATACCTGCATCATCTTGTTCGTGAAAATCGGAGCCGGATGTCACTATGGTCTTGCCATGAACTTTTGCCCAGTATTCAGCAGTTTCGTTGCCTGAATGATGGCGCGGATTGCCGTTGAAAATTTCGTATCCGTCAAGGATTTTCCAGTCTTCTACAATCATACCGCGGCGAAATGGATGCGCCTGGATTACAAGAAGTCCGTTCTCGTGAGCAAGTTTTGCAAATTGCTTCGGACGCATTGCCATAAGGTCTCCGTGTGACCTTAAAAATTCTTCCGTAATGCCGTAAACAAGGTAGTCATTGGGCTGATTATAAAAGTTTATTTCCATACCGAGAATTACGTTGTATTTATCACCGGCGGCCTTTTTGAGAAGTTCATAACCTTTCAAAAAATGGTCGATTTTTTCGTCCCAGGTTGCATCCGCAAGACCTGATTGGTTGAAGGTTGAACTGTTCAGATGGTTTGTGCTAACGATACCGGTGTAACCCTTACCCTCGTAGTATTTTATCATTTCTTCTGCAGTTGCAACGGCGCAGACGCTGACTTCTACCGTGTGCGCGTGCATTTCGTATAAATATTCCATGAACAAAAACTCTTTTCTGCGTACTTGGTTAATTGAATTATAACCCCTTTTTTCCCTGATGTCCACCCATTAAGGTGTTAAAAAATTAAAAACTTTAATCGATTTTAGTATTGCAAATAATGATAATAATGATACAATGAAAGTATAAAAAATTCCGAAGGAGGAATTAGAATGAAAACTTTAAAAGCGGCTGTTATCGGTGTGGGTAGTATATCTCACGAACATATTAACGGCTATATTAAAAATCCTAATGTTGAATTGTACGCGTTTTGTGATATAAATGAGGCGCAGCTCAAAAAAATGGCTGAGCGTTTCGGTATACCTGAGGAACGTTGCTTTGCGGACAAGGATGAGATGTTCAAGGCGCTTCCTGAAATAGATATTGTCAGTGTTACAACCTGGAATGCTGCTCATGCGGAGTGCACTATCGCCGCACTTAATGCAGGCAAAGATGTTATATGTGAAAAGCCGATGGCTATGAATACAGCCGAGGCTGAAGCGATGCTTGAAGCCGCTAAAAAGAACGGCAAGCACCTTCAGATAGGTTTTGTCCGTCGTTACGGAAACGATGCCGATGTTATGCGTGATTTTATAGATGCAGGTAAATTCGGCGATATTTATTATGCCAAGGCAACATATCTTCGCCGTAACGGAAACCCCGGCGGTTGGTTTGGTGACAAGTCACGTTCAGGCGGTGGACCTCTTATAGATTTAGGTGTTCATGTTATTGATCTTTCGCGCTATCTCTGCGGTAATCCTAAGCCCGTATCTGTTTACGGTGCGACATTCCAAAAGCTCTACAATCGCCCTGAGATCAAGGGTGGCAAAGGTTATCAGTCGGTTTCTGCAGGGGATAACGATATCTGTGATGTAGAGGATTTTGCGACTGCGCTTATCAGATTTGATAATGGTTTAGTGCTTTCTGTTGAAGCAAGCTTTTCTCTCAATATTAAAAACTCCGAAGGTAATATCCAGTTCTTCGGTACAAAAGCCGGTGCAAAACTCGACCCGCAGGTTGAAATTTTCACGGATGAAAACGGACATCTTATTGATATCAGCTTCAATAAGGATACAAGCCTTAGCTTTGATGGCCTTTTCTGTCGCGAAATGGACCATTTCGTGGACTGTGTAATTAACGGAACACCTTGTAAGGCTCCCGCTGAAGACGGTGTTGAAATAATGAAGATTCTTGATGCTATTTACGAATCCGCAAGATCAGGTCACGAGGTTATTATTAAATAATGGATAAAGCTAAAATAACGGCAGTATGCGGAATGATGTCGGCACTTTCGGTTGTGTTGATGTTAGTGTCTACTGTTCTGCCGGTGCTTATGTATGTGTTGCCTATTGTTACAAGTATTTTAGTTTTGTTTGTTATCCAGTTCAGTGATAAAAAATGGGCGTTCGGTGTTTATTTGTCCACTGCGGTTTTATCGATGATTCTTCTGACGGATAAGGAGACCGCGCTGACTTATACGATGTTTTTCGGATATTATCCTTTGATAAAAGACACTATTCAAAAATTGCCGTTAGTTATATCCTGGCTTGTTAAATTCGCTATTTTTAATGCCGCAGCAGTCGGGATAAGTCTTTTGGGAATATGGATTTTTGGCGTGTCGGCAGAGGAGTATAACGAGTTTGGAAAATATACAATTCCTATTTTGTTAGGTCTTGCGAATGTGGCGTTCATTTTTTATGATATTGCGATTATGACAAATATACGAGTTTTAAAAGCTCTTGCGTTAAAACTCAGGAAGAATTTAAGAATACGGTGAATTTAAACTGTACAGGTGCACTACTTGTACAGTTTATTTTTTCGACAAAAATAGGCATATAATCAAGGGTTATCTATTGACAAACAATGCCATATAAAGGTATAATTAAAACGTATAATTTTAGAAAGTTGAGGGTATTTTTATGCAGAAAAAGACCGTTGCACTTACAGGTTCTTCCGGCACAATGGGCTGGGCAGGCTTTAAGGAACTCTATGCAAGAAAAAATGAATTCAATATTGTTGTTCTCAACAGAGACAGTGAGAAGAACAGAAAGAAATTCGCGGATTATGTTAATGACCCTGCGGTTAAATTAGTCTGGGGTGACCTCACAAATTATGAGGATGTTCTCGAAATGGTTAACGGTGCTGACTACGTTCTTCATGTAGGCGGTATGGTTTCACCTGCAGCTGACTACTATCCTGTTAAAACACAGAAAACCAATGTTGCCGCTGCACAGAACATCGTTAATGCAATCAAGGCACAGCCTGACCCTGATGCAGTTAAGGTTGTTTACATAGGTACAGTTGCCGAAACAGGCGACAGAAACGCACCTATCCATTGGGGTAGAACAGGTGACCCTCTCAAGGTAAGCGTTTATGACCACTATGCTATCAGTAAAATCAAGGCTGAGGCTGTTTTTGCTGAATCAGGTCTTAAACATTGGGTATCTCTCCGTCAGTCAGGTATTCTTTATCCTGCTATTCTTAAGAATCTTGAGCCCATTATGTATCATGTTCCCATTAACGGTATGCTTGAGTGGGCAACAGTTGAAGATTCAGGTCGTCTTCTTGCAAATGTTTGCGGCGATGATATCCCCGAAGAATTCTGGAGAAATTTCTATAACATCGGTTCAGGTGAAGAATACAGAATTACTAACTACGAGTTTGAGGAACTTCTTTTGGGTACACTCGGTCTTGGCTCTCCCAAGAAGCTCTTTGAGCCCCATTGGTTCACAACCCGTAACTTCCATGGTCAGTGGTACTACGATGGTGACAAGCTTGAAGAATATTGCCACTTCCGTGCAAACATTCCTGTTAAGGAATATTTCAAGAGTATGATGAACAATGTTGAGTCATATTATAAATTAGCTTTCCTTGCAAAGCCCTTTGCACCGGTTCTTAAGAAGCTCTGGATGAAGAAAATCGCAGAGACTCCCGAATACGGTACTCTCTGGTGGGCTGAAAATAAAGTTGACGTAAGAATGACAGCTTACTATGGCAGTATGGAAGAATACGAGAAGCTTCCCAGAAAGTGGGAGGATTTTGAAATTATCATCCCTGCAAAACAGACAACTGCAGATGATGTTGTTGTTCTCGACCACGGTTATGATGAAACAAAGCCTTTTGATTCTCTTACTGTTGAGGATCTTCAGAAGGCAGCAGAGTTCAGAGGCGGGAAATGTCTTGCTACAGAAATCGAAGTCGGATCGTAGCCATGTCGTTCTGTGAGCCAAGGAGTTGGGAGCTCTAATTGTCTTCCTAAGACCGCTTGGCCTCCGACTTGACCACGGTTATGATGAAACAAAGCCTTTTGATTCTCTTACTGTTGAGGATCTTCAGAAGGCAGCAGAGTTCAGAGGCGGTAAATGTCTTGCTACAGAAATCGTTAATATGTACACACCTGTTAAATGGGTAAGTGCAAGAGGCAACGAATTTGAAATGTCACCCAACCTTGTTCTTAAGGGTGGTCATTGGTGTCCTGCAGAGCTTCCCTGGCCTTGGAAATATGATGAAGAAGCAAGAATTAACCCGTTCTTTGCACAGGTTTGGGACCGTAAAGGCGAAGATAATGTATATGGTCCTGAGATTTTTGATAACTTTAAGGAGAAGGTTACAGAATGAAGGTATTTATGATTGGCGGTACAGGTCTTTTGGGCTGTGAAGCCGCACGTATATTTATTGAAAGAGGTCATGAAGTAACAAGCGTTGCTCTTCCTCCTCTTCCCGAAGGTGCTCCCATTCCCGAGGAAATGAAGCTTGAGTTCTGCAATATCTACGAAAAAACAGATGACGAAATCCGCGAGCTTCTTAAAGGTCACGATTGTTTCGTTTTCGCGGCAGGTATTGACGAGCGTGTTGAGTTCCCGGCACCTGTTTATGATGCATATTACAAATACAACATCCAGCCTCTTGAGAGAATTCTTCCTCTTTGTAAAGAAGTTGGTGTTAAGAGTGCAGTTATTCTCGGTTCTTACTTTGCATACCTTGCAAAGGAACGCCCTGATATGAAGCTCACTGAAAAGCATCCCTACATCAGAAGCCGTATCGACCAGGAGAACGTTGCTTTCTCATTCGCTGACGAGAACTTTGATGTAGCTGTTCTTGAACTTCCTTATATATTCGGTACTCAGCCCGGTAGAAAACCTGTTTGGGTTATCCTTATCGAGCAGATTAAACGTATGGATAAGCTTCCCTTTACAATGTATCGCGGTGGCGGTACAGCAATGCTTACAGTTCGCCAGGTAGGTCAGGTTATTGTAGGTGCTGCCGAAAAATCAAAGGGCGCAAAAGCATGGCCTATAAGTATGTATAACCTTACATGGAAAGAGTTTCTTAAAATCGTTTATGCCGCAAGAGGTATGGGCGAAAACCGTAAGGTTATCAGCGTAGCACCCTGGATGATGAGAATGGGTCTTGGCGGTGTTAAAAAAGAATATGCCGCAAAGGGTATCGAAAGCGGTATTGATGTTGACGGACTTGCAGATATTATGGATGTTAATCTCTTCATTCCCGACAGATTCTCAAAAGAACTCGGTGCAACTGATGACGATATCAAAGCAGCCATCTTTGATTCAATCAAGGTTTCTCAGGCAGCTTATGACGGTACAGTCAAACTCCTCGAAATGAAGGGTGAATAATAGTTGCTGCCATCTATGGTTATGACCTTCACGAATACGAAGAGAAAATATTAAAAGAGCCCTTAGGGGCTCTTTTTTTATGCTGAATTTTCCGGAAAGAATTTCTTTATTCAATTATAAATTCAAATAACCGTCATATTTCATAAGAGCTTTTTCATATACTGTACAGAACTCGTACAGGAGGAGAAATGTTATGAATTATGACTACGAACAACGTGCGGAATCTTTGGGACGCTACATAATAGAAAGTAAGTCAACAGTCAGAGCAACGGCAAAAAAGTTCGGTATATCAAAATCAACAGTACATAGTGATGTAACAAAGCGCTTGAGAAAAATTAATCCGGAACTGTTTTATCAGGTGAGGAAAGTATTGGATGTGAATAAAGAGGAGCGTCATATTCGCGGCGGTATAGCCACACGTGAAAAGTATAAGAGGGAAGCCATAGCGTCTAAATAATACGGTGTTAGAGTTGACAAAATAATACGAAAAATGTATATTGTTTATATATTTATTTTTCGGAGATGTCAGATATGAGAAAATATTTGTCTTTAGCGTTAGCTTTATTTTTAGTTGTTTCACTTGCCGCATGTTCCGACAAAACCCCGGTAGATGACGGTAGCGCCCTTGAAACTGCTGATAATATTATCGATGTTACTAATAACGGTGGTTCTATTGATATGAATGAGGATACCGCCAAAACTATTCTCGCAATATATACTCCCGAGCAATTAAGATTAAAAGATACAATAGATATGTACAGTCTTGTAATCAGCGCGACAAAATATAATGGCGCCGCAGGCTGCAAGGTTGAGGCATTTGCCGACGGAGCAAAAGAGGCAGAAGGCGTATTTATGATAATCGGAACAGATTGTTATGTTTTCGATGTTGCCCAGAATAAATATGTACCTATTATCGGCAAATCAAATTCTCCTGCAACACAGCAGGCAGGCGAAAGCACAACAGCAAATATTCCAGACGACCCTGAAATTACATTCCAGTACCATAAAGAAAATAACTATCTTATGAGACAGAAATTCTCTGCTTATGATATTGCTGCTTTGGGACTTGAAAAAGCTGTTGAAGAGTATGTGTTTGTTGTAAACGGCGTTTCTGCTTATGCTGTTGACGGTGAAATGGTTTATATTGTTGAGGTTTATAAAAAGAACGGCGAAAAAGTAGATGTGAGAGTCGCATTTTCTGAAGATGCTGAATATATTTATAACGAAGAGACTAAGCTTTTCGAAAAATTAGAAAAATAAAATTGAGGAACTGAATTAAATTCAGTTCCTCTTTTTTAGTCGTAATTATCTAATATTTCCTGAGCTTTTTGTTTTACGGCATAAATTAAATCGTTAGGCATTCTTACTTTAACTCTTCCGCCGAATTGGACTACCCAAGCGGCAAGACCGTCGCTGACAGCGGCATTTGTTCTTAAAATAAAGTGGTCTTCATCCAGCTTCTGTATTCTTACTTTTTCACCGAAACGGTCTAACATAGGCTCTAAAAGGTCATTTTTACAACAGAGCTCTATGGGCTTCGGTTCACCGCTGTACATATTGAATAATTTAGAAGCATAGTCTGCCGCATCAAAACGGACGCGGTAATCAGATACTTCGGAAAAATGTCTGACAGGGGAGTCGGTAAGCTCATATTTTTTGATTTTTTCAACTCTTAAGTGCATCAGATTATCGTATTTTTCATTGTTGCAAATGAGATAATAGTGGTCATCTGACCAGATTAAAGCATAGGGACTGACTGTATATGTTTTATCTTCACTTGCTGTTTTGAATTCATCGGTAATTCTTCTGCGGGAGTAGGTGATGTTGACCTTTAATCCCTTGGTAATAGCCTCGTCGAGGCTATGTATAGTGTAATAAATATCTTCTTTACTGCTTTTGGGACGGTTGTCAACATAAACCTGGGAGTGAAGCTTTTTTGCCTGCTTTTCACTTGCAAAGCTTTCAATCTTCTTTACAAGCTGGTTGGTTTTGTTTTGCGAAATGAAGTTTGCAGCTTGAACTGCATCGGATAAAAGGCGCATCTCAGCAAGTTGGAATTTACGTTCCCCTAAGAAATAACCGCCGCTGCTGCGCGAACCGTTATGAATGATATCGTACCCGTATTCTCTGAGAACATCAATATCTTTGTAAATTGATTTTCGTTCTGCTTGTATACCGAGTTTTGCAAGCTCATCGCATATCTGGGTTGCGGAAATGTAGTTGTCTTCGTCAGTCTTTTTCTCAAAAATTTCAGCGAGATAAAGCAACTTGAGTTTAGAATTTTTTACACCTGCCATAAGCGTATTACTCCTTTATTCCCAGTCAGTCATATTTTGAGGTGCACCGCCGTTTTCTCTGGATTTGTCGGCTCTGTATACACTCATATGACCTGCCATGGAATCGAAAATAGATGTGCAAGCGAGGCTGGTATTCTCACCGCGTATGAATCTTACGAAGTCTTCGGCGAGACGCTCGTCACCGCCACCGTGACCGCCATATGCACCTACCATATCGCCGGTGATATTAAGGTCAACTTCTTCAATGTCACATTCCTCGTTATGAGCATCGGGGGATGGATTTATTTTTAATACGGAGAATTTTGATTCTTCGAAGTTACCGAAGATTTCACCTTTTGTTCCTATGATATGTATTTTTCTTAACGACTGCGCAGAGCCTCCAACCATATTGTGTGTGCCTGTTGCTCCGCTTGCGAAGTTGATTAAAACTGATTGGTGGTCAACTACATCGTTATCACATTTGTAAACACATCTTGCGTAGGGTGAATTGCTTTTCATAAGAGCGATTTTATCCTCAATAGTGGGATTCTCAAGGTGCTCAAGCTTGTCCCAGACATAGAACGCCCATCTGTCGGGATGGTCGATGTACATTCTCTTGGTTGAATAGAAGCAGGAGTCGACGTGTGGACAGTCAACCATACAAATGTTACCTGCGCCTTCCGGTGCATTTTCCGGTTTGAATTGATATTTACCGCCGAATGAAGCGATTTGCGTGGGCTTAGTTTCACTCATCATCCACATCATAAGGTCAATATCATGACAGCATTTTGCAAGAAGCATAGTAGTGTTACATTTTTTGGAGTTTGCCCATTTTCCTCTTACGTAAGATGTAGAAAGATGGTGATAACTTACGTGTTCGGTAGTCTGGATATTTATAATATCTCCTATTTCGCCCCTTGCAATACGTTCCTTAATGCTGTAA
Organism: Acutalibacteraceae bacterium; assembly: GCA_045603185.1. Classification (GTDB taxonomy): domain Bacteria; phylum Bacillota; class Clostridia; order Oscillospirales; family Acutalibacteraceae; genus DTU089. Next base: position 47,171 of record JAZULQ010000014.1, read on the forward strand.
TAAAAGGGGGTATAACGGAGCACGTGGCAAATCATAACCTTTGAATTGTTCTTTTTTGCGCAATCTCTTAAGAGGAGCGCTTGTTCTTCATTGACTGCGAAGGGCTTTTCGAGAAGCATATCATACCCTAAATTTAAAAGCGGAACACTGGTTTCGATATGCATTTCATCCATAGTACCATTGATTATAGCATCACAAAGCTTGCCTTTTTTTGCAAGCTCCTCTGCGGATTCGAAACACATATCCTCCGAAAAACCGAAAAGCTCCATTGCTTTTCGACGTCTGATAGGATTGGGGTCAGCTACACCAACAATCTTTAGAAGCTCGGGCTTGTTAATTGCTAATTGACTGTAAACCATAGCTCTGTGGCCTGCTCCTACAATTATTGCGGTTACCGGTGCGTTTACCATAATTATCCCTCCCATAATAAACTGTTTTTATTGTAGCAAAAATAGTTGGTGTTTACAATATATAAAAGCATATTTTCGAGACGTTTTTCTGTTTACAAAATATTATATTAGGTGTATAATTAAAGGATAAAAAAGTTGTGATTGCGTGGTGTGACGATGGTCGGTTTGAAAATCGGTCTTGATATTGGTACAGGTTATGTAACAGCCGCGGTTGAGGGCAAAGGCGTAGTTCTTTGTGAGCCGGCAGTTGTTGCCCTTGAAAGGGAGACCGGGAATGTTATCGCGGCAGGAAAAGAAGCCGCTGAAATGACAGGTCGTTGCCCTGATGCCATCAAGCTGGTAAGACCTCTTTTAAGCGGTGGTGTATCCGAGCTTGAGAGTAGCGAAAAGCTCCTGCGAGCATTTCTTGAACGGATATGTAAGAATAAAATATTCAAACCCACTGTCGTGGCAACTGTTCCGGCAGGGGTAACAAACCTTGAGAAGCGAAATGTTCTCGGGTGTATTCTCAGAGCAGGTGCAGGCAGAGCCACGCTTATTGAAGAACCGTTAGCGGCGGCTTTAGGTATAGGGGTTATGCTGGACAGACCCTATGGAACAATGGTGGTAGATATCGGTGCGGGCACAACCGGTGTTGCGGTAGTTACAATGGGTAGCATCGCTGTTGCTAAGAGTGTGCCTATTGGTGGGAATAACCTTGATAAAATAATAAAAACGTATCTTAAAGCCAATCGCGGTGTTGCCGTAGGCAGGCTTACTGCCAGGGAGCTGAAGCATATTATAGGTGGCGCAAAAATGCGTGAAGAAACCATAGCCGCAATCGCAAAGGGTAAGGATATGTCTGACGGAATGCCGATGTTTTTTGAGGTTACCGCTCAGGAAATTAACTACGCAATACGTGATAGTATTGATGAAATTTGTAAAGCTATAACGGATGTTCTTGAGGTCACACCGCCTGATTTAATTAAAGATATCACCGATGACGGTATATTCCTTTGCGGTGGAATGGCGGACCTTTTCGGACTCGATAAATATATTACCGAAGTAACCGGTATTCAGGTGCATATTCCGGGTAATCATACAAATGCAGCGGCTTTAGGCTGTCTCAGAGCACTTAATGAAGATAATTATCTGTCACAAAACGGCTATCATTTTGTGACTCTTGAAACACTCAATTTGTGAGGTATTTATGAAATTACTTGTAATCGACGGAAACTCAATATTAAACCGTGCATTTTACGGTGTGCGTTTGCTTACAACTAAAGACGGTAAATTCACTAACGGAATTTTTGGGTTTATGAATATTCTTCTTGGTATGCTTGATGAATATAAACCTGACTCTGTCGCAGTTGCATTCGACGTTAAGGCACCAACCTTCAGACACGAAATGTACGATGCGTATAAAGGTACAAGAAAACCTGCGCCGTCGGAGCTTATTGAGCAATTTCCGACGCTGAAGGAGCTTTTAGGCTATCTGGGTTTTACGGTAGTAGAAAAACCCGGGTATGAGGCTGACGATATTCTTGGTACACTTTCGGCAGCCTGCGGTGACGATGATTTTTGTTATATTGCAACAGGTGACCGGGATAGCTTGCAGCTTGTAAGGGATAATGTAAATGTCCTTCTCGCTACTACGAGAATGGGTAAATCCGAAACCGTTAAATATGACAGAGCCAAGATTAAAGAGGTTTACGGCGTAACACCGGAACAGCTTATAGATATAAAGGCGATACAAGGGGATACCTCTGATAATATTCCCGGTGTTGCGGGCATAGGTGAGAAAGGTGCCGCCGAGCTTATTCAAAAATTCGGTTGTATTGAAAACATCTATGAAAATCTTATGGAGCTTGATATCAAACCCGGTATGAAGGTTAAGCTTGAAGCATCAAAAGATAATGCCTTTTTAAGTAAAAAATTAGGCACAATCTGCCTTGAAGCTCCTATTGATACGGATTTGAATTCATATGTTATAAAAGAAGCCGACTCAGTGAAGGCGACGAATCTTCTTGCATCCTTGGAAATGTTCAAAATTTTAAATCGCCTTAATCTTGAGGTTACCACTGTTAACGAAAGCTCAGATTCCAAGACGGTGAAACTGACTGAAATAGATGATTATGATTCATTTTACAACAATCTGAAATCAGCAGGAAAAGCCTATTTTACCGTTAAGTATAACGATTGCGGAATTGAATATGTGCTTTTTAAAACTGCGGAAAGCGTAGTTTTGGCGCAGAACAACGATTTTATGTTCATTTCATTTGTGTCAAATGTGTTTTCCGATGCTTCTGTTGAAAAATACACCGATGACTCCAAGAAACTGTACAGCTTTTGCGATTCTACCGGCATAAATCTCGAAAATGTTAAACTTGATACATCACTTGCCGCGTATTTATTAAACCCCAATTCAAGCGATTATTCTGTCAAAGCCTTGTCGGGCGCTTATTCTTTGAGTTCGGTTAAGATTGATGCAGGGGAGCTTTCGGAATTCTACGAAACTGAAAAAGATTTTGTGGAATCAGCGGCGGTAATTGAATCCTTAAGTATAAAGCTTATGGCTGCGGTAAACGAAAATTCCCAGGAAAAGCTTTTAAATGAAATAGAAATTCCTCTTGCTAGAGTTCTTGCAAGTATGGAGCGCGAGGGTTTCTCCGTAGATAGAGAAGGTCTTGAAAATTACGGTAATAAAATAGGCGCAAGACTCGAAGAGAGTCTTCATAATGTCTATGATATGGCGGGGTGCGAATTTAATCTGAACTCGCCGAAACAGTTAAGTGAAGTTCTTTTTTCTGAGGATAAACTTAATCTTCCTCACGGCAAAAAGACAAAAAGCGGTTATTCTACAAACGCGGATGTACTCGAATCATTGCGCGATAAACACCCGATTATAAATGAAATCCTCGAATATCGTGCTCTGCAGAAGCTTAAGTCTACTTATTGCGAGGGTCTTTTGAAAGTTATAGATAATGACGGAAGAATTCACTCCACGCTTAACCAGACGGAAACACGTACTGGCAGAATTTCATCAGCGGAACCGAATCTTCAGAATATTCCGGTAAGAACCGAGTTGGGCAGAGAGTTACGTAGATTTTTTAATGCCAAAGACGGTTATGTGTTGGTGGATGCTGACTATTCGCAGATTGAACTGCGTGTGCTTGCCGCATTGGCAGAAGATGAGAATATGATAAATGCCTTCATCAGCGGCGCGGATATTCATTCAATAACCGCATCGCAGGTTTTAGGAGTTCCTTTGGATGAGGTTACATCAAATGACCGTCGCAAGGCTAAAGCAGTTAATTTTGGAATAGTATACGGAATAGGCGCGTTTTCTCTTTCAAATGATATCGGAACAAGTGTCGTTGAAGCTGACCGTTATATAAAAGGTTATCTTGCCAATTATTCCGGCGTAGCCGCATTTATGGAGAACGCTAAGCAATCCGCTAAAGAGAAGGGTTACGCCGAAACATATTTCGGCAGACGGCGTTATCTTCCCGAGCTTGCGGAATCTAATGCTATAAGACGCGGTTTTGGTGAGCGCGTGGCTATGAATATGCCTATCCAGGGAACTGCCGCGGATATAATAAAAATTGCAATGATAAGGGTATATGAACGTCTTAAAGCAGAGTATCCCAAAGCGAAGCTCATAATGCAGGTACATGATGAACTGATTATTGAGGCACCGGAAAATGATGCCCAGAATATAGCATCACTTCTTAAAGATACTATGGAAAATGCTTGTGAACTTTCAGTTCCGTTGACTGTGGAAGTTGCCTGCGGTAAAACTTGGTACGATACAAAATGATGGATATTACTATTGAAAAAATGAATGTTGCACATATTGAAAAACTCGCCGTCATCGAAAAAGAGTGTTTTTCTACGCCTTGGAGTGAAAAAGCATTACGAGATGAGTTATCCAACCCGAACGCACGTTTTTTAGTCGCTTTTTGTGACGGTGAGATTTCGGGTTACATAGGTGCACATAATATTATAGGTGAAGTGTATATAACCAATGTTGCAGTGTCTTTAGCTCACAGACGAAAGGGCATAGGAGAAAAGCTTGTGGGTAGTCTTATTGAGTTATCCGAAAGCGAAAATGCGGATTTTGTCACATTGGAAGTGCGCGAATCCAACAATTCTGCAATTAATCTTTATAAAAAAATGAAGTTCAAAGAAGTGGGTAAGCGCAAAAATTTTTACGAAAACCCACGGGAAGATGCAATCTTAATGACTTATAAACCGGATGGTGAAATATGAAAATACTCGGTATAGAAAGCTCCTGCGATGAAACAGCGGCTTCCGTTGTGGAGGATGGCAGAAAAGTTTTGTCAAACGTAATAGCATCACAGGTAGAGGAACATAAAATCTACGGTGGCGTTGTGCCGGAAATCGCATCAAGACGCCATACTGAAGCTGTATGCGCAGTGGTGGAAAAAGCCTTGGCGGATGCGGATTGCACATTTAATGATATAGATGCCTTGGCGGTAACTTATGCGCCGGGGCTTATCGGTGCGCTTCTTGTTGGCGTAAACTACGCAAAGGGCGTTTCTTTTTCAACCGGATTGCCTCTTGTGCCGGTACATCATCTGAGAGGACATATTGCCGCAAACTACATTTCAAATGAAGAGATAAAACCGCCATTCCTTTCTCTTGTGGTTTCCGGCGGTCACAGCCATATTATAAACGTGAAATCGTACACTGAATTTGAGGTTATCGGCAGAACACGTGACGATGCGGCGGGCGAGGCTATGGACAAAGCCGCACGTACAGTAGGACTTCCGTATCCGGGTGGTGTCAATCTTGACAGGATATCAAAAGACGGTGACGAGAACAAATATAAATTTCCAGTGCCGAAGGTTGCGGATTCTAAATATGATTTCAGCTTTTCGGGACTTAAGACCTTTGCCGTTAATCTGGTACATAATGCCTCTCAAAAGGGTGAAACGGTAAAACCCGAGGATTTGGGCGCATCGTTTATTAAGGCGGTTACGGATTTACTCGTTTCTCATACAATGGAAGCCGCAAAGGACACAGACGCTAAAACAATAGTCCTTGCAGGTGGAGTTTCCGCCAACTCACGGCTTCGTCGCGTTATGAAAGAGGAATGTGATAAAAGGGGAATTAAACTCTTTATGCCGGAGCTTAAATACTGCGGAGATAATGCGGCAATGATAGCTTCACAAGGTTACTATGAGTATTTAGACGGAAAAAGGGCTGATTTGACTCTCAACGCGGTGGCATCAATGCCCATAGACGAATAATGTAGCTTAGCGAAACTTATATAAAAAACAAAATCACCGGGAGAGACTCTTCGTAAAGAATTGTCTCTCCCGGCTATTTTTATTCCCAGTTATGATTATGAAGTTGTCCCTTGTTCTGAAGCTCGGGATAATTTAACTGTCTTAAAGCTTCATAAACACCGATAGCAACGGAGTTTGAAAGGTTTAAACTTCTTGCATCGTCAACCATAGGTATTCTCACACATTCATCGGGATGTTCTAATAGTAATTCTTCGGGAAGCCCCTTTGTCTCTTTGCCGAAAATCAAATATGATTTGTCGCTGTATGTAACATCCGAGTGTGTTTTACGCGCTTTTGTAGTGAAAAAGAAGAAACTGCCGTCAGGGTTCTTTTCGAAAAACTCCTCAATGTTTTCGTAGTAAGTTAAATCTAAAAGATACCAGTAATCAAGGCCTGCGCGCTTTAATTTTTTATCGTCGATAGTGAAACCCATAGGCTTAATGATGTGAAGCCTTGCTCCCGTTGCGGCACAGGTACGAGCAATATTTCCGGTGTTTTGCGGTATTTCGGGTTCGACTAAAACTATGTTTATTTCGCTCAAACTTTTCCGAGTTCCTTTAAGTAGAAGGGGATTCCGCGCTCAAAATCAACGCCGTAGGTGATTGGGTTTTCCATAGACTGTGTGCGTTTTATGCAATCGCAAACATATCTTGCTGAGATTCCCATAGCGTCACGAAGTGTGAAATTATTAAGAAGTGCACCGCAAAAAGCACTTGCAAAAACGTCACCGGTACCGTGATAAGCACCCGGAAGTCGGTTTTCAAAATAATAATGTGGTATTTTATCCTGTCCCATACATGCAGCACCGACTTTGTTTTCGTCAAAGCTCACACCTGTAAGAACAACGTTTTTAGCACCCATATCAAGAAGCTTGTTTAAAAGGTTTACAATGTATTCTTCTGTTTGTGTGCCTTCAACAAATTTTTCATCGCACATAAAGCATGCCTCTGTAATGTTGGGCAGAATAATATCAGCTTTAGAACAGAGCTTAGCCATGGCTTTTGCAAATTTTTCATCAAAAATTTTATACATCACACCGTGGTCTGCCATACAAGGGTCGACGATGAAAAGATTGTCGTCAGTTTTGAATTTTTTTGCAAAATCATTTACGATATCAATCTGGTCAAATGAGCCGAGAAAGCCCGAGTAAATTGCATCGGGGTTAAGATTTATTGATTTCCAGTGATTACCGATTGCCGGCATATCACAAGTCAAATCGCGGTAGGTGTAACCCGTAAAACCGCCTGTGTGAGTAGAAAGAACTGCCGTGGGCATACAGATAGTTTCAACACCGGCGGCGGAAATTATAGGAAGTGCAACCGTAAGCGAACATTTACCGAAACCGGAAATATCGTTGATTGCAATGAGTCTTTTTTGGTTTTCCATAATAGTATTTCCTTTCTTGAGTATGTATCTTTATGGATATTATTGTAAACGAGTTTTGGTGTTGTTGAAAGTATCAAAAAAGAGAAAATTTATATAACCAGTTTTGCCTTCCATATAATTTTAATTTTGTGAAAGGGTACTTTGAAAAAGTTTTGGGTAAACTTTTTTAAGGCGAGAAAATCGCCTTTATTTTAGGAGGTGTAAATTATGAAAATGAGCTTAAAAAATATGAAAACTGAGGATATGGCTAAGATTGGTACTGCGGCTATGGCTGTTGGTGTAGCGGCAGCGGTAGCGGCAGGTGTCGTCAGTTCAAGAAAAAGTACAAAAAATAAGATTAAAAAATTTGCCAAAAAATCGGCAAAAAATATGGATAACATTGTAGGCGCAATGCAGTATATGTTTAAGTAAAAAAGAGAGTTCCGAGGGGGCATACCTCCTCGGAACATTCGGGAGTAATTATGAAAAAGATTATTTCAGTGATACTTGTTATTTCAATGGTAAGCTGTTTTACGGCTTGCGGCAAAAAAACAACAGACGGTGAAACTGAAGCTTTTTCCGGCGATGTCGCAACATCAACGGAAACCTTGGTTGAAACTACTACGCCGTCAACAACAGGGGAAAGCGCGCCCGACCCATCGCCGATGAATAGCAATAATACAGTTTTTAAAGCTGTTTACGGCAAAAGAACAGGTACAGATAAAACTTATACCGGACTTGAACCTTTAAGTGAGGTCCGGCTACCGGTTATTGACCCGGAAAACTCCAGAGGTCTTGACGAAAAGGAAATACAACATAGCTACGGTGTCTCAAAAGACGGAATTCCTCATGAAATATCTGTAAACAATCAAAGAGTATATGAAAAATATGGGGCATTGTGTCTTGATACAAGTGGTGAAAAAGTCATTTATCTTACCTTTGATTGCGGTTATGAGAACGGTTGTACTGAGAAAATTCTCGATACACTAAAAGAGAAAAAAGTGCCTGCCGCTTTTTTTGTAACATTACCCCATGTGGAATCTTGCCCCGAACTGATTGCGCGTATGATAAACGAAGGTCATACCGTTGGCAATCATTCGGTTAATCATCCTAATTTTTCGAAAATTTCACGTACGGAAATGGTAGAGGAAATCGAAGGTCTTGATAACTGTCTGAGAGTTAAGTTCGGTTATTCATCGCCGTTTTTCCGCTTTCCCGAAGGCGCTTGTTCTGACAGTGCTTTAGATGCGGTGCAGAATGCGGGGTTCAAATCGGTTTTCTGGTCAAGTGCGTATGCGGATTGGGACGTCAGTAACCCAAAAGGTGCCGCGTATGCTTTTGACAAGGTGACGTCAAGACTTCATCCGGGGTGTGTCTTGCTCTTGCACGCAGTTTCGCCTGATAATGCAGAAGCCCTGGGCGATATTATAGATTATGCACATTCACAGGGATATGTGTTTAAATCGCTTTAAATAATAGGAAAGAAACATATTAACATCAAGATATATTCATTTTCAGTTTAATGCCACGGTTATTGATTATTTGTTTTTCGTATGATAAAATGAAATTACCGAATTTGTGAAATGAGGAGGATTTTTATGAAAGCAAAAAAGATAGTGGCATTACTTCTTGTTGGTATTATGCTTCTTTCCTTCGGTGCTTGCGGAGGAAATGATAATCCCGAGAACGAAGCAAATGAATTAACCGAAGGCGCATTGCCCGATAACCTTATTGCTGAAAAGGTCGGTAGTATTGACAGAGACGACTTTTATACTTGTGACGGCGGTCTTTATTATCAGGACGAAGCAACAGGTAAAATCGGCGTTATGTCCTTTGAAGGAAACCACGATACAGGTGCAGTGTATGCGTACTGTGCACCTATAAGTTTTTATTTTAAGGTTTCAAAGTCAAGTGTGAATAACCGAAAGGTTACTGAACCTGCAACATTAAACGATACCGGCTTAATTGACGGCAAAGGTAATGTGCTTGTTCCCGAAAAATATGCATACATAAGCGTTATCAGTGAGAGGTATTTTTTAGCTGTTCAGGCAACAGGCGTAGCCGGAAATAAGGAAAACGCGCTTGTTGCTTACACTAACGGCAACGTCGATTCACCAAAGTCAGGTATGCTTTCTGACGAGGAAAATGACTTAATGTATTCCGGTAAATGGTGTGTTTACGATAAAACAACCGGTAAAGTTGTTCCCGGTATTTCAGGCACCAAGGACCAGACCGTAGTTTCATACGGAAATTATATCGTTTATAACGATGATAACGGTGAAAGACACGTTGTAGACGCGGCGGGCAAACCGTTGGAGCATACCAGATTATTTGATGACGGTTCTTATGCTGTTGAGGACAAGATTGGCACAGTTTACGGTACTGACGGTAAAAAGCTGTTTGATTATGACCTTACAAGCTATGTTCCTAAATTCTTGCGCGGCGATTATTATGAGGCTACGCTCAGCACCCAGGAAGGCACCAAATATGTTGTAATGGATAAAACAGGAAAGGTTGTATCCTCTGAGTTCGATACAAGCTTCACTTTCTATGACGACATAATGATGCTTGACGGCAAATTATACGATGCTACAGGTAAAAGCTTTATTCAGGGAACTTATGAATCTGTAATTTACGATAAGCTGTTCGGCGAGAGCTGGATTTTACGTAACAACGAGACTTACACGATGATAAACAGAAAAGGCGAGGTACTGTTTGAGGATACAGAATCCGACGGCGTAACAGTATGGACCAGCGATTTTGTTGCAAGTAAGGACGGTGAAAACGGCTCGTTGTTCTATTCCCATAAGGATAAGGACTACACAATAGAGGGTTATACTTTTGCGCCCTGGCTTGTTAAAACAACTGCCAATAACAATCTTTATAATGTAGTCAGCACCATTTCCGGTGAAACTATTTTTGAGGGTTACTCATCATATAGTTATACCACCGTTAAAGATACTGCCCTTTACGTGTACGCTAAATATAACGGCGGTGCTGACGTCTATCTTATTGTAAACGATGCCCAGCTTGAGGATTTGATGACCAAAAAGAACAAGCTTCTCGATGACCTTACCGCAACATTTGAAAAGGAAGGCATTACAGTTTCCGTTAATAAAGAAACCGGTGAGCTTTCAATGGATTCATCAGTTCTTTTCGGCGGCGACTCTGCCGAACTTACCGCAGAGGGTAAGGCATTCCTCGATAAGTTTGTAAAAGCCTATACATCAATCGCTTATTCCGACGAGTACGATGGATTTATTGCAAAGACAATCGTTGAGGGTCATACAGCACCTACTGCGGATACAACTTACGCAGGTGATATGCAGCTTTCCGAAGACAGAGCAAATAATGTTAAAGCTTATTGTGTATCAACACAGTCAGGCGCAGCTCTCAAGGATTTTGCAGAAGATCTTGAGGCTGTGGGTTATTCCAACAGCCAGCCTGTTTACGGTGCTGACGGTAATGTTGATATGGATGCATCACGTCGGGTAAGTTTCCGCTTTATGCTTAATATAGACCTTTTAAATTAACGTAATATTATAAAAAAGACTTGAAGGATTATCCTTCAAGTCTTTTTATATGAATTTCATAATGAGTTCGGTTATTAACACGCTGAGGCAGGAAAGGACAGCAACCTGTATAAGACTTCTTTCGAAAAGTGCCGCTACTACAGCAACAATGAATCCCACAGTCGCGGTTATGGGTGAGTCAGTTGCGTAAAAACAGGCTGGGACAGTCATAACGCTCAATACTGCGTACGGTATGTAGTGCAAGAAAGAAATAATAAAATTGTTTTTTATTTTCTTTTTTAAAAGCACCATTGGTATCATCCTGACAAGATAGGTGACACCTGCCATAACCAGAAGATATATGAAGAATTTTTCGTTACTCATTTTCGGTTACCTCCTCGTCAGTTTTAATCGGGGCGATAACGGCGAGTATTCCTGCGGCTATAATGGCGCATATAATTACTGTGAATCCGGAAGGAACTTTGCTAAGTAGCGGTATATATTTGAATGCACAGCTTAAAATAATTGAAATGAAAACACAGAGGGCAGTTGCCTTTTCTTTTTTTGCAACGGGTACAACTATGGCGATGAACATTCCGTATATGGCAAGACCTAGCGCGGCAGTGACAATAGCGGGTAAAATGTTGCCTGCTATTGAACCTATAAAAGTGCCGGCAGTCCAACCGATTACGGGCGGAATCATAAGACCGGTCATATATTTTTTGCCGATTTCGCCTTTTTGTGAAATTGATACGGCAAAAATCTCGTCTGTGTTAGCATATGCTATGTATAGTTTGTCTTTGAACTTCACTTTCAATGAGAATTTTTGGGCAAGTGAAACAGACATCAGTGAATATCGTGAGTTAATAACTATCTGTGATATTGCGAGCTCCGCAAGCGAGCCACCGCCTGTTATTATGGGGACTGCGGCAAGCTGCCCTGCAGATGTCAGATTGGCAAGGGATAATATAGTGGCCTGAAAAGCGTTGAGACCGTTTTCTATTGCAAAAATGCCGAAGGCAAAGGATACGGAAAAATAACCTAAACAGATAGGTAAACCGTCTTTCAGGCCTTTTTTAAAGCTGTTGGTTTCTGTCATTATTTTATAACTCTTTCCATTGCATCGATGTAAACATAATTTCGCGTTGTGGAAATATTAGCGACGAAAATAACATCATCAATGTTTTTGTCTTGTGTGAATTCGCTAAGAGTTCCGCTGTAATGACGCGGGTCTATAACGTAAACGGTGCTGTAATGGGGGATAAGGAACGGAACAAATGCGTTTCCGTAGCTCTCCTTGATTACTACGCAGGTTTCACCGTTGGGATTATCTTTGTTCGTTATGGTTGTTATGGCGTTGTCACCACCGATAAACGTCAGGTATTTTGAACCGCGGTCGTGGTTTGTAACGTCGGTAATAACATTCCAGTAGAATTCGTCGCCATCTGCCTCAACTATATGACATGAGACGTCGTTGTAGGGGAGATAAGCTGTAACCGTGTCGGGGTTTTCAGCCATTTTCGCCGTTTGCCCCGAACCCGAATAGAATGTGCCTAAGAAGTTATCAAAGGTTTTAGTTTCGTATTGTTCAAGGGGTATAGGAGTTATACCTTTTTCCAAAGCGAATTGTTCGTATGCGTAGTATGCGCCGAGTGCTGTCCAGTGGTGGTCTGTTCTGAAATATGTGTATTCTTTTCTGTGGAGCCTTTGGGCATCATAAATACCGTCTACGGCAGTAACATTTTGGAATGATGAATTGAAATAGTTAAGGGCCTTTTTCTGGTCTGCAGAATTAATTTGTGTACGTAAGGAATCATTAAGGGTTATATCAATGCTTGTGGGAATCAGCATAGCGTATACATCACCTTTGACATTTGCGGCACCTTTAATGTTGCTGACCGAGTTTATGAATCTTGGAGCCAGGTCGTTAGAGAAGCTGTAATATTCATATCCCGCATCACCTGCAACTACTATTGCCCCTAAAGACTGGGTTTTTATATCGGGCATAGGGTCGGTGGCATCTGTTGTAGGCGTGGGCTGTGTAGACTGTGGAATGTTTTGTTGGATATCGGACGATTGCACAGTAGTGGTGTTTTCCATTGGTGCGTCGGGTATTTCGTCACCTTGCTCTACGTCGCCGTGTATGTCAACGGTTTTGAAACCGTAAAACTGCTTGATAGATGTGTTTGCTTTGGTAAGCATTTCGCGGTATGGGAAAGTATCTGAAAACCATGTGCTGATATCCGAGAAATATTCACCGGATGCCAATGCTTCAACAGAAAATTCAGGGAACTTTTCCAAGGTGCGTTTTTCTGTTTCCGAGTAAGTCGGACGTAACGGAATAATGAAAGATATAACCGCACTGGCATAAAGCATCATAAAGAACGATGCGGCTTTGATAATATGTGCCTTGTTTTTCAGCTTTTTGTGCTTAGTCGGTTTATCCTTTGTCGCTTTTTGAGAAACAGCGGCTTTGGCTTTTTTAGGTTTAGGAGGAGTTGCCGCCGGTTTTTCAATTATCGGCGGTGTTATCGGTTTTTTCGGTAAATCCAGAATCGGAACGCCGTCAATATCCGGAAGCGTATCTATATTGATTGTTTCCTCTTTTGGTCGATGTTCGGTTTTCTTTATATCTGTTTTTACTTTCGGAACATTGTTGATATTGGACTCGTCCGGTAATCTGAGCATAGGTATGCCATCAATAATCGGCATTGTTGTAATGTCAATTATCGGCTCATTTTCAAAATCAGGCGAAACTTCAGGTCGCTTTGCGGGTATCGGCGGTGCTTTTACCTGCGGAGCATAACGTGGTGTAACCTGAGGCTTTGCGGGATTTCTATATATTGTTTTTTTTGTTTCCGCTTTTTTGATTATGTTTTCCTCGTTTACGGAAGTTCTCCTTTTCTTTTTCGGAACAAGAGAATGAAGCGAGGGAAACACGCGCAGATTTATATCGCGCGGTTTGTCATATATCATTAATTAGCCTCCGACTAAAATTGGAAGTATAAGAAGGGATTGTAGCTGTCACCAACAAGGTTTAGCGTGGATATTAAAAGTAAGAGTAAGGGGATTACTGCCCCTGCAATGTGATAGAGTACAGAGTAAACCGTTCTTGGTTTTTTCGGTTTTAATTTTTCGGCTATTTTCTTGATTAGGGGAGTAACGGCGATAATAGCGACAACGATGAAAATGGCGTTATTAAGTAAGGTTGTTTTGGTTTCAAAGTCCAGAAGCACATTGCCGTTTAGTCCGAAAAGTCCTTTGAGGATAAGCGGGATGTACGTGAAATCCGAAAAACGGAAAAGTATCCAGCCGAAAAAGACTATTATGAGAAGATATGCGTGACTGAAAATACCGGGTATTTTATTAAGTATTTTTAAAAGTCCGAGTTTTTCAATAACCAGGAATACACAGAAGAAAAGACCCCATAAAACAAAGTTCCAGGATGCACCGTGCCAGAGACCGGTAAGAAGCCACACTACAAAAATGTTACGGTATGTCTTTAATGTGCCGCGTCTGTTTCCGCCTAAGGGAATATAGACATAATCTCTGAAGAAGGAACCTAAGGACATATGCCAACGACGCCAGAATTCTGTTACGGATTTCGCGGCGTAGGGATAGTCAAAGTTTTCTTTGAAGTGGAATCCAACCATAAGTCCCATACCTATTGCCATGTCGGAATAGGCGGAAAAGTCCAGATATATCTGTAGCATATAAAAGAGAACACCGAACCACAGTGCAACAACTGAACGGGAAGAAATCTCCGAAAGGGCAGTTTGCGAAGCTGTATTCATAAGTAAATCCGACACAAGCAGAGAGTCCGAAAGACTACCGCAGGTGTTCGCAATAACAGCTTTTTTGGCAAGTCCCACAGTAAAGCGGGTTATGCCGTTTGTGATTTCGTTAAGGTTGGTCCTTCTGTTCTGTATCTCGTTTTCTACATCGCTGTATCGTACAATAGGTCCTGCGATACATTGATGGAAAAGACTTGAGTAGAGGAGAAGCCACAAGAAATTTTTTTGTGCGGGAATCTCTTTTTTATAAACGTCTATAACGTAAGAAAGAAGCTGGAATGTATAAAATGAAATGCCGATAGGCAAAATTATTTTTGGTATTATTTCGGGGATTCCGAAAATGGTTTGTATGTTTTCGAGAACGAAACCGGTGTATTTAAAAAAACCGATAAGCCCTAAATTGACAATACAAGCCATCGCAAGATATATTTTTCTGCGTGTGTTTTTACCGTCGCTTTTTTCAATAAGCCTTGCAAATATCCAGTCGCAAAAGGTCATAAATAAAAGGAGCAGTACGTAAACCGGTTCTCCCCAGGCGTAGAAAATAAGCGAGAAAATAAGCAGAACTATATTTTTTGCCTTAATGCCGCGAACTACCGAATATATGAGCAGACATATAGGCAGGAACGCGTATACAAACAAAAGACTTGAAAATACCATTTGCTACCTCACCGAGTAAATTGAATGTAATAACAGAATTAGAAAATTAACCAATATAATATTATATAATTTATATATAAAAAAGCAAGACCCTTTATATAAAATAAATAAAAAACTTTGAATAGAGTGGTATATTTTGTCGCCCATAGGTCAATGATTATACTTGACTTAACGGACAAGATGTAATAAAATAATGTTTGGTAAAAAATTAACATCCGAAAGGAGTCAAAATTTAATGAAGTATTCACATGAAGTTGAAACAATGTGCCCCATCGCACAGGGTGCTGCTCACGGTGCTGCTCCTATCCCCGAAGAAGCAAAGTGGGTTAAAGCCAGAGAAATCAAAGATATTTCAGGCTTCACTCACGGTATCGGTTGGTGCGCTCCTCAGCAAGGTACTTGCAAACTCACACTCAACGTTAAGGAAGGCGTTATCCAGGAAGCTCTCGTTGAGACAATCGGTTGCTCCGGTATGACTCACTCAGCAGCTATGGCTTCTGAGATTCTCCCCGGCAGAACAATTCTTGAAGCTCTTAACACAGACCTTGTTTGTGACGCTATCAATACAGCTATGAGAGAACTCTTCCTTCAGATCGTTTACGGTCGTACACAGAGTGCTTTCTCTGAAGACGGTCTTGTTGTTGGTGCAGGTCTCGAAGACTTAGGTAAAGGCTTACGTTCACAGGTAGGTACAATGTACGGTACTCTTGCAAAGGGTCCTCGTTACCTCGAAATGACAGACGGCTATGTTACAGGCCTCGCTCTTAATGAAGACAACGAAATTATCGGTTATCAGTTCGTAAACTTCGGCAAAATGATGGATTTCATCAAAGCTGGTGATGATGCTAACACAGCATTCGAAAAGGCAAAAGGCCAGTACGGTCGTGTTGCTGATGCAGTTAAAATCGTTGACCCCAGAAAGGAATAAGGAGGTATAACAATGGCTTTATTTGAATCATACAACAGAAGAGAAAAACAGATTCTCGAAGTTATCAATAAATACGGCATTAACACAATCGAAGAATGTGCCGAAATCTGCAAAGCTAAAGGCTTTGACCCCTACAAAATCACAGAAGGTATCCAGCCTATCTGCTTCGAAAACGCAAAATGGGCTTACACAGTAGGCTGTGCTATCGCAATCAAGAAAGGTTGCACAAGAGCTGCTGACGCTGCTGCTGCAATCGGTGAAGGCCTCCAGGCTTTCTGTATCCCCGGTTCAGTTGCTGACCAGAGAAAAGTTGGTCTCGGCCACGGTAACCTTGGTAAAATGCTCCTTGAAGAAGAAACAGAATGTTTCGCATTCCTTGCAGGTCACGAATCTTTCGCAGCTGCAGAAGGTGCTATCGGTATTGCAGAAAAAGCAAACAAAGTTAGAAAGAATCCTCTCAGAGTTATTCTTAACGGTCTCGGCAAAGACGCTGCTCAGATTATCGCAAGAATCAACGGCTTCACATACGTTGAAACTGAGATGGATTACTATACAGGCGAAGTAAAAGAAGTATTCCGCAAAGCATACTCAGACGGTCTTCGTTCAAAGGTTAACTGCTACGGCGCTAACGACGTAACAGAAGGCGTTGCAATTATGTGGAAAGAAGGCGTTGACGTTTCCATCACCGGTAACTCAACTAACCCCACTCGTTTCCAGCATCCCGTTGCAGGCACATACAAAAAAGAATGTGTTGAAAAGGGCAAAAAATACTTCTCAGTTGCTTCCGGTGGCGGTACAGGCCGTACACTTCACCCCGACAATATGGCAGCAGGTCCCGCTTCTTACGGTATGACAGATACTATGGGTCGTATGCACTCTGACGCTCAGTTCGCAGGTTCTTCATCAGTTCCCGCTCACGTAGAAATGATGGGTCTTATCGGTATGGGTAACAACCCTATGGTTGGTGCTACAGTTGCTTGCGCAGTTGCAGTTGAAGAAGCTTCTAAATAATTGACTCAGAAACAAAAAGCTCACCGTTTGTAATGAACGGTGAGTTTTTATATGTTTATTTAATGGTTAAAGTTGCATAAGAATCATATTCAAACTGAGTTGAATTTATTTCCGTTATTTTAGTGCCGCTTGCGTATATATCCTCAAACTCTGCCTGAATTGAGTTTACTTTACCGTTTGATGCAATTTTATTTGCCTTCGGTGCAGTATAGCGTATGTTTTTATATTTTACGTTGGTTATACTGAAATTCTCTATGGTGTCGGTGTAAATAAGGCAACCGATTGCACGGCTGTATGCTCTGTGGATATCAATATTTTCAAAAGTTACGTTATCAATACTGCCGCCGTCGCTTTCAACTATAATTGCAAGGGCAGGAATACGGTCTTCATCCCAAGTAGCATCGTGGAATACGACAGTTGAATCCTTAAATGTAACATTACTTAAAGGTTTGTTGACTTCACCGCAAATGCCGAAGCATCGCGCTTTTCCGTTCCATGCAGTACAGTTTGTGAATGTGACATTGTCGCTTATTGCGTTTTCGTCACCGCCAAGAGTTTTAACGTCAAATAAATCATCGCCGCTTCTTGCAAAGCAGTTATCAACTGTAACATTTTGGGAGTTGCATATAGCGAATGCGTCGGAGTTCTGGCGATACCCGAAAATATCAACATTGTTGATTTTAACGTTATTGCATCTGTATGTTATGAAGCACCATTCAGGTGGATTAACGAACTTAATACCACTGATTTCTATATTGTTACTGAATGTGAGAACAATACCGCGTCTTTCGCCTCTGTCGAGATGGGATAGGTCAAAAATTCCGTTTCCTAAAATTTTCACATTGTTGCAACCGTGGAAGTTCATGAAGGGATAACGGTTAAGTCCTATTCCGTTGGAAGAAGAGGCGCCTTCTTCGGAAATATTACTGTTGTCGGTATCGTTGGCGATATCGTGCTTGTGATTTGCGAGGAAATACGAGCCTCGCTTGAGATAGTATATTACATTGGTTTCACCAACGACACTCAGATAATCCATTGGATAAAACCCTTTTTCAACCACCCGGACAGATCCTTCGCCGTATTCTGATTTCAGGTCGGCAATTTCTTTTTCTTCGTCAACCAACTCGCGGACGAACAGTGTGAAGCCGTGTTCCTGGTCATCTCCGTTAAAAACGAATGTATATGTACCTGATTCTGTGATTTTATCGTTGAGAACGGTGTTGAGAAGCATCGGTTGTTTGTTTGCTCTTTTTGGAAATACAGTAACGCTGTCTATGATAAAGCCTTGAGTATTAAGCTGAAAATCGAGAGATATCGGTTTTTTAGTATCAACGTAAATCTCACAGAAGGAGTGTAGGGCACCTGATTGAGTGTTCCCCACAAACACGGTCGTGGCGTAAACAGGAATCCGTTTCCCTTCAACGTGAACTATAAAATAGGGCGATTTGATTATGCCGTTTATGTCCTGATACCCTTGAGCATTAACATACAATTCGTCACCGTCATTATCGGCACGTCTTATATATGACGTTGTGGTTAATCCTGCGGAACCGGGGGAAATTATTGCTTCTTCGGAATATTCCAGATACTCAAAGTTTTCGGTAGAAACGCTTGGCGGAACTTCCTTGGGACCGCTGAAAATGTTAATAGCAGAAAGAAAAGCCATAATGAGTGATATTATTGCTTGAAAGAACTTAGCCATAGTAGTAATCCTTTTCTTGCATTTTTCTTGATTTTAACAAAAAACAAGAAAATATACAAGGTATTATTCCGGATTTTACACTTATTGTTGTCTTGTATTGCTTGACAAGAGAAGACTGACTCGTGTATAATCTTCTGTGTAAAAAACAAGCAAAATATACTTGTATAGTTGAAAGAAGGATTTTATTATGTCAAAAGTACTTATAGAAACTTCTGCACGTCACGTGCACGTTTCAAGAGCAGACTTGGATGTCCTTTTCGGTGAGGGTTACGAGCTCACACCTAAAAAGGACCTTTCACAGCCCGGTCAGTTCGCTTGTGAAGAGCGCGTAGCCGTTGTAGGCCCTAAAGGTCAGTTCCCCGCAGTTTCCATTCTCGGTCCCACAAGACCTTCTTCTCAGGTTGAGATTTCAGCATCCGATGCACGTTCAATCGGTGTTAAAGCTCCTGTCAGAGAAAGCGGCGATGTTGCCGGTAGCGGTGCTTGCAAGCTTGTTGGCCCCAAAGGCGAGGTTGAGCTCAGTGAAGGCGTAATTGTTGCTAAAAGACATATTCACCTTACTCCCGATGCTGCCGCTGAATTCGGCGTTGAGGATAAAGAGGTTGTAGGCGTTAAGGTTGAAAGTGACGGACGTTCACTTATTTTCGGTGACGTTGTTTGTCGTGTTAATCCCAACTTTGCTCCTGCAATGCATATCGACACAGACGAAAGCAATGCAGCTTTTGCAACACCCGGTATGATGGGCGAAATCGTAAAATAAACAACAAAAATATAACTCCTCTTTGCTTTGTGCAAAGGGGAGTTTTATGCTTTTATATGAATTCTATTTTTCATTTTTATCCGGGTTGAGTAGTGCTTTGAGTATGTCGTCTTTGTTTTCTGCGTTGCGGTATAATAAAATTAGTTTTGATTCTTCCCAGGATAAATCCGACATTTTTAAAATGCGTTCATCCAATGGCTCGTCAAAAAAATCATCGTCTTTTGCGTGGAGGGTGAGTCGGGGAGTGTAACCGTAAAATTCGTCAACAGTTACTTTGTAGCTTTTTGCAAGCTTCGTGATAATATCAATAGGTGGAACAGCTTTGCCACTTTCGTAATCATTGTAAAGTTCAACATCAATATTTAAAATTTCAGCAAGCTGTGTAGGCTCAAGCTTATTGTATTCACGGAATTGCTGTATTCTGTTACATAACAAAATTATCACCCCACATACATTTTTCAACATAATATCACAAAAAACGACAAAAATCAATGCTGTGAAATTCAATACTATATTGTGAAAAAATAACGGAAAAATCAGTGGGAAAATCAGCAAAAAAAGAAAGCATCGCAACAACGATGCTTTAAAATCAAAAATATTAATCCTCGTCGATGCCGAGAAGCCAGTTTACGGATACGCCGAGTACCTCAGATAACGCGATAAGTTCAGTGTCGCAAACAGAGCGAATCTGCCCTTCGAGTTTGGAAAGTCCCGATGCATTAAGATCTACACCGCGGATTTGAAGCTGTGTAAGAAGATCCTTTTGTTTCATTCCTATAGCTTTTCTTCTTTCTTCAACTTTGGTTCCGCAGATGTTCTTGGTGCCGATAGGCTGTTTCCTGATTCTCATCCTATTGTCCCCCTTATTGTTGAATATATCACTATAAGGTAATGATAGCATAACAATAATCAACTTGCAAGGGGAAAAATATCTTTTTTTCGACAAAAACGCTGTTTTTGATGAAAAACATCAAAATATAGGGGTGAAAAACTGTATAAAATGTTTGCTATGAGGGTTGATATGTGATAAAATAAAACATATAAACTTGGTTGAGAGGTGCTTTATGAGCTTCTGTAATGAGATTTTTGCGGATTATAATTGCCTTGCTACTGCGGAGGGCTTGCTTTCCGCGGGTATGGAAAATGTAAACGTAACTTTTGATATGTTCTTCAGGGAAATTCCCGATAAAGGCGGTTTTGCTGTAATGGCGGGACTTGAACAGTTGATTGAACGCCTTAAAGAGCTTCATTTCAGTGATGAAACTGTTGCTGATTTGAAAAACCGCGGCTTTTCGGATAAGTTGGTTGAGTACCTGAGAAATTTTAAATTTTCCTGTGATGTTTACGCTATGCCGGAGGGGACACCTGTTTTCCCCAATGAACCTATAATTAAAGTTCACGGCCCTGCGTTACAGGCTCAGCTTATTGAAACCATACTTCTTAATACAGTCAATCATCAGACTCTTATTGCCACAAAAGCAAATAGAGTTTACCGTGCTGCATCCGGTCGTAAAACTATAGAAATGGGTGCTCGCCGTGCTCATGGTGTTTTTGCGGCGGTTGACGGAGCCAGGGCGGCATATATAGGCGGTGTTGACGCTACAACTCTTTATGGCGCGTCTAAAAAATACGGTATTCCGGTAGTTACAATGATGGGTCACGGCTGGGTACAACTGTTTGAAAGTGAGATTGCCGCTTTTAAGGCGTATCTTGAAGAACACGGCGAAAACGGTATGCTCCTTGTTGACACCTATGATACCCTTGACAGCGGTGTGAAAAATGCTATCCAGGCATTTAATGAGATTCTTGTACCTAAGGGTCTGCGACCCGCTGGTATTATTATAGACAGCGGTGATATGACCTATCTTTCCAAGCGTGCCAGACGTATGCTTGACGAGGCGGGTTTCCCTGATTGCGATATATATGCATCCAACTCTCTTGATGAAGTTCTTATTAAGGATATGCTTAACCAAGGTGCTAAAATCGACGGCTTCGTTGTAGGGGAGAAGCTTATTACATCTGCATCTTCACCTGTTTTGGATGGTGTTTATAAATTATGTGAAACTGAGAAGAATGGCGAAAAAATACCTGCAATTATGCTCAGCAATAACGTAAATAAGATAACTACACCTTGTTCGAAGCGCGTGTGGCGACTTTTTGATATGGAGTCAGGCAAGGCTATTGCGGATGTGCTCACTATGGATAACGAAAATATCAGTGATGAGAAGACGTATTCTCTGTTTGATCCTGATTTCACATGGAAGAGAAAAACTGTTGACAACTTCGTAGCTCGTGAGATGTTGGTGCCTGTGTTTAAAAAGGGTGAGTGTGTGTACGATTGTCCTTCTCTTGATGAGATTCGCGCCTACTGTAACGAGCAGGTTGCGTCTCTTTGGGAGGAAGTTGTCAGATTTGAGAATCCTCATAGATATTACGTTGACTTCTCAGGTAAACTTTGGGGCGTTAAACAGTCTATGATAGAGAAAATTATGCGTCAGAGCGATGCTTCGGGAGAAAATCAGTATGTCTGAAAGAATTAAACTCGGGCTTACAAGAAACAGATTGTTTGAATTTGATAATTGTGTTTTGCTTTGCGGTAAATATAATTGCGGTTTCGACAAAGAACGGTTGAAAAAGACGCTCAAACTATTGTGCCTTAAAGAACCTAGTATAACATCCCGCATTGAGCTTGAAGAAGATGGCACTGCCTATGTTGTGACCGATGTTGTCGGGCAGGAGATTCGTTTCAGTGAAGAATGCTCCGAAGATGTGCTTTCGCATTACGAGGAGAACGGACTTGATTTTTGGGACGGT
Source organism: Acutalibacteraceae bacterium (assembly GCA_045603185.1). Taxonomy (GTDB): domain Bacteria; phylum Bacillota; class Clostridia; order Oscillospirales; family Acutalibacteraceae; genus DTU089. The sequence continues at coordinate 69,421 of JAZULQ010000014.1, forward strand.
TTGTTTGAGTTCAGTGTGACCGCTGATAACTGTCTTGTAATCGCTGCTCATACTGCGGTAGCCGATGCTAAAGCGCTTCTGCGATTGGCGTGTGATTTTTCAGCCTTTTATCGTGAGCCGATGGTTTCCGTTGAGCCGTCTGTGATTAATCTTATTTCTGAAAAAAACAATCTGCCCATTGAAGTAGCTTCTCCGGTTATTGATAGGCTTTCTGCTGACTTGGATACAAAATGGCATAAGAATCCGAAGTTCTTTTCGGTGGATGATTACAAAAAGGCGAAAGAAAGCTATAAAAAACAAAAAGCTTCTCGAGGACATATCAACAAAACCTTGAATTCTGATGTTGTTGTTGGGTTGCGTGAATATTGTGCTCGTAACAATATGGATGTGTCATCTGCTGTGGCTTTTGCGTTTTATGAGGCCTTGGTGAAAAATATCGGCGGCAAAAAGAAATTCAATAAAATGAATATTTATGCCGATGAGCGTTTGTTTTTTGATAATTTCAATGATTATAGGATAGGGGCATACAACGGTACGGTGTCCGCGTATCTTAGAAAAAAAGATGAAACGAAAAGCGTGGACGACAAGGCAAAACAATTTCACCTTGATTGCTATAAGGGTGCAACATCAACCTTTAAGGTTTTTTATGACGATGTTCTGTTGATGAGAGTGTCACCATCTTTTTGTGACTCTGCGTATATGGTTAAAGCCGGTGTTTTTAAAAATAAAGTTTCTCAGCGACTGGCGGACAATTACGGTTGCTCGAGTGAGGTTATTTGTGATTATTTTTTCTGTAACCTTGACCAGAAGTATTGGAGTGAAGCTGATAATTATACTTCCCTGAATTTCTGTGAGCCTTTAAAAATGCGTTCGGCAACCTATTTGAATTTTATCATACATAAAGGCGAGGGGAACATTGTTTTTAAGTTCAAGGAAGATAAATGCGACCCACAAAAAGCGGAAAAAATAGCAAATGATGCCATGGAAATTATTATGGAATTTACGAAAAATTGAATATTAAAAAAACTTTGGCGGTTTCAAGCAAAAAATGGCTTGAAACCGCTATTTTTTTGGCTAAATGTATTGACAAAGTGGTCATAAAAAATTATAATGGTGGTACGATGTGTCTCGAAATGGGATAAAGTGTCACGGATTTGATACCGAAATGTATTAAGAAAGGAGTGTCGGTATGTTTTGCAGTCAGTTTGACCATTCGTTAGATGATAAGAACCGTTTTAAAGTACCGGCAGCCCTTCGTGATGAACTCGGTACAAAGGCCTACCTTATAAAATCACCTGACTCTGATACAAGGTGTATCTTCCTGTACTCGGAAGCGGGCTGGAATGAGCTTTATAAAGAATTTAACCAGAGCGGCGAACATAATCAGCTTATGCGCCGTATGGCGAGAAAGATACTTTCCGGAGTTATCAGCGGTGAAGTTGATAAGGGCGGAAGACTTACTCTTAACGCAAGTCTTAAGGAGTATGCCGGAATCGAAGGCGAAGTTCATATTGTAGGTAACAATAACCACATTGAACTCTGGTCACCTGAAGAGTGGGATAAGGAGCTTGAAATTCTTGATGAGCAGTCTACGGATTCTCTTAACATTAATTTCTGATAGGGTGTTCGTATGGATTTTAAACATATTTCGGTTCTGCTTGAAGAATCGGTTGATTCATTGAATATAAAGAACGACGGCATATATGTTGATTGCACGGCTGGTGGTGGCGGACATTCTGCGGCGATACTTTCCCGATTGGGCCCGGACGGCAGAATGGTTCTTATAGACCAGGACCCGGATGCTATCTCTGTTCTTACTGAGCGTTTTAAAGATGATGAGCGCGTAAAAATTGTTCAAAACAATTTCAGTAATATTGATTCCATACTTTCGATGATGGATGTTACAGCGGTTGATGGTATTGTGGCTGACTTAGGTGTCAGCAGTCATCAGCTTGACACTGCCGAGAGAGGCTTTTCGTTCCATTACGATGCGCCTCTTGATATGCGTATGAGTCAGCAGGGTAAGAGTGCCGCTGATGTTGTTAATACATATTCCAAAAACGAACTTTATAATGTAATATCCCGCTACGGTGAAGAAAAATTCGCTGACAGGGTAGCCGGAGCTATTGTTAAAGCAAGGGAGTCCGGCGAGATTAAGACAACACTTGAGCTTGCAGAAATCGTTTCAAATGCTATACCTGCTAAGTTTCGCAGAAACGGACATCCCGCAAGAAAAACTTTCCAGGCAATAAGAATCGAGGTCAACGGGGAACTCGATGTTCTTAAAAATACACTTCCCGTTATGTTTGAAAAATTAAAAGAGGATGGCGTGTTGTCGATAATTACCTTCCATTCTCTTGAGGATAAAATAGTAAAAGATTATTTCAGAACACTTAAAGAAGGTTGTACTTGTCCCAAGGATTTTCCTGTATGTGTGTGTGGAAAAAAGCCTAAAGCTCTCGTTAAATCATCCGGGGTTAAGGCTTCAAGTAAAGAACTTGATGAAAATAACAGAAGCCGTAGCGCGAAGTTGCGTACGGCAGTTAAAATAGGGTAAAGAACCCGTAGGAGGAAGTTATGGTATACAGAGGCACTGAAGCTTATGATTTTTCGCTTTTTGAACCTCAGGTTATTGAGCAGCCTAAAAAACAGAATAGAAATGTTGAACAGCCTAAGAGAAAAGCTGCTCCTGTAAAAAAAGCAGCCCCCAAAAAGGCTAATGTTGCAACTGTTATAGATAGCTACCAGTATGAAGTTGAACGTGATGCACAAAAGGTTGCTATTCCTACTGCTGTGAAAAAGATTATGTGCTTTTGTGCAGTATGCTTTTCTATGATGGTGGCACTTCTTGTTATACAGACAAAGAATGATACACTTATGAACGAGATTTCAAGTGTTCAGAAGGATATCGAAATCGCCCAGGGCGAAAACGTCAGACTTAATGCCGAACTGAGCAGTATGATTGCTTCGGATAAAATCGAGGATTATGCTGAAAACGTGCTTGGTATGGTTAAGGCTGAAAGCTATCAGATAAGTTATATCGACCTTTCCGAAGGCGATGAAATTGTAGTTTCCGGAGATAAGACCCTTGAGGATACAGACAGTGTGTCAGGGAAATTAAAAACACTGTTTGCATATATTTTCTAAACATAAAATATAAATGAGAGTTGAGAGATGCTCGACTCTCTTTTTTGCATAGAGTAGGTAATAATTATTAAGAGGTGTTTGTGTGTCACGAGTTAATTCGAACTTGAAAAAACGATGTGCGAGTGCTATCGCTGTGATTCTTGTGCTCGGTTTTGGTATTGATATTTGCCGCCTTTTTTGGTTCCAGGTTATAAAAACCGAAGAATATAAGACTGCCGCGGAGGCTCAACAGCTAAGCGATACTGTTATTTCGGCTGACCGTGGAGTTATTTATGATGCGAATATGAATGTGCTTGCTGAAAGTGCATCTGCTTGGCTCGTTTATGTGAATCCTTCTAAAATCAAGGACGATGCACAAAGAAGTCTTGTTGCAACCGGTCTTGCCAATATACTTGGTGATGTGAAGGCTGAAACAATAAGCGAAAGAATCAGTAACACCGAATACAGCTATGTTAAAATAAAAAGCAGAATTGAATATTCTACAAAAACTGCGATTTCCGAGTTCATAAAAGAAAATGAGCTTTATGAAGTGATAGGGATTGACCCGGACACAAAGAGATATTATCCCTACGGTAATTTCGCTTCAACCGTAATCGGAATGACAAACAGCGATAATAACGGCAGAGCCGGAATTGAACTTAAATATAACGACACATTGACAGGTGTCCCCGGAAGAATAATTACTGCTAAGGACGCAAACAGTCATCTGATGTCAAGTAACTATGAAACAAAATTTGATGCCGAGCAGGGCACAAGTCTTGTTTTAACCATTGATAAAACAATTCAGTATTATCTTGAAAAAGGTCTTTCCCAAGCCGTTGTGGATAACGATGCTGCTTCTGCATACGGCATTGTTATGGATGTTAATACAGGTGCTATACTTGCTATGGCAACGATGCCCGACTACGATTTGAATGAGCCATCCGTTATAACTGACCCGGAGATTCTCGCTGAACTCGATAAAATAACCGATGAGGATGAATATGATGTTGCTTACAGTAACGCGGTTTTCCTTATGTGGCGAAACAGAGCCATAAGCGATACTTATGAGCCCGGTTCAGTATTTAAGATTTTTACAGCTGCCGCAGGTCTTGAAGAAGGTGTCGTTTCAACCGATTCTTCATATAATTGTACCGGTTCAATAAGGGTAGCTGATAATACAATCAGATGTCACAGACACGAAGGACACGGCACACAGGGCTTCACTGAAGGCCTTATGAATTCATGTAACCCATTTTTCATAACAGTTGGTCAGGAGCTCGGTACTGAACGCTTCTATAAATATTTTGAAGCCTTTGGTTTTACTGAAAGAACATTGGTGGATTTACCCGCTGAAGCAGAGCCCACCGCAGATGTAACATACCACTCAAAAGAGAATATGGGTATTGCTCAGCTTTCATCCAGCGCCTTCGGTCAGACCTTCCAGGTGAGTGCCATCCAGATGATAACTGCCGTTTCAGCAGTTGCAAACGGTGGTAAGCTTATGCAGCCTTATGTTGTTGCAAAGAAACTTGACCAGGAGGGTAACACCGTTTACGAAACAAAGCCTACCGTTAAAAGGCAGGTCGTTTCCGAAAGCACAAGCGAAACTGTTATCGGAATGATGGAAAAGGTTGTTTCTGAGGGTACCGGTAAAAACGCTTATATTCCCGGTTATCGCGTTGCCGGAAAAACAGGCACATCCGAAAAGCTGACCGTTGACGGTGAGTATATAGCATCATTTGTAGGTTGCGCACCTGCCGATGATCCTCAGATTGCAGTTCTTATAATTATAGATGAGCCTCAGGGCGGCAACCACGGCGGTGGTGCTATCGCTGCTCCTGTTGCGGGTTCAGTTATCGAGCAGACTCTTAAATATATGAATGTTGAGCCGGTTTATACTGATGAAGAGCTTTCAAAGCTTAACGCTTCAACACCCGATGTGAACGGTATGACAGTATCTGCGGCAAAGAGTGCGCTTTCTTCACAGAACTTTACAGCACGAGTTGTCGGTAACGGCGATAAGGTTCTTTCGCAGTATCCCATAAAGGGTCAGAGCATACCTTTAGGCGGCGTTGTCATCCTTTATACCGAAAAGGATAACTTGAGTACGGCGTCAACGGTGCCTGACCTGAAAGGTCTCAGCATAAGTGAAGCGAACCAGAGAGCTGTAAATGCCGGTTATAATATTAAAGTATCCGGTGCTTCTATTAACAGTGAGGTTGTATCGTACCGACAGAGTGTCGAAGAGGGTACAAAGGCGGATCTTGGTACAACGATTACCGTTTACTTTAAAACAACAACCGGTGTCCAGGACGACTGATATATTTTTGTTAGTTAAAATGTATTAAGGGGTGTAAAAATGCTTTTATCAGAGCTTTTAAAAGGAATAAACGTCCTTTCTGATTACGATGACAGAGAAATTTCCGATGTAACCGATAAAACACACAGAATTTCTAAGGATTGTGCATTCGTTTGCGTTGTAGGTGCTCGCTTTGATGGGCATACCTTTGCTGAAAATGCCATCAATCAAGGTGCTAAGGCAGTTATCGTTACAAGGGATTTGGGTATTAAAGAACAGATATTAGTTGAAAATACACGTGAAGCTTACGCAATTATGTGTAAGAATCTCAATGATTGTGCAGTTGATAAACTGACTGTTATCGGTATAACCGGAACAAACGGAAAAACAACGACAGCCTTTGTTATAAAAGATATTCTGGCTGAGTTGGGCGAAAAGAGCGGTCTTATCGGTACTGTTAAAAATATGGTTGGTGATCGTGAATTTCACACCGAGCTTACTACACCGGACCCTTATGATATGCACGAGCTTTTCAGGATGATGGTTGATGACGGCATAAAATATTGTGTTATGGAAACATCATCCCAGGCTTTTCATCAAATGCGCCTTGCAGGCATACATTTTGAAACAGGTGTTTTTACAAATCTGACTCAGGACCATCTTGATTATCACGGTACTATTGAAGAATATAAACGTTGCAAAAAGATACTCTTCTTTAATTGTGATAAAGCAGTAATGAATATGGATGATGAAACCGGAGAGTATATGTGCGCTGATATAAGCGCCGATATAAAAACTTACGGTATAAACTGTTCTTGTGATTATAAGGCGGAAAATATTGAGTTTTTCTCCGATAGAGTTGAATATAGTTTGAATGGGGAGAAGGTAGTCTTTAATATTCCCGGTGGCTTCTCTGTTTATAATTCTCTTTCCGCTATCGGCGCAGTATGTTCCCTCGGCTTTGAATTTTCTGATGTTATTAAGGCGGTTTCAGGTGCCGCTACCGTTAAAGGAAGACTCGAGCTTCTTAAGACAAATACGGATTACGGCGTTATAATCGACTATGCTCACACACCCGACGGACTTGAAAAAGCATTGAATGCAGTGCGTGGCTTTACCGAAGGCAGAGTTATAACTCTTTTCGGTTGCGGCGGCGACAGAGATAAGACAAAACGTCCGAAAATGGGTAGAATGGCAACTGATTTATCCGATATCGTTGTAGTTACAACGGATAATCCGCGAACAGAAGACCCCGAGGAAATTATCAAGGATATACTTATAGGTACTGTGGGCTCAAAAGCCGAAGTTGTTTCAATAACAGACCGAAGTGAAGCGATAGCTTACGCTTTGAAAATAGCTGAAAAGGGAGACACAATTCTTCTTGCGGGAAAAGGTCACGAAACATATCAGGTTATCGGTAAAGAGCGCGTACATTACGATGAACGCGAGGTCGTAGCCGAAGCTTTGGCGAAAATGGGATGATTCAGGTATGAAAAAGATTTCTTTAAAAGATATTGCAAAATTTTGCGGAGCCGAAACCAAGCTGGATGGTGAAATAAGCAGAATTTCAACAGATAGTCGCGATATTGATGAAAATACACTTTTTGTCGCGCTTGTAGGTGAACGCTTTGATGCCCATGATTTTGTGGATGATGTTCTCAAAAAAGGTGCAAAAGCTGTTGTTTGCAGTAAATTTATAGGTGACGATGAAAGAATACTTTATGTAGAAAATACCGGCAAAGCACTTCTTGATATCGCCCACGGTTACAGAAAAATGTTCAATATTCCCTTTATCGGTCTTACCGGAAGTGTCGGTAAAACAACCAGCAAGGGTATGATTTATTCGGTTGTCAGCAAGAAGTTCAATGCTTTGAAAACTGCCGGTAACCTAAATAACGAAATAGGTGTTCCGAAAACACTTTTCGGACTTGAAGAATGTCATGAAGCCGCTGTTATAGAAATGGGTATGAACCATTTTGAGGAAATTTCACGACTTTCACAAACGGTTGAACCATCAATAGCGGTAATTACCAATGTAGGTACTGCCCATATTGAGAATTTAGGCTCAAGAGAGGGTATCCTTAAAGCGAAGCTTGAAATACTGCACGGTATGGAAAAGGGTTCAACGCTTATTATTAATGGTGATAATGATATGCTTTCTACCGTGGAGAGTGAGGATTATCGCATTATCCGATTCGGTATAAATGCTGATAATCTTCAGATGAAGGCAGTGGATATCACCGCGGACGAAAACGGAAGTACTTTCAGAGCCGTTTACGGTGATGAGGAAACAAGTGTTTTTGTTCCGGCGGTAGGTATACATAACGTTTATAATGCTCTGTGCGCTATGTGCGTTGGAAAAGAGCTCGGGTTTACTTTGAGTGAAGCCGCTGAAGGCGTTGCGGATTTTGAATCTGAAGGCATGCGCCAGAAAATCACAAAAATCGGCGGTAAAACATTCATAGAAGATTGCTATAACGCAAATCCCGACAGCATGATTGCTTCACTTGAGGCGCTGAAGACCATAAAAACAAAACGTTCTTTTGCGGTTCTCGGAGATATGCTTGAGCTCGGTGATTTCAGCGAGAAAGCACACAGACAAGTAGGGGAGAAAGCAGCCCTTACAGGGTGCGAATATGTGCTTACTTACGGCGAACTTTCAAAATATACTGCCGATGAGGCAACAAAATATAATTGCAACGCAAAAAACTTTGATGATAAAGAAAAAATATCAGAGTTTTTATTTGAAAATCTTTCCGATGGTGATGCCGTTCTTTTTAAAGGCAGTCGCGGAATGAAAATGGAAGAAATATTCTTTTCTCTTTATAAAAAAATGGGTTATAAAGGTGATAATACTTGATTTTTTGCCTGTTTGAGGTTAGGATTAAAGAAAAAGAACTAAGGAGCGAAAATTATGGATGTTGTTATTAAATGTGTCGTAGCCGCAGTGATATCATTCGGTATTTCATTCGGCTTGGGTTACGTTATAATACCCTTCCTTCATAAACTTAAATTTGGTCAGACTATTCTCGATATTGGTCCCAAATGGCATAAAAATAAGCAGGGTACACCCACAATGGGTGGTATATTATTTATTCTCGGTACGGTTATAGCTTTCGTTGCAGTGGCTATAATAGATAAGGTAATGGGTGGCGATATAATAGGTCTCGGCATCTCAACCGGCGAGAATCCATTGGATGCGGCTTTAGCCAAATCAAATTACATAAAGGTTATCGGCGGACTTATTATGGCTTTAGGCTTTGCTTTTATCGGTTTCCTTGATGACTATATTAAAGTTGTAAAAAAGCGCAACCTTGGTCTTACTATATTACAGAAAACTGTTCTCCAGATTGTTTTAATGGTAGCGTATCTTCTTACTCTTTACATTAATGACCCGACAGGCAGTATGTTCTTCCCGTTCCTGGGATATAAACAGACCGGAGTTTTATTCTGGCTTATAGGTTTTGCGGTTATTTATGCTACTACTAATGCTGTTAACTTCACCGACGGTGTTGACGGACTTTGCGGTTCGGTTACACTTACCGCCGCCATCAGCTTTATTGCAATAGCGGCATTACGTAATTGCTTTGGCATAAGTCTTCTGGCTTCTGCTCTTGTAGGCGGTCTTATCGGTTACCTTATCTGGAACTGGCATCCTGCTAAGGTTATGATGGGTGACCTTGGTTCAATGTTCCTTGGCGGTCTTATTGTCGCGTTTGCTTATGCGGTTGATTGTCCGTTCATAATCCTTCTTACAGGTATAATCTATGTAGCAGAATTCGGTTCTGATATTATCCAGATTGGTTACTTTAAGCTCACTCACGGAAAACGTATCTTTAAAATGGCACCTATCCACCATCATTTTGAAATGTGCGGATGGAAAGAGGTTAAAATAGTAAAGATTTTCTCCGTTATAAACCTTATCGGCGGAATCGGAGCAGTGTTACTTTTCTACTTCGGTGCTTTAAAATAAGTTGATTTGAAATTTTATTGAAAGGTGTGGTAACATGCAAAAGAAAAAGAACGTCGGCGATTTGTTTGTGAAAAACGGCATGGATGTTCCTTTCTTTCTTATAATGTTAGGTCTTATGACTGTGGGGCTCGTGATGCTCCTTTCTGCAAGTTATATTTATGCCTTTCATTACAGTGGTAGCGGTGACAGCTTGTACTATTTCAAAAGACAGATTGTATTCGCTGTTGTCGGTATCATCGGTATGGTGATTTATTCGAAATTAAATTACAAATACATCAGATATTTTACAAATATCGGTTTGATTGCGGCTTTAGGTGTGCTTCTTATAACCGTTTTAAGAGGTGGCGGCGACGGCATCAACCGTTGGTTCGGTATCGGTTCGTTCCAGTTTCAGCCTTCGGAAATAGCTAAGTTTATGCTTATAATTTTCTGTGCGGCAGGACTCGATAAAGACCATAAAAAAATCATAAGCAGTGAACCGTCTACTGCTTCATGGGCAAAGAAAATTTCCGAGCTTACAAACGGCTCAATAAAAGTAACCCAGGGAACAACAACAATGTTTTTCTATGGTATTGTTATAGCAATTACCGCAGGTCTCGTTCTCTTGGGTAGCCATCTTTCCGGCGCAATCCTCATAATGCTTATCGGTATAGCAATGCTCTGGATAGGCGAGTGCAGAGCCCGTTGGTTTGCAATAGGCGGAATTATAGCGCTTGTTGTCCTTATATATGTAATTTTTAATTACGAGGACCTTCCGCTTAAAGAGTATATGATTGAGCGTATTAAGGCGTGGCGTATTAAAGACTTTTCGCCCGATGACGCCCGTTGGCAAATAAACCATTCGTTATATGCTCTTGGTTCGGGCGGATTCCTTGGTGCAGGCTTAGGAAATTCTAAACAGAAATATCTTTATGTGTCCGAATCACATACAGACTTCATCTTTTCAATTATCGGCGAGGAGCTTGGCTTCGTTGGTTGCGTAATTATTCTCGGTATATTTATTGCACTTATTATAAGAGGTGTTTATATCGGAATGCACGCTAAAGACCGTTTCGGAGCATTGCTCGTTTTCGGTATGACAGCACAGCTTGCATTGCAGGTAATGTTTAATGTAGCCGTTGTTACCGACACCGTTCCTAACACAGGTATCAGTTTACCATTCTTCAGCTACGGTGGTTCGGCACTTATGATAACACTTCTGGAAATGGGTACAATTTTGGCGGTGTCACGTCAGGCAGACCTTCCTAAAGTGTACTTTATGAGAAAAATAAGAAACACAAAAACATCAAAAAACAATAACTGAAAAAGGAAAGTGCTTTTATGAGAGTTTTGATAGCGGCAGGCGGTACAGGTGGCCATGTAAATCCGGCACTTGCAGTAGCCGGGCAAATAAAAAAACAGTATCCCGAAGCTGAAATCTGCTTTGTAGGAACACCCGACAGAATTGAGTCAAAAATTGTTCCTGCGGCAGGCTATCCGTTAAAAACCATTGAGATTTCCGGTTTTAAAAGAGGCTTTTCTCCTGCGGAGATAAAAGCCAACTTTAAAACTGTTGTCAGACTTCTTAAAAGTTCAAGCAGTGTTAAGAAAATTATAAATGAATTTAATCCCGATGTAGCTGTCGGTTTCGGAGGCTATGTGAGCGGTCCGGTTATAAGAATGGCTGCTAAAATGGGTATTCCCACAGCTATTCACGAACAGAATGCATATCCCGGAGTTACCAACAAGGCACTTGCTGAAAAGGTGGATGCGGTAATGCTTACCGCCGAGGAAGCGAAAAAGCATATGACTTGCAAAAATGAACCTATTGTTACAGGCTTGCCTGTACGTGGTGAGCTTTTTGATGCCGATAGGGAAGTTTCGAGAAAGGAACTCGGTTTTAACGACAATCCGATTATCCTTTGTATGGGCGGCTCTTTGGGCGCAAAGGTTATAAATAAAGCCATTGTAGAGGTTCTTGTTTCTCATAAGGCTGACAAGGACTTTAACTACATAGTTTCTACAGGTCAGAACGGACTTTGGGTTCCCGATGAACTCAAGGAAAATGGTATTGACCTCGATAAATCTGAAAATATACAGATTCGCACATATATTGATGATATGGCACGTTGTCTTTCGGCGGCAGACCTTGTTATTTGTCGCGCAGGTGCATCGTCACTTTCGGAAATACAGGCACTCGGAAAGCCATCTATACTCATTCCGTCTCCCAATGTAACCGAAAATCATCAGTTCCATAATGCTATGGCGTTAGTTAATAAAAATGCGGCTGTTATCATAGAGGATAAAGACCTTAACGGTGAATCCTTAGGTAAAGAAATTGACAAATTGATGTCCGATAAAAAGCTTCTTGCTTCAGTTGGCGAAAACGCTCGTCAGATGGCAGTTACAGACGCGACACAGCGTATATGTGATATTGTTGTAGGACTTATAAAGAAATAAAATTTAACATTTTTCCGGTGACGGCATATTATACAGCGTGAGGCTTTCGTGCCTTGTAAAACAAACCGAAAGGAGCAGCTGTATGTCTGCCTTCGTCATTAACGGCGGAAGACGCCTTAGCGGAAATCTGCGTGTTCAGGGCTCCAAAAACAGCGTTTTACCGATACTTGCCGCAACATTACTTGTAAATGGGAAATCAATAATACATAATTGTCCGGTTTTATCGGATACCGAGAGTACTGTGAAAATACTGAAAAGCCTCGGATGTAAAGTGATACGTAACGGTTCTTCAGTTACAGTTGACAGTACAGATGCGGCGGGCTTTGAAATTTCCGAAGCTCTAATGCGTGAAATGCGTTCGTCCGTTATTTTTCTCGGAGCTATCCTCGGTCGGATGGGTAAGGCTACCGTTTATGCTCCGGGTGGTTGCGAAATTGGCTTAAGACCTATCGATTTGCACCTTTACGCAATGAAGCGGCTTGGCGTAGTTGTTGATGACAGCTACGGCAAATTAGTGTGTACTGCTCCTGACGGTATGACAGGAACTAAAATAACTTTTTCTTTTCCCAGTGTCGGTGCAACAGAGAACGCTGTTCTTGCTTCGGTTTTGGCAAAAGGAAATACAACAATAGTGAATTGCGCGCGAGAACCGGAAATAATAGATTTATGTGATTTTCTTGTTTCTTGCGGCGCTAAGATAAAAGGCGCGGGAGAAAGCATTATTACTATTGAAGGCGTCAAAGAATTATATGGTTGCGAACATTCGGTTATTTGTGACCGTATAGCTGCCGCAACGTACCTTGTAGCCGGTGCAGTTACCGGCGGTGATGTGGAGCTTCATAATACGGTTCCCTATCATATGAATTCTATATTGCCTCTTTTGGAGGAGTCAGGGTGCGATATAAGAATAAGATGTAAATCCATAAGGCTTAAAGCACCGCGCAGATTAAACAGAATTGATAAAATAATCACTCAGCCGTATCCCGGCTTTCCCACAGATGCTCAGGCACCGTTTACAACCTTGGCGACTATCGCAAAGGGTACTACGGTAATCGTTGAAAATATTTTTGAAAGTCGCCTGAAACACGTTCCCGAGCTTGTGCGTATGGGCGCAAAAATACGTACAGAAGCACGTGTTGCGGTTATAGAAGGCGTGGACCGTCTTTACGGAGCTGAGGTTTTTTCACCAGACCTGAGAGGCGGAGCTGCCCTGGTCCTTGCGGGATTGTGTGCTTCGGGAGCAACAACTGTAAAAAACATCGGTTTTATCGACCGCGGATACGAGGATTTGGAAAATAATCTGTGTATGCTTAACGCAGATATTTACAGGAAGGTTTAAAAAGATGGAACAAAGGAACAGCAAAAGCGCTAAACGTTCTAAAACTAAAATAACGCCACCTAAGAAAAAACGTCCCCAGAGTTTATCTCGTGACGAGGTGCGCTCAATCAATAAAAAGAAAATTATAAGAAAACGTAAGGCCAAGAGAGTTGCATCCCTGGCGGCGTTGGCGGTAGCCGTCTTCAGCGTAGGTGTTGTTCTGGTTTTGACTGTGTTTTTTAAAATCGGAACAATAAAAGTCACCGGTGACAAGGTTTACGCAAACAAGGATGTAATTCTTCACAGCGGTATTGAAGTCGGTGATAATCTTTTCAGAGTCAGCGAACGCAAGCTTAATGATAAGCTCACGAAAACTTTACCGTATATCGCGGAAATTACCGTTGAACGTGATTTACCTGATACACTTGTGTTGAATGTTACCGCTACTCGTGAGGTTGCGGCTTTTCAGTGGCAGACCGGTTATATTCTTGTTGACAGTAATGGTAAAGTTCTTGATAGAGACGCATCACTGCTCAGAGATAATGTTGCCGTAGTAAACGGATATAAACTCAGAAGTGCTGTTGAAGGCGAGACGATTGATGTTGGTGGCGAGGAAACAACACAAGAATTCATCGGCTTACTGACAGCGATTAAGGAAAGCGGTTTGACTCTTATAACTGAAATTAGCGTAACCGAAAAAGGCGAGTTTGAGCTGGTGTACGATGACCGCGTAACAATGGAGTTGGGTTCTTCTGAAAATCTGACTGTTAAAGTTAAAAGGGCAGAGGAAGCCTTGTCAAAAGAGTTAGAGGGAAATCCCTATTTTGAGGGCAAAATGAATTTGAAAACAGAACCCTATATCTATTTCAGTTCAGGCGAGGAAGAAACAACAGTCCCGAATATAGAGTTGAATGGGGAGAAAACAGAAACCGACGGTGATGAAACAACTACTCAAAACAACAACTCAGACAACGAATAGACAAAAAATGTTTTATAAATTACATTTTATGACGTATATATATCAAAAAATTTAAAAAATAACTTGATATTGTCTTAAAACTATGGTAACATCTAAGGGATGTATTATAGATAAAGTTATCATTGTATATTAGTGAATAATTTAGGAGGAAGAAAAATGAACTTTGAAATTTCCAATGATTTTGAAGACGTTACTCAAATAAAGGTTATCGGTGTCGGTGGCGGCGGCGGAAACGCTATTAACCGTATGGTTAGCTCCGGCGTTCAGGGCGTTGAATTTATCGCTGTAAATACAGATAAACAGGTTCTTACATTTTCTAAAGCAACTCATAAAATTCAGATAGGTGAAAAAGTTACAGGCGGTCGTGGTGCAGGCGCTCGTCCCGAAATGGGTCTTAAAGCTGCCGAAGAGAGCAGAGATGCTATCGTTGATGCACTTAGCGGTGCTAATATGGTATTTATTACAGCCGGTATGGGCGGCGGCACAGGCACAGGCGCAGCTCCCGCTATCGCTGAAATCGCAAAGAGCAACGGTATCCTCACAGTAGGTATTGTTACAAAACCCTTCGCTTTCGAAGGCAAGAGAAGAATGCAGCAGGCTGAAGCAGGTATTGCTGAACTTGCACAGCATGTAGACAGCCTTATCGTTATCCCCAACGAAAGACTTAAACTTGTTTCCGATCAGAAGATTACTTTCGCTAATGCTTTCGATGTAGCTGACGATGTTCTTCGCCAGGGTGTTAAGAGTATCTCTGAGCTTATTAAAGTTCCCGGACTTATCAACCTCGACTTTGCTGACGTTACAGCAGTTATGAAGGACGCAGGACATGCTCATATGGGCGTTGGCCGTGCAACCGGTAAGGAAAAGGCTGAAGCAGCAGCAAACGCAGCTGTATCAAGTCCTCTTCTTGAAACAACAATCCAGGGTGCAAAGGGTGTTATCATCAGCATCACATCTTCACCCGACATCACTCTTGATGATGTTGACGTAGCCGCAAGCATTATCGCTGAAGCAGCTGACGTTGATGCAAATATCATCTTTGGTGTTGCTTTCGACGAAAAGCTCGAAGATGAAATGGTTGTTACAGTTATCGCAACAGGTTTCGGTACTGACTCTAACGGAATTGCTAACAAATCCGGTGCTGCCGTTGTTTCAGACAGTATTTCTACAGCTGACGATGATGATGGCGATATCGTTGATATCCTTGGTCTTTTCAAGAAATAATTTTTAAAATATAACCGACCGGATTAAACGGTCGGTTTTTTTATACTTTAACTTTATTTCAAAGAGAGAGTTTTTATGAAAAAGAAGAAAAAAAGCTTTATTGGCTACGATGTTGTAGCGGCATTGTTAGCAATAATTATTATGATTTCTATTGTGTCAAGGACTATTCCTGACGGTACGGCGCGATTGAATCTTGGTAAAAGTCATGTGGGAGAAAAAGTCATAGCTCTGACCTTTGATGACGGACCGGGCGGATATACGGAAAAATTACTTGACGGACTTGCGGAGTATAATGCACAAGCAACTTTCTTTGTTATAGGAAAGAATGTTGAAAGGAATCCCGATATAGTGCTTAGAGCTTATGAAGAAGGGCATTTAATAGGTAATCATACATATGACCATCCTCGTTTGATTTTTATGAGTTCGGAAAAGGCTAAGGAGAATATTGATAAATCTGCCCGGATAATAGCATCTGTAACAGGTGAAAAACCGTTTTTTGTCAGAGCGCCTTATGGTTATATTACTTCTCATCAATTAAAAACACTTGATACTTTCTTTGTGAGTTGGTCAGTGGATACATACGACTGGAAAAAATCAAATTCCGAGGATGATATCTATAACTGCATTATGAAGAATGCTTCGGACGGAGAGATAATTCTTTTGCACGATACACGTGAAAAGACCGTAAACGCTGTTTTAAGGGCTATCCCTGAGCTCCAGGCGCAAGGCTATGAATTTGTCAGAGTGGATGATTTATTGACAAGGAACGGCAATAAACTTGCTAAAGGTATCCCATACAGGAAATGCGAATTTGATAAAAATCCCATAGCGTATTAAAAAAAGTATCAAGCCGTTTCCGGGCCGGACTGCATTTTGTGTTTATTTGCTTTTCTTTTTTGGTTTTATTACAA
>JAZULQ010000015.1:0-9371 GCA_045603185.1 Acutalibacteraceae bacterium
TCTACACCACCATAAGGTGTACCGCAGATTTCACATTCAGCTTTGTTTACACAGTCAGCTGTTCCGCCACTATGTGAATCAACATCAATCTTATCACCACAGTCACATTCGTGCCAGTGATTGTCACCATCTGTTGCCCAATCGTCACTGAAATCGTGTGTATGAGCTGGAACTTCATTCACACCGAGTTTGTAACAGAAGAACGTCTGTGTTGCAGGATTTTCCGGTTCTAAAACCAAAAAATGGAATGTTATAACATCGCCATTTTCAAGAGTCAGAGTGTAACCCGAATCAGGAATCTCAGGACCTGCGTATGCTTTAACTTTGTTTGCAAGCTTTGCTTGTTCGCCCCAGATGTATGAACCATCAGTGAAATGCCATACAATGGCCTGAATCAAATTGGTATCTTTAACAACATATCCACCATTACCGTCAGAAGTGAATATATCATTGAAGTTCTGGGTAAATAAAACCTTGAGCACCTGAGAAATTTCGCTACCATCAACATTGCTTGTAGCCGCAGATGTATCGCTTGATGGAGTAAAAACATCTCCTACATAAGCACCATGCAGCTTATTATCCAGACAAAAGCCAAAATAATCGTTTGAGAAAGCAACATCACGATCACCATTCTCAAGCGATGTAACTTCCCCGGTGGCGCCTGCACCAATACCCAAAACCAACACAAGCGCAAATACAAGCGCCATGATGAGAGCGCTCTTTTTCATAACATTCAACCTCCTTAAAATTTAAACGAATACTGCATCTGCATTGACAAAAAAATAACAATATTCGTCTATGTATATAGTCTAACGCATATTAACTACTTTGTCAAGTTAAATAATTTCTTTCTTATTGAAGTTAAATTAATGTGAAAATTGCACAAAAGCGTTTTAGCAACTAAAAAATCTTCTGTAAACAGCGGTGATACAAGGTTTTCGTTATTTTTGTCATACGGCTAGACGGTCTTTTTTAACCGTTTCGCAAAAAAATATTTTTTAACGGTGTTAAAATAATATTATATTTTTACTAGTAAATATAAAAATTCTACTATTCATTTTTTATAAAAAGAAATAAAAGCCCCAAACAATGGAGCTTTTATAATTTTTACTGTTATTAAAATACATCTATATCTTTAACTTGTTACATACTGTATAATGACTATTCTTTGCAAGTACCACGTTCTTTCAAAATACACCGGCAGATTTCCAAGTCCTCCGGGGTATTAATACCACGGAGATCATCCCCGTCTTCTGTGAAGTAGGTATCCACATTCATTCCATTTTTCACCATTAGCTCGGGGACTTCCGTTATGTAATATTCCTTTTGCACATTGGAACAACCAATTTCAGGCAACATTTGAAAAAGTGACTTACTGTTGAACACCATAACGCCTGAAAAAAGCTCTTTTATTTTAGATTGTTCGGGAGTACAATCTTTACCCTCGACAATTCCTGAAAAATCACCGTTTTCATCGCGGATAATACGAGCCCAGGTTTTCAAAGAGGAATTTTCGGCGGTCATTAAAGTACAATCTGCACCGCTCTCAATGTGTTGTCTGCACATTTCCTTCATTTCTTTGTATCTGAATAAGGGCATATCACCGAATGTTATAAGCACACTTCCGTCGAAATTCTCTAACTCTTTTGCACATTCCATAACAGCGTGTCCGGTGCCGAGCTGTTGCTTCTGTTCAACATAATGGTAGTCATCGCCAAAATAATCAGTAATTTGCTCTTTACCGCAACCAACAACGATATAAATTTCTTCCTTATCAATAAAAGAAATATTATCTAACACATATTCTAAAATCGGTTTGTCTCCGATAGGAAACATAGCCTTCGCAATATCACCGCTTATTTTTTGAAGACGACTGCCCTTTCCGGCAGCAGGAACAATAGCTCTTACAGATTTCATTTCTTACTCCAAATTTTAAATTTCAACATATTCGCACACCTTAGCTTCCAAGCCCTGCGCGTCATAAATTTTTTGTAATATTTTTCTTATTTCAGATAGTTTTCTTTCCATATCCGCCAAAAGCTTAAGCTGTGTGCGGGCTCTGTCAAGATTTTGACCCGGATATTCAATATGATAATATGTATCACCATTAATGTGATCCATTAAAAAGCGAATACCGTCTTCAACGGTGATTATTAATGATGCGTACGGAAGCAATTCCAACTCTTCTTTTGTCAGAATATCACCGCATGCCTCTAAATAGCCACGAGCATAGGCTTCGTAAAGATTCAAATCACAGGAAACTTTACTTAAATCTTTTTCATCATCTTTAGCTGTATTTGTGCCAATCCTCATACTGTCACCAAAATCATATAGAGGCGATGAAGGCATAACAGTATCAAGGTCAATAATAGCAACGGGTAAATGGGTTATTTCATCAAATAAAATATTATTTAAATTGCAATCATTGTGACAGATTCGAGTAGGTATTTTGCCACTTTCCAGGGCATCGGTAATTATTCCGAATCGGTCGGCGCGCTCACGAATGAAAGCGATTTCTTTCTTAACACTCTCAGCTCGATTTGCAGCATCGAGTGAAATTGCTGATTCTAAATCCAAATAGCGACTCTTTGTGTTATGAAAATTAGGAATTACCTCTTTTACCTTTGTAACATCAACAGAACTCATTACCTTAATAAACCTACCAAATGAAACGCCCGCATAATAGAATACCTCGGGATTATCAGGAATATCGAGAGAATATACATTATCAAAATATGTCATCATACGCCATGTACCGGATGTCTCATTAAAATACAAGTTTCCGTCTTTAGTGGGACGTAGCGTCTGTACAGTCCCTCGTTTGTGGTATCCGGGCATATCGAGAACATCAAATAAATAGGATGTTGTCAGCTGAAAATTGCTCATCAAAGCATCAACATCAGGAAACACATTAGTATTTATACGTTGAAGAATATATTTATGGATATTATTGTTCTCGGAAAGTGTCTGAACTTTATATGTCTGATTGATGTAACCTTTTTTTATTTGTTCGATTTCCGTAACAGTACCTTGTATCTCAAAATTTTTAATCACTTTTTTAAGATAATTCATATTCCCAAAATTCCCCACTATATTATTGATTCTCTATCACTTATTGCAGATTTATTATATATCATCGAAAAGATATTTTCAACAATCCTATTATTAATTATCAGATTAAAACGCGGGTCACACGGACCCGCGTCAAATTAATTAATACTGCCAATCTATAAATTTCCTCAATAGCATTACAAGCTGATTTACGAAATTAGAAAACTCAAAATTCAATATAGAAATAATATGTGGTTCTGTATGTACCCAATCCTCCTCTTTGATTGTAAGATCTTCATTATCAACAAAGTAACCCGGTTCAAGAAAAGCCTTGGTTTTCATTTTAACGTTCATAATGTTTCTGCACGACTCGCGTAATGCCGTTCCAAAGCCGATGGGGTCTGCGTAATATTGCATTTCTACAGCTGCAATATGTGAGGGCATATTAAGGAGCCATACACCCGTAAGCATAGTATCGTTACCATTGTAAACAGCAAGAACCGGACTCATATGACCATTACCAACAAAGTTATTAGAGTAGTCAGAAACAACAAATCCCTCAAACCCCCACTCTTTACGAAGCAAATCCTTAAGTAGCTCAGAACAAGCGCCACACCAATCGGTGCCAATTCTGTTATACGCCGACATAACACCAAAGCAAGCGGAATTTTTTACGGGGATTTCAAATGCCTTAAGGTAAATTTCACGCATTGTCTGTTCATCAGCCCAAGTGAAAATACCCGCACGGTGTGATTCCTGGTCATTCATAGCAAAATGCTTAATGGTAGTGACAAGTCCCTGCCCCCATGCACCATTGATTATTTCGGCACCCATTCTACCCGAAAGAACAGGGTCCTCTGAGAAATACTCAAAATTTCTGCCACCCATAGGATTTCTGTGGATATTAACACCGGGTGCATACCAGATGTCTGTACCGATACTTCTCGCTTCAATACCAACACTGTCACCCATTCTGTTAGCAAGCGCTTTATTCCAAGTACAGGCAATGGCAGTAGCACAAGGATATGCCGTACCGCTATCAGTATAAGCAATACCATGAGCGCCTTTAATACTGGATGGGCCGTCATTATCCCAGGTCTGGGGTACACCAAGTCTGTCAATGCCATAGGTCTGATAACCGCCACGTGTTACAAGATTAATCATTTCACTAAGCGTAAGCTGGTCGAGGAACGCATCCATAAGTGATTCATCTTCATAAACATCCTGAAGAGTTATTACACCCGTACTATAGGTTACACCGATTTTGGGCGCTTCACCCTCTCTGGTAGGTGCAGGATAATCATCAGCATTTTTAATTTCATCTGTTTTAACAAGATTTCTTGATGCGGGGTAAGTATCAACCTCATTCTGCCTTGAAAGAAGGGTAAATCCCGAATACGCATCATCAAAAAGGTTTTTGATTTCAGTACCTGTAATGCTGTCGTTTTTAATTACAACGTCTTCATCAACAGTATATATAAAGGAATCAATGTGTTCACGCACGTTTTCACCAAGAATAATTCTGTAATCTCCCTTTTCAAGAACCCAAGCCTGATTATTGATTCTATCGTAAGAAGCCATATCATTTACATCAAACTGAACTGTAACAACCTCACTTTCTCCGGGTTCAAGAAGCTTAGATTTCTCATAGTTCCCCAAAGCGATAGCGCTTTTTTCAATTTTACCGGTATATGGTGCGCTGTAATAAATCTGAACCGTATCCTTACCCGCTACGTCGCCTGTATTCGTAACCTTTACATCAACTGTAATCTTACCGTAACTCGTGCTTGAAGAAATGATTTCTTTTTTAAAGCTTGTGTAAGAAAGACCGTAACCAAAGGGGAACTGAACCTTATCCTTCGCAAAGGTTTCAAAATAACGATAACCAACGTAAATACCTTCCTGATATTCAACGTAATTGCCTCCGCCCTCATATTCGTAGGAACCGAAATTCTGAGTTGACGGATGGTCATAAACAGAATACGCAACCGTATCAGCAAGTCTTCCGGAGGGGTTTACCTCACCATTAAGCACCTGCGCAACAGCTCTCATACCAAATTCACCGGGAATCCAGAAAATAGCTGCACCCTTAATACTTTCATATTCATCAAGGAAGCCCATTTCCATTACATTACCGATATTAAAGAGCACAATTACATTTGAAAATGTTGTAGCTACCTTATCAACCATAGCTCTTTCTTCATCGCTTAATCTAAGAATTTCAGGAGTTAAATCTTTGTTTTCCGCACTCGTTCTACCGATAACAATGATTGCGGTATCCGAAAACGCCTTAGCATTACGCATAACGTCATCAGTAAGCTTTTCCGCTTCCATTTCATTAAGAGCACTTTTTGTGAGCAGTAGCTGAGCAAGATTATTAAAAACAGTGCTGCCTGTTTTAAGAATCTCGTTAGAGCTACAATATTTATCATAAAGATCCTTAAGCTCTGTATTATATTCAATACCCGCCTCTTCGAGTGCTTCGTAAAAATATACCGGGTCGTGCGTTGCAATAGATCCGGAACCGGCGCCACCCAAAAGCGGTACAACAGACGCCGCGCCGAATACATTTACTTTTTCACCCTCAAGCGGCAATACCCCACCTTCATTTTTAAGAAGAACAATACCCTCCTGCTCAATCTCAACAGCAACCTGACTTGACATAGCTATGACTTCACTCGGAATATTACCACTCACAGCCAAAGCAGGAACAGTAAAAAAGGTTACAAGAAAAGAAAAAACAAGAATTAAAGCCGTAATCTTATTTCGCATTTTCATTTCGCCATCTCCTTTGATAAAGCATTATCATTAATAACACTATAACAAAAACTTTCTGCATATTCAATACTTTTTTAAACATTATTCACAAAAGCAATCATTTAATATGATTTTTAACAAAAAAGAGCGACTAAAGCCAAAAGCTTTAGCCACTCAAAAATTATAAATAATTATTCCCACTCTATAGTGCCAATCGGCTTCGGAGTAAGGTCGTAGAGGACACGGTTTATGCCTTCTACTTCGTTAGTGATTCTATCGGTAATCTTATGAAGAAGTGCATAAGGTATTTCCTCGATTGTTGCACTCATAGCATCAGTTGTATTAACTGCACGAATGATTGCAGGCCAACCTTCATAACGCTCTTCATTTCTTACACCAACGCTCTTAATATCAGGAATAGCAATGAAATACTGCCAAACCTTACCTGCAAGACCTGCATTGTCAAACTCTTCTCTGAGAATTGCATCAGCTTCTCTTAAGGCGTGGAGTCTGTCGCGTGTAATTGCACCAAGGCAACGAACACCGAGTCCGGGACCCGGGAACGGCTGACGATATACCATCGCATGAGGAAGACCGAGAGCCTCGCCCACTACTCTTACTTCATCCTTAAAGAGTAATTTAACGGGCTCAACAAGCGAAAACTGAAGATCCTCGGGTAAACCGCCAACATTGTGATGAGCTTTAACGGCTTTTTTACCCTCAGCCTGTTTATTACTTTCAAGAATATCAGGATAAATTGTACCCTGTCCTAAAAATTTAACGCCGTCAAGCTTTCTGGCTTCATCAGCGAAAACCTCAATAAACTCTTTGCCGATAATTTTACGCTTTGTTTCAGGATCGGAAACACCTGCGAGTTTATTAAGGAAGCGGTCGGTAGCATCAACATAGATGAGATTAGCATCAAGCTCTTTTCCGAAAATTTCAATAACCTGCTCACTCTCACCTTTTCTCATAAGACCATGATTAACGTGGACACAAACAAGCTGTTTGCCGATTGCTTTAATAAGTAATGCAGCAACAACAGAGGAATCAACACCGCCGGAAAGTGCGAGAAGAACTTTTTTATCCCCAACCTGTGCGCGAACAGCCGCAACCTGCTCATCAATAAAAGCATTTGCAAGCTCTATATTATTAATTCTTTTCATATCATCGGGACGTTTAATAAGTTCCATAGTATCTAACCTCCATTAAATCAGTCTGTATAGTTATCAAAATAGCCTTGAACAAGGATAATAGGTGTACCCTTATCACCTGAACCGCTTGTAAGGTCACAAAGTGAACCAATAAGGTCAGTAAGCTGTCTGGGTGTTGTACCCTGAGAAGCCATATTACCTACAAGGTTATCAGATTTTGCTTTTATACTGTTAGAAATCGCTTCCTTAAGTTCTGCACCTGAAAGACCTTTAAAGTCATTATCAGCAAGGTATTTCAATTTAAGCTCATTGGGTGTACCAATAAGACCATCTGTATGTGCGGGAGAAACAACGGGGTCTGCAAGTTCCCAGATTTTACCTTGGGGATCTTTAAATGCACCGTCACCGTAAACCATTACTTCAATATGTTTACCTGTTTTATTAAGGAATTCAGCCTGAATTTCGTTAACAAGAGAATTACACTCTCTGGGGAAAAGTTTAATTGTGTCTTCTGTTGATTTATTAGAGCCGAGAAGACCGTATGCTTCATTACAACCGCTACCGTTTACGGAAGCATTAAGAATATCATCAAGACCGCATACAACCTTTGCGCCTGCTGCTTTGAGAATACGTTTTGTTCTAGCGCGAGTGTGAATATCACAAGTAAGAACGCAGTCTGTATAGTCAAGAATAGTTTTAGGCTGATTTGCAAAAATAATTTCTACATCTGCGCCTGCTTCTTTAATGATTTCTGAGTAATAAGCAACATAGTCAACACCTGTAAATTCGTGCTTATTCTCACCGAAAAGTTCTCTGTATTTTTCAAGAGAAAGAACGTCGGAGTAAGGGTTGATACCTGCTTCGTCAAGTTGATCATAAGTCAAAAGAGAGTTACCAACTTCGTCACTGGGATAACTGAGCATAAGAACAATTTTTTTTGCACCCATTGCAATACCTTTAAGGCAGATAGCAAAACGGTTACGTGACAAAATCGGGAAAATAACACCGATAGTTTCACCGCCGAGTTTATTTTTAACATCAGCAGCAATATCTTCAACTTTAGCATAGTTACCTTGAGCTCTTGCTACGATAGACTCTGTAAGAGCAACAACATCGCGGTCTCTGAGTTCAAAACCTTCGCTTTCGGCAGCCTCGATAACACTTGTTACAGCAATATCTACGAGGTTGTCGCCTTCTCTGATAATGGGGCAACGAATACCGCGCGAAACAGTACCTACTTTTCTTTCCATAGTAATCTCTCCAGTATAATTAGATTGCCTTTCGGCTGTTAAATACTATTTATATTATGCAGAACATTTTGTGTTCTGCTAATTTTCAAATTTAAAACAGTATGGACGGCTCTCGGAAGAAAGCCGCCCTCATTTGAAATCTTATTTCATCATGCTGGCAACTTCGTCAGCAAAATTGTCTTCTCTTTTCTCGAGACCTTCGCCCTTAACAAGACGAATGAAATCAACAACCTTGATATCAGCACCGTTTGCCTTAGCAACCTGTGCAACATAACCGCCAACGTTACCGTCGAAGAGATCTGAACGAACGAATGTCTGCTCAAGGAGACATACTTCTTTAATCTGCTTCTTGATACGGCCTTCAACAGCACCTGCGAAAATCTTGTTGTTAATATACTCATCTTTACCTGCAACTGCAAGTGAAGCAAGAGTAGCAACAGCTTCTTTTGAAAGGAAGTTGAAGAGATAGGGGTTCTTCATATTCTCTTCGTAAGCAGCTACGTCTTCAGCGCTGAAAAGGTTTTCTGCGCAAGCTTTCTGGAAGAGTGCTGTAAGAATGGGCTTGGGAAGTGATTCGGGCTTGTTGAGTGGGCTGTCGATTGTGATGCTTCTCATTTTTGCGAGCTCGTCAGCAGAAATAGAATCCTTGCTGAGATATTCGGGACTCATAGCTGCAACCTGCATAGCAATGTTTTTGCCCATTGCAGTAAATTCAGCTTTATCTTCAATGTTTGTTTCGAATTTAACAGCAACACCAACTGCGCCGCCACCGTGGATGTATGTTACAACATCACCTTCGATGATTTCAAAACGACGGAGTTTAAGGTTTTCACCGATAACGAGAATAAGGTCGTTAAGATTCTCAGTAACCGTTCTGTCAGAATCAATGAGCTTAAGTGCACCAAGAGCCTCAACTGACTCGGGTTTATTAGCTGCTATTGTTTTAGCAACATTAAGACCGAATTCCTGGAACTTTTCGTTTTTACCAACGAAGTCTGTCTCGGAGTTGATTTCAAGAAGAACTGTAACCTTAGCGGCATCATCTGTATAAGCAATGATAGCACCTTCAGCAGCAATTCTGCTTGCTTTCTTCTCAGAAGCAGCAAGTCCTCTTTCACGGAGAATCTCAAATGCTCTATCCATATCACCGTCAGCTTCT
>JAZULQ010000016.1:0-3683 GCA_045603185.1 Acutalibacteraceae bacterium
CCATGCACCGCCTTCTCCTGCTGTTTCCATAACGGAAACGGGTGCGTTCATTGCTGCTGCAAGCACGCTCTGTCCGATAATGGGAGTTTTGAAGAAACCGCCGTGTCCAAGGATTTTATCAATAGCAACATTTTCTTTATCAAGAATATCCATACCGATTTTGATACCGCCAAAGGCTGTGAAAAGCTGAACTCTCATAAAGTTTGCAAGCGAGAATTTGCTGTCGGGCTCTCTTATAAAGAGGGGTTTACCTGTTTCAAAGCCTGTAAGGAATTCGCCTGAGAAATAGTTGTAAGAAATAAGGTTTCCGCAATCTGCATCTGCTTCGGCTGACTTTTTAAAGAGTGCTGTGAAAAGGTCACCCAATGAACACTCTGCACCCATAAGGTCAAGAACTTCTTTAAAGAGATATGTCCAGGCGTTGATGTCAGATGTACAGTTGTTGCAATGCACCATTGCCCCGGGTGCTCCGTCGGGAGTTGTAACCATATCAATTTCACGGTAAAGCTTTGAAAGGAGCTTTTCAAGAACAATCATTGCAAAAACAGAGGTACCTGCTGAAACGTTACCTGTTCTTACTCTTACGCTGTTTGTTGCAACCATACCTGTGCCTGCGTCACCCTCGGGAGGACACATGGGAATACCTGCTTCAAGGTCACCATCGGTGTCAAGAAGCTTTGCGCCATCTTCAGTAAGTATACCTGCGTTTTCACCTGCAACAAGAACTGTGGGGAGAATTTCGCGGATTTTCCAGGGGTAGCCCTTACCCTCTACAAGGCTATCGAACTTATCAAGCATAGCTTCGCTGTAGTTGTTACCCTCCATAGGGAACATACCTGATGCTTCACCGATACCGAGAACCTTTTTTCCTGTAAGAAGAGTGTGAATATATCCTGCAAGAGTTGTGAAATAAGCAACATCCTTTATATGCTCTGCATCTTCAAGAATTAACTGATAAAGGTGCGCAATGCTCCAACGGTCGGGAATATTGAACTGGAAAAGCTCTGTCAGCTTATTTGCGGCTTCGCCGGCACAGGTGTTTCTCCATGTGCGGAAAGGCGCAAGAAGCTTGCCGCTTTCATCAAATGCAAGATATCCGTGCATCATACCGCTGATACCGATTGCCTTTAGATTTTTAAGAGTAATGCCGTATTTTTCTTTTACATCTTTTTTAAGTGAAGAGTAACAGCCCTTAAGTCCTGCAAAAAATTCGTCTTCACCATATGTCCAGATACCGTTGATGAGGCTGTTTTCCCATTCATAACCGCCTACCGCAAGAACTTCACCTGCATCATCAATAAGAACACCTTTTATCCTTGTTGAACCGAATTCAATACCGAGAACGGCTTTTCCTTCTTCAATGTATGTTTTAATATCCATAATTTGCACTCCTTGTTTATATTTTAATGTTCAATTCTTGTATTTTATCTCTCAGCGCCTGAAAATCAGAAAGAGCATCAGGTTTACTGCGAGGATTCCTTAACAGTGCCGCCGGGTGAAAAGTGCCCATAAAAAGAATGTTTCCTTTTTTTATGAATTCACCATGCTGACGTGTGACTTTAAAATCCTCCGATATAAGCTTCTTTGCGGCAATCCGCCCTAAGCATACGATAATCTTTGGTTTTATAAGCCTTGTCTGGCATCTCAGCCACTCTATGCAGGCTTCCTGCTCCTCCGGTTCAGGGTCACGATTTCCGGGAGGTCTGCATTTTACTATGTTTGCAATGTAAATGTTTTCTTTCCTCGAAAGACCGATAACTTCAAGATACTTGTCTAGAAGCTGTCCTGCTTTTCCAACAAAGGGCTCTCCCTGTAAATCCTCGTTTTCGCCGGGTCCTTCACCTACAAACATAATATCTGCGTTTTCATTGCCTACTCCAATAACAACATTGGTTCGCGTAGCTGAAAGAGAACAGTTTTTGCAGTTAAGGCAATCTGCTTTTAAATCTTCAAAATCAGTATATTTCAAAGAATTATCAACTCCTTGCAAACTGATGTTAAGTTCTCGTAACCGTTCGGGGTAATAAGCGCCATATCTTCTATTCTGACACCGAATTCGCCGGGTAAATATATGCCCGGTTCCACCGTTACTATGTTGCCGACTTTCAATTTCTCCTCACTACGTGGAGAAAGGTTGGGGTATTCGTGAATTTCAATGCCTACGCCGTGGCCTGTTCCGTGTCCGAAGTAATCCCCATAACCGGCATTGGTTATAATATCTCTCGCTGCCGCATCTGCCTGCGAACAAGGTAAGCCTTTTTTCAGCGCTTTCAATGCCGCCTCTTGCGCCATTAATACAATGTTGTAGATGTTTTTCTGCTTTTCGCTTATTTCACCTACGGCAACAGTGCGGGTCATATCGCTGTGATAGCCTTTATATACCGCACCGAAATCCATTGTTACAAAATCGCCTTTTTTTATAACGGTTTCATCGGGTACTCCATGGGGCATTGATGTTTTTTTGCCGGTTACGGCAATGGTTTCAAAGGAAATCGCTTCAGCTCCGTGGGAAAGCATATAGTAATCAAGCTCAAGAGCAATCTCTTTCTCAGTAACTCCCGGTTTAATAAATTTCAATATATGATTGAATGCGTCTTCCGCTATGGATTGAGCTTTCTTTATATTTTGTATTTCCGGTTCTGTTTTTACCGCGCGCAGCTCTCTTATTTTCTTTTCGAGAATTTTTGACGGTCTTACCTTGCATGGCGAAAATATTTTTTTCAGAAGCTCCGCTTCCGCAACCGTCATATTTTCTCTTTCAATGTATATTGCGGATAAATTATTCTCCGTAATAAAATTTTTTATTTCAACTGATACACGTCTTAATAAAGCTGTACGGCAGACTTTTATTTCCTTTGCGGCAGCCTCTATATACCGACTGTCCGTAAAAAATACCGCATCAGATTTCGTTACAATCAGATATCCGTCGCTTGAGGGAAACCCGGTAAAATATCTTCGGTTTTCAGGTGAAGATATTAAAATTGCTTCATCTTCACTTTTTAAAACTGCACGTAAATCATTTATCGCCATAGTAGCCGTGCTCCTTCAAAAATGCTTCGCGTATGGGCTTTTCTTTAATTCGGTTTTTCTTATAGTGATTCTTCCAGAACCACTTGTTTTCAACCGGGTCAACAAGCAACGGTACCGCACCGCAACGGTTTGCCGCCGCTACATCAGTAAAGACCTGGTCGCCTACCATACCGATTTTCTCAATAGGTACCTGAAGCTTCCGGGACATTCTGAGAAGCCCTAAGGGTAACGGTTTTTTTGCAAAAGCGTGAAAGCGCACACCGAAAGTCTTAGCAAACCAATATGCCCTTATGTGTGGAGTGTTGGTAACAATAGCAACCTTTATACCTGCGTTTTTTAGAGACTTTATCCACGCAATAGCTCCCGGTATGGTGGAAAGAGTAGCGTCTTTTACCGTTGTATTATCTAAATCAAAAAGTATTCCTTCAAGACCTAAATCTTTTACAACCTCGGGAGTAATATCATGAATCTCACGAAACATATATTTTATTGTGGTATCCTTTTCCAAACGCATAAACTCACCTGCCGACTGTCACACTTTATGTCATTTTAATAATATCACAAAAATCATAAAAAGAAAAGAGATGAAACCTTAAAATAAGGCTTCATCCCATGTTTTTTAATAGAACTTTCTCTTACGAGCAGCTTCGGAT
>JAZULQ010000017.1:0-20518 GCA_045603185.1 Acutalibacteraceae bacterium
GCTGGTGACAACATCGGTGCTCTCCTTCGTGGTGTTGACAGAAAAGGTATTGAACGTGGTCAGGTTCTTTGCAAACCCGGTTCAATCAAACCCCACACAAAATTCAAAGGTCAGGTTTACGTTCTTTCTAAGGATGAAGGCGGCCGTCATACACCTTTCTTCAACAACTACAGACCTCAGTTCTTCTTCAGAACAACTGACGTTACAGGTACTATCTTCCTTCCCGAAGGCACAGAAATGTGCATGCCCGGTGATAACGTTGAAATGACAGTTGAACTCATCACACCCATCGCTATTGAAAAGGGTCTTCGTTTTGCTATCCGTGAAGGTGGTAGGACAGTTGGTTCAGGTGCTGTTACAGACATCAACGAATAATTAAACCTTACTTAGAGAGTGGCTTTTGCCACTCTCTTTTTTCTTTTGTTGATAACGGCGCAATATGAAGTTTTTTCTCACTCGATGTACCTTTGTACGCCATCGTTCGAAAATTCCGTTCATCTTGCACCATTCTCAACAAAAGAGTTCAGGGTGTGATAACGGCGCAATACTAAATTCTTACAAATTACAGATATTTTATAAAACATTGACTTTTGTGTCATAAGATAGTAAAATAACTGTATATTTTTATTATAGGAGGCAGTTATGGCTGATTTTTTTCTTAATGATTTCATCGTTGGAATAGACGTTGCTATTTATCAGTTTGTGGAAAGCTTTATGAGCACACCGCTGAATTCAATTATGGCGTTTATTACACATCTTGGTGATACACCCGGTATTGTTTGGTTCGTTTTGGGTATTTGTTTATTAATTCCCAGAAAAACACGTAAACTTGGTATCCTTTTGTTTGCAGGTTTAGCACTCTCTTCGGTTATAAACAATCTTTGCCTGAAAGAGCTTATTGCAAGACCCAGACCTTACAACATTGACCCGTCAGTATGGACTGATGCCGGTTATACATATACTTGGCCCGGTATCATCAAACAAAGTGACAGTTTATCATTCCCATCAGGTCATACCTCGACATCTATCGGCGCTGCATTCGCGCTCTTGCTCGGTTGCAGAAAGAAACAGCTTGCGGTAGGTATCCCGGCATTCATTTTGTCATTGCTTATCGGTTTCTCAAGAATCTATGTTCACGTTCATTATCCCACCGATGTTATCGCAGGTGCAATAGTAGGTATCGTAAGCGGCATAGCGGCGTACTTCCTTTTCACAAAGCTTGTTTTCCCCAAGCTCTTTTCGCTTATTGAAGGAAAAATAAACAAAAAGATTATTGAATAAAATTTAGAAAAAAGACTACGGTTTTTCGTAGTCTTTTTTTGCGTAATGAACGCGTCACAAGCAAGCCCGCGCCATAACGTCTGTTGTTGTTTTTTCATCACATTTTGCGCAAGCAAAATATATCGGATAAATCGGAAGATTTATATATCGAATTACGAAGTAATATATCGAGTTTATCGTAAGATGAACATATCGACAGTCCATATGCCTCACGGCTCGATATGTGCTGACGTACTCGAAATATTCTCACTATGCTCGAATTCGATATGTTGCCTTTGGCAACAAGATTACAATCGGCACGAAGTGCCCCTTTAATTTTGCATTCTGCATTAAAAAAGCTCCACTTTTAAAGTGGAGCTTTTTGTCATTCACCCTTAGGTGTTATTAGTTCGATACATCCTATTGGGCAGGCTTCGTGGCATTTGCCGCAACCGATACATTTATCGGGGTCAACCGTTGCAAGGAAGTTTTCAACTTTAACTGCGTCGTGCTCGCAAGCCTTTACGCATTTCATACAACCTATACAAGCGGCTTTGCAATGTTTGCGTGCTACTGCGCCTTTTTCGCGGTTTTTACAAAGAACCGTAGCCTGAGTCACGTTAAGCGGTAACATCGAAATAAGGCCCTTGGGGCAGGCTTTAACGCAAGCTTTACAGCTATGGCAAGCAATGGTAGATATACGTGCGACGCCGTCGCAGATATGAATTGCATCAAATTCGCAAGCATCTACACAATCGCCGAGACCTAAACATCCGTAGGTACATTCTTTTGCACCGCCGAAAAGCTGTGATGCCATACG
Organism: Acutalibacteraceae bacterium; assembly: GCA_045603185.1. GTDB lineage: Bacteria > Bacillota > Clostridia > Oscillospirales > Acutalibacteraceae > DTU089. Next base: position 2,081 of record JAZULQ010000017.1, read on the forward strand.
GCAACTGCTTACGCCCTGATAATTCATTTTATCTTCGGAGTTAGAGGAGTTACCCATACATTGCACTACTGCAACTGTGGGGAGAACAGTTCCGGCTTCTGTGCCCAATATTGCAGCTATCTCCGAGGCAACTTTGTTACCGCCGGGAGCGCAAAGATTGGTTTCGGTAGTTGAATCTGAGGAAAGTGCGGCGGCATAGCCTGCACAACCTGAGAAACCGCAAGCACCGCAGTTAGCTCCGGGGAGCACTTCGGTGATTTTTTCTGCTTTTTCATCAACAGGGACAGCCATAACCTTTGAAGCGATGGCGAGACCTAAGCCCAAAACAAGACCGATACCTGCTACAAGGAGAACGGGAAATAAAATATTACTCATAATTCACGCCTCCTCAGGAACCAAAAATGCCGTCAACAACACCTGAGAAACCAAGGAAAGAAACAGATGTTAATGATGCTGCGATAAGTGTTGAGGGCAGACCCTTTAAAAATTCAGGGATATCTGCAGTCTCAAGTCTTGAACGAACACCGGCGAATATAAGCATTGCAACCATGAAACCGATACCGGCACCAAGGGAGTTCACCATTGAAATACCAAAGGAGTAACCGTTATCCAGGTTGAGAAGAACAACTCCGAGAACCGCGCAGTTCGTTGTAATAAGGGGAAGATATATACCCAGAGAGTTATAAAGAGATTTAATATATTTCTTTAAAACTATTTCAACCAACTGAACGAGGGCGGCTATAACAAGGATAAATACGATGGTTTGTAAATATTCTAAACCGTTATTAACAAGTACAGAGTTTATGGGATAAGTAACTGCAGTAGAAATAAGCATAACGAATATAACCGCAACACTCATACCCATAGCGGTGTTTACTTTCTTTGAAACGCCAAGGAAGGGGCATATACCGAGGAACTTGCAAAGAACAAAGTTTTCAGTAAGAATTGCTGTAAATAATATAAAGAGAATTCCGGGTTCTTTCATATTTTCTTATCCTCCCTTTCTGAAACTACTTTCGAACAGGTGGAGGCGAGGGGACAGCTTTCACAACCGTGAAGCTCAGCCTTCGGAAGCTTCTTTTTGCCACTGATTTTATTGGAAACAGCAATAAGAATACCGAATACAAAGAAACCGCCTGCGGGAAGAATGAATAAGGTCATAGGCGTTTCGAGAATGTTAAGGAAACCGTTAAATCCGCCTAAAACGTTATCACCGAAAACGCCTAAAAGGTTTTGTGCGTCTGCAAAAAGTGAACCGTTACCGAGGAACTCTCTGATAGTTGCCATACAGAAAAGTGCAGCGGTGAAACCGATACCCATACCCAAACCGTCAACAGCGGAAGCGATAACATGGTTTTTGTTAGCGAAGGCTTCTGCTCTGCCGAGGATGATGCAGTTTACGACGATAAGAGGTAAAAATACGCCTAAAGCCGCGTCAAGAGCAGGAACAAAGGCTTTAACAATCATCTGAACAATAGTAACAAATGAAGCAATAATAACAACGTAAGCAGGTATTCTGACCTTGTCGGGAATTACCTTACGCAAAGCTGAAATTGCAATATTTGAGCAAACGAGAACGAGTGTTGCGGCGATGCCCATGCCGATTGCGTTTACCATTGATGTGGATGTAGCAAGAGTGGGGCAAGTACCGAGAACAAGTCTTAAAACCGGGTTTTCACGAAGAAGACCTTTTGTAAACTCTTTTCTGAGTGAGCATTTATTTTCAGCCATTGTTTCCACCTGCCTTTATTGTTTCATATGCACTGAATGCTTTATTAACAGTGTCTGTTACGGCTTTGGATGATATTGTAGCACCCGAAACAGCCTGTATTTCTGTATCTGTTTTTTCGTTTTTATTGACGCCGATGATTCCTGTTCTTCCTGTATATTGGTTGAGGAAATCCTCGCTGTTTACTTTCATTCCAAGACCGGGAGTGTCGTTGATGGATGTGATTTCAACACCTGTAATTTTATCGGTTTGTGCCGAAATACCTATCATTGCACTAAGGTCGCCGCCGTAGCTTTTAACTGTAACGTTGAAAACGTAACCGGTTACGTTGCCGCTTTCGTCCTGCGCCTCATAGTAGATGTAGGTTTCATCGTTTACATTAACGGTTTTTTCGTCAGAAAAACTTGCCGCATCTGCGAAAACTGCGGTTTTTGCCGCCATTGCGGCTTGTATTTTAAGTTGCTCAATTTTATCTTTGGTTAAAAGATTTGTGCCCGCAAGGAGTGCTGTACAGACGGTGGCAATAACGAATAACATTATTGCGGGAACAAGAATTTCTTTTAATGACTTGTTTTTCATTCTGCTTTAGCCTCCTTCTGCTTTTTTTCTTTAATATAGCCGAAGGGCTTGAGTTTTGTAAGGTTATCAATATGGGGTACAAGAAGGTTCATAAGAATGATTGCAAATGAAACACCTTCATTGTAGCTGCCGAATTGTCTTATAAGAGCTGCTACAAGACCGCAACCGATACCGTAAATGATTTTGCCTTTTGAAGTAAGAGGGCAGGTTGCATAATCGGTAGCCATAAATATAGCACCTATAAGAAGACCGCCGCCCAAAAGGTTGTAACCGAGATAGCTAAGGTCGCCATTGCCTGCGATGAGCATAAATACGGCAACAGTGCCTATAAATGTCAAGGGTATTGAAGGGGATATAACTTTTCTTATGAGAAGGTATGCACCGCCGATAAGTAACGCAATAGCGCAGGTTTCGCCAAGACATCCCGGACGTGTGCCCAAAAACATATCTAAAAGGTCATAGCCGGGAGTGATGTTGTTCTGGATTTCATAAAGAGGAGTAGCAGTGGTTACAGCGTCAACTGTTGAGCCCCATTTATAAGGCTCTACCCATTTCGACATAGGTCCTGCGAAGGATACCATAAGAACGATTCTACCCATAAGGGCAGGATTTACAAAGTTCTGACCGATACCGCCGAAGAATTGTTTAACAACAACTATCGCTACAAATGCACCTATGGGAATCATCCACAAGGGTAAAGAGGACGGAAGGTTGAACGCCAATAAAAGACCGGTTACAACGGCACTCAGGTCCTTAATGGTGTTGTCGCGCTTGAGAAGCTTTCTTGTTATGTATTCGAAAAGCACGCAGGAAACAACGCTTATGGCATTTACCGCGATGGCTCGGGGTCCGAATATCACAACGGAAGCAATGAGCGCAGGTACAAGGGCGATTATAACATCAAGCATCATACCCTGGGAGGTTTCGTGGGATTTGAAGTGAGGCGATGCCGTTACGGTCGGTTTGATTTTTTGGATTAACGCGTTATCAGCCATTTTTTGCACCTTCCTCTCTGAGCATATCTTTAGCTAAAACTACATACTGTACCAAAGGTCTTCCTGCTGGGCAGGCATAAGCACAGGTTCCGCACTGCATACAAGCTATAACATTGCTTTGTTTCAAGCCGTCAAAGTCACGGACTTTTACGGAACGCATAATATTTGTAGGCATAAGACCCATGGGGCAAACCTGACTGCATCTGCCACAACGGATGCAGTTATTGTCGGGTTTTTCGCGGAGGGTTCCCTTTGAAAACGCGAGAACTGCGTTGTAACTTTTAATAACGGGAACGTTAGTGTTCACAAGTGCCGTACCCATCATAGGTCCGCCTGCGATAACCTTGTCGAGGTCGGGTTTGAAGCCACCGCAGAAGTCAATGAGCTCGTTTAAGTTTGTACCTATTGGCACACGAACGTTCTGAGGCTTTATAATTGCAGAACCGTCAACTGTAAGCGAACGGCTTACCAAGGGCTTACCGGTTTCGAGATATCTGCCGATAAAAGCGGTACTTGTAACGTTCATTACAATGATGCCGACATCAGCAGGCAGTTTGCCTAAAGGTATTTTTCTGCCGGTTGCGGAGTAGACAATCATCTTCTCAGCACCCTGAGGATAACGTGACTTGAGCGCCATAACCTTAATGCTTCCGTCACCGACCTCGTCGGCAACCTTCTGGAGCTTCTCGATAGCGGCGGGTTTGTTATCTTCAACTGCAATAACAGCGTGAGGAATATTAAGATATTCTTTAATAATCATAAGACTTCTTATGATGTAAAGTGTGTTATCAAGACATTCGCGGTAGTCAACGGTAATATGGGGTTCACATTCCGCGGCATTTACAACAATGGTGTCAATGGGCTTGTCGGGCGAAAGTGCAAATTTAACGTGGCTCGGGAAGCCTGCACCGCCTAAGCCTACGAGGCCTGAATCGCGAACGGCTTTTCTGAATTCATCCGCATTGTTGACAACGGGAACCTTAATACCGTCAAACAATGCCATTTCACCGTCGGATTCAATAGTAACCGCGGGAGCCTGTCTGCCGTTAGCGAGGACAGTATCTGCAATGGAGGTAACTTTACCTGAAATTGATGCGTGTATAGGCGCAGAAATGAACTTGTCGCTGTCACCTATAATCTGTCCTACTTTTACTGTGTCACCGACCTTGACAGTGGGTATACAGGGCGCACCGATATGCTGTTGCATGGGAAGAACTACCTTTTCGGGAGCAGGCATTCTTATTATTTTACAGTTTTCGGTGTTTTTGTTGTGGGGAACCTTCACGCCACCGCGACCTCTTGCGGCAGGGGAAAGTACACCTGCAATGTGTTTTAACATTTATTTATCGACCCCTTGTCTCCTGAAGAACAGGAAGGTTTTTGTGATTTTATTTAAAACAGGAAGAGTGTATCGGAAAACTGTTCCTGTAATGAATCCGCATATAACGCCCCCGAGCAACAGCGCGGGAGAAATACTTAATATTGTTTTGCCGAGAATTATATATGCCACTATGAGCTGACCGCAGTTGTGGGAAACGGCAGACAAAACGCCAATTCCTAAAAAGCCTATATGTTTTTCGTCGATTTTAAAAAGCAGCCACATTACAACAAGACTGAGAGTACCGCCACAAAGACTCATAAAAAAGGCAGTACCGCCACGTGTTATCAAAGCGAAAAAGGCTTTGAATAAAGTAACTGCCAGAGCATAAGGGAAGCCCAAGGACGACAGGCAGAACATAGTTACAAGGTTTGAAAATCCCGGCTTTATTCCGGGTACGGGAATGAGTGGTGGAATTAAGGACTCCAGAAAGGATATTGCCATTGCCAAAGCGCAAAACATACCTAAAAGAGCCACTTTTTTAGCATTTTTGTTTTTCAAAGCGGCACTCCTTTCAACCTGCGACGGCATCTATGTCTGATTGCTTGCTGCCTTCGATTGTTACAACTGTTTTTGCAGGTACACAAGCCGCGGTGTCTCCGGGTTTACTTAAAAAACCGCTTTTTTCGCAGGTGGAGTCAGGACAAAGTGAATTAATAAATCGGATTTTAGAGTCCTCGATTTCTAAGGTTACCTTCGGGTAAGTGTCAAGAGTAAAAGTTTCATCCACAGCGGAGCTAAGGTCTATACGCTGTATTTCTTCACCGTTTACGGTGATAACCGCGGTGGGTTTACCTTTATCGGAGCTGTTTATATAAAAAAACAAAACAGCCACGATTACAACGAGCACAATTATAATAACATCGGTGCGTTTTATGAGTTTACGACCGACATTCATCTTCAAGAAAATTCCTCCAGACCTGCAATGATTAATTCGACAAAATTCCTAATCTATTATATATCAGAACACTTGTTTTTTCAACCGGAATTTGTTATATATAGAGGTATATATATGTAGAAAATAAGAGGTGTATTTTATGGATTTTAACATCTATATGCCGTCAAGACTTATAAGTGGTAGTAACTGCGTTTACGAAAACCGTAATATTTTCAAGCAATACGGAGAAAAATGCCTTATTGTAACAAGTAAAACGGGTGCTTTGAAAAGCGGAGCGTTGCACGATGTTACAAAGGCTTTGGAAAATATGGGGATAGAATACCTGGTTTTTGATAAAATAACCGAAAATCCAATGGTTTCAACTGTTATAGAAGGCGGCAGGAATGCTCGTGATTTCCGTGCTGATTTCATTGTAGGCATAGGCGGTGGCTCGCCCCTTGATGCGTCTAAAGCCGTTGCTATTTGTGCAATGAATTCCGAATATGATATTGACGGACTTTATAACAGAAAAGTTCCTTCAAAGGCATTACCGGTGATACTTGTAGGTACAACAAGCGGTACCGGCAGTGAGGTTACGGGAGTTTCCGTTCTCACAAATGACAAAAATATGATGAAGAAAAGCATCGGTGGCGCGGACTGCTATGCCGCAGTATCTTTTCTGGATGCAAAATACACGTATTCAATGAGCTATAATGTAACCGTTTCAACAGCTCTTGATGCCTTGGCTCATGCGGTGGAGGGCTGGTTCGCTCCGGGATGCAACGCTCTGGCAACGGCTTATGCAAAGCTCGCTTTACCTGATATTTACGAGGGCCTTTGTTATCTTCTTCGTGAAAAGACAGTTCCCCATGAAAAATTAAGAGAAAAGCTGTATCTTGCATCTGTTTATGCAGGGCTTGAGCTAAATATATGCGGCGCCGCTTTTCCTCATACGGTGGGATACATTCTTACGGAAAATTTCGGTATTCCTCACGGCAAGGCATGTACAGCTTTTATGCCGTATTTTCTAAAAAAAGCTAAGGAAAACAAGCCTGAAAGATTCTCTGAACTGATGAATGTTTTGGGTGTGGATGAGCTCGGGTTTATTAATACCGTACAGCAGCTCACCAACGTAAAAAATCTCGGAATAAGTAAAGAGCAGGCGGAAGAATGGTGTTCGCGTTTCGGTGAAGTCAAGAATTTTCTTAAAACACCCGGTGGCTTTACAAAAGAAGAGGCTGTGCTTTTATTAAAAGAAATTTAGTAAATGTTAAATAACAGTAGAAAAAAGTTTCGCAATGTGCTAATATATGTAGGATGATACATTTGATAGGGGATACAGAATGAATAAAAAAATGAAAGTCGGAATATTCGTTGACTCATTTTATCCTATAATAGACGGTGTTTCACAGGTTGTGAATAATTACTGTCAATATCTTAATAAATACGATGATGTAGACGTCACACTGGTCACTCCGCGCTATCCTGACGCCGAGTATGATAAGTATGAATTTAAAATCTATCCCTACACATCTTTCGGTTCAAATAAACGCGTAAGCTATCGCGTAGGTTGGCCCTTTGTTCCAAAAACAATAAAAGATGTTAAGGAAATGGATTTTGATATTATTCATATCCATGCGCCACTCTGCTCATCCGAGCTCGTACGTCTTATTAACAAAGACCGAAAAGCTAAGGTTGTGCTTACATATCATACAAAGTATGACGTGGATTTCGAGGCACGTCTTAAATTCCCGCCTATGAAGAAGGCTGCCTATGCTTTCCTTAAAGCGAACGTGAACTATCCCGATGAAATATGGATTGTAAGCTCGGGTTCAGAATCTGCGCTCAGACGCGTCGGCTGTGACGTTAAGTGCAAGGTTATGGAAAACGGCGTTGACTTTATTAAAGGTGCCGCGGACGCAGAAAAATGTGTAGCTCTTCGTAAAAAATACAATATTCCCGAGGGTTGTCTTGTATTTTCTTTCGTGGGAAGAATGCAGTGGTATAAAAATATCCGTCTCATTCTTGACGCACTGAAAATAGTTAAAGCTGACGGTCTTGATTATCGTTTCCTCCTTGTAGGTGACGGCTATGACCTTAAGGAAATGATAGCGTATGCCAAGGAGCTTGGAATTGACGATAAGGTTATTTCTACCGGCTCTGTAAGAGACAGAGACGAGCTCAGAGTCTATTACTCCATTACTGACATTTTCCTCTTCCTTTCAACCTTTGACACTGCGGCGATTGTTGTTAAGGAAGCGGCGGCTTGTGGCTGTCCTTCACTTTTCGCAGAGGGCAGTGACTCAGCCTACGGCGTAATTGATGGCGATAACGGTTGGTTCTCGGAAGAAAAGCCCGAAAAGCTTGCTTCTAAAATTGAGACCATTTGCGAAAACCGCGAAGAATTAAAAACTGTCGGTAAGAGAGCAAGTGAGACGCTCTATGTTCCTTGGAGTGTTTCTGTTGATAACGCGTATAGAAGATATAAGGAACTGTTGGATGAATAATATGTACGATTATTTAATAGTAGGCGCCGGTCTTTTCGGCGCCGTTTTTGCCCAAAAAGCAACAGAAGCAGGGAAGAAATGCCTTGTAATTGATAAACGCAAGAATATAGGCGGAAATGTGTACACCCAAAGGACGGAAGGTATAAACGTGCACAAATACGGTGCGCATATATTTCATACTTCCTTTGAAGATGTCTGGGAATACGTTAATCGCTTTGCCGATTTCAATAACTTTATAAATTCGCCTAAAGCCAATTTTAACGGCGAGATTTACAGTATGCCCTTCAATATGTATACGTTTAATGAGCTTTGGGGCGTTGAAACTCCCGAGCAGGCAAAAGCGAAAATTGAAGCGGATATAAAGGAATATTACACTGAAAATCCCCGAAACCTTGAGGAGCAGGCTATAAATCTTGTAGGCAGAGAAGTTTACGAAAAACTCGTTAAAGGCTATACGGAAAAGCAATGGGGCAGAGAATGTAAGGATTTACCGGCATTTATTATAAAAAGACTTCCTTTGAGATTTGTTTACGATAACAATTATTTTAATGACAAATATCAAGGAATTCCAATAGGCGGATATACCGCTTTGGTAGAAAATCTGTTGCGCGGTGCAGATGTGCGCTTAGGTGTTGACTACTTCAAGGAGGATTTCTCCGGCGTTGCCGAAAAAATTGTCTTTACCGGAAGAATTGATGAGTTCTACGGTTATAAATTCGGCAAGCTTGAATACCGTTCCTTGCGCTTTGAAGAGGAAGTCCTCAATAAGCCCGATTTCCAGGGTAATGCGGTTGTGAACTACACTGACCGCGAGACACCGTTCACCAGGATAATTGAGCATAAATATTTCGAAAACAGCGAATCCGATAAAACTGTTATAACAAGAGAATATCCTGCTACTTTTGACGGAAATAACGAGCCGTATTATCCTATAAATGACGAGAAAAATGCGTCCCTATACGAGAAGTACAGGGAGCTTTCCTTGGATGAAAAGAATGTCATATTCGGGGGCAGACTTGGTACATACAGCTATCTCGACATGGATGACGTTATAAAAGCCGCCTTGGATTGCGCGGAAAAAGCTTTAGTTTAAAAAATCCTCTCACTTGTAATGCACAAGTGAGAGGATTTATGTGTTATTTTTTACTTTTTTTATAAAGCAGGCTCGCTACTGTCAACGCCGCAATACCGGCTACGAGTTTTCCTATAATAACCGCAAGAATATGCTCCGAATTATAGGAAAGTGTAAACGCTAAGTGGTCACCGAATACGAATGCCGCCGAGACTGCAAAAGCGAGGTTTAAAATTCTGCCTTTGCGGTTCATTCTGTCGGCGCTTTCCATGGTTGCAATGGAGTTCGCGAGGGTTGCAATAAGACCAACCACGGAAACGTCGTCAAGTTCAAGCTTCTTTCCTAATGCAGAAAGGGGCTTTTTCAGTATTTTTGAAATAATTGCTATAAGAGGGAAAGTGCCTGCGAGAGTTATACAGATGGTGAATACTGTTGCGGCGCTTTCCATAATGGGTGCGGTATTTTTCAAGATAACTTTTTTTGTTAATTCCTGGAAAATTCCCAGAGCCAGACCGCAGGTTATAAGTATCGAAATAATTTTACCGAAAACAGAGAATATTTTTACTGTGATTTTCGGGAATTTCAAAAGTCCGATGATAATAATTACGGAAATAATCAGTGCGGGTATAAGGTTAAGAATAACGGTTAATGGAGCGATGCCCATAACGAGACCCGAAACCAAACAACCTACCGGAATTGTACTGATACCGCAAAGTAAACCCAAAAGGACATCGTCATGATGTTCTTTTTTTGATGAACGAAGTGCGACCGGAATAGTAAAAGAAATGGTGGCCCCCAGCATTGAGGCAACGCAAAGACCGTGGAATGAGCCAAGCAGTGAATTGGTGGCGATGGAGTCCGCCAGGGCAGCACCGCCCATATCGTTAGCTATAAGTATACCCGCAAGGGCAGATGGGTCAAAGTTGAAAATATTTGCAACCGGAGTAACTACCGGTATCAGTAAGTTTGCAAGAGCAGGGGCGATGGTCATCATACCAAGCATCGAAAGGGAAAGGGGACCCAGAGTCATAATGCCCTTTTCAAATTCATCGCCTAATTTCAGGTGATTGCCTGTTATTTTGTCAAGCGCGCCGATTACGGCGAATACAGCCATTACTATGGCAAGAATTTCCGCCAAAATTATCACATCCTAAGAAATACTTTCTACATTATACAGATAAAGGAAAGTAAAAGCAAGGGGGAAAGTTTTTGATTAAGAGTGAGTCCATTCAGCATGATTTGATTTCATCTTGAATTGCCTTACGGCATTTAATTATTTATTATTTCTGTTCACCTTGACTCATATACATTTCTTCCGTATCAATTTGTGCTTGCTTTAATGTTCCAGCAGCATCGGTGTTATCTATAAGAGGCAAAACATCGGTAATAGCATTAAATAATCTACTGTTTGTTTATTTCTTATTCTTCTTTTTTACCTTGTTGAGCATTGCGTTTACTTCGAGAATCTGCTCTTTAGTAAATTTGTTGCCCAACATCATAAATGAACGTTTTATAGTGAAGCCTTTAACCATACCGTACATGGATTCTATCATACTCTTACTGATTTTGCCGAAACTGAAGCCCATAACCTCAGCTTTACCGTCTTTTGTGCCCTGGGACATAACTTTTTTAATCAACAACAAAAGTCTGAGCATACAGATTTTGCCTTTGAAGGTTGACATAATGTCACCTATGGTATCGTTTATTGAGTAATAGCCGGCAGGAGTGGTGATTTCAAACCAGTTAATAACCTGGTTTTCTTCCTTCATAATATAGTCTTCGTTAGGTGTATCTACTTTTCTTATAGTTGCGGTGTCGGTTAAATCACCGGCTTTGGCTTCAAGCGTTGTTTCACCTTCGTTTTTGACTTCGAAATAGAAGAAGGGGTATTTGCCTTTTTTCTGTTTTCCTACACTTTCACCGTTTGCAAAAAGCTCAACCTCGTCGCAGTTAGAATATACGGTAACCTTAGTTACATCTTCTACTCTGTCGATGTAGCGTTTACTGCAAAGGTGAAGCACAGGTTCATCACTGAGCCATGCTTTATATGCGTAGAAAGAGTCCTTTTTATACTGACGGTCAAAGGTAACGAGACCTTTGTGGTTCATACCGTTTTCGCCGCCCTCGGCACGGGCATCAGCGGCAAAGTCAAACATATTCCAGACGTGTGTTGCCCAGATATAAGGACGCTCCGCAATCTGCTTGATAAGCTCTTCGTGGTAATATGACTGGTATTCTTCAGTATAGTCGCCCTGAACAGGCTCGGAAGTGTGCCAGTTAAGGGCTTCGCAACCGTATTCGCTCAGTCCGATAGCCTTGTTGGGATATTTTTTGTGGAAATCATCGAACCACTTGCCGTTCATTTCGGTTGAACCGCCGTACCAACCGAAGTAATGGTTGTATGAAAGTACATCGCTGATATGCACGTATTCGTTGTCGGGGGAACACATTGTAACAGATGCAATAGTTGTTAAACGTGTGCCGTCAAGCTTGTGAACAAGGTTGTTAAGGTCCTTGTGGTTTTTAATGAGATGGGGGTCATCAGCACCTGCAATGGTTATTTCGTTGGAGAGACCCCAGAAGCATATGGATGCGTGATTGTAGTTCTGTGTAACCAGCTCAGTCATCTGACTTATTGTGTTATCATAAGCGTCGTGCATATGACGTGAAATATAGGGGATTTCAGCCCAGATTACAAGACCGCTTTCGTCACAGAGGTCATAGAACTCCTGGGCGTGCTGATAGTGGGCGAGTCTTATTGTAGTAGCGCCGACCTCAAGAATAAGGTCAATATCTCTTTTGTGGTCTTCGTATGAAAGGGCATTACCTTTATTCGGATAGTCCTGATGACGTGAAACACCACGCAAAGGATATGATTTACCGTTAAGGAAGAATCCTTTTTCGGGGTCAACCTTAAATGTACGGCAACCAAAACGAGTGGTGATGTTATCAAGGACTTCTCCGCCTTTTACGAGTTCCGCTTTAAGGGTGTAAAGATGGGGGTCAATTCTTCCGTTCCAGAGGTGAACGTTATTTATAGTGATTACTGCATCACCGTTTTCTGATTCTGCTTCACTGACTGTATTTTCACCATCAAGTATAGTGAATTTTATTTTTGCTCCGTCAGGATTTTTAATGTATGACTTGATTTTAATATCAGCGTTTTCGCCTTTGACTTCCGGTGTAACGGTGATTCCGGGTGCGCCGTGATAATCCAAATCAAAATGTGTTTTGCAAACACAAAGAAGCTTTACGCTTCTGTAGATACCGCCATAGAAAGTGAAGTCTGCGGTCTGGGGATAAACAGTTTCGTTAGGGGAGTTGTCCGCGGAAACTGTAAGGATATTAGTTTCTTTTATATCATCTGCGGGAATCTGCACTCTGAAACGGGAATATCCGCCGTGATGAACGCAAATGGATTTTCCGTTCCAGAAAACTTCCGCAGATGAGTTTACCGCGTCAAATTCCAGGTAATTCTCTTCGCCTATAAGCTCCGAAGCGGAGATTTCTTTGCAGTAAAAGGCTTTTGTACGCTTGTAATCGTTGCCGCCGTCCTGACCGTCAGTGCCATTCCATGTGTGAGGAAGGTCCAAAGCTTTCCAATCGGAAGGAACAGATGAAGGACAGGTGGTTGCGGTATCGGAAAAATACCAACCTTGATTAATGATTTTGGTTTCTCTCATATTTTTCACCTCAAAGTTTTTTTCTGAAATGCTTTTTGTGTATGGATGGTGTCAATAAACATATTATGGGGAAAATCTCAAGTCTGCCGAGTAGCATATCTATTATGAATACAAGCTCGGACAAGGAATTGTAACTACTGTAGTTTCCGGTAGGTCCGACTTTGCCGAGACCCGGACCGATGTTATTGAATGTGGCTACAATACTTGAAAAGTCAGTGACAAGGTCATTTTTATCAGCGGAAACTATAAGGAGCGATACCGCAAAAATAATTACGTAAATTATAAAGTAAGCAATTGTGCCTTGGAATGTTTCATTACTGACTCTTTGACCGTCGAAGGTGATGGTTTTAACGCTCCTGGGATGCATCATGGAACGAATACTCTTTTTGGCGTATTTAAGTAAAAGTATTACACGTGAAACCTTAAAACCACCGCCCGTGCTTCCTGCACAAGCACCTATACACATTACCATCAATAGAATAGTTCTGCTGAGTTCGGGCCATTTGTCAAAGTCGGTAGTAGAATATCCCGTAGTTGTCATTACGGAGCTTACTTGGAAAGCCGCGTGATGAAATGCCTCGAATATGTTGTCAAAATAACTGCGTATATTAATGGTAATAGTTAAAATTGCAGTACCCATAATTCCAATGTAACACCATAACTCGGGATTTTTAAATGCGGTTTTGAATTTTCTTAAAATAAAAAGGAAATAAATGTTGAAATTAACACCGAAAAGCACCATGAAAACGGTTATAACAACCTGACAGAAAGTATTGTAGCTTCCGATACTGTCGTTGAGAAGGCCGAAGCCCCCCGTACCTGCGGTACCGAAGGAAAGAGTGATACTGTCAAAAAGAGGCATACCGCCAATTAAAAGTAAAATTATCTCTATGACGGTCATACCAAAATATATTCCATAAAGAATACGAGCTGTTTTATTTGAACGGGGGACTAATTTACTAACGCTTGGACCGGGACTTTCGGCTCTCATAAGGTGTAAGTCACCACCGCCACCTGCAAGGGGAAGCACAGCCATAACAAATACAAGCACACCCATACCGCCTATCCAATGGGTGAAACTACGCCAGAAAAGCATTGATTTGGATAAAGCCTCAACATCAGTAAGTATACTTGCACCTGTTGTTGTGAAACCTGAAACGGTTTCAAAAAGTGCGTCAAGATAATTGGGGATTTCACCGCTTATGAAAAAGGGGATAGCACCAAAAAGACTTAAGAGTATCCAACCCAACGAAACAATAACAAGACCGTCTCTTGCGAAAATTGTTTTATCCTTAGGTTTAAACCGTGAAATTATAAAACCTATTACAATAAGCACGGCAATAGTTATAAGGAAAGAGGGTGTAACGTGTTCGGAATATATTAAACCTACGGCAAGAGGAAATAAAAGTAACCCCGCTTCGCACAGTAATAATAAGCCCAGAATATAGGTTATCATTCGTTTGTTCATAGCTTTTTACCTCAATTATTGCTCAAGGATATCGTCAAGGGAAAGTAATCTCTCAGTTGATGTTACAACAACTACCGAGTCACCGGGTATAAGCATATCCGAACCCCTGGGGATGATAACTTCATTATTCCTTGTGATTGAGCCGAGAAGAATGTTGGGACGCAGGTTAAGGTCCTGTAATTGCTTATGTGCCACATTACTTTCTTCGCTGACCGTGAATTCAACGGCTTCTACTTTATTGTTGATTATGCGGGTGATTTTTTGCACTTCGCTTTCGCCGTGACGTGATGCCTTTGAGCGAACATGTCTTAAAATAATACTTGCGGTAGTGAATTTTGGATAAACGACACTGTCAATATCAAGCGTTTTGATAACTTCTCTGAAAAGTGTGTGATTCACCTTGGTAATGGTTTTAATGTCGCGGTTGACACTCTTTGCAAAAAGTGAAAGAACAATGTTTTCTTCGTCAATACCGGTAAGACATAAAAAAGCGTCTGCGGTTTTAAGACCTTCTTCGAGAAGAAGTGAACGGTTTGTGCCGTCACCGTGAACAACATTAATGTGTGGGAGTGTGTAACTCAAATCAAGTGCAGTGTCCAGGTCTTTCTCAACGATAGTTGCACTGACATTAAGATTTTTTAAGCTTTTAGCAAGATAAACGGCAATTTTACCACCACCGATTATCATTATATCTTTTATCTGGGGGGTGCGGAAACCGATTTGCTTAAAGAAATCGGGTGCGGTTTTGGCGGGTGTGAGTACAGCGATGGTGTCGTGCTCTTTGATTACAAAATCACCGGTGGGGATAAATACATCATTACCGCGCTCAACCGCACAGATAAGTGCTTTGGTTTTGATTTTTGAAAATGCATCTTTAACAGTTTTATCGCAAAGGGTACAGCCTCTGTTTACTGTAATACTCAAAAGGTCAACCTTTCCGTGACCGAAAATATCCACGTTTCGTGCTGTTGGGAATTTTAAAATTCTCTGCATTTCAGCCGCAGCTTCTCTTTCGGGATTGACCGCCATTGTAAGACCTAAGCTGTCTTTGATAAGACGGAGGTCGTTATTGTATTCAGGGTTTCTGACACGTGCGATGGTGCTGTCGGCGCCTAACTGTTTCGCGAGAAGACAGGTAACTATATTAAGCTCATCGCTGCCGGTAAGGGCAATTAAAAGGTCACATTCACTTATACCGGCATCGTTTAAAGTTTTGGAGACCGCGCCATTACCGATAACACCGATAACGTCTATATCCTGTAAAGTATCATTTATAACATCCTCGTTGGTGTCTATTATTGTTACATCGTGCATTTCCTGGGAAAGCTGCTCCGCAACGGTGTAACCAACCTTTCCTATACCAACAACAATTACGTTCAAAACGCATCCGCCTTTCACCCAAAATTACTCATAATAATTATATATTAAATACTTCTATAAAGCAAGAAAGATATGTATAAAACTCATACAAAACTTAGTGGTTGTTTTCGTTGAATATTATTAAATATCAGAGCGCCTTTATACAAAAAATCCCTGTCGGATTTCAAGAGAATTCCGATAGGGATTTTTATTTGGTATCAGTAAATTTCCGTGGCTTTTCTTAAGGCTTCTACGGAGAAAGACGGGATTCGTCCCAATCCGTCTGGGCCGACATTTAAAAGGTAATTAATACCCAGTGAGTTGAGCTTTTTTCTGCGCGAAACTATTTCTTCAGGAGTAATCCAGTTCTGGTCATAGTATTTATAACCCCAGGAACTGTTGAGAGTACCCGCGGTTTCATATAATCCGTATGGCGAGTGCTTGAAACCATCAAGACTGTTGGGGTCGTCGTTTTCGGTGGGTTTGAATTGGTCGGGGTACTCGTTATCACCTAATGAAACATAGTCATAAGCGCCGTTACCAATGCGCGAATTTATGAGACAGTCCGGCTGATATTCTTTAACAAGCGCGTTGAGTTCAAGACTCTGTTCCGGTGTTATGGTATGAGGAACATCGAACCATATAAGGCACAAATCACCGTAATTTGTCAGTATTTCTTTCACCTGAGGTTTGATTTTTTCGTTGAAACAGATTGAAAAATCCTTTTTATCACGTCGGGGATAATCCCAGTTATTGTCCCACGATGTGCCCGAACAGCCAGCAAAATTGTCATATCCGCCGCCGTGAGGGTGATGCCAGTCAAGCTCCTGGGAATAATAAAGACCAAATTTCAGACCGTGCTTGTAGCAGCTTTCCGCGAGTTCACCCACAACATCACGGCCAAAAGGTGTAGCGTCAACTATATTATATTTATCCGCGTAGGATTTGAACATAGCAAAGCCGTCGTGGTGCTTCGATGTAAATACAAAATATTTCATTCCGCAATCTTTTGCAAGACGTATCCATTCATCGGCATTAAAATAGATTGGATTGAAAATTTGCGCAAGTTTTGAATATTCCGCGTTGGGAATCGGCATATTGCTCTGTATCCATTCGGCGTAGTCAAGAACGCGTCTGCCTTTCCATTCGCCGCCCAATAGGGAGTAAAGCCCCCAGTGCGCCATCATACCGTATCCGGCTTCTTTGAACCATTGTTTGTTATCCATATCAAGCACCCCAATAAGTTGTTGTTAAGGGCATTATAGCAGAAAAAAACAAAAATGCAAAATGAAAAATGCAGAATGCAGAATTAAAGGGGCACTTCGTGCCGGATTTCAATCTCGTTGCACACAGTGCAACATAGCGACTGTCGATATGTTCATCTTACGATAAACTCGATTTGTAGTTAAATAAAATTGGCTTGTAATTTTATTTTTTACAGCATTGTCGAACTAATAGCAAAAAACTACTTGATTTTATTTTTTGAATAGGTTATAATTCTATCTGCATTTATCGAGATGTGGCTCAATTTGGTAGAGCGCTACGTTCGGGACGTAGAGGCTGTGGGTTCAAATCCCGTCATCTCGACCAAAACAAAACGGATAGAATATGCTATCCGTTTTGTTTTTACCTAAATGAAGAAATAAACCAATAGGCTCTACTATTCCCGAACGTATTCGGGACGTAGGGCAACACACGCGACCGCGTCCGGTGGACGATGAAGGGAGCGTTTGTTGGCGTAGCGGTCAAAATCGTTAGCGACGAGCAGGAGCGACCAACGATTTTGGGCACCGCAAGAGGGCCTTTAATCGGGTGTTCGCGTAGCGAATGATGGGCAGAGCCCATCAAATCCCGTCATCTCGACCAAAAACGACTGAAAGCCAGATGTTTTCAGTCGTTTTTCTTATATTGTTTTAGTTGTTGATTTATGATACAATCATCTCAATAAATAGGAATTTGGAGAAGTATTTATTATGGCTATGTGGAATCCATGGCGAGGTTGTAAAAAATGCAGTGAAGGGTGTCTGCATTGCTATATACACAAAGGCGATGCAAAACGCGGTGTCAATACAAATGACATTGTAAAAACTAAAGATTTTTACAAACCTATTGAGCAGTTGAAAAACGGAAACTACAAAATGAAAGCAGGGATAGTTTATCTTTGCTTTTCAACAGATTTTCTGATAGAAGAAGCGGACGAATGGCGAAATGAATGTTGGTCTATGATAAAAGAGCGACAGGACTGTACCTTTCTTTTTCTCACAAAACGCATTGAAAGATTTGCTGATTGCATTCCCGATGATTGGGGTGACGGATATGAAAATGTAGTTGTTTGCTGTACTGTTGAAAATCAGAAAAATGCGGATGAAAGATTGACATTATTTGAATCACTTCCGATAAAGCACAAATGCATTACTGCACAACCGTTGCTTGAAAGAATAAATATTGAACCGTATCTTGATAATATTGAGCTTGTAGTTGTGGGTGGAGAGTCGGATTATTGTGCACGACCATTTGATTATGCTTGGGCGCTTGATATCAGAGAGCAATGCATTCGCAAATATGTATCCTTTGAGTTCAGACAATGCGGCACTCATTTTATCAAAAATGGTAAAGAATACAAATTGCAGACAGAAGACCTGTGCAGTCAAGCGAGAAAAGCAGGAATAGATTTTAAGGCTCACAGATGAATTCTAATTTGACGAAGAAAGGCGATGATTCCCTATGCAGTTTTCGCTCCGAGTTATTTGTAATTGTCGCATCGTTGAAACCGTAAAACAACGAGTAGCAA
>JAZULQ010000018.1:0-14408 GCA_045603185.1 Acutalibacteraceae bacterium
AATGACGGAGTTGTTACTGACCAGTCAAATGATGATAACGGTGTAATAGGCGATATGGTAACTGATGTATCCGAGGGTATTTCTGAAGTAATGACAGATATGTCTGAAGACGTTTCCAGGATGATGGACTGATTGCACTAAAACACAAAAAACGATTATTTACAGTTATTTAAAAAAGCACGTTGTTGTTATTTTATATATACGTCTTGTGATGTGATTGTGGTATTATCATCGGAAAGAAGTATGAATGTTACAGTGTATTTACTGCTTGAAGGACTGTAATAGGGGAAAGCGTAGGAGTTATTATCTGCTGTAAGAACAATCTCTTTACCGCTATCCTTATATCCTACGGATGTGTTGTATTTTATAGTGAGCTTTTTACTGTAAAGAGCTTCATCTGTAACAGTTACGTGATAATACATAGTTTCTGAACTGTCAACCTCAGTGAGATTTGTTTCAATATCAGTCTTGCTGTTGTTGATACAAGTAGTAACACCTTCCGCAAGTACATTTGAAACGCCTAAAAGATTGTTGCGGATATCGCCGCTGTCCTTGTATTTAGCCTGGGCAAGGTCTTTAAGGTAGCTGAGGGTGGTCTGGTTTTCAGCGTTAAGATTTGATGTTACGTAACCGTATTTTGCTTCAAGGATTTTTTCTGCACTGTTTGAATAACCATCGAGAGCTGTGAGAATCTCTATGGCTTTGTCATACTGCTTGTCGCTGATTAAGGAGAGAGCCTTTTGATAGTTACATTCATCTATCATAGCTTCACTGCTTGCATAACCGTCAAGAGTTTCAAAAATAATTATCGCTTCGTCGTATTTGCCTTCATCCATAACGGCGAGAGCAGAATTATATGTGCATGAACTTACTTTGGATGCGCTGTCCTCGTAGTCACCTAAAGCGAGGTATATTTTTTTAGCCTCATCGAATTTGCTTTCTTGAGCGAGAGCGTTTGCTTGGTTATAACGTGCAAAATTATATTTATCCTGAGAATCCTCATAGTCACCGAGTTTCTCGTATAATTCAGCGGCTTCCGCATATTTCTGCTCTGAACAGAGTGCTTCGGCTTTTTCGTAATTGGACTTATTGATTGCTCCGGGTACTACTTTGGCTGCAATAAGACCGATAATTAAAAGAATGACAACTAAAACAGCTATGAAAGGAGCATAGTGCTTTTTGTGTTTAGTTGCGGTTTGCTGTGTTGCGGTCTCATTTTGATTTGTCTCACTGCTTTGGGCAGTTTCAACATTCTCTTCGGTAGCGTCCTCTTTGTCTTCATCTTCAATGAAGTTACCGTTTTCAGCTATTGCCTTAAGAAGTGTTACAGGTGTTTCTGCTTTTTCAGTAGGCTCATCATTGCTGATTTCGATTATTTCGGCTGAAACAACTTCTTCCGCTTCTTCGGGAGCAGGAGTTTCAGCTTCGACAGCTTCGACAGCTTCTTCAGCTTCGACAGCCTCTTCAGCTTCAACAGCTTCTTCAGTTTCAACAGCTTCTTCTGTTTCTGAAGCTTCGTCTGTAACGGTAGCTTCTGTTGGCTCTTCTGTGATTTCTTCTTCAGGTATTACAAACTCGCTGATTTCGATAACATCTTCATCCTGAACGATGTTTTCATTATCATCGTAGACCTCATCATTTTCAGTGATTTCTTCTTCGGCAATTTCAGTGTCCTCGGAAACAGTTTCTTCCGCAATTTCCTCGGGATCGGCTTCTGTTGTATCGTCAGCAGGTGCCGAGTCGGTCTCTTCGGTATCAGCGGACTCGGTAGCTTCGCCGGAAGAGTAAATATCTTCATATACAGTTTCTTCTGCAACAGCTTCTTCGGCCACTGCCGTGCTGTCTTCTGTGGAAACAGTTTCTTCTACGGGGATTTCGATAGTTTCGGGAACTATAACAACGACGGTCTCTGTTTGCTGGTCGATTTCGTCGTCATGTTCTTTTACACTTTCGTGGAAGAAATCATATCCGGCGCTCTTTAATTTATCACAAATTGTCGGAACGCCTTTGATGGCGGCGTATCTTCCAGCTTCAAGAAGCTTTGCAAGTTCACTGAATTTTTCAGCACTTGCCATAAGGAAGTCATATTTCTGACGATTTGTCTCAAAGAACATAACTATACAACGATAGTATATTTCAAGGTTTTTGATATCGTTTGAAAGTATGCCGGTAAATACGGTGTGTGAATTTATGCTTTCAACTATTTTGTCGAATTTTAACGCGCCGACTTCGGTTGCAAGCTCAGGGTCTACAAGATAACAGGTTGAAAATCTGACACTTATCTTATATGTAGCACGTTCGTTGTAATTATCCGCAAGCTTTGTAAGTGCTTCGCGGAAGACTCGTGCTTCATCCTGGAGCTTGATAATAGCTGACACTTCTTTTTTGATTTTTTCTGCGTCAGCATCTTCGAAGAGACGGATGTGAGTTTTGGCTATTTCTTTTTCGATTTTTGCGGTTTCATCGTTTGCAAGAGCAAGATAATGCACAAAATCTTCATCCGGAATTTCAAAAAGTGCTTCCAGAAGTTTTTTATACAAATCATTCAAGGAGACGGTATCTTCATCAAAACTGAATCCATCGCATAAAGCTTTGTAAAACATAGCCTGAGGCACAGCGCCATTTTTAACGAAGTATTTCATAAGGCAGTCGTTAGCTTCGGATAACTTCTCCTCGTTGTAATACTGCACGCCCAAAAGGAAGTTAGCCTCGCTTTCGGGAAAAACTGCATCACAGGAAGGGCAGGTAAGCTTGCCGTCTTCTTTCTGGAGATAAGCATTTTTGCATTTTGAACAAATGATTCTTATCATACTTTCCACCTTTACCTTATAAGGTATTGTCAGTGACATAAATCACCAAATTAAAATTCACTATATAATAACACAAATCGACCGACTTTTTCAATATTTTATTACAAAAACATTTCAAAATCGGTCGAATAAAGTAAGAAAAATATTAATTTGTTTAAATTTATGCCTTTTTTATCCACAATTCACAGAATTTGAAACCGATTGAAGGCTCAATGATTTCAAGCTCCAGAGTTCCGTTTATGAAAACATCGCTCTTCAGAACGTAAGAAGCACTTTCAAATCCCGGAATGAGAAGCTCTTTGTCAAATTGGGGATTGGGAGTTCCGCCGAATTGCGGTCCCTCGTATACAGTTATTCCGTTTGCAATTATTTTATGATTGGTTTGGGCGGATTTATCACTTTTATATACTACGGTAAGGACGTAATCGGTATCACCGCAGAAACCGCCGAATTTACCCTTTACGGAGTAGTTGTCGTATAATTTGGTCATACACATGGGTAGAGGCGTTTCCTTGGTGTATGGACGGTCGCCTTGTATATCCATATAAGTTTCGCCGTCTTGTTTAAGTCCCAAGGCGTTGAGACCGTGCAAAGCTACTGAATAGTATAATTCATCTGTCTCAGTTTTATTACGATTGAGAAGATGCGCCAAAAAGGCTTTTTGCTCGTTATCGGACAGCGTAAGAGCGTAGTTGAGTTTATTTATGAGATATGCTTTGTCGGATACATTGTTATCAATGGTTTCCAATGTAGCACCGCGTTCCCAGCTGTCAGCGTAGTAGTGCTCTACGTCAAGCTGTATTCCGATGAGCCTGAACAATTTTTCGGCAAGCTCGTCCAATTCATTTCGCAATGCGGTGTATGAATGACTGTAAGGTGCGCTAAGAACCTCTAAAGCAGCATTGATATCATAACTTTCAAGGTAATATAACGCTTTTTTACAAAGGTCAATTTCAAATGAGCGTCGGATTTTTACGATTTTATCACAGCACGCTCTGAAATAAAGTAACATAAAACGCCAATTTTCATTAAGAGACGGATGCTCATTTTTTAAACCCAGAAGATTGTTATAGGCGATATCTATACAAGGGTTTTCGATGGGGTCACCCTGCCAACTTTTTTCCAAAAGGAAAATAGTATCTGCTATAACTTCCTCGTCGGCTTCATATATGAAAAATCTGCCGTAATCAAGGAGCACCTCGCGTAAGTCAGCATCCTTATTCCACTCGAGTGCGCTCCATATCATTTTATTCACATCATCGTGTACACCTTCGGAATAACTCACGCTACCTATCGTATAAGGAGCAAAAAGTCTGTGGAGTGTACGTAATTCTGTGGGGCGCGGATTGACACTTTCTCTCGAAAGGGTAGAAGCGAGCGCATAATGCCAGTCGTCCTCCAAAAAGTTTACCGGATATTCACAGCGGAGGTTGTGAGTGATATCGGGATAAAATCTGATAGGGTATTTCTGAGAGATTTGTTTTCTTAACTCGTGCATAGGGAACGCGTGGTTGGGGCCCATTATTACAGTATCTATTTCGTCGGGCTCTTTTTCCATTTCTTTTACAAAAACATCGCCCCAATCTCTGTATTTATGGGGAGCCTGTGCGGAAGGATGCATTTGTGCATCGGGATGATGCTTTTTCAGAATGTGAGTGATTTTTTTGCAACGTTCAACGAATTCGTCGGCGTACATTTCGCCGGGGTCGCCTCCGGGCGGGAAAACGGCATTGATACGCGGTATTTTTGAATAGATTTTTTCTCTCAATGCAAGCGCTTCTTCTTCGGTTTCGTTGTCATCGTTAGCGTGCCAGAGAGAAACGTCCATATCAACGGTATCCGCGAGGCGTGATGCTTCAATAACAAATTCTTCCTGAGTGTAACGCATAAGAGGATTCATTTCACCGACACCGAATTTTGTGGTGTTGTGTTCGCAGGTGTTGGTGCCGAAAGCCATCATATCAAGATAATAGTTGAAATATTGGTCATAATCCCAGGCATCGTAAGTATTAGGTGTTGTGCGATATCCGATTTGATGACCACGTATACGTTTTTGCGGTTTATGAGTTCCGCAGATGTTATCTGTAATTATTATTTCGTTATTTTTGGACTTGGATTTTCTTAAAAGCAGAGAATATCCGAAAATAAGTCCGCGTACAGTTTTTGCTGATATTTTAAAACCGCAACTGTTTTTGATAATGGTAAATTCATCTTTGTTTTCAATATCGGTATCAATATTGAAAGTGACAAAAGCCTCGTCGCATTTGCCTGTGACTGTTATTTCGGTATCTGTTCGTTTTTTTAATTCCTTTGAAAAAAGTTCGGCAGCGAATAATTCTACTTCACTTTCAGCTGAAATGACTAATTCGGGATAATTGATTTTCATAAAATACCTCCCTCAGGATATGAATTTATATTAACATATAACATCTTTTTCTTCAATAAAAAGTAAATTTTTCGAAAATACAACTTGTATTTTGTTAAGTATATGGTAAAATTATCAACAGACTTTAAAATAGGAGTAAAAAAAAGATGGCTAATGCTTTTACTGTAAAATGGTTCTCTAAACTTGTTACTTCACTTGTTAAGCTTAATCCCCAGTTGAAACAAGCTAAAGAATTAAAGAAGACAAAATCATGGGAAGAATACAAGGCTTTCGTTGATAAACAGGTGTATGACTGGCTTAATCCTCTGGCAGAGATGGCGGAAGTCGATTTTGTCATAGAAGGGAAAGAAAAAATACCCGAGAATGAGCCTATAATATACACACCTAATCACGCAGGCTTGTTTGATATACCCGCAGTTATTCTTGCTGCGCCGAAGCCGCCGATTTTTATGGCTAAAAAGGAAATCGCATCTTTTCCCATCGTAAAAGACTGGATGTGGGTTATGGACTGTGTTTTCGTTGACAGAGGCAACAAGAAAAAAGCGCGTTCCTCGCTTCATGACGCCATAGAAATGGTAAAAAACGGCAGAAGCATTGTTGTTTTCCCTGAAGGCACACGTTCCAAAAACGGCGAATTGGGCGAGTTTAAGGGCGGTGCTATGAAGATTGCTATGGAAACCGGAGCAAAAGTAGTTCCTGTTTTACTTGAGGGTACAAGAGAACGCTTTGAAGAAACCGGAAATATAACATCCGGAACTGTTTATGTAAAGTTCCTTGACCCTATATCCACCGAGGGACTTACAAGAGATGATTTCTTTAAAATGCCTGCAGAAATCAGAACTCTTATCCAGAACGAGAGAGATAAAAGAAAACAAGGTTAAATATCTACATACTAAATATTACAAAAAGAGGCTGTAAAAAACGGATGTTTTTTACAGCTTTTTTTACATTTTGTAATCTTTTTGACAGAAAATACCGCGTTAGGGGTTGACAAAATTGTATTTTATTAGTATAATACGACCCGCTGATTACAATTTGTAACCTTTTTGGAGGAAAATATGACAAAACGATTACTAGCTTCGTTGTTAGCGATTTTGACTATCGTAGTAGTAGCACCCGTATTTGTTACAAAAACCTCAGCAGCAAAAACGGAAATCAACTATGATGTCACATCAGCAATTAAATATGCTGAAAAGAACTGGAATAATGGTCGTGGACTTTGCGCACAGTTCGCTTCTGAATGCTTGAATGCCGGCGGTGTTTCAGCCTACGGACTCAAGGTGGAGGATCTTTATAATGCGCTTGTAGACGGCGAGTACGGCAAATCTTATAAGCTCACCCTTACAAATGGCAAAAGCGGTTCTCTTAAAATGTCCGACAATGTGGGCAAGGTAGAAAAGGGAGACCCCATATTTTATTTCTGTAATGTTTGTAAGACTTACGAGCACGTCGTTATATGTAATGGCGTAAACAGTAAAGGCTATATACAGGATTTTGCTCATAACAAAGCCCATAACGGCAAAAAACAAACATACACATTTTCTCATTGTGGTACAGATAACTGGACATTTTATTCAGTACGTATTGATGATGAAAAAATGATTCTCACACCGGAGATTAACAGCCTTGTCAATACTAAAAACGGTGTAGAGTTAAAGTGGAATGACATAAAGAAAGCCACATATTACAGAGTTTATCGTAGGCTTCCCGGCGGTTCATGGCTTTTCCTTAAGAATGTAACGGACAACAGCTATGTAGATACCACAGCGGAAAACGGAAAGACCTATATTTATACAGTCAGAGCATGCGAAGGCAGTTTGTGGAGTAATTTCAAAGAATCCGCAAAGTGGAAATTCTTATCTCAGGTTGATTTTAAATCTGCGAATGTTACAAATAACGGAATAAAAATCACATGGAATAAAAATGATGCTGTCAGCGCATATGCAATATATCGTAGTGTTAATAACGGTAAATGGGTACGATATGCCACTGTAACCGGTGCTGCAAAAACTTATTATCTGGACACCGCAGTGGAAAACGGTAAGACTTATTGTTACAGAATCAGAGGAATTTCGGGTTCTGCACTCACTTCCTTTGATTATAACGGAATAAAAACAACATTCGTTGCGACTCCCGAAATTAAAAGTGGCGTTAATGCAGTGGATGGCGTAATATTTAACTGGGGTTCAGTAAAAGGTGCAACCGGATACAGAGTGTACAGAAAAGCTGCCGGTGAAAAGACCTGGACGTACCTCGGAACTATGGAAAGCAATTCTTATAAAGATACAAACGTTAAAAATAACGCGTATTACAGATATACCGTAAGGGCTGTGTACGATGGTGTTTTCAGTGGATATGATGCAGAAGGCGTTTTGGTTAAACATATAAAAACACCTGAACTGAAATCCGTAGAAACGGTTGAAGATGGTATAAAGTTAGAATGGGAAGCCGTAGAGGGCGTTTCAGGATATTATGTTTACCATAAAGCCGAAGGTGATGCCCATTGGACAAGAATAGCGGTTGTTAAAGACGGCGAAAGCTACGTTGATACCGATGTTGAAGAGGGTGTTGAATACACCTACACTGTTAAAGCATTCTTCGGAAACAGAATGAGTGCATACGATGCAAAAGGTCTTGTATGTAAGTTCATTCCTCGTAAACCGGAACAAGACTTACAGACTGAACCCGAAAGTGACCCTGAACCTGAAATTGAATAAAAAATCAAACCCCTGATTATCTTGAAACGGATAATCAGGGGTTTAGTATTTATCTTTCTTCTCTGAAGTAGGTTAAACCAAGACTCTGAGGCGGTTGATTTTCACGTTTTTTACGTGCACTTACGATAACGAGAACTATAATTGTAACGAGATAAGGAGTCATTTTGAAAAGCTCCTGAGTATTGGGGTCAATCGTAAGATATTCATACGCGATGTTGTGAAGAATAAGGAGTCCGCCGAAAATGATAGAACCGAAAATTGAAAGGTTGGGACGCCACAGAGCAAAGATAACGAGGGCAATAGCAAGCCAGCCTCTGTCGCCGAAAGCATCATTTGACCATATACCGTCGGCGTAGTCCATTATGTAGTAAAGACCGCCGAGACCTGCAATAACACTGCCGACACAGGTTGCACCATATTTGATACGGGTAACGTTGATACCTGCGGCATCAGCAGTGGCAGGGTTTTCACCTACTGAACGAAGGTTGAGTCCTAAACGTGTTTTGGTAAGAATCAGTGATGCTATTATCGCAATAATAATTGATAAGTAAGCCAGGAAACTGTATGAAAGGAACAATTCGCCGAACCAGCCAAGCTTATCAGCAAAGGGTAACTTCGTACTGAAGAAATTACTGGTGCTTGAAAGAGTGATGGAGGGAACTTCGGTGTCGACGAGTTTTATAAGAGAACCGCCGAAATAGTTACCAACACCAATACCGAATGTTGTGAGGGCAAGACCGGTAACATTCTGGTTAGCTTTAAGTGTAACTGTAAGGAATGAATAGATTAAACCCATGAGGGTTGAACCTACGATACAACAAAGTATGGGAATCAGAACCGATAAAATCGGATTCATAAGTGCTTTGTCATCAAGGGAGTTCTCGTATAAAAATGCACCGATAACGCCGGAGATTGCACCAACGTACATAGTACCGGGGATACCGAGGTTCATATTACCGGCTTTCTGGCTGATAATTTCACCGGTTGAACCGTAAAGAAGGGGAATACCTTGCATAACTGCACGATTTAAGAAACTTATAAGCATTATTTAACCCCCTTCGTAGAATGATTGAATTTAATTTGATAATTGATGAAAAATTCGCTTCCTATTACGAAGAAAATAACAATACCGGTGATGATGTCGGCAAACGCCTGGTTGATTTCCGGGTAGCAAGTAACAAGGTTTGAAGAACCTTTAGAAATAAAGCAAATAAGAAGTGATGAGAAAATCATAAAAATGGGGTTGAATTTGCCGAGCCAGGAAACAAGAATCGCGGTGAAGCCACGACCACCGGCGGTGTCGGTATCAATGCTGTGACTTGTACCGGCAACGAGAAGAAGACCGGCAATACCGCATACGGCACCTGAAAGTAAAGCCGTTCTCATAATAACCTTTTTAACGTTAATACCGATATATTTTGCAGTGTTTTCGCTTTCACCTACAACTGAAAGCTCGTAGCCATGCTTGCTGTATTTAAGATATATGTACATAACTACTGTAACTGCCAGAACAATAGCGATATTCAAGAAGTATCTTTGTCCGAACAAAATCGGGAACTGTCCATGCTCAATAGTTCCCAAGGAGCCGGAGCCTTTGGGTGTAGCAAATACACCACAGAAATAGGATACTAACTGAATGGCAATGTAGTTCATCATAAGCGTAAACAGCGTTTCATTGGTGTTCCATATAGCTTTGAAGAAGCCGGGAATAAACGCCCAGACGGCGCCTGCCAACACACTTGTTACTATCATAATAAGGAAAAGCAGTGGTGTTGGGATTTGTCTTTCGCCTAAGAATTTCATACAAGCGACCGTTGCAAGACCGCCTATAAGAACCTGTCCTTCTGCACCAATGTTCCAGAACTTCATTTTGAAAGCGGGGGTAACAGCCAATGCAATACAGAGAAGCATTGCAGTTTCCTGAGAAAGTGACCAGATTTTTCTGGGAGTACCGATAGCACCTGAAATTATTGTGTAGTAGATATTGAAAATATTGTCGCCGGTAAGGATAACCAAAGCGATACCGCAAATAAGAATAGCGATCAAAATGGCTGCAATTCGAATTGCCCAGCTTAATGCAAGGGGCGTTGAGTTTCTCTTTGCAATATGGAATAAGGGTTCTCTTATAGTGGATTTTCTGCTCATTTTGTCGCCTCCTTTTCTTCCGCTTCGTCTATGCCTTCAGTTTTAGTCATAAGGAAACCGATTTCTTCTTTCTTAGCACCTCTGCCGTCTACGATACCGGTTATTTTACCTGAACCGATAACAAGGATTCTGTCGCAAAGCTCAATAAGAACGTCCAGGTCTTCACCTACGAAGATAACGGCAACGCCTTGCTCCTTCTGTTGATTCAGAAGGTTATAAATCATATAAGAGGAGTTGATGTCAAGACCTCTTACTGGGTAAGCCGCCATAAGAACGGTAGGTGATGCGGCAATCTCACGTCCTACGAGGACTTTTTGAACGTTACCGCCGGAAAGCATACGGACGGGTGTGTTAGCACCGGGTGTAACAACCTCAAGGTCCTGGATAATCTTGTTGGCAAGCTTTCTGGGTGCTTTACGTTCAAGGAACATTGATTTGCCCTTCTTGTAGCTTCTGAGCATCATATTGTCAACGATGTCCATATTACCTACGAGACCCATACCGAGTCTGTCTTCGGGCACGAATGAAAGACGAACACCTAATTCACGTATTTGGGTAGGTGTTTTATCACGAAGGTTCTCTGTTTTGCCGGTTTTGGGGTTGTGGTACATAATACAGCCGGATTGAAGATGCTGAAGACCGGCGATAGCCTCAAGAAGCTCGCGCTGACCGCTTCCGGCAATACCTGCGATACCGAGTATTTCACCACTGTTTGCGACAAAACTAACATTGTCAAGAAGGCGGACTCCCTCTTTGCTGAGACAGCTGATGCCTTGAACTTCAAGACGTTTTTCGGGGTTTTTAGGTTCGCTTCTGTCGATATTAAGGCTGATTTTTTTGCCGACCATCATTTCAGTCAGCTCTGATTCAGAGGTCTCGGATGTTGTTACTGTACCGATGTATTCACCTTTTCTGAGAACGGCAACTTTATCGGAAAGCGAAAGAACCTCGTGAAGCTTATGGGTGATAATTATAATGGCTTTACCGTCGTCACGCATACGGCGGAGAATTGCAAAGAGCTTTTGAGTTTCCTGGGGAGTAAGAACAGCAGTAGGCTCGTCAAGAATAAGGATGTCTGCACCTCTGTAAAGAACCTTGATGATTTCAACTGTTTGTTTTTCGGAAACGCTCATTTCATAGATTTTCTTTTTAAAATCTATTTCAAAACCGTACTTGTCGCAGGTTTCTTTTATAATCTTTTCTGCGGCGAGAATATCATATTTACCCTCGTTTATACCCAGAATGATGTTTTCGGTTGCATTAAAAACGTCAACGAGCTTAAAATGCTGGTGAATCATACCGATTTTGTATTTGAAGGCATCTTTCGGTGAGCGTATAACAACCTCTTTGCCGTCGATGAGAATCTGGCCGTTATCGGGATAGTAAATACCCGATATCATATTCATCAATGTTGTTTTGCCGCTACCGTTTTCGCCGAGAATAGAGAGAATCTCGTTACGATTCACAGTAAGGTTTACATTTTTGTTAGCTACAACACTACCGAAAGTTTTTGTTATGTTTCTGAGTTCAATAGCTGCGTTAGCCATGTATTCACCCCTTTATGAAATGAGGACGGAGAACTACGTAAGATTCTCCGTTTATTTGTGTACTCATAAAAAGAAACAGCGTACTGTTGCTTTTTATCAGCGCACAAAAAACTACAATAGGCTGGGCAGGTTAGTGCCCAGCCTTTGGGTTTAAAGATTAATAAGCGTCGTTAAGAAGGTTGATACCGTCAATTCTTACATCGAAGTAAGGAGCTGAACGGAATTCGGATTCATGGAAATAACCGTCTTTAACAACTTCTGTATCAGGTGTGTAGTTAGCATCTGTGTCAACGTCAGCCATGTATGTTGTGAGAGCTTTGCCACCAACAGTTATGAAGTCAGCTTTAACTGTGTCGAATACATGGAGAGAACCGTCTTCAAGAGCTTTCTTAGCTGTTTCGATAGCTTCTACTGTACCTTCAGCAGCAACATCAGTGTTAACGTCTGTGAGAACAACAGAGCCTGTTGCGATAGAGCCTGTCCAGTCGGGAGCGATTTCTTTACCGTTTGCTACACAATCAATGATGTATGCGAAATAGGGAGCCCAGTCGATTCTGGAAGAAACGATAAATGTGTTGGGGCAAGCAGCGAGTGTGCTACCGTTGTAAGAAACGTTGGGGATACCTGCGTTTTCACAAGCAGAGGGAGCACCCATTGAGTCAGCGTGCTGGCTGATAAGAACGCAATCGCGGTTGATAAGAGCTGTAGCAGCTTCTTTTTCTGCTGTTTCATCATACCAAGAGCCTGTAAACTGAACGTCCATAGTAACAGAAGGACATACAGATTTAGCACCAAGGTAGAAAGATGTGTAACCGGAAATAACTTCTGCGTAAGTATAAGCACCTACGTAACCCATCTTAGCCTGGTCAGCAGTGATTTTGCCTGATTCGATCATTTCGTTAAGCTTCATACCTGCAGCGATACCTGCAAGATATCTGCCTTCGTAGATAGATGCGAAAGCATTGTGGAAGTTAGCGAGATTCTCAGTGTGAGCTTTTGTACCTGTAGCGTGGCAGAACTGTACATCTGTGAATTCTTTAGCAGCTTTAATCATGAAATCTTCATGACCGAAGGAGTCAGCAAACACGATGTTGCAGCCATCATCAACAAGTTCAGCAGCAGCGTCATAGCAAGCGTTGCTTTCGGGGATGTTTTTCTTCATAACGTATTCAACGCCGGCTTCTTCACAAGCAGCAATAGCAGCGTTGATGAAGTTAAGGTCGTATGTTGAGTTTTCGTCATGAAGGAAGATGAAACCAACTTTAACAGTAACAGCGGGTGTTGCACCTTCATTTGTTTTGTCGGTTTCGTCGTTGGGGTTCTTCGCACCGCAAGCTGTGAAGCAAGCGACTACCATTGCAAGAGCAAGGCAGAGAGCGAGGATTTTACCAAACTTTTTCATTGTCATTACCTCCATATTTTTTGGAATATTTTATTTCAGCAATCGTCGTTTCTGAACGTGATTTTACCGTTGTCCATACTGTCAATGATTGCTAATGACCGAACCTTGTAGCCCTTGTCACGTAGGGCTTTACCACCGGGCTGGAAGCCCTTTTCAATAGCGATACCAATACCGACGACCTCGGCACCGGCTTGATTGATGATATCAATAAGTGCGTTACAAGCGTTGCCGCCTGCCATAAAATCGTCAATTATAAGAACCTTGTCTCCGGGATTAAGGTATTTTTTGGAAACATTCATTGTGTATTCTCTGCCGTGGGTGAAGGAGTAGCACTTGGCAGAATAAACCTCGTTACCCACATTCTTGTGATTTGCTTTTTTTGCAAAAAGAGCGGGTAAATTGAAGTATTTGGCAGTGAATACTGCAATAGCGATACCTGATGATTCGATGGTGACTATTTTATTAGCTCCGCAGTTACTGAAAAGTCTGTGAAATTCCTTGCCCATTTCATCCAGAAGGTTTACGTCCATCTGGTGGTTAAGAAACATATCAACTTTAAGGATATCGGGACCTAAGGATATGCCTTCAGATGCAATTTTTTCTTTAAGAAGCTTCATAGTCATTACTCCCATCAAAATAAAACCCTATTACGAAATGAATTATACATTATAACCCGAGTGGATTGCAAGCATAATTTTGACGATTTTTGTCGCTATTCGGTTTTTCGTTACTTTCAACAAATTAAGGCTGGTTTTATTGAAGGTGTAGTGTGTAAAAACCGAAGTGATTTATGATTAATTTTAAGTATCGACGGAGTGCTGTGAGGGTCATAATATGACATTTCAATAGTGAAAGTTTCGGATTTTTTCAGATAACAGAGGGAAAAAATCAAGTTGATATTTTTAGAAAAACATGTTGTAATCAACCTATTTTAATGTTTCGTCAAATTTAACAAAGACAAGAAAATATTATTGGTATTCCATTCGGTTTACTGCGGCGGAATGTAAAGATAAAACGCTTTACACTAATAAGATTGTGTTATTTCTTTAATACCGAAGAAAATTCAAAAAGTCCAATAAAATCAATGGTTAAAAACAAAATTTACTGGTTAAAAAAACTCTTGGAAACGTAAAGTTGAAAAACTTTACATATCGATTTGTTAAAAATGCACAATAAAATACTAAAAATAAGTTATAAAAGCATTTTAAAAGCTGTTATCTGCTTCACCGAGATTCAGTAAAATACCTATGATGCCGAGACTGATACCATTTCCGCCGCTTAAGCCGTAAGCTGCTTTAGAGAGAATGTTTGAGTTGTTGTCATTACCGATGAACTCAAGAAGAGCCATAATAACGTTGAGGTCACCGTGGCTTCTCTGGTAAGCAGTGTGAGATGATAAGA
>JAZULQ010000019.1:0-67150 GCA_045603185.1 Acutalibacteraceae bacterium
CGATGGAGATGAAGATGCTGACATCGTTTTTAATGTTACTGAAAAATATTATGTAGACAGACAGGCAGAGCATCCCAATTTAACGATAGATGAGGCTGAATATTTGTGGAGCGGTGCTCATTTTTACGAAAAGCTTGCGAAATTCAATGGTGTTATGCTCCATGCATCCTGCGTTGAGTACGAAGGTAAGGCATATTTGTTTTCTGCCCGTTCGGGGACAGGGAAATCTACCCATACACATTTATGGTTAAAGTATTTGCCCGGTGCACGTATTATAAATGACGATAAACCTGCCATAAGATTAGTTGACGGCGTTTTTTATGCTTACGGTACGCCCTGGAGCGGAAAAACCGATGAAAGTGTTAATGACGGTGTTCCTATTGCGGGTATTACATTTTTATCACGCGGTGAAAATAAGATTGAGAGAATTCCGGGCATTAAAGCTCTCAAGCTTTTTATGGACCAGACAGTGCGCCCTTATGACAAAGAATTAATGAAGGATATGCTTGAAACACTTAATAAAATCCTTACTGAAGTTCCGATTTATGAAATGTCCTGCGATATGTCAGAAGAAGCCGTTATGACCTCTTTGAACGGAATGAGAAATTAAAACGCTGAATATAACTATTGTAATATTCAACAAAGCGTATTATAATTGTTTTATATTTATTAAAGGTGATGTTTATGTCTAAAACAACTAAGAAAAAAGGTAAAAAGATATTTTTAGCACTCATTTGCATACTTTTGATATTATGTATCGGGTTGTTTGCCGGTGGATATTCATACTGGCAAAGTATAAAAAATGCTAAACCTGAGGTTGAGGATACACTGACTTACGACTTCGATGCGGATGAAACCGTTGCGTTGTCTTTGCAGGATGACCCCGAGTTTGAAAAGATTTTTGAGGGTGATTCAGCAGACCTTAAATCGGCAATTCGTCAGTGGGCTACCAACGGCAGCAATATTATGTACAGCGAAAATGTTATAAATGTTCTTTGTATCGGTGTTGATACACGTAACAAAAACACTATTTCCGGTCTTACGGACTCTATGATAATTGTTTCTATCAACAAAGAGTTAGGCACAATAACATTTACATCAATAATGCGTGACAGCTATGCCTACCTTGAATCACCCGACGGAGTAGGTAGTTTTAATAAAATTAACTCCGCTTTCCCATTCTACGGTATTGATAACCTTATAAATACGATTGAAAGCCATTTTAAAATACGTATTGACGGTTACGCAATGATTAACTTTGCTTTGTTTAAGGCTGTTATTGATAAAATGGGCGGCGTTACCGTGCCTGTTCAGGAGTACGAGGCTGCTTATCTCAACAAAAATTACGGCTTTAGTATAAGCGCAGGCGATGCTATAACTCTTAATGGTGAAGAAGCACTTGCATTCTGCCGTAGCCGTAACTGCGACGCCGACGGTGACGTCAGCCGTACACGCCGTCAAAGACAGGTTCTCACGGGTCTTCTCAGAAAGGCTGCCACTATCGAGGCATCAGAGGTCCCCGAATATATAAAAACCTTTATACCGTATCTTGAAACAAGCTATAACGAAGCTGAGCTTGTATCTTTAGGTACAAAGGCGGTTATAGGTGGCTGGGCGAGATTCAAAGTTAAAGAAATCGTTATGCCGGACGAGGCTTCACGAAAAGCACATTCGGGCGATGTGTGGTATTGGGAGGTCGATTATCCGCTTGCGGCTCAGACCTTACAAAATGAAATTTACGGTACGTCTATTATAACTCTTTCAGAAAACAGAAAATCATTCTATTAATGATAAAAACTCCGCTATTGATAATCAATAGCGGAGTTACTTATTCAGTAATTAAATTTCGGGAATTACTATTTCAACTTCCTTGCCTGCTTCAGAAGAACGAGCGATACCGTCAATAATAGCCTGGTTGTAAATAATCTGGCTTGAGGGTACGGGAGAGGGAAGATTGAACTCAATAGCATCGATGAAAGAGCGGATTTTCTTGTCAAAGTTGTCGCCGTCATTATTCATTTCAGGGATAACTGTTTCAACACATTCACCCGCAATGTTATGATAAATAGTCATAGGACCACCGATTGAACCGTTCCAGCACTCTGTTGAGGGGATTCTGAGACCGCCTTCGGTACCCATAATGATTGTATCACCGGGAGTGTCGCAGTGCATTGCCCATGCAATACGGAAGTCGAGAACGATATCACCTTCAAGACGAACATAAGCTGCTGCGAAGTCATCAACGCCGAAAACTTCAGTGTATTCGGGCTTTTTGCCGAAAAGACCGGCCTTGAAGCCTGTAACTGTAAGGGGCTTCGGATATCCGATAGCATTGAGGACCATATCAAGTGAATAACAACCGATATCGCCTAATGCGCCAAGACCTGCGGTATCTTCCTGAATGAAGGATGTGCCGAAGGGAGTGGGGATACCCATTCTTCTTCCGCCACCGGTCTGGATATAATAAATTCTACCGAGAACGCCGCTTTCACAAATCCTTTTAACCATTTTCATATTCTCGTCAAAACGAGGTTGGAAACCGATTGAAAGAATTTTACCGCTGCGTTTTTCAGCCTTGCAGATTTCAACTGCTTCTTCAAGAGTAACGCACATAGGCTTTTCAAGAAGAACGTGAACACCGTGGTCAAGTGCATAGATAGCGCAAGGTGCATGCTGACGGTTGTATGTACAAATGGAAACTGCGTCAAGGTCTTTTTCGTTGTCGATGAGTTCCTTGTCACTTAAATAGAAGTTTGCCTTTTCAACATCAACTCCGTTAGCCTTTGCAAAAGCTTCAGCTTTACCGGGAATAATATCGGCAAAAGCTACAACTTCAACATCGTCGCATTTAAGGTAACTTTGAAGATGTGCCTCGGCAATCCATCCGCAACCTATGATACCGACTCTGATTTTTTTGCCGGTGTAAACTTTTTCTTCAGTTTGCTTTTCTTTGAAAGCGTCAAGAATATTAGACATATAATATACCTCCGTTTATGGTGCTGTATAAGTATAGATTAACACAATATTTTGGATGTTTCAACTAAAGTTTTAAGTTTTTTTACGATTTTTTATTTAAAAAGAAAAATGCACAAAACACGACATATTACCTTGTTGATGTTGACTAAACATTAAGTTTTGCTATAAAAATAATGTAAAAAAGCTGAATTGTTCACAATTTGTTCATAAAGTTGCAACATCGACACAATAACATCGGGTTATTATAAAGATGCCAATACGATACGCAGGAAGTAAATAACTTTCTATTATCAAGAAAAACCCACCGCAAAAAAGCGGTGGTCTTTTCTTGTTGTTTTTTGAAAATTAACATAAGTTGTGTTGCTTTTTTGTAAGCCGTATTGTAAAATAATAATATCATATGTATAGGTGGTGTGAAAATGGTTATTTATCCCGAGTCATTCAGTCTTAAACCGAATATCGAAGCTACTGTGGGATTCAGAAACCTTTTTAACACAACGTCCCAGACAGCTATACATAAAACTCTCACCCTTGTTAAAGGTAATTATGTGTTTTGCAGTAAAAATGCCGATACGCGCAAAATGTACATTTCCAATACTATCGCCGCGGAAGAATACAGCAAGGATGAACCCTTGAATATGCATAAAACCGCAGTTGTAATTGAAAATGTAAAGGATATGGAGATTGATTGTTGCGATTCCAATTTTATAATGGATGGTGTAATGACTAATATCCTCATTAAAAATTGCGAGAAAATAAAACTCAAAAACCTTAATATTGAAACAGTTAATCCAAATGTGCATAAAATCACAATACTTAAAGCTTCGGCTTTTTATGTTACATTTAAAATTGATGATTCCGGAAAATACGGCGAGGAAAACGGCGAGTTTTATTGGTACGGAACTGATTATAAACTCAAATTTACAGATTATAAAAATCGCGGCTGGTGGATGGCTACCGCAAGACCGTCTAATTTTTATCATTTAAAACGAAATGACAGTCATCCTCTTTCGGGGGCTACCGTAATAAAACAGATTGCAGACAGAGTCTTTACGGCGAGATTTATTATACCAAAGGACTATGAAGCGGGTCAGGTTTTCTACCTCTTTCCGTGCGTTCGCAAGGAAGTCGGTATTTTTATTGACGGCTCTAAAAATATAGTATTGGAAAATGTAAAACAGCGTTTTAATAATTCCTTGGCTCTTGTAGCCCAGAACAGCGAAAATATTACACTGCAGAATGTTGATTTTTCACCAAATCCGGATGCAGAAGTTGACTTTACATCTATTGCTGATTTTATGCAGTTCAGTATGTGTCGCGGAAGAATAAAGGTGCTTAATTCCAATTTCGATGCAGCCGGTGACGATGCCTGTAACGTTCACGGATTCCATTTTAAAATTATAAAAGCCAACAAGGATAATATCACTGTTAAGTTCTGCCACCCTCAGAGCTATGGATTTGAATGTATACGTGAGGGCGATACCATTGCGTTCGTAGACCCTAAAACATTGCTGGAGGTCGGCAGGTCCAAAGTATTACACGCTACCTTGCGTGATGAGTATTATTATGACTTGGTGCTTTCAACGTATGACCCGCCTTTGGGCGTCGGCGGTGTAATCGAAAATATTTCAGCTTGTCCTGATTTTGAATTTGTGGGTAACACAATAAACCGAATAGTTACACGCGGTGTGCTTGTGACAACTCGCGGTAAAGTGCGCATTGAAAACAATAAGTTCTTGAATACCGGTATGAGTGGAATCTTAATTTCAAATGATGCTTCAAGCTGGTACGAGAGCGGCCCTGTCCGTGATGTTGTCATAAGAGGCAACGCCTTTATGAATTGCGAGGAAAACGCAATTCTTATAAAACCGGAAAACAGAAAATTCGCCGGCCCGGTTCATAAGAATATTGTTATAGAAAACAATCTCTTTATTATCAATAATACTTATGCGCTTAATGTCAGCGATTCCTCTGATATAGTTATGCGAGATAATGTATATAAGGGAAGACCGGCAAATTATAGATGGGTTAATTCTAAAAATACCGTAAATATCGTTACGGATTGCCCTAAAAAATGAAGAAAACCCGTTCGATAAAAGCTATCGGACGGGTTTTGCGCAAATTACTCAGAATGCCTTGGCTTCAAAAGAATTGCAGCAAGTAGAGTCAACTGATTTAGGGTCACATTTACATGCGCCTACCTGAATTGCGTTTAAAGAACAATAGTTTGCATCTTTGCAATGATATTTACAACTATCAACTGTGCAACCGATGCTGTTGTTTTTCTTATCATTCATTTTTATATCCTCCTTTTACAGATAGGTTTATCCTATCGTTAAAAATAATTTGCCCATTTTTTTATTAATTAAACATAGGAGTGCCTTATATGCAAAAAGAAGTTGTAATAAAAACTTGCTATACTTTGCTTCGTAACGTTACACCGCTGGATTTTGATTGCGGAAAAATTTGTAATGGTAAATGTTGTCGAGGTGATGATAAAACAGGGATGCTGTTGTTTCCGGGTGAAGAATCACTTGTAGACAGCAATTTGAAAATAATATTAAATGAAAACGGTGATAAAGTTGCGGTTTGTGACGGTAAATGTGACAGAAATAAAAGACCGCTTGCGTGCAGAATATATCCGCTTTTTCCTGTTATTAAGAATGAAAACGGAAATGAATATATAGAAACTGAGTTCGACAGAAGAGCCCATTGCCCATTGTTAAGCGGAGATTATAATATTTCACGGCGTTTTGATAAAGCTGTTAAAAGGGCAGGGAAATACCTTCTTTTAAATGAAGAAACAGCTCAATATTACCGCAGTCTTTCTGAAGAAATAAGCGAATATATTGAATTAGAAAAAATTTTAAAAAATATATAAAAAAACTGTTGACAAACACGTTGCTGTCTGTTATATTAATTACAGTAATAGTAATCATTACTACTTAGCGGTACGGATACTGTTACAATAACGCAGCGAGGTGTTCATAT
Source organism: Acutalibacteraceae bacterium (assembly GCA_045603185.1). GTDB lineage: Bacteria > Bacillota > Clostridia > Oscillospirales > Acutalibacteraceae > DTU089. The sequence continues at coordinate 5,968 of JAZULQ010000019.1, forward strand.
GAGAAGCTCAAGACAGCGCGATGCGGTTCTTGAAGTGCTACGTTCCTCATGCGACCATCCCACAGCGGATATAATTTTTGAAAGGGTGAGAGCCGATATACCCAATATCAGTCTCGGAACCGTTTACAGAAATTTAGGTCAGCTTAAGGACGAAGGTATTATAACCGTAGTCGAAAGTAGCGACACGAAAGTCCATTATGAAGGTAATCTTACGGACCATATTCATTTTCTTTGCAAAGAATGTCATAATATAACTGATGTCTTTTGTGAATCGAAAATTCCGGTAGCTTTATCTGATATGGGTCACGAAGTTCAGTCGCAAAAAACAGTTTATTACGGCATTTGTAAAAATTGCCGCGATAATATAAAAAGTAATTAATTTATATTGAATTTGAAGGAGTTTAATGTTATGAAAAAATGGAAATGTTTAGTATGCGGTCAGATTGTTGAAGGCGAAAATCCCCCTGCAGCTTGCCCTCTTTGCAAGGCTCCCGCTGAAAAATTTGTAGAAGTTAAAGAAGAAGAAATGACTTGGGCAGCAGAGCACGTTCTCGGCGTTGCTAATGGCGTAAGCGAAGAAATCCTTGAAGGTTTACGCGCAAACTTCCAGGGTGAATGCACAGAAGTTGGTATGTACCTTGCAATGGCAAGAGTTGCTCATAGAGAAGGTTATCCCGAAATCGGTCTTTACTGGGAAAAAGCAGCTTATGAAGAAGCAGAGCATGCAGCTAAGTTTGCTGAGCTCCTTGGTGAACTTGTAACAGATTCTACAAAGAAAAACCTTGAAATGAGAGTTGAAGCTGAAAACGGCGCAACACTCGGCAAATTCGAGCTTGCAAAAATGGCTAAGGAGCAGAACCTCGACGCAATCCACGATACAGTTCACGAAATGGCTCGTGACGAAGCAAGACACGGCAAAGCATTCGAAGGTCTTCTTAAGAGATATTTTGGTTAATTATGAATAACATTCCGGCGTGTTGTCCACGTTGCGGTGATGATAAGGCGTGGAAAGAGGTTATAAATCCTGTTACTACAGGTATTCCTGTAGGAAAGCATACAAGAATCAGTTTTTTATCGGTACGAGGCTTATTTTCAGGTGTTATAAAAGACAAACTTGGTATGAATAAGGTGACGTATCGCTGTGAAAACTGTGATTTCGAAGGCATTTATGACCTGGAGTGAAGCTCGACACGGTAAAGCATTCGAGGGTCTTCTTAAGGAATATTTCGGCTAATATTTTGCGGAAAACGGATAACACTATATAATACCAATATTATATAGGAGATGTTATTATGAATTACGAATGTCCATGCGGATATGTTTATAATCCTGCAAAGGGTGACCCCGATGGTGGCGTTGCACCCAACACTAAGTGGGAGGATGTACCTGCGGATTGGGTTTGCCCCATTTGCGGACTCGGAAAAGAAGCATTTTACGAGGTTTGAAAACAAAAAAACCGACGGGGCTTCCGTCGGTTTTTTAGCATAGGAGTGTATATTATGGATAAAACGGCATTATTTAATTTATCATACGGTGTTTATGTTGTTACAACATGGGGTGAGGGAAAGCCTACCGGTTGTACTGCAAATTCTGCTATGCAGATAACATCCAGCCCTGCTACGGTTGCGGTGTCAATAAATCACGATAACTATACTAACAAATGCATCAAGGATACAGGTGTTTTTGCTGTTAATATTCTCGGGGAAAATGTTGACCCCATGGTTATAGGCTCTTTTGGATTCAGAAGCGGCAAGGATGTTGATAAATTTGAGGGGATTGAGCACCTTGTTAAAGGTTATCTTCCGATTTTGCCACAGGCTATTTCTTATATTACCTGCAAGGTTATAAATACTATGGAAACCGAAACCCACACAGTTTTCCTGGGTGAAGTTGCAGATGCAGGACATCTTAATAAGGATGTACCTATGACTTACTCATATTATCACAAGGTAATCAAGGGCAGTGCTCCTAAAAATGCACCTACTTATGCCGGAGATTAATATGAAAAATATTGTATTGATAGGTATGCCCGGTGCGGGTAAAAGCACCGTTGGGGTGCTTCTTGCCAAGTCAACGCTTATGAATTTTTGTGATACGGATTTGCTTATTCAGAGTGAAACCGGCGAGAGCTTATGCGACACAATAAATAAACAGGGGATAGATGCATTTATTCAACTGGAGGATGAAATCATTTATAAAAATGATTTTACCAACAACGTTATAGCCACGGGTGGTAGTGCAGTTTACGGTGAAAGGGCTATGAACAAGCTTAAGAAAAATGGCAAAATCGTTTATCTTAAGGTATCGCCCAAAGAATTAAACAGGCGTGTAAATAATATACATACCCGCGGTATTGCTATGAAAGAGGGTACAACCCTTGCCGAGCTTTATGAGCAAAGAGCACCACTCTATGAAAAATACGCAGATGTAACAATTGAATGTGACGGCAAAACTCCCGAGGAATGTGTTGATTTGATTATGAAATAAAACAGTAGCTGTTATGATATGAGTCATAACAGCTACTGTTTTAATCTTCTTTTCCCTGATGCTCTAAGGCGTATTTACAACACTGCAGCACTAAAAGATTAAAAGAAATATTGTTTTCCGCGGCAGTTTTATTTAATTTTTCGAATAAGGGCTCGGTAAATCTGATGGTACGTGAAATGTTTGCAGATTTGAATTCATTTTCGATTTTAAACATAATATCAACTCCTACTACAATATTATGCTTAAAATAAGTTTTAAATATATAACCATTAATGGTTGCAGTTTTCTGTATATGATGGTATTATAAAATAAAAAGGTGATTTATGTGGATGTGGAATTTGCAAAAGAAATTGAATTATATAAGAAGATGTATCTGCGTTTGTTTAATGCAATTACAAGTGCTGAAAATTTGGATACAAGAGAAAAAGTTATTGGTTTTTTAAAAGAAAAACAAATTGAAACAGAAGAAATGTATATTTCTTTTGGCGAGTGATAACAAAAGCTCCTGACCCGTTCGAGTCAGGAGCCTTTTATTATAAAACAACGAATTGAAGTACACAGAAGCCTACATAAATCGCCAAAAGAGAAAAGCCTTGCCAACGAGAAAGCTTCTGTTTTATAAGTGTAGGAATGGTTAGTATTGCCATTACTAAAAGCATAACAGGAATATCGATAATGAAAGCGGAGTTTATGTTGTTGATATAACCTGACGCAGGAACTTCAAACGGGTTGATGGTAATAGCAGCACCGCTTACAAGTACAAGATTGAAAAGGTTTGCACCGATAATATTGCCGAGTGAAAGTGAGCCGTGACCCTTTATCAAAGAGGTGATGGCAGTTATGAGCTCGGGTAATGATGTGCCGAGAGCAACTATCGTAAGACCGATAACTGTTTCTGATACACCTAACTCGCGTGCAATAGTTGTTGCATTGTCAACGAGTAAACGTGCACCGATGGCAATAAGAACGGCGCCGATTACCAGAAGTACAATATCTTTTATCAAAGAGTCTTTTTTCCCTGATTCCTTGGTTTCGACAACGTGGTCTTCACCGCTTTCAGCCTCAAGTTGTTCCTCAGTCTTGATATTTCCGTAAATTTCTTCGTGTTGAACTGTTTCTATATCGGCACCGGTCTTTTTCATACGTAAAACAGTAAGCACCATATACACTATAAATGTTAAAAGGAGAACGATACCGGTCCAGCGATAGAACGTACCTAAGAGGTATGATATCAGGCAATAGAAGGCTGCAGCCCCAAAGAAGAATATCACGGGTACCTTCAGACTTTTTCTTGCGGCAGCACCGGGCTTGATTGCTATTGTGATTGCGGCAATAAGGGCTGTGTTACAGATGATTGAGCCGATGGCGTTACCATAAGCAATGGAGCCTGTGCCCGCAGCAGCGGCACCTGCAGAAACCATAACCTCGGGAAGTGTTGTACCGATAGAAACGACAGTTGCACCAATTAAAATTTCAGGAAGATGGAAGCGACGAGCGATACCTGTGGCACCGTCAACAAACCAGTCACCGCCCTTGATAAGAAGAACGAAGCCTACAATCAATAAAATAATCGGGATAAGCAATGGTGGCATAAAAAACACTCCTAAATAAAATGATGAGGCCGGCAGACCCCATCAAAACATACAAAGAAAAACGGGCACAGTACCCGCATAATCTGACAGACTCCACCTTATTTAATTATAACCAAATTATAAAGCACTTATAATGAAATGTCAACGTAAGTTATTTTTTAAACGAAGTGTGACTCTTTTTTAACGATTTGTATTGTTTTGGCTTCCGGAATATGTTAAAACAAGATGTAACAATAAAAAATGGTGATAATATGAAAAATGAATTTAACAATGTTCCGCAATGGATGATAGACAGCAAAACGGATATTACAGAACAGAATAATGAGGTAGGACTGATTGTTGCCGGATATATTGGTGCATTTACAAAACGAGGTTTTTCGCAAAAACAGATGGGGTCTATGATGACATCGGCTTTTTTACTTCCTCTTGATGAAGTTGAAAAAAGGGTTGATGCCGTGCTTTCCTGCGCTGATGAAGCTGAAACGGCAAAAAAACTTTGCGTCTTTGCAGTAGAAAAAGGAGAACTGTTTTCAAATGAAAACACAGCACCCTGCGAAATAATAGAATATCTTAAGAAAAAATACGGTAATAAAGCAGCCTTTGAAACGATACTGACATTTCCTCAGATACTTTATCTCTGGAAAAAAAGTGAGGTTCGAGACCTTCCGGGAAATAAAGACAGTAAACTTGAGGCGGAAAAAATACTTAATGAATGTTCCAGTGTTTTTCCGGAGATAGGGTAAAATCCGTATAGTAGTAAATATTATAAAAAACTTAACAAAAAAATTAAATTGGTAACTGATTTTTCTTGACTAATAGTACAATATTTATTATAATATACGAGATGATGTATTATTTGTGGTAATAGTGCACTATCCGTATTGTATGATAATAGTTTTGTTATATATATATTTTTGTTATTTATAAACCTTATCAAGTGTTTTTTATAATATTTTTACAAAATAGCTTTATATTTATATAGATACATAACCGCACACGTGTGAACGTCTGCGACAAAACTTTTATTATATATGCAGAGAACTGCTTTTAAGCTCTTGTTTTCTGCCTCGATTGACGGAAAGTGTTGTTTTCCGTCATTTTTTTATTTTAAAATTAACTTTACACTAAAATGAAAGGAGATTTATTCGGTAATGATAACGATATCTATTGCAATTATTATTGTTATTGCTGTTGCAACACTTGTTGTTGGCGGCGTTGTAGGTTTCGTTCTCGGCGGTGCTCATCGTAAAAAAGTTGCTGAGGCTGCTATCGGTTCTGCTACCCAGGAAGCTGCGAGAATAGTGAATAATGCTATGACTGAAGCGGAGCAGAAGAAAAAGGAATCAATCCTTGAAGCTAAAGACGAAATCCATAAACTCAGATCCGAAACTGAACACGATTTACGTGAAAGACGCGCTGAAGTTCAGCGTCAGGAGAGACGTATAATCCAGAAGGAAGAAAGTCTTGACAAAAAAGTTGAAGCCCAGGAAAAGAAAGAGGAAATAATTTCCAAAAAGCTCAAAGACGTTGAGGATAAAGAACAGGAAGTTGAGTCTCTCAAAAGAAGTCAGCTTGAAATTCTTGAGAGAATTTCCGGCTATTCAAAAGAACAGGCAAGGGATATTATTCTTAAAACTCTTGAAGAGCAGCTTGTTCACGAAAAAGCTACTAAAATCTTCGATTATGAGCAGCAGCTCAAAGACGATATGGATAAGTTGGCAGGCGAGGTTATCGCCGGTGCTATCCAGCGTTGTGCTGCCGACCACGCGGCAGAGGCAACTGTTTCAGTTGTTACTATTCCCAGTGATGAGATGAAAGGTCGCATCATCGGCCGCGAGGGTAGAAATATCCGCACTATTGAAACAATTACGGGTGTTGACCTTATTATTGACGATACTCCCGAAGCTATTACGGTTTCTTGCTTTGAGCCTGTGCGTCGTGAGATTGCAAGACTCACACTTGAAAAGCTTGTGTCTGACGGTAGAATACATCCTGCGCGTATTGAGGAAATGTATGAGAAATCAAAACGTGAAGTTGAAAATACTATCAGACAGACAGGTGAAAAGGCTATTATTGATGCCGGTGTAAACGGACTTCACGGTGAAATTGTAAAACTTCTCGGTAAGCTTAAATACCGTACCAGCTACGGACAGAATGTACTTAACCATTCACTTGAGGTTTCTTATCTCGCAGGACTTATGGCTGCTGAATTGGGTGCTGATGTGAAGCTTGCTAAACGTGCAGGTCTTCTTCACGATATCGGTAAGGCTCTTGACCACGAAAAAGAAGGTACTCACATAGAGCTCGGTGTTGAAGTTGCCAGAAAGAATAAGGAAAATGAGCAGGTTATTCACGCTATCCAGGCTCACCACGGTGATGTTGAGGCTAAGACTGTTATAGCTTGCCTCGTTCAGGCAGCGGATGCAATTTCTGCGGCGAGACCCGGCGCAAGACGTGAAAACATTGAGTCTTACATCCAGCGTTTGCAGAAGCTTGAAGAAATCACAACATCCTTTGAGGGTGTAGACAATGCTTTTGCTATTCAGGCAGGTCGCGAAGTTCGTATTATGGTTAAGCCTGAGGCAGTTTCCGATGACCAGATGGTATTGCTTGCAAGAAATATCGTCCAGAAAATTGAGGGCGAGCTTGAATATCCCGGTCAGATTAAGGTTAACGTAATCAGAGAAAGTCGTGCGATTGACTTTGCAAAATAATTAAAATATAGCGAAACCCTCCCGCTGCGGTGGGTTTCGCTATTAAAATTATAAATAGAAACGATGGTAAATATATGCGTTTGCTTTTTTTAGGTGACGTTGTAGGTGAGGGCGGTTGTGATTTTCTTTTAAAAAAACTGCCCGGGTTCAAAAGACAAAATAATATTGATGTTTGTATTGCTAATGGTGAGAATTCTGCAAAAGGAAACGGAGTTACCCCCAAGTCCTGCGAGTCTATGCTTGATAGCGGTGTTGATATGATAACACTTGGTAATCATACATTTAAAAGACCCGAGATTATGGATTATCTCGAAAGAGATGTTCCTGTAATCAGACCGTATAACTACCCGAGCGGTGCTCCGGGAAAAGGTGTAGGCATAATTGATAAGGGCAGGTATCGTATTGCTGTAATCAATATGCTCGGCACTGTGTATTCCGAACCCTTAGGTAATCCGTTTCTGGAAATGGATAAGGCATTAACCCGAACTGAGGGCTGTAAAACAATAATTGTTGATTTCCACGCTGAGGCGACTGCGGAAAAACGCGCTATGGGTTTTTATCTTGACGGTAAAGTTACGGCTGTTTTTGGTACTCATACCCATGTGCAGACAGCAGACGACCAGCTTCTTCCTGAAGGTACAGCCTATATAACAGATGCCGGTATGACCGGACCCGTTAATTCGGTTCTCGGTATAGAACCGGAGCTTACTATAAAAAAATTCAGAACTAATTTACCGGTTCGTTTCGAAAACGGTGTTGGTGAATACTGTATGGATGGCTGTATAGTAGAAATAGACGAAAAAAGCGGAAAAGCAATTTCAATGGAAAGGGTGAATGTTAAATGAGTAAACGTGTTATGGCGATTTTGCTCGTTCTTTCAATGACATTCCTACTGTTTTCATGCGATAAATCCGATAATGGAGAAACTACCGAAACGGAAGGCTACGTTTTACCTACGGAAATAATTGATGCGGATATTTCTTTGCCGTATTCCGCAGTTGATTCCTTGAAACCATATGAATCAAAGGGCACGCTTAACAGGGATTTGATACCCATTATATATGAGAGTCTTTTTATACCAACCGATAACGGAAAAGGAGAAGCTTTATTAGCGCATGCCGGGGAGATTGAAGGGAAAAAAGTCACCGTTAATATTAAATCTGATGTAAAGTTCAGTAACGGTCAAGCTTTAACGGCGGCTCACGTTAAAAGTTCTTTTGAAAAAGCTAAAAACAATGATTTTTACAAAGCTTCGCTTTCTAATATAGCGGGCGTTTCCGTAGCAGACAACGATACTGTTGTGTTTACCTTATATAACCCGGATGCTATGGCTTTAAATATATTGAATTTCCCCATAGTAGAAGCCTCGGGCGATTCTGATATCGGAAGCGGAAAGTACTGTATTAAATATCTGGAGGATATTCCGTATCTTCAGGTAAATATAAATCATCGTGATTATGATAAAGCGTGGCATAAGCAGATAGCACTTTATGATATGTCGGGAACATCAAGCCCGGTGTATCCGTTCAAAGCGAATGAAATAAGCGTATACAAGCAAGATTTAAGTAACGGTTCGTATATAAATCTGTCATCATCAACAGTTTCTGAAAATACGAATAATCTTGTTTATGTGGGTGTAAACTCTAATTGGGCAGGTTCTATGACCTCTCTCGATTGGGTACGCCACGCAATAAATATAGGTATTAATCGCTCCGACATCGTCGCCTCGTCTTTCTTAGGTCAAGGTGTAGCAACGGTAACTCCTTTTAAAGGTGAGTATTACCAAATTAACAATGAAAATCTTGCCGGGGTAAGCGGTGAAACTGAGAAAGCCATTGCAATTCTTGAACGCAACGGATACACACAGATAAATTCATCCGGTGTCAGGTCAAACGGAAGCAGAGAGCTCAGAGTCAATATTCTTGTTTGTTCTGAAAATCAATATAAAGTAAGTGTTGCCGAGGCAGTGAAAAAATCACTGGAGGACCTTGGGTTCGGTGTTACAATCACTGAAAAGAAAACCTCCGAAGAATTTATGGAAGCCTTGCAAACCGGCTTTTTCGGTCTTTATATAGGTGAAACTCAGCTTACACCAAACTGTGATTTAACTGAGTTTTTCACAAAAGACGGAACTCTTAACTACGGTGTAAACGAAAGATTCTATGAGGATTTTTCTGCGTATAAGAGCGGAGCGGATTCAACTATGACTTTTGTTGAGGCGTTTTCTGCAGAGGTTCCGTTTGTTCCGTTGTATTACAGAAAGGCAGTTGTTTGCGTTAATCCGAATATATCCGGAGTTGAAGGCGGTTACAATGTATATTCTGATATTTGTAACTGGCAAATTCAAAAAGATAAATGATTTTGTTAATAAAATAAGGCTTGTATTTAAATAGTGCTTAGTTTATAATAATCAGTATATTATTTAAAGGAGTTGTCATAATGGACCCTATTAAAGTTGACTTTTCCGGTAAGGGAAGACCTAAAGAGGTTGTTATTCCTCCGGAGAAAAAAGTGCTTAAAATCATTATTTGTATAATCACTACGATTATCGGTGGCGGTATTGCATATTATTTTATGCTTCCTGCTATTAACCTTGAGGCTATTGAGTTCTATTACTTTATAGCAATTATCATCGGTATATATATCGCTATGACTTTCATAACATCGAAAGCTTTTGCGAAGCCAGAGTATGTACCGTATGTAAAAAGACAGTCTATTATCCCATTGGCAATAGGTCTTGTGTTCGTTATTATTCTCGGCGTTGGCTATATTGCTACATCACCTTTCTTCCGTGCTAAGGAATACAGTCAGATTATTACTGTTACTGAGGAAGAATTTGGTGCCGGCGATAGCATTACTACAATTACAAGTCTTGAAGATTTCGAGACAGTTCCCATGATTGACAAGGACGTTGCTCTTAACCTTGCCAATAAAACTCTTGGTGACCTTTCTGATTGGGTTTCTCAGTTCGTTATTGATGATGCATATTCTACTCAGGTAAACTACAAGGGTCAGCCCCATAGAATTTTCCCGCTGAAATACGGTGACGTATTCAAATGGGTGCAGAATACAAAAACAGGCTTCCCTGCATATATTGCAGTAAATATGTACACTCAGGAAGCCGAAGCATTTATTCTTGCAGACCATGGTCTTGATAATATTCAGGTTTCAACCGGTGAATATCTTAATGAACGTCTTGACCGTGTATTGAGATTCAATTTCCCAACATACATTTTCGGTACACCTTCATTAGAAATAAACGATGAGGGTAAACCCTACTGGGTATGCGAATATTATGATAAAATCGGTATTGCAGGCGGTGCAGACGTTATAGGTGTTGTCCTTGTTGATGCTTGTGACAAGACAATAGAAGATATCAGCATAGAAACACTTATAAACTCAAAAGAATATAACTGGATTGACCAGATTTATTCTGACGACCTTCTTGTTCAACAGTACAACTACTACGGTAAATACAGCGGCGGTTTCATCAATGGTTATATCGGTCAGACAGGTGTTAAAACTACAACCGTAGGTTCCAGCTACATTGCCAGCGGCGATGACGTTTGGCTCTATACAGGTGTTACATCTGTTACAAATGACGACTCTATAATCGGTTTCGCTATTATTAACCAGCGTACAAAGGAAGCTGTTTTCCAGGAGATTTCAGGTACAACCGAAAGCGGTGCCCAGACATCTGCTCAGGGTATCGTATCCGATAAGGGCTGGACAGCTACATTCCCGCTTCTTCTTAATATTGACGGTGAGGCAACTTACTTCATGGCACTTAAGGACAATAACGTTGTTAAGAGCTATGCGATGGTAAGCGTTGAGCGTGTTCAGGATGCTGTAAGAAGTGAGGACGACGCTAACCCCGACCTTGAAGCATGTCTTAAAGCATATGTTTCTAAAGTCAAGGCAAGCACAAAGCGTGAAATCAATATAATGTATGACGCTATTCTTCCCGATGCAATCGGTGGCGGTGCTTCATCCGGTAACGACTCGAGTGCCGGTAATGAAGAAAACAAATATCAGAAGATAACCGGTGTTATCACTGATATACGTACAGCGGTTGTAAACGGCAACAGCATTTACTATATTGCAGTTGACAATAAACCTGTTTATTATTCAATTTCAACAGCAGAGGATGACGCGGTTGTAATACTCAATGTGGGTGACACCGTAAACATTTCTTATGTTGCTTCCGATGAAGCCATTGTAACTGCAAAAACAATAGGTAAATAAAAACAACGTGGTTTAAATCAAAAGATTTAAACCACGTTTTATATTATGCGTTTATGGGTTTGGGTCTGTGCTTGGCAGTGAATTCGGTAACATCAATTTTAATTACACTGACTGCACTTACCAATCTTTCATTGAATTGGAAGTCGATACCGGTCTGAGATTTCATAAAAAGGCTCAGACCGTTCATTTTATCCTCGGGAGACTCCAGAATTTCTGCAATGCCTTTACCCATTACGGAAGAATAGGATGTGCCGTATTGACAAGCAACCTGCCCGCTGAAAGGTTCAATATCACATTCCATTGAGAAAAATACCTTCGGATTTTTTCTCATAAGGTCAAGCTTTTTTCCTTCAGTTGCTCCGTGAAGATACAGAGTGAGCTTTCCGTCTATGTATGTATAGCCGTAATTCATAGGCACCACATAGGGTTCGTCGCCGTCAACCAAGGCTATATGAACAATTTTTGTTTTATCAAGTATTTTTATGATTTCGTTAATATCCGTTACTTCTCTTTCACGGCGTGTAAGTCCGGGTGTCATAAGCATTAGCTCCTTTAAAATTATTATTTAAAAAAGTGTAAGCAACGCAACACTCTCAACATGGTTTGTTCTCGGGAACATATCTACCGGAGTAACCTCTTTTACCTCGTAGCCTAAGTTAAGAAGTCTTGCGCAATCTCTTGCAAGTGTTGCAGGGTCGCAGGATACATAGACAATTTTTTGCGGATGTATTTGCGCAACTGTTTTCAGAAGCTCCTCGGCACAACCCTTCCTTGGAGGGTCAAGTATAATAACCTGTGGAGTTATACCCTCATTCTTTAATTTTTCGGCAGCTTCAGAAGCATCACCGCAAATAAAACGTGCGTTTTTGATGTTATTTAATTCCGCATTGACTCTTGCGTCTTCGATAGCCTCTGGGATGATTTCCACTCCGATAACTGATTTTACCTTATCAGCCATGGAAAGTCCGATAGTTCCTGTGCCACAGTACAAATCAAGTATATCCTCGTCGCCTGTAAGACTTGCGTATTCAGCAGCTTTCGTGTAAAGTCGCTCTGCGCCGTTTCTGTTTACCTGGTAAAAGGATAATGGTGATATTTTTATCTTTACACCGCATAGAATATCGGTAATATAACCGTCACCGTAAACTGAGTAGCATTCGTTACCTAAAACAACATTGGTGTTTTCGCGGTTAATATTTACTACAAGCGTTTTGAAACCGTTTATGGCTTTTAACTGCTCCAGGAGTTGTTCGGCTTCGGGTAAGGTTTTGCCGTTTATAACGGCACACACCATAATTTCATCAGTTGCAAAAGCTTTTCGCAAATATATGTGGCGCAAAAGACCTTTGTTGGTGGTTTCACTATATACTGTTATGTTATTATTGTTAATCCATTTTCTGAAAATTTCTATAATTTCAGTAAATTCAACCGGTTGCAAAAGGCAGTCGCCGCCATCGATTACCCGATGGCTTTTTTTTGCATAAAAACCGATGTTAAGTATTCCGTTTTCTCTTTTTACGGGATATTGAGCCTTATTTCGGTAACGGACTGTTTCGGGCGAGGGAATGATTGGAGCAAATTCCGGACTAAGACCGCCTATTCTTTCAAAAGCATCTTTAACCTTTTGTTCCTTGGATTTGAGTTCTTCATCATATTTAATATGAGCAAAAGAGCACCCGCCGCACATTTTGAAAACTTCACATTCGGGTTCGATTCTCACTTTAGCGGGTTTTATTATTTTAATGACTTTGCCTATTGCATAAGTCTTTTTGGCTTTTATTATATGACAGAGAATCTCATCGCCGACTGCTGTGTTTTCAACAAAAATGGCTTGTCCTTCATATTTACCGACACCGCCGCCTTCTGATGTGTAGCCGGTTATTTTTAAATTAAATTCATCGTTTTTATTGACCATTTTTAATATCCTCAACAGCCTTTTTATATTCTTCGTACGTAATAAATGTGTTGAGCACTTGAACAAGTGCGTTGGAAGTTAATCTTTCGGGTAAATCAAGATGAAGAAGTAGTTTTTTTCTTAATTTATCGCTGTCAGGTTTTCCGGAAAGACCGTCTTCATAGAGGTCAAGTTTTGTTATTTGTTTACGGTTGGTCTCCTGTATTTCTTCGCAAAGTACACCTGCTTTTTGCAGAGCATCCATAATTACCTCAGCTTTAACGCCCTCTACACCTAATTTTCCTTCTTTGGAAGGTTCAGTTTTTCTTTTTTCTTTGCCGAAAATGTCGGGAATATAAGCGTGCTTTATATATTCCGCAGGAACTATTCCGCGGATAAATGAACGTATCTTGAAACCGGCAGAGTCACTGTCCGTAAGGATTAAAAGACCTTTTGTTTCTGCCAGCTTACGTATGAGCTTTTGCTTTTCTTTGTTGTTAAAAATGCCAAAACCTTCGGTTTCTATTATGACTGCATCTAATATGGATGAAAGTTTAATTTTGTCGTATCGACCTTCTACGATAACAACTCTGTCAATTTTTATCATTAAATTCTCAACAACCTTAATATTAGTTCCTCAAGAACTGTTTTGCCGTCTTCGTTCGTCGATTTCAGGCGTCTGTCTGCATCTGAAAGCAGGTCCAAAGCGGTTTTTAACTGTGATAAAGTGTATTTTGAAGCGTCGTTTGCTGCGTTATCGAGTATGAAAGTTTTGTGCTTATAAGCAACGGGGAATTCGTCTGCAAGCTTAGAGTAGGGGATGCCTTTCTCTTTTGCGGCTTTTACTCTGTACATATCGACGAAGGCTTTGGAAAGAACGCTTAAAATCACAACGGGTTCTTCACGCAGTTTGAAAAGATTAGCGAGATTTTCAAAGGCGTTATCTGCTTCAGAACGCGCTATCATACGCGAAAGCTGGAAAATCTTTGCTTCAACGGAAACTATTACAGTTTTATCGATATGTTGTTTTGTGATTTCGCCTGAACCGGTATAGGCGCATACCTTGTTGAGCTCGTTCTGAAGTGTGCTCATATCTTCGCCAACAAGATTTATCATATAGTACGCATTTTCTCTTGAAAGTGTACAGTCTTTTTTTGCGGCGGAAGCTATAATAAGCTTTTCGAGTGCTGAGCGAGTGCGTTTATCTATTTTTGCACAAGCGCCCACTTCGTCTATAATTTTAAGAACTTTTGCCCACTTGTTATTCTTTTCGTCAACTTCAACAGTATCCATCCAGAATACAAGGACAGATGTTTCGGGTACGTCGGTCAGTATGCTTTCGAACTCTTTGTCCACTTTACCTCGGTCGCCTATATAATTATTAAGCGGGAAATCTTTTATAAGTGTGCAGGTGTAGTCGCTCATCATAGGAAATGATGAAATGCAATCGTATATTTCATTAAGACTTGTTTCTTTTCCGTCAAGTTTTTTTAGGTTGAAGTCCTCGAAATCCTTGCTTACAGCTTTACTGCATATTGTGTTGGCGTAATGCTGCTTAAGGTATCCTTCGTTACCGTAAAGGATATAAACACGCATGAATTCGCCGCTTTTTATCTGCTTTTTTAAAGTTTCTTCGTTGAACTGTGCCATGGTTACTCCTTTTAGATAATGATTTGATAATCGCCGTCTTTTGCAGTCAGATGAAGATTTGGGAAATCGCTCTTTAATTCATAGTAGCTTTTATTTCGGATTATCTCTGAGTCTGCGTTAATTATAATAAACTCAGCTTTCTCCGATGTTTTGTCGGGCATAACACCATTATAAACGAAAATGTCTCCGTCACTTACATCAACAACATCCGAAAGATTCGTGTCACCGTGAAGATGAACATAGGCTGTTTTTCGTTCGCCCTTTATTATAGCATACTGCGTAGGATATGTGTCAACGATTTCTACACTAATTTTATCATTTAAAATATATTTGCCTGTTACGGAGATTATTGTGTTCCGGGGTAAATCTATTCCGGTGCTTTCACATAAATAATTGATTGACGGTGTTATATGAGTTTCTAAAGGTTTGCAGACAGAAGTTATAGCCTTTATATCTCTTACAGAATTGTAGGATATATAATTTAATAAATAATAATCCAAGGATTCGCAGGTAGCTTTCGGCAAATAATCATATACATCGCTTGAGAAAGTCTCCGTACTGTTTACGATATACGCATAGTGCGTTCCGCTACGTATAACAATATGTAAATCGTTGCCCGAGGAAATCACTGAAAGAGTATTATAATACCGCCCGGGTATTAAAGGGATACTGATATTAACACATACGGCAAATACGCAGACAACAGCCGCAATTTTTATGATTGCGGGCTTCTTTTTGGCTTTGTAAATACAGTAAGAAACCGCGATTATTATTGCAGTACAAATCATAGCAAAAATAAGCCATTGCTTATGAATCGGTATTGTACAATATTTGAAGTTTGATAATGAAACAGATATGTTTCGTACGATATTGAGTATGAATTCGGTAATATCGTATATGAAAATTGTTATATTTCTTATAAAAGAATTTTCTATAAAACTTGATGCGGTTGCAATACATCCGCTTAACATTCCATAAAAAGCGAGCTTTACACACAGTACGTTGGTAATTGGTGACATAAGACTGAAAACATTGAAATAGTAAGCCGAGACAGGCATTGTAAAAACACCCGCAAAAGAACTTACCAATAACGAAGTCAGTGTGTAATCGACCACCGCTTTCAGCGGCTTCGAACTTATAAAATGTGTTTTTTGTCGGGTTATAGTTTCATATTTAGAGGCAAGGAGTACACCTAAAGTGGCAGTAGTAGAGAGTTGAAAACTGATATTTAAAATGATGTAAGGGTTAGGTAAAAGCAACAATACAGCGGCAAAGCCCAAGGAGTTCAATGAATCAGGTCGTCGTTTGAAGTAGATTGAAATTAGAAGGATGAACATCATCAGAGATGACCTGACAACTGATGGTGTGAATGCGGATATAGTGCAAAAAGCTACAAGGAACACAATACATATGGCGTTGCATATTTTCTCGGGGATTCTTAACAGCTTGAGTACCGAAATGAGTAAACCGCACCAAAGTGAGGTGTGCAGTCCGGAAACTGCTAAAAGGTGAGAAATACCGCTGTTTTTAAAAGCAATACGTGTGTTACTGTTAATGCTCCCGCTTCCGCCGAAGAGCATACCTTTTAAAATTCCTGCAGTATCATCGGACATGAAAGCGTCTATTCTGTTATTAATAATTTCTTTGAAATGAAGACAATAGTAGTAAGGCGTTTTTTCGCAATGCCACAGAAAATTCAAATTACTACCGGAGCCGCTAAGCAGTATACCGTCCGAAGCATAAGAAAAATCGGGTTCATTGTGTTCGTCTTTCGGAACAGACAATCGGACAGAATCCATTGAAATATAATCATAAAGACGAATATCCGTAGAAGATTCCTGAGGGATTATAATATCAATTTTAATATTTTCGCTGTTATTTGAAATTTTATCTGTCTCTAAAACGAAGGATGTGTACCCGTTTTTGGTAACCGGAGTGGTTACTATTTTGCCTGCTACATAAGTGATTTGTGAATCATACTGCAGACACGGCTCTATCTTTACGTGAGTGTAGGACAGAAAAGAAAGGGAAATCAGCAGGGTACTGATACAAACAGTGGGTATGATTATGTATTTTCTGAGTTTCAGTGGCTTAATTAAATATAAAACAAAAGCCGATGCCGCAAACAATAACATAGCATAAGCTGCGACTTTTGAATATAACATCAAAAATACACAACTAACTGCCATAGTTATGCCTGAAATCAGCATCGGTCGTTTCATTTTTATAACCTTTCGTAAAACCTAAAGAATCAGCCTGCCGGCCAAGTGAAGTCTCTTCCTGACATGAGATGGAAGTGGATATGTTTAACTGTCTGACCGGCACTGTCACCGCAGTTGTTGACAATGCGGAAACCGCTATCCATATTCATATCTTTTGAAATTTTTGCAATAACTTCAAATATATGTGCAATAACAGCACTGTTTTTTTCGTTGATATCAGCCGCAGAGGTTATATGCTGCTTGGGGATAACAAGAATATGAGTGGGAGCCTGAGGCTCAAGGTCATTGAATGCGATTACGGTGTCATCTTCGTAAACTTTTGTTGTAGGGATTTCACCGTTTGCTATTTTGCAAAAAATACAATCCATAAAAACACTTCCTATAAAAAGATATTTATATAATACCCTTTATTCCGGAGTATTTCAAGAACTTTATTGATTTTTGAATGCACTTGCGATTTTAATTACGGTGTAAATTACAAGAAACACTGTCAACGCGGTTTTTAAGCTTGAGATTCTGACATAGGTTTTTGCGACACCGCTAATATTTTCCAATGCTTTTAAATAATTTTCTTTTTTTGTGAAATCCATAAATTAACTCCTTTATTATATTGTTATCAGAACTCCGTGAGCAATGCCGGGAGTAGACTCCTTCTGGAGTGAAGATGTGGGGGATAACAATGCCCCGGTTCCTACAAATAAAACTTTTTTCATACGATGGCTTTTTATTTCATCCAGAATGTACGAGCATACCACCGTTGCACTACAACCACAACCGGAACCGCCTGAGTGCACGTCTTGCTTTTCGGGGTCAAATATCATTATTCCGCAATCATTGTGAACTTTTGAAATGTCGATATTTCGTTCTTTCTTCAGTAGCTCAATTAATAATCTGCTTCCTGTGGAACCCAGGTCTCCTGTAAGAATTAAATCATAGTCTTGGGGAGCGGTTTTAGTATCGCTTAAAAAATCCGCAATGGTTTCGGCTGCTGCCGGTGCCATTGCCGCACCCATGTTGTTAGGGTCAGTAATTCCCAAATCTCTGACGGCACCTATTATTACTTTTTCAATCCGCGGAGAATTGTTTTCGTAAGCTTTGTTGCTGACTACGGCACAACCGGCACCGGTTACAGTCCATTGCGAAGCCGGTGTTCGCTGACCGCCGTATTCAAGGGGCATACGGTATTGTCTTTCTGCAGAGCAAAAGTGCGAGGATGCAGCGGCAACTGCATTTTCCGCCGCACCCGAATCAACAAAAATTCCTGACATAGCCAATGATAAAGCCATAGTTGAACAAGCACCGTAAAGACCAGCAAACGGAAACTTTAAATCACGCATGCCGAAGGATGAGCCGATACATTGGTTTAAAAGGTCACCTGCAAAGGCACATTGGACATCACTTTTCAGCACTTTTGCTTTTTTCAGTGCAGTTTCAATAGCGGCTTTCTGAAGATGCGTTTCGGCTTTTTCAAAAGTTTTTTCACCGCAGAATTCGTCTGTGTATGCCTTGTCGAAATGCTGGCCTAAAGGACCATCCGACTCTTTTTTACCAACTGCTGCCGCATAGCCGACGATATAAGGTTTGTTTTTTAGATTGATTGTGTTTTTTCCTATTCTTTCAGGCATAATAAACTCCCTAAAATGCTTTTGGTAAAAGTATTTTTTGCAGTTGTGATGAGTATATACCTTTAAATACAAGAAAAACCTTATGACAAAAAGTCATAAGGTTTAATGTCAATGATATTGAATTTATATTTTTGTCATTATCCAATAAATCAACCCATATAGGCTCGCGCTACTGCAACCGTATACAATAACAGGTCCTGCCAGATTAAACATTTTTGCCGCGGTTCCTAAAATGTAGCCTTCAAGTTTAAATTCAACGGCAGGGGAAACCACTGAATTTGCAAAACCTGTAATGGGTACCGCTGTGCCTGCGCCTGCGTGCTTTGCAATGTTGTCAAAAACTCCGGCACCGGTTAGTATTGCGGTTATAGCGATGAGTGTTGCGGGAACTGCAAGTTTTATTTCGTTTTCATTAAGACCTGCCATTGCATAAAGCGTTTTCAGGACTTCGCCGAAACAGCATATGCTGCCACCGAAAATAAATGCCATTATACAGTCTTTTAGAAGCGGTGATTTGGGTGTGGTTTCATGTACAAGCTGTTTGTATTCATTTTTGTTCATGATAAACACTTCCTTGTTTATTTTTCAAAACTATTTTTTCCGCGATTTTCAATAATATGCAAAATATCAGGGGTTGATAAATCAAGGGTAATATAGTATAATTAGTCTGTACCTGACATAAAGGTTATTCCTGATTGAAAGGTGCGGTAAAGACATAGGCTTATTATATGTTGCCGTACCTTATCAGGGTACGGCATTTTTTATTTGGAGGTTATTATGGCTTCAAGAGTTGGTGTTATAAGTATCATTGTGGAAAATGGTGATTCCGTTGAAGAACTCAACGCTATTTTACACAAGTACGGTGCATATATAATTGGCAGAATGGGTATTCCTTATCGGCAGAGGAGTATAAGTATTATAAGTGTTGCTGTTGATGCGCCTCAGGATGTTATATCTACATTGAGCGGAAAAATTGGCAACCTTAAAGGTGTCAGCGCCAAAACAGTTCTTTCCAATGTGATAAGCGATGAATGATGTAATTTTACTTGCCGAAAAGCTTTATAAAACTCATACCCTGACACTCGAAGAATATGAAACACTTGTAGGAAACCGTACCGAAGAATCTGCTGAATATTTAATGAAAAAAGCAGATGAGGTCAGAAGGTCAGTTTACGGAAATAAGGTTTTCGTAAGAGGGCTTATTGAAATAAGTAATATTTGTAAAAATGATTGTTATTACTGCGGTATAAGGGGAGGTAACTCCAACTGTGAGCGTTACAGGCTCACACCCGAAGAAATAATAGAATGTTGTAAAGAGGGGTATTCCGTAGGCTTCAGGACTTTTGTGCTCCAGGGTGGAGAGGATGGCTTCTTTACCGATGAAATACTGTGTAATTTAATAAGAAAAATAAAAGAGCTTTTTCCCGAATGTGCAGTAACACTTTCCTTAGGTGAGAGAAGCCGCGAAAGCTACGAGAAATTATATAAAGCAGGGGCGGACAGATATCTTCTTCGTCACGAAACTGCTGACGAGTGGCTGTATTCCAAGCTGCATCCCGAAAACCTGTCTCTCAGCAATCGTATGGAATGTCTCAGAAACCTCAAAGAAATCGGTTTTCAGACCGGTTGCGGTTTTATGGTTGGCGCACCCTATCAGACAACAAAGCATATTGCTGAAGATTTGAAATTTATCGAAGAGTTTAAACCCGATATGTGCGGTATAGGTCCTTTTGTGCCACATAAGGATACGATATTTAAAACGGAGAAACACGGTAGTCCGGAGCTTACCTGCTACCTGCTTTCAATAATTCGTCTTATTCATCCGAATATTCTTTTGCCCGCTACGACGGCATTGGGAACAGTAGACCCAATGGGACGTGAAAAGGGCATTATGGCAGGGGCAAACGTTGTGATGCCCAATCTTTCGCCCGAATCAGTACGTAAAAAATACGACCTTTATGATAATAAAGTCAGTTCGGGAGCCGAAAGCGCAATGCACAGAAAAGAGCTTGAAACAAGGATGGCAAAAATCGGTTTTAAAGTTGTCACCGCACGTGGTGATATAATTAAATAAATTTATCTGACGGAAAGAGAAATCTGACCGCAAGAGAGGAGATATTATGGCTATTTACAATGCAAAATCATTAAAAGCAGAAGAATTTATCAATGACGGCGAAATACTTGATACTATAAAGTATGCCGAGGAAAACAAGAATAATGTTGAGCTTATAGACAGTATTCTTAAGAAAGCTCAGCCGTTGAAAGAGGGCAACGGTTATCGTTGCACAGGGCTCACACACAGAGATGCGGCAGTGCTTCTTGCGTGTGAAATCCCTGAGAAAATTGATGAGATGTATAAGCTCGCAAACGATATCAAACAGAAGTTCTACGGTAACAGAATTGTTATGTTTGCTCCTTTGTATCTTTCAAACTATTGCGTGAACGGTTGTGTTTATTGTCCTTATCATATGAAAAATAAACATATAGCACGCAAAAAACTGACTCAGGAAGAGGTTAAAAACGAGGTTATAGCATTGCAGGATATGGGTCATAAACGTCTTGCTATTGAAGCGGGAGAAGACCCCAAGAATAATCCTATTGAGTACATTCTTGAATGTATTAAAACCATTTACAGTGTAAATCACAAAAACGGTGCTATACGTCGCGTTAATGTAAATATTGCCGCTACAACAGTTGAAAATTACCGTAAGCTTAAAGATGCGGGAATAGGTACATATATTCTTTTCCAGGAAACATATCATAAACAGAGCTATCTCGAACTTCATCCCACAGGTCCCAAGCACGACTATGATTATCATACCGAGGCTATGGACAGAGCCATGGAAGGCGGTATTGATGACGTTGGTCTCGGTGTGCTTTTCGGACTTGAGAGATATATGTATGAGTTTGTAGGTCTTCTTATGCACGCAGAGCATCTTGAGGCTGTTCATGGCGTAGGTCCTCATACAATAAGCGTTCCCAGATTAAAACGTGCTGATGATATCGACCCCGATACATTTGATAACGGTATAAGTGATGAGATGTTTAAGAAAATCATTGCTTGTATTCGTATTGCAGTTCCGTATACAGGTATGATTATTTCTACCCGCGAAAGCGAAAAGGTCCGCGGAGAGGCACTTCATATGGGCATTTCTCAAATCAGCGGTGCATCACGTACATCCGTTGGCGGCTATACCGAGGAGGAAAGATCCCACGACTCCGAGCAGTTCGATGTTTCCGACCAACGTACTCTTGATGAAGTTGTCCGTTGGCTTATGGAGAACGGTCATATTCCGTCATTCTGTACCGCTTGTTACCGCGAGGGAAGAACAGGCGATAGATTTATGAGCCTTTGTAAGAGTGGTCAGATACTCAACTGTTGCCATCCCAATGCTTTGATGACGCTTACTGAGTATCTTGAGGATTACGCTTCCGACGAAACCAAGAAGATAGGCTATAAACTTATAGAGGATGAACTTAAAAGGATTCCTTTGGATAAGGTCCGCGGTATTGCCGAGGAAAATTTTGAAAATATAAAGAATTCCAATCGCCGAGATTTCAGATTTTAATTATTTGATTGTTTCTTAAAAAAGGAGGATGCTGCATGGGTTTGAATGACACCGTATCGGCTGAACGTGTACATATAGGCTTCTTCGGCTTGCGTAATGCCGGTAAATCAAGTGTTGTCAATGCGGTTACAGGGCAGGAGCTGGCGGTCGTTTCCGATGTTAAGGGAACAACAACCGACCCGGTCAAAAAGGCTATGGAGCTTTTACCGTTAGGTCCCGTTGTGATTATAGATACTCCGGGTATTGATGATGAGGGCGAATTAGGCGGCAAAAGAGTAGAAAAAACACAAGAGATACTCACTAAAACTGATGTGGCAGTGCTTGTTGTAGATGCTGCTCTCGGACTCCAAAAAGCGGACGAAGAACTAATCGGGGTTTTTAAAGAACGGGGCTTGCCATATATAGTAGCCTTCAATAAAAGCGATCTGATTGATGATTTTCCAATAGCTACGGATAATGAAATTTACGTGAGTGCACAAAACCGAGTTAATATTAACGAGCTGAAAGAGAAAATCGGAAGCCTTGCCAAAAACAGGAAAGCTCCCAGATATATTGTTGCTGATTTGCTGGAAAAAGGCGATTTGGCAGTGCTTGTAACTCCTATTGATGAATCCGCACCAAAGGGCAGACTTATATTGCCCCAGCAACTGACCTTGCGTGAAATTCTCGACAAAAATTGTGCGGTGATAGTTTGTCAGGATACTGAACTTGAAGGCGCTCTTTCCGCTTTATCTGTAAAACCCAGGCTTGTTATTACGGATTCTCAGGTCTTCGGCAAAATATCGGCTATTGTTCCCGAGGATGTACCGCTGACATCTTTTTCAATTCTTATGGCACGGTATAAAGGTGACCTTGAAGCGCTGGTTGACGGTGCGGTTAAGTTGAAAAGCATAAAAGACGGCGATAGAATCCTTATAAGCGAGGGTTGCACCCATCACCGTCAGTGTAATGATATAGGTACTGTTAAAATCCCGGGATGGATTCGGGATTTTACAAACAGTGAACCGGAATTTGTGTTTACGTCCGGTGGAGAATTTCCGAAAGATTTGTCAGGCATTTCGCTTGTGGTTCATTGCGGCGGATGTATGCTTAATGAAAAGGAAATGAAGTATAGGCTTGATTGTGCAAAAAAACAGGGTGTTCCGGTTGTGAACTACGGTGTTGCGATAGCTCGTATGCACGGAATTCTTAAGCGCAGTCTTGAGATATTCCCTGATTTTTATGAAAAAATATAATGCTTGAAGGCGGTTTTATGAAGATAATAGTATGTCTTGATGATAATAATGGTATGCTTTTTAATAACAGACGCCAGAGTCGTGACAGGGTGGTTGTTGAGGATATAATTTCTGACCTGAACGGTAAAAAGCTCCTTGTTTCGCCTTTCTCCGAAAGCCTTTTTAAAGATTGTAATGATGCGATAGTTGTTGATGTTGATTTTTTGAAAAACGCAGATTGTGAGAGCGTATGCTTTGTTGAAAATGAAGAGCTTTCAAGCTATGAGAATATAGACGAAATAATCATTTACAGATGGAACAGGGTTTATCCTGCTGATTTTACTTGTGATATTGATTTATCAAAATATAATATCGCGGATATCACTGAAATAGTCGGCAATTCTCACGAAAAAATAACAAAACAAAGATTAGTCAGAGGGTGAGAGAATGAAAAATAAGAAAATGGTCGGTATAATAATTGCCATTATAGCCGCAATAACTGTAATTGCCGGCGGTATTGGTCTGAGTGATTCTCTGGTTTTGCGTGATGAACCGAACGGTACGACTTCAATATATAATGGCGAAAACGGCGAAACCCTTTATGTCGATGCCGAGACTTCCGGTTATGAAAATGTTTTAAATGAAAATAACAAAACAGGCAAAACAACTGTGCCTGCTGAGAGTATCGCAGGTAATATGAACGGTGGATTCGGTAATTACAAAGCTGACCTTGACGCTATACCTGGATTCAGCGGAAAAGCATACTATGCAATAAACAATAATATACCCGGATTTAACGCTTCTTATCGTGATAAGAAGTATTTTGAAAGTTATGAGGCGCTTGATGGCTTGGGCAGATGTGGTGTTGCGTATGCCTGTTTAGGTCGTGAAACAATGCCCACCGAGGAGCGCGGTGAAATCGGACAGATTAAACCAAGCGGATGGCAGTCTGTTAAATATGACAGCGTTGATGGTAAATATCTTTATAACAGATGTCATCTAATAGGCTTCCAGTTATCCGGAGAAAATGCTAATGACAGAAATCTCATTACAGGCACACGTTATATGAATGTTGAGGGTATGTTGCCCTTTGAAAATATGGTTGCCGACTACATAAAAGAAACCGGAAACCACGTTTTGTATCGTGTAACGCCTATATTCAAAGGCAGTGAGCTTGTTGCCAGAGGTGTGCAGATTGAGGCTTTTTCAGTTGAGGATGATGGTGAGGGTATATGCTTCAATGTTTATTGCTACAATAATCAGCCCGGTATTACGATTGATTATGAAACCGGTAAAAGTGAGTTGAGCAAAGGGGATGTTGGTACTACCGCAGGAAAAGCTGAGGAAAAAACAGCGGATTATGTTCTGAATACCGGCTCAAAGAAAATTCACCTTCCATCTTGTTCGTCAGTTAAGTCAATGAGCTCAAAGAATAAGGAAGAATATTCCGGCTCCAAGAACGAATTATTAAAACAAGGATATACAGAGTGTGGCTATTGTAAACCATAAAAACAACCTTGCTTCCCATGTAGGGGAGCAAGGTTGTTTTTAATATAATAAATCGTTAGGCGTAGAAAGTATGTAGGTTGCACCGGCTTTTGTGAGCTCTTCTTCTGTTCCGAAGCCGTAGACGGCACCTGCACTGTCTATGCCAGCAGCTTTTGCACCATCAATATCATAAAAACGGTCACCTATCATAATTATTTCTTCTTTTGGTGGGTTACTGAAAAATTCAATACAAGTATTTATAAGGTCTTTTTTACTTGAGTGATTGTTTTTGAAATCTTCTGCAGAAATAAAATCATAGAATATATCAATGTTATGATATTTCGAAATTTCCTCCACAAAAACCTTCGGCTTGGATGAAGCAATGGCGATTTTTTTGCCCTTTTCTTTGAGTGTAGCAAGAAGCTTCGGTATTCCCTCGTAAAGCGCGGATTCTTCGGCGGCTTTTAATTTGTAACGTTCACGGTATTTTGATATTAGCCAATTTGCGTCTTCGTCGGATACATTGTAAATTGTTTTGTAGGATTCAAAAAGAGGTGGTCCTACAAAGTAGTGCAGTTTTTTAAGATCATTTTCTTTTATGCCGTAGCAGTCAAGTGAGTAAATTATTGATTTGAAAATACCTTCGGTAGTGTCGCAGAGTGTACCGTCAAAATCAAATAAATAATAATTATATTCTTTCATTTTGTATCACCGGACTCATTTTATAATGTTTTAATTAAAAAGTAAATAGAAGTGTCAGAAAATTGCTTTGAAATAACAGGGTATTTTAGCGTAATTTACTATTGAAACAAAATGCTGTGTGATGTAAAATTTATATGATTTATATGTGAAAGAGGGCGAGATTTATGGCTGAAAATTTTAAAAGCAATATTGACGCCATACTTGAAAAATACAGTAACCCCGAAGAGAGTCTTATTGCAATTCTTCAGGATGTTCAGGAGTTTATAGGCTACATTTCTGAAGATGCGGTTAAATATATTACCGAGAAAACCGGAGTGCCGTCCAGTCGGATTATGGGCGTTGCGTCTTTCTATGCAGGTTTTCGACTTAAACCCGTAGGTAAATACAGAATAATGGTTTGTATGGGAACTGCGTGTCATGTTAACGGTTCGGAGCGTATAGGCGATACGGTGAAACGTGTCCTCGGTATTGAAGCGGGCGACGTAACTGACGACGGACTTTTCTCTTGGGAGGAAGTTGCGTGCCTTGGATGTTGCAGTATTTCACCTGCTATGATGATAAATGACACAGCTTACGGCAAGCTCACTCAGGATAAAGTGATTTCAATAATTAATTCCATTAAAGAGGAGGAAGGCAAATGAGATTTCTTCTCGGATACGGTTCATGCGGTATAGCATCCGGTGCGGATTCTGTGCTGTCAGGACTTAATGAAGGCTTCAAGGGAACTGATTTTCAAGTTGAAAAGGTAGGTTGTAACGGACTTTGCTTTGCGGAGCCCATAGTTGAAGTTATTACAGATAACGGTGAAAGTATACTTTACGGTAGACTTGATGAAAACAGCGCAATTAAGTTAGCGGAGTCTGCAAAAAACGGTACACTCACTGAAGATAACAGACTTTCAGAGGATGACCTCGCTTTTTTAAACGGTCAGAAGAGAATCGTTTTGTCGGGTTGCGGTAAAGTTAATCCGGAAAGCATTGATTCATACATTGAAAACGGTGGTTATAAGGCACTTAAAAAAGCGCTTTCTATGGGTTCCGAAAAAATCATTGAGGAAATGAAAATTTCCGGTTTGCGCGGACGTGGCGGGGCAGGATTCCCGACACATATTAAATGGCAATCTGCGAAAAATTCACAGTCGGACGAGAAGTATATTGTCTGTAACGCTGATGAGGGTGACCCCGGTGCATTTATGGACAGAGCGGTTCTTGAAAGTGACCCGCACAGAGTGCTTGAGGGTATGATGATTGCAGGTATTGCGGTAGGCGCCGAAACCGGTGTTATCTATGTAAGAGCGGAGTATCCCCTTGCGGTTAAACGACTTAAAATTGCTATAAATGATATGCGCGAAAAAGGAATTCTCGGCAAAGATATCTTTGGTAGCGGTTTTAATTTTGATTTTTATATAATGATGGGTGCAGGTGCATTCGTTTGCGGTGAAGAAACAGCACTTCTTGCTTCATTGAGCGGTAACAGAGGTATGCCTGTTACTAAACCGCCATTCCCTGCTCAAAAGGGCTTTAGAAAACAGCCTACCAATATAAATAACGTTGAAACCTTCGCTAATGTTTCGTGGATAATTGAAAACGGTGGTGCCGCATTTGCATGTATGGGTACAGACGGCAGTAAAGGCACAAAGGTTTTTGCCCTTGCAGGTAGAGTGAAAAGAGGTGGACTTGTTGAAGTTCCTATGGGACTTACAATAAACGATATTGTCTTCGGCATTTGCGGTGGCATTAAAGATGACGCGGATGTTAAAGCTGTTCAAATGGGCGGACCATCCGGCGGATGTATACCTAAAGATTTGCTTGGTACAGCAATCGATTACGAAAATATCGCAAAAACCGGCGCAATTATGGGCTCGGGCGGTATGATTGTTATGGACGAAAAAACTTGTATGGTCGATATGGCAAAGTTTTTTATGGACTTTACAAGTAAGGAAAGCTGCGGTAAATGTGTGCCTTGTCGAATCGGCACTACAAGAATGCTCGAAATTCTTAAGAGAATTGTAGACGGTGACGGCGAAGAAAGCGATATCGATACACTTATCGAGCTTGGAGAAAGTATTAAAACAGGCGCATTGTGCGGTCTCGGTAATTCTGCACCCAATCCGGTGCTTACAACAATAAAGTATTTCCGTGACGAGTATGAGGCACATATAAACGAAAAACGTTGCCCTGCAAAGAAATGCTCGGCTCTTATTAAGTACAATATTGTAGAGGATTTGTGCAGAGGCTGTTCACTTTGCAGCAGGAAGTGCCCGGTTGACGCGATCAGCGGACAGATAAAATCAGTGTTTAAAATTGATGCGGATAAATGTGTGCGTTGCGGTCAGTGTATAGATAATTGTAAATTTTCAGCTATTGAAATTTTAAGTGGGGAGGGTAAATAATGAGTATTGTGAATATCATTATAAACGGCAAAGAATATCTTGCTGATACTGAAAAAACCCTTCTTGATAATATTCTTGAAAGCGGTGTGTATTTACCGCATCTCTGCCACAATAAAGAGCTTGAAAGCTACGGTGGCTGTGGACTTTGCCTTGTTGAAGTGGAGGGTATCAGAAAGCCTTTACGTGCGTGTTCGACAACCGTAAGTGAGGGTATGAAGGTCACTACAAGTACACCTGCTCTTGAAAAAAGCCGTAAAGTTGCCCTTTCGCTTATTATGTCAGACCATAGCGGCGACTGCAAAGCACCTTGTTATATGGCTTGTCCGACACATCAGGATGTACAAGGCTATGTGGGTCTTATTGCTAACGGTAAAACACGTCAGGCACTTGAACTTATAAAGAAGGATAATCCCTTGCCCGCTTCGATAGGAAGAGTTTGCCCGCATCCTTGTGAGGAAAAATGTCGCAGAAAGCATCTTGAAGGCGCAGTTTCTATATGCGCTCTTAAACGCTTTGCTGCCGATTCGTATGAGGATTATGTGCCTGAGTGTCAGGAGCTTAACGGTAAAAAGGTTGCAGTTGTAGGCGCAGGTCCCGCAGGTCTCTCGTGTGCATATTTCCTTGCGTTGAAAGGATATAAGGTTTCAGTGTATGAGGCTCAGTCAAAGGGCGGCGGTATGCTTAGATACGGTATTCCTGCTTATAGATTGCCTAAAAATATACTTGATAAAGAAATTGAAAACATTGAAAAAATGGGTGTTGAATTTTTTTACTCAAAGAAATTGGGTGAGGATTTCACAATCGGCTCGCTTAAAAAAGAGTATGATGCGGTGTTTGTTGCAACAGGGGCATGGAATTCAACTAAATTAGGCTGTCCCGGTGATGATTGTGACGGTGTCATCGGCGGAATTGATATGCTCTATGATGTTGCTAATGGCGAAAATGTTGATTTAGGTAAAAAAGTGTGTGTCGTTGGTGGCGGAAATACGGCGATTGACGCTGTGAGAACAGCAGTTCGCCTCGGTGCTGAAAATGTCACACTCATTTATAGACGTACCGAAAAGGAAATGCCGGCAGAACCTGAAGAAATAAGGGATGCAAAGGCAGAAGGCGTAATGTTCAGATTCCTTGCTGCACCTTTGGAGGCAGTAAGTGAAAACGGCAGGGTCAAAGGCATTAAGCTTCAGAATATGGAGTTGGGTGAGCCTGATGCTTCGGGAAGAAGAAGTCCGGTTCCCGTTGAAGGCAGTACGGAAATACTCGAATGTGATACGATTATTTCTGCTATTGGTCAGCGTGTTGTTTCAGAAGATTTAGATAGCGTTGAGCTTACAAGAAAATCTACAATTTCAGTTGATGAAAGAACATATATGACCTCTGTTCCGGGTGTCTTCGCGGCAGGTGACGTTATAAATAAAGGTCCCGATATCGCTATAAGAGCTATTGCCGGCGGTAAATATGCCGCAGTGTCAATAGATTGCTACCTTAATGGTTTAGATGTTCCTCCGGAGCTCCCGGATTATTCTGTAAATAAGAACTTCGATGCAGGTGTTCTTGATGGAACTCCCGTTATAAGTAAATGTGAAATTAGCCTTGTGGATGCAAAGGAGAGAAAAAACAATTTCGCGGAAGTTGCCTTCACATTAACTGAAAAAGAGGCTGTTGAAGAAGCGTCACGTTGCCTTGAGTGCGGATGTTCTGCGGTTTATTCATGCGAGCTTTTACCTCTTATGAGGGATTATAACGCCCTTGCAATGAAGCTGAAGGGCAAAGATCGCCAGTACCCTAAGGATAAAAGTCATCCGTTTATAGTGAGAGATAATAATAAATGTATTCTTTGCGGACAGTGTGTAAGAGCGTGCCGTGAAATATCGGGAACTGAAAATCTTGGTTTCTTCGGAAGAGGCTTCGGAACTGTTCCCACAAGTGCGTTTGATTTACCGCTGAGTGAAAGCAAGTGTGTTTCTTGCGGTGCCTGTGTAAACGTATGTCCCACAGGAGCACTTGTATCAAAAACTCCCACTGTGAAAAATCCGCCTCTTCCCTTTAAGGATGAGCCGTATGTTTGTACAATCTGTCCGCGTAATTGTAAGTTTACAAAACGCAGTATAAACGGAAAGATTGTTAAAATGATACCTGTAACTTTGTCTGAGAGCTGTTCAATGGGCGTGTTTGGTATCCCTGCGGCAGATAACATTCCCGGAAACATCAGCGAAAAACAGTTGAATGATATTTTTAACCGCGTTTGCGCCTCTCTTGATAAATATAAAGGGAAGAGCATAGAAAATTTAACTCCCGCTGAATTACTGGAAAAGATAAATAATATTGTGTGGTAGAAAAACAAAAGACTATTTTGTTTAAAATGCCGAATTGCTCCGAAAATCGCGAAATACCGCGGTTTTTGGGGCGTTGTCCATCTTAATTAAGATGTAAAAAGTAGTTATTAAAAAGTAAAATATCTGTTGACAATCACAGCTATTTGTAATATAATCACTTTAGGCTATAAGTGTCGCTATATCTATGCCCACGAGGTAGCATGGGTTTTAACCCTCAATTTCATGTAAAGGAAAGATATTTAATGAAGAAAGTACTTGCGATTTTTCTTTCCGCACTTCTTATCTGCATCAGCGTTGCGCCGATGAGTCTTGCGGTATCAGGTCCTGCGCTTACTACACGAGTAATCGAAGGTAACTACGCAGAATCAGCCGACCAGGTTGCTGCTGTGTCAACAACTACTTTTACAGTTGTTATTAAGGCACCCAAAGGTATTCAAAAGCTTGTCGGTGTTAACTTATACTTTGAATATGACCCTGCTGTTCTCAGCGTTGCTAAGGCTGGTTTAGCCGGTGCAGTTGATTCAGAAGGCAACGTTACACCAAACTTTAATGGTCTCCTCGTTTCCGGTCTTAAATCCGGTTCCGATAACGAATATGCTATGGCTTGGATTCCTTCCGGCGACGGTATTTCCAAAAACCAGGCAAGAGACCTTATGTACATTACATTCAACGTTCTTGACACAACAGCGACTCAGACTTCTCTCAACCTCTATATTGATGAGTTCCGTACTGACGACGGTGTTGATAACGATGTTACAACAACAATGCTCTTCGAGAACAGAGTTGTTAATTTCGCATTTGCTCCCGACACACCTCCTGCACAGACAACAGTACCCGAAGCAGGTGAAGGTGACGATACATCAGCATCCGATATCAACGCACTTCTCCAGACTATCAGAGATATGCTTTCCGGTAACGGTGTAACATTTGCTGATTTCGCAGATGCAATCGCTAACGTTCTCGGTAATGCAGAGCTCACTGATATCATTGAACAGCTCGTTGACGGTAACATCGATATTTCAGATTGGTTCCAGGAAATCCTCGCAGGTCTCGGTCTTGACTTCGGTTCATTTGAAGATATCCTTAACAAGATTATCGAATTCATTATGAGCCTCTTCAATAAAGATGAAAATCCCGATAATAACACAACAGCTGTTTTAACAACAAATGCAGGTTCAGCTTCTACAACATCTGCAGGTTCTTCATCAGGTTCTGAAAAGACAGGTGACGTAGGCGTAGCTCTTGCAGCAACAGTTTTCGTAGCAGCAAGTGCAGCATTCGTTCTTACAAGAAAGAAAAAAGAAATTGTTTAATTCACGGAATCGCAAGTTCGTAATAAAATAATTTAACTCCGTTCATCAATGATGAACGGAGTTTTTATATCTGTTGGAAATTACACGTGCGGTAGTTAATATATACCGAAGATAAAATAAAAGACTTGCAACAGCTACCGCTGTTGCAAGCTCCTTTTACATACCTAACATTGGAGAAAGCATACCTTTCTTCTTTTTCTTTTTGGGTTTATATACAGGGGGATTTTCAAGTCTCATTCGTGCACTTTTGCTTTTTGAAAGATAAGTGATTATTTCGGTTACCGGTTCTCTCATTGTGTCACTGAAGTATTCCTGAGCATTTTCAACGAGCTCAGTATTCTCCGCAAGGGTGCAACCGAGAATAGTAACAGCTACAAGACTCTGTGTATCGTTTGTGCCATCTTCATAAATGTCATTAAGCAATTTAAAAAGTTGGCGCATTTTGATTTTATCGTTCTCACGGATGGTTTCAAGCACAAGTGCGTTACCGTGGTTTACGAAGAAATCTTCAGCGAGGAATTCGCCGTATGTTTCAAGATTGTTCTTATACTCGTCACGGAGTTGAGGGAAAATTGTTGTAAAACGGCTGCCCAAGGTGTTGGCATCGTAAGCAAGAGCACCGCTTCTGGCTTGAGTTCTTGAAACAGGTGTAGGAGTTTTCTTCCCTTTGTAAGGGGAGTTAGCGTCGAAGTTCTTTTTAAAAGTTTCTGCATACTCTTCGGTAAGATATTTTAAATCTTTTTCGTTGAATGTTTCAAGGTCAAGAAGCGAAAGAGAAACTCTGCGCATATCGTCATCGGGTGCATCAGCCTCGTTTGCACGGGCGCAGAAGAGAGCCAACTTGTCACCCTCATGTTCAAGTCTGACACGGCCGTTTTCGCCACGATACATTATAACGGTTTTTTTACCGACTTTTGTAACAGGGAGCTCCGGAGGTCTTACGCCTTCGGGATACTCAACCTTAAAGCCATATTCGGTAAGAGAACCTTCAATATTTTTCATGATAAGTTCAAGAGCATTGTTTAATTCAAGCACTGTATAGTACCTCGCATTTCATTAAAATCCAAGTAATTATATCATATAGAAACTGATTTGTCACTATCTATTTAAAAACTTGTAAAGATAAACAGATTAATTGACGTTTTTCATGGTAAGTGAAATACGTTTCTTGTTCGGGTCAACACCAAGCACTTTGACTTTTACTACTTCTCCGACTTTGAGAACCTCCGAAGGGTGTTTAATGAATCTGTCGCAAATCTGTGATATATGCACAAGGCCGTCCTGATGAACGCCGATATCAACAAAAACACCGAAGTCAATAACATTACGTACTGTACCGGTTAATTCCATACCTTCTTTTAAATCGTTCATATCCATAATATCAGTACGTAACATAGGCTTAGGAAGCTCGTCACGGATATCACGACCGGGTTTTTCGAGTTCTCCGATTATATCAGTCAGTGTAGGTGTTCCTACACCACATTCTTCGGCGGCTTTTGCTAAGCCGTATTCTTTAACTTTTCCGCCTATTCCTGACGCGCCTTGCTGTGCAACATCCTTTTGTGAATATCCGAAAATATCAAGAAGCTTCTTTGCGGCGTCATAGCTTTCGGGGTGGACACCGGTATTGTCAAGTGCGGTTTTGCCTTTAGGTATTCTTAAAAATCCTGCACATTGCTGGTATGCCTTTGGACCAAGTCCCTTGACTTTTTTGAGTTCTGTACGGGAAGTGAAAGCACCGTTATCCTCACGGTATGCAACAATGTTTTTGGCAGTTGACGCACTGATACCGGAAATGTATTTGAGCAGTGATACAGACGCGGTGTTAAGGTCTACGCCTACTGAGTTTACGCAGTCCTCAACAACACCGGAGAGGGATTCCTCAAGTCTTGCGGGAGGAACATCGTGCTGATATTGACCGACACCAATGCTTTTAGGTTCTATTTTTACAAGCTCTGAAAGAGGGTCTTGCAAACGTCTTGCAATAGAAACCGCCGAACGAACAGAAACATCAAAGTCAGGGAATTCTTCAGCACCGAGTTTTGATGCGGAGTAAACGGATGCACCCGCTTCATTTACAACCATATATGATACAGGGCGTGAAGCTTTCTTGATGGTGTCCGCAATGAAGATTTCACTTTCTTTACTTGCTGTTCCGTTACCAATGGAAATACAGTCGATGTTATACTTATCAATAAGTTCGAGAACTCTTTTTTCAGATTCGGCAATTTTTGATTGGGGCGGTGTAGGATAAATAACACCGGTGAAAAGTACGCGGCTGTTGCCATCGACTACTGCCAATTTGCAACCGGTTCTGTAAGCAGGGTCAACTGCAAGAACAGTTTTGTTCTTGATAGGCGGCTGCATAAGAAGTGGTTTCAGGTTACTGCCGAACATTTTTATTGCTTGTTCGTCTGCCTTTTCTGTAAGATTGCTTCTGGTTTCTCTTTCAAGAGAGGGGAATATAAGTCTTGAGTAACTGTCCTCGACTGCGGCTTTGCAGAAGTCGGTGGATGAGCTTCCCTCTTTTATGAAAAGCTGATTGAGTAGTGATAGTGCGGTTTCGTCTTCTACTTCTACACTGACTTTTAAGAAGCCTTCTTTTTCGCCACGGTTAATGGCAAGTATTCGGTGTGAAGGTATTTTGGCAACCGGCTCAGAGTAATCGTAATACATTGAGTAGACACTGTCTTCCTCAGTTTTTGCTACGGATTTTATAAGACCTCGTTTGGCAATAAGGTCTTTAAGTACCTTTCTTCCGTCGGGTGAATCAGAGATGATTTCTGCGATAATATCCGATGCGCCCTGAAGTGCATCTTCAACGGTTTCAACACCCTTTTCAGCGTCAATGTAATCTGCTGCTATTTCGTTTAAATCAGCGCCTTTTAACGTGAAAGAGAAAAGAAGCTCAGCCAATGGCTCAAGACCCTTCTCTTTGGCAACAGAAGCGCGAGTTTTTCTCTTTTGCTTGTAGGGTCTGTAAATATCTTCTACCTCTGCTAAAGTTACTGCCTCTGCAACTGCAGCAGATATTTCTTCAGTTAATTTTCCTTGTTCTTCGATTGAAGACAAAACTTCTTCTTTGCGTTTTTCAAGATTTCTCAAGTATGTGAGACGGTCATTGATTTCTCTCAATTTCTGGTCATCACATGAACCGGTCATCTCTTTTCTGTATCGTGCAATAAACGGAATTGTATTTCCGTCATCAATAAGCTCTACAATATTTTTGATGTGAGTTTCGCTGACAGCAAACTCAGAGCATAAGGTTTTTAAAATGTCCATAGAATCTTCCTTTATATAATAGTATACATATAATACCATAAAATCTTTGAAATGTCACTTAAATATAGAATAATAATCTCAAGGTCCTGATATTTACTTGAAAATGCTGTAAAAAAGAAAAAAACACAACTTGTTCACAATTTGTTTACAAAGTTGTGAAATAGTTGCAACAATGATATGTTATATAAAGTATAGACAATTTGATTGCTTAATCATTTCATTTTCTCTTTCCAAAGATTTAATCCCTCGCTTAGGCGGGGGATTAAGTCTTTTTCAGGCTGTTTTATGGTTTGTTCTTGCTTTATTATATTTTGTTTGTTATTATTGTATTAGACAATGAAAGGGGCGATTTGATGAAGATTGAATTCAATACCGTTTTTTCAGAAGCGGAGTGTCGTAGGTTTAGTGAATATGTTACCAGATATTGTTCACCTGAATACAACAAAAATCGGAAAAAGAATATTATTTTAATAAGTGTATTGGTTGCTGTTGGCGGCATCTCCGGAATAATTAGTAGGCAGTATGAAATTACGTCACTCCTTTTTATCGCATTCATTGCGTATATAGCTCTTTTGATATATAACAGGAAAAAAGCTATTCCTAAAGCGAATGTTAAATATAACATTGTGGGTTGTCCTTATAATGTTAAATATGCATTTTTTGATGAGTATTTTTACGAGAAATTCCAGAACAATATGATAGTTGAAGAGATATATGTAAAATATGAGTTTTTAGATTATATTGTTGAAACACCTGACTGCTTTCTCCTCTTGACAAAACGTCGTATGGGCCACATTTTTTTCAAAAACTATATGAATCCGGAGGATGTTGCGGTGCTTTCCGATTTTTTCAAAACTAAATATTCCGGTGTTTATAAATTTGAGAAAAAATAAATAAAATGGGCTGTAAAAAACGAAAGTTTTTACAGCCCATTTTTTATGAGTTTTCAATTTCAATACCCAGACTTTCTACATAATCAAGTAGTTTTTGTGAAGGTCTCAAATAGTCCGGAGTAGCATCTTTTCTGAAAATGAGGTCAAGGAAAAAGTATTTGTCCGCTTTTACTATTGATTTAATGCGCTTTATAAGCTTTTCACACAATTCGGAATTTCCGTCTTTTTGTGCCATTATGAGTGTACCGATATTTTCGTAGAGTCTGTCCTTGCGCAGACCTATATCGGTTTCGCCGTAACTGAGTTTGAGTTCCTTTTCCATTTCTTCTGAATATGTGAAATCATCTCTGAGAAGCAGGATTCTCAAAAGAATTGTGTGAACACCGCCAAACTGTGTATTATTGAGTTCGTATTTTTTGTATGCAGTATAGGCTTTTATAAAATTCTCTTTGTGGTATTCGTAAAGCTCGCCTAAACGATAATACACAAGGGATTTATAATGAGTGTCTTCTACATTGAAATACTGTTGAGTAGCACATATAAGTATGATTTCAGCGCAGGAAACGCTTTCTTCGTCACCGCGTTTTAAAAGGTCCTCTGTGACATTGAAGATTATTTCGCATTTTTCTTCGTCGGAATAATCCTTCAGATATCTGAATAATTTTTCGTTGGTTTTTGAATTCCAGTTTTTTTCCTTTAAAAGTTCATTTATCATAATTAAACCTCCGGAGGAAGACAAGCGGCAAGATTTAATATGCCACTGCTTTTCACTGCATATTTATCTTTGCATGAATAGGGCATAAAGAAGTAGTCGCATTTTTTCAATTCTTTTTCATAAGTTTCATTGTAGAGATATCCCGCACCTTCGGTTACAACGTATACACACGGCGCAGTAAGCTTTTCGGTTTCTCCGTTATTGGTGATGTGGCGTTCAACACCAAAACAAGGTGTGTCGTTTTTGCCTATAAGGCATTCTTTTTTGCAGCCTTCATTTTCATATAAAGTTACCGGTGTTTTTTTGCACTCATTGAGAACTCTGTCAAGATTGTAAGAATAATCAAAAACTTTAAGTGCGGTTTCTTTTTCTAATCCTATATACATTTCATTATCGGACAACTTGTAATCTCCGCACCAGCGTTCAGGCTGAATGGTGAAATCCGTAGGTTCCTGAACCTCGAGTATAAGGCAACCGTATCCGATAGCGTGTACCGCCTTGGCAGGAATGAAATAAACGTCACCTACGTTTACGGGGATTTTATTAAGGAGTTTTTCCATAGCGGTTTTATCATTTTCGCTTTCGCGGATAGCGTTTTCAAAATCTTCTTTTGTAACGCCGTCCTTGAAACCGAAGTAAATAGCGGCGCCTTCTCTTGCGGCGAGTACAAGCCAGGATTCTGCTTTGCCGAAATCAGAGTTGAAGTTTTCTCTCGAAAATGCTTTATCGGGATGTGCTTGCACCGGAAGACGTATGGCTGAGTCAAGTGCTTTTACAAGAACGTCCAGACCGTCTCTGTCACCAAGCATAAGCTCTTTTTGTTCATTGAGGAGTTCATTAAAATGAATGTCAGTACCTTTTACGGTTGAAAGTCCTTCAAATTCGTTGGTACTGCCCTCGTTAAGGGCTTTTGTGGATGAGCATATCCATTCTTCGGGATAGAAGCTGTCTTCGCTGTCATCGCCGAAAAAGTCCGAAAAAAGTTTACCGCCAAGGTATACTCTGAAAACTCTGTTTTTTTCAAAAAATATAGGATTAGATGCTAAATTGACTGTATCCATAATTCACCTCAAAAGTGCGTTTTGTGACGATTGTATATCACTGAAGATTTTACTTGCCGTTGCCGCGAAAACACATGCACCAACTGCTGCCTCTTCGGAATGTAACGGGAGTGTTGAGGCAAGTGAGAAATCTCTGCTGAATATTTCGCGCCAGATTTCGCTTTTTCTTAAACCGTTACCTGAACATACAAGTTGTCTGGGTTCGGAAACCAAAAGCTTTTCAGCCTCGTTATACATAACTTTCAGTTCATGGGAAACACCTTTTAACACACCGCATATCAGTGCTTCCGGTGTGAAGTTGTCAATGCCTATATTCTCAATGCTACCGCGTTTCGTAGGGTTTTCACGGCTTCCGCAAAACTCACAGTTTACGATAAGCTCATCTTTGAGGGAAAATACATTTTCCGAAAGCTTATCCATTTTTTTATATAGATTTTCATCAGAGCCGCCAAGCATTCCGGCGCATAAGCTGAAGAAATTTTTTAGTGTTGCATAAGCTCTGCCGCCGCAGAGTGACGAGCCGACAAAGATGTAATCTGTGTCTGTTAAGGGGCGGATTTCGCCGCAGGTGGGCGCAACAGTGCTTTTTGTAATAAAGGAAACCTGACTTCCGGTTCCTACGTTTACAAGAACTGACTTTTCAGGCTCGGCAACGGAGCCTAAAAAACTCGCTTGATTATCACCGATTGCGACGCTCACGGGAATTTCATCCGGCAAAAAATCACAATTTGTTGTGCCGCAAAGGGCTGTATCGGTTATTACTTCCGGAAGAAACGAAGGGTCTATTCCGACGCTGAATAACGCGTTTTCATCGAAGCAAAGATTTTTCAGGTCAAAAAAGCCTAAGCTTGCGGCATCACTTGAATGTGTAACGGGCTTCTTGCCGGTTAAAACGCTCACGAGATAGTCGTGGATTGTGCACAACATTGTTGCGCTTTTAGGCATCCTATCGTTTTTTAAATTGTAAAAATGGGTAGTAAGCCCGAATCCGGTTGCCGCTTTTATTCCGGTAGTTGAAGTAAGGTGCTCGGCGTATGTTACGCCGTTTTCGTAAACCTCATTTCCGCGTTCATCCTGCCAAATCATAAGAGGTGAGCAAGGCGCGAAGCTTTCGTCAAGGTAAAGTATGCCGTGCATCTGTCCGGTAACACCTATTGCATCGGGAGTAATATTGCAGCAAACTTTTTTTATTCCTTTTTTTACGGTGTCAATTATCACTTTGGGGTCCTGGAGCTTCTCAAAGTAATCACCGTTAATAAAACTGTCATTCTTTAAAGTACAGCTTTCTATAACTTCCTTACTGTCCGTGTTCAATAACAGACAGGTTATGGTTGTAGTTCCTATATCAATTCCTAAAATATTCATACTCAGCATCCTATGTTTGTTGAAGCAGGGTCAAGACGGCGTATGATATCCTGCTGAATTGCAGGGGAAAGGTCAAGGAAGTTTACGAATGTTCCGTGTATTCTCATAATGTAAACACCGCTCGGAGCATATTTCTTCGGTTCTGCAAGAACTTTCTTGAGAATTTCGGCGGTGGTTACGTTTACGTAAAGATAGAACGGTGCCACGTTAGTGTTGAGTTCGTTGAAGAATAAGGGTTTCATAACCTTGTCACGGAATTCAATTCCCTTGCCCTCGTAATCCTTACTTGTAAAGTATTTGGGGTCAATTCCGAAGTGTGAAGCGTAGCCGCCGCACATCTTGTTGAAAGGAAGCTTCATAAGTGAAAGGGTACGGAAACCGAGACCGTTTTGAGCTTCACCGTAGAGCGGGTCAACACCGTAGTTGAGCATATCTCTTGATTTTCTTCCGCAGGGAAGCGCACCAACCCAATAACCGTAAAGAAGATGCGTTGAAGGTGTGGAGAAATCCGGTCTGAAATTGTTACCCAGATAGTTTTTCTGTGCACGGACCATATCAGCAATTCTTGAAGTGAGCTCTGCGGTTTCGCGGTCAACTTCTTCTGAGTTGTTGCCGAATTTTGGTGCAGACATAAGGAAATCTCTCAATTCTTCGTAGCCCTCAAAATTGTTTTTAAGAGCGTCAAGGAGATTTTGTGCATCTTCGGGTCGCTCGTTGATGAGTTTATCTATGGCGATAAATGAATCCGCAACAACGCTTGTGCCGTGGATAAGACAACCGCTACCGTTGTATTTTGTACCTTGGTGAGTGATGTCTCTGGTATCGTAACCGCTTTCAATACCGCCCATAACAGTGCTTAAGAAAGGAACCGGAAGATGTGAAATAGCGCGTGATGCACCGTTTGCGGCTTTTACCATTTCATCACAGAAAAACTGTGCATTCTGATAAAAGCGTTCGCGGATATTCTTTAGTGCCGTAAGAGCATCGGTTTGTTCACATACAGTGCCGATTTTTTCACCTGTTATGGTTGAGTAACCGTTGTTGAGAGTAAGCTCAAGGACTTTACCCAGGTTAAACCAACTGTTGGTGGTGTTACCGTTATCTTTGCCCATAATGAGGGGCTCCTGACAACCTGCAATAGAGGTATCAACAACATCGTCAATATCAATTCCTGCTTCAGGTAATACCTTGAAAAGAGAATCATCGTTAAACAGCGATGGTGTAAGACAACCGGGAGTGAACAAGAATCTTCCCAATTCTTCGTAAAGCTTCTGAGGTGTGTTTTTATGGAGTTTAACAGAAAGAATCGGTTGAGGAAGATTCATATCATAATACGCATCAAGCAAAGCGTATGTAGAGTCATTTGTGAGGTCGTTACCGTCTTTGTCACGTCCGCTTACAATAAGGTTCTGTGAAATTGCCCAGCTTCTGTCCGCAACATTGAAGAATACAAGAAAATGCTTGAAAAGTGCGGCAGTTTCGGCTCTTGAAAGACCGTCGTGAGCTCTGTAAGGCTCGAAAATTCTGTCTGCGTTACCAACAGAAAAAGCGAAGGGATTGGGTGCCTGTTCAAGACACATAATTTCCCATAACAGAATGAAGCTCTGAAGTGCCTCAAAAAGAGTTTCAGCACCGTTTTCGGGAACCTTTGCAAGTGTGTCGGAGAGAAGCTTTAATTGTTCTTTTCTTTCACCGTCAGCAGAAAGGAGTTTTTCGTCGACAATTTCTTTGTAACGATTTGCGAGAATGAGAACACAGTCAAGGGCGATTTTCATAGCCTCATAGTTCTCTTTCTGTTCATCGTCAGCAGTTTTTTGCTTTTCTTCAATATCTGAGAGCATCTTTTTGACGCCATACTTTAAAGCATAGCGCATATCGGGTATAAGGTGACCTGTTACCTGCTCTATGAAAAATGCAACTTCACCTGTATATTGTTCGCATTTTTCATATACTGCACTCAAAGATTTTACGTAATCGCTCTGCTTATCGAGTTCACGAAGTGTATTTATGCGTTCCTGAGTGAATTCCTCGGTAGGGTCGATATCATCGTAAACTGCGGTAGGGTCGCAGTAGCCCGCAAAGGTCTCAACGCGGAACGAAGGGTTAATAAGAGCGTAGCTTCTCGCGAAGGCGTCGCGCTGAGTACCTGCAAAAATTGCGTGGTCGCTGACAGAAAGGGGTAAAACCTTAACAGCTTCACGGAACTTTTCGGCAGCTCTCTTCATAGGCGGAAGAGCCTTGTATTTTTCATCGTGTTTCTGCTCGGTCTCTTTAATGATGAACCAGCCTTCAAGATGGTTGATTGCGCGTTCTTCTTTGAAAAGAAGCTTTGCGGATTCAGTTGTTTTCAAAGGGTCAAATGTATACATAAAATCACCTCAGGTGTTAATTACTTTTAAGTTTTTGCTTTTTAATTCGGTTAATAGTGTTTTCACATCATCTTCCGAAACATAGCCGTCGGTAACGGTGTAGTTCATGCCGAGTTTATCGTATTTCTCTTTGCCGAATTCGTGGTACGTAAGTATTTCGAAAAATACGTTATTGTTACCGTGTTTATCTAATTCGGTGAAAAAGTCACCGAACGCAGTTGCGTTTTCTTTGCCACAATTAAAAAATTTAATAAGCGGGATTCGTATAAGTAGCGGCTTACCTGTTTTTGCTCTATAAATGAGATTGTTTTTTATGATGTCAATATCAGCAGCCGTAATATCCTTCAAATTCTGTTTAAAGGGTGATTTGAAATCAGCTATCATATAATCTACGGTGTCGAATATTTCTTCACAACCGGGAAGTGAAGCATTAGTCTCAATGCAGGTGTGAATATCGTTTTCTTTGAGCTTATTCAAAAGAATCAAAACAGCCTCTTTTTGGCAGGTAACCTCGCCACCGGTGAGAGTGACACCGCCGCCGTCAATGAAAATCATTTTAGCGGATATGGCTTCTTTTACAATATCGTCTATATATGTTTTTGGAGAGTTTTCGGTGATGCTTAGTCCTTCCGGATTAGAGCACCAGGGGCATTTTAAATTGCATCCCGAAAGGTGATAAACCAGGCGGTTTCCGGGGCCGTCCTGGGAATAGTTAAAACCCTTTTGAAAAGTATATATAACTTGTTTTTCCACAGGACATCACCACTCTCAACTGATTTATTATTTTATTTTATACTATAAGTAAAATATATTCAATAAATAACATTTTTTAAAATGACGAAATTGAAAGGGGAGATTTGGTAATATTTACGAAAACAAAATAAATTATTTTGTCGCCTTGTTAAAACAAAAAGGATGTGATAAACTTTGAAAAGAAGACTGTTCGGAGTGGTAAATATGAAGTTTGATTTGTTCGAAAAAGCTAAAGAAAATATTATCGTTGTAGCGCACAGAGGTGCTTGCGGCGGAAATATTCCATGCAATACCTTAACCGCTTATGAAATCGCCCTTAAACAGGGTGCGGATATGATAGAGGTTGATGTGAGCCGCAGTAAAGATGATAAGCTTTTTCTTTTTCATCCGCGAATGGAAGAAGACCATTTTAATAAGAAAATGAATTTCAAAAGGATGAAATATGAAAATATCGCTAAGGAGAGATATGTGAATTACGATAACTCTCCTACCCAGTTCGGAGTGTCTCTTTTTGATGATTTTCTTGAACAATTCAAGGGCAGATGCTTTATAAATATAGATAAATTCTGGGATAATCCCGAGATGATTTATGAAGCAATCAAACGGCACGATATGCTGGACCAGGTGCTTGTTAAAAGTAAGCTTTCTCCGGAAATCATTGATACTGTTGAAAATTTCTGCCCGGATGTCGCCTTTATGCCTGTTGTCAGAGATTTTCACCCTTGCCACGAAGAACTGATGAAGCGCAATATAAATTACATAGGCGCAGAGGTTCTTTTTGAAAAGGATGATTCGTATATGGCGAATCCGGAATTTATTGAGAAAATGCACTCTGATGGCAAACTTGTGTGGGTTAATTCCATTATTTACGATTATAAGGAACAGCTTGCAGGCGGTCATAGCGATGATACAGCCTTTACGGTTTCTGAGGATTACGGTTGGGGCTGGCTTGCTGATAAAGGCTATGATATGATACAGACGGATTGGGCTCTTATGCTCATCAACTATCTTAAAGATACCGGCAGGTACTACAAAAAATAAATTTGTCTATTTTTTACAAAAAAATCGGCTTTTTTCTCGTAAAAAAATCTGCTCTTTTTTAGCTTAAAAAGGGTGTATTTCTATTGACAAAAACCGTGGGGTTTGGTATTATATTTAAGATCTTTAAGACGGTACGAGATATCGGCAAGATTGAAATATAAATCATGTTAGGTACAGGTGCGACTGTATCAATGTTTTTGTGTATTCGAGCCTTGCCGTGAAGCAAGGCTTTTTTTATTGAAAGGGATTTTTATGATAGAGCAACTTAAGGCTAAAACAATAAACATGGCTGCAATGGGAATAGAATCTGAGAAATTCTGTTCAGACGTTGCGGCTCACTTGACTTCTTCTATTGGCCTTTCTGTTTTCAATTCTTCTGAATATATTATTTTTCCCGGTTTTTGCGATGTGCATGGGCATTTTCGTGAGCCGGGATTTTCTTATAAAGAGACGGTTAAAACAGGATGTGATGCGGCGGCGCACGGCGGATATACCGCGGTTTGCACTATGCCTAATCTGAATCCGGTTCCCGACAGTGCGCAGGCTCTTAAGGCACAGACGGATATTATAGAAAAAGATGCAACAATTCATGTTTATCCGTATGCTTCTATTACAGTAGGACAGAAGGGCGAGAAGCTTTCCGATATGGCAGGTATGGCGGAGAATTGCTTTGCTTTTTCCGATGACGGCAGGGGAGTTCAGCGCGAGGAGCTTATGCGTGAAGCAATGCTTGAAGCAAAACGTCTTGGTAAAATGATAGTTGCTCACTGTGAGGATAATTCGCTTCTCTATGGCGGATATATTCACGACGGAGATTATGCTAAAGAACATAATCACAAGGGTATTTGCAGTGAGAGTGAGTGGAAACCCATAGAAAGAGATTTGCAACTTGTAAAAGAAACCGGTTGTAAATACCATGTATGCCACATTTCCGCAAAAGAAAGCGTAGAACTCATAAGAAAGGCAAAGGCAGAAGGACTTGACGTCAGCTGCGAGACAGGACCTCATTACCTTGTTCTTGATGATAACGACCTTGAAGAAAGCGGCAGCTTTAAAATGAATCCGCCCCTTCGCTCCGAGGCAGACAGATTGGCTCTTATAGAGGGAATAAAAGACGGTACGATAGATATGATTGCTACTGACCATGCACCTCACTCAGCGGAGGAAAAAAGCAAAGGGCTTGCAGGCAGTGCTTTCGGAATAGTAGGTCTTGAAACCGCTTTCCGGGTTATGTATACAAACCTTGTTAAAACCGGTGTTATAACACTTGAAAAGCTTATAGAGCTTTTAGCGATAAACCCGAGAAAGAGATTCGATATACCCTTGGGAACCGACTACACAGTATGGAATCTTGAAAAGAAAACGGTTGTTGATTCAAAGTATTTTCTTTCAAAAGGTAAGGCAACGCCCTTTGAGGGTATGCCGGTAGACAGTGAATGTGTGTTGACTGTGTGTGACGGTAAGGTTGTTTATAGGAAATGATGTTTTGTTTGTGCGACTGATGAAAAACCGCAACAGAACTACCCACTACCGCTAACGCGGTCCCACTCCTTATTTCGACAAAGCCGAAACAAGGATAATAAATTTGTTGATAATTGATTTGAATATACAGGAGGCTTCTCAAATGGCAAAGAGAACAGACATTAAGAAAGTTTTAATTATAGGTTCAGGCCCTATCGTTATCGGTCAGGCGGCTGAATTTGACTACGCAGGTACTCAGGCTTGTCTTGCACTTAAAGAGGAAGGCTACGAGGTAGTTCTTGTGAACTCTAACCCTGCTACAATTATGACTGACACAAATATTGCTGATAAAGTGTATATGCAGCCGTTGACTCTTGAGTATGTGGCTAAGATTATACGTCACGAGCGTCCCGATGCTATTATTCCCGGTATCGGCGGTCAGACAGGTCTTAACCTTGCTATGCAACTTGAG
The DNA here is from genome assembly GCA_045603185.1 of Acutalibacteraceae bacterium. GTDB lineage: Bacteria > Bacillota > Clostridia > Oscillospirales > Acutalibacteraceae > DTU089. Next base: position 50,823 of record JAZULQ010000019.1, read on the forward strand.
AAAAAAGGTGTTCTCAAAGAATGTAACGTAGAACTTCTCGGTACTTCAAGTGCTTCTATTGAACGCGCAGAGGACCGTGAAATGTTCAAAGAACTTTGCGAATCTATCGGTGAACCGGTTATACCCTCAGAAATCACTTATTCACTGGAGGAGGCAATGGCGGCAGCAAGTCGTATCGGTTATCCTGTTGTTGTTCGTCCTGCGTTCACACTCGGCGGTACCGGCGGTGGTTTTGCCTATAACGAAGAAGAGCTTATTGAAATCGGTACAAACGCATTCAAGTTGTCACCTGTTCACCAGGCACTTATTGAAAAGAGTGTTAAAGGTTACAAAGAAATAGAATTTGAAGTTATGCGTGACACAAATGACCACGCAATTACCATCTGCGGTATGGAGAATATTGACCCCGTAGGTGTTCATACAGGTGACTCATGCGTTGTAGCACCCATTATGACACTCAGCAAAGAAGATGAGAAGATGCTCAATGATTCAGCCATCAAACTCATCAAAGAGCTTAAAATTGAAGGTGGCTGTAACGTTCAGTTTGCTCTTAATCCTCACACTTCGGAATACTATCTCATCGAGGTTAATCCCAGAGTTTCACGTTCTTCCGCACTTGCATCAAAGGCTTCGGGTTATCCTATAGCACGCGTTACTGCGAAAATTGCCGTAGGTATGGCTCTTGAGGATATCCAGATTGCTAACACCAACGCAGCATTTGAGCCCAGACTCGATTACGTTATTGCTAAATTACCTCGTTTCCCCTTTGATAAGTTTGCTTCTGCTACAAATAAGCTCGGCACTCAGATGAAGGCTACAGGCGAGATTATGGGTATCGGTTCATACCTTGAAGAGGCACTCCTTAAAGGTATCCGATCCCTTGAAATCGGTGCTAATCATATGTACCTTTCAAAGTTTGATAATATGAGCGTTGAAGAACTCCTTGAGTATATTTCTGAGTTCCGTTCTGATAATATCTTCGCTATTGCAGAGCTTATCTATCACGGTGTTTCTCTTGAGAAAATTCACGAAATCACTATGATTACTCCTTACTTCCTGCAAGCATTCAAAAACATCATTGATATGGAAGAAAAACTCCGTGTCAACAAGGATTCTGAAATTCTTGTTGCCGCAAAGAAGATGGGCTTCAGCGATAAATATATTGCAAGACTTTGGAAATGTAATGAATCCGATGTTTATGCTATGCGTAAGGAAATAGGTCTTTTCCCTGCATTTAAGATGGTTGACACCTGCCATACAAATGCATACATTCCTTACTTCTATTCATCTTATACAGGCGAGAATGCTTCACGCCTCACTGACAGAAAAAAGATTATCGTTCTTGGTGCCGGTCCTATCCGTATCGGTCAGGGTGTTGAATTCGACTACTCAACAGTTCACGCTGTTATGACTATTAAAAATGCAGGCTACGAGGCTATTATAATAAACAATAACCCCGAAACCGTTTCAACCGACTATACAACTGCTGATAAACTTTACTTTGAACCCCTTACCCCCGAAGATGTTATGAACATCATTGAGTTTGAAAAACCCGAAGGTGTTGTAACAACTCGTGGCGGTCAGACCGCTACCAACCTTGCACAGCCTCTCCACGACCGCGGTGTTAAAATCATCGGTACTGATTGCGCTGCTATTGACCGTGCGGAAGACCGTAATGCTTTTGAAAATCTTCTTAATGAATTGAATATTCCCCGTGCAAAGGGCAAGGCTGTTACAAATTTGGAGGACGGTCTCGCAGCTGCAGCAGAAATCGGTTATCCGGTTCTTGTTCGTCCCAGCTTCGTTCTCGGCGGACGTGCTATGCAGATTGTTGCTAATGAAGACCGACTCCGTCACTACCTTAAAACCGCCGTTGAAATTGATGAGGACAAGCCTGTTCTTGTTGACAAATACATTCAGGGTAAAGAGGTTGAAGTTGACGCTATCTGCGACGGTAGAGACGTTTTCGTTCCCGGTATTATGGAGCTTGTTGAAAAGACCGGTATACACTCAGGTGACTCTATAAGCGTGTATCCTTCATTCAGCATATCCAATAAGGTTAAGGGCATTATCCTTCAGTATGCTAAAAAACTCGGTCTCGGTATAGGCATCGTAGGTCTTTATAACATTCAGTTCATCGTTGATGAAAAGGACGATGTATATATAATTGAGGTTAACCCCCGTTCATCAAGAACAGTTCCCTTCCTTTCAAAGGCAACAGGTTACTCACTTGCAGACATCGCAACAGAAGTTATTATGGGTAAGAGTCTTAAAGAACAGGGTATATTCGATATCTATCCCGAAGAAAAGAAACGTTGGTACGTAAAGGTTCCGGTTTTCTCTTTCAATAAAATTCGTGGTCTTGATGCTTACCTTTCACCTGAAATGAAATCAACAGGTGAAGCTATCGGTTACGATGATAAGCTTAACAGAGCTCTTTACAAAGCTCTCCAGGCATCCGGTATGCACCTTCAGAATTACGGTACTGTCTTCGTAACAGTTGCAGATAAAGATAAAGAAGAGGCACTTCCTCTTATCCGCCGTTTCTACAATCTCGGCTTTAATATTCAGGCTACTATCGGTACTGCTAACTTCCTTAAGGAAAACGGCATCCGTACCCATGTGCTCAAGAAAATCAGTGACGGCAGTGACGAGATTGCAGATGCGCTTCGTCAGGGTCATATAGCATATGTTATCAATACTAAAGATATTGACTCAACAGGCTCTGCAAATGACGGTCTTGAAATCCGTCGTTACGCTATTGAAAATAACGTAACTATCTTTACCGCTCTTGATACAGTACGAGTTCTTCTTGACGTTCTTGAAGAAACAACACTTACAATTTCAACTATTGATGCTTAAGGTATAAAACATGAAACAAAGTATATTTAAAATAATTGAAAACACACAGCTGACATCAACTGTGTATAAAATGAAGCTTTCGGGTGATGTGAGTGAAATCACATCACCGGGACAGTTTGTTAATATCAAATTGGACGGACTTTATTTGAGAAGACCTATTTCGGTTTGCGATTGTGAAGACGGTGTTCTTACACTTATTTATAAGGTGGTAGGAAAGGGTACTGAACAAATGGCAAAAATGACAGCGGATGAGGAGCTGGATGTGCTGACAGGTCTCGGCAACGGCTACAATACCGATGTTTCAGGTGATAAACCCGTTCTCCTGGGCGGTGGCGTAGGTGTTCCGCCTCTTTATATGCTTGCTAAAAAGCTTATTGCAGAAGGAAAAAAAATCAGTGTTATTCTCGGCTTTAATACTAAAGAAGAAATTTTTTGTGAAGAAGATTTCAAAGCTCTCGGAGCGGATGTAACAGTTGCAACCGCCGACGGTTCATACGGCGTAAAAGGTTTTGTAACAGATGCTTTGAAGGATAGGGATTATACTTATTTCTACACTTGCGGTCCGGAACCGATGCTTAAGGCACTCTATAAAGTAACGCTCACAAGCGGTCAGTTCAGCTTTGAGGAGCGTATGGGCTGTGGCTTCGGTGCTTGTATGGGTTGCTCTTGTAAAACAATTACAGGCTATAAACGTATATGCAAAGACGGTCCTGTGCTTGAAAAGGAGGAAATTTTATGGGCAGATTAAGTGTTGACCTTTGCGGAATAACTCTTGATAATCCTATTATTCCTGCAAGCGGAACTTTCGGCTTCGGATACGAGTTTGCAGAGCTTTATGATATAAACGTCCTTGGTACATTCTCATTCAAGGGTACTACAAAGGACCCTCGTTTCGGTAATCCTACACCGCGTATTGCAGAATGTAATGCAGGTATGATCAATGCTGTGGGTCTTCAGAACCCCGGTGTCGAAAAGGTTATAAGTGAAGAATTACCCAAACTCAAAAAATGTTTCGATAAAAAGGTTATGGCTAATGTCAGCGGTTTTGCCGTCGAAGATTATGCTTATACTTGTGAAAAACTTGATAAAGAAGAACAGGTGGGCTGGCTTGAAGTAAACGTAAGTTGTCCCAACGTTCACGGCGGCGGTATGAGCTTCGGTACTAATCCCGAAGCAGCGGCAGAGGTAACTGCTGCAGTAAAAAAGGTAACAACAAAACCCGTAATTATAAAGCTTTCACCCAATGTTACGGATATTGTTTCAATAGCAAAAGCTTGTGAAGATGCGGGCGCAGACGGCATAAGTCTTATAAATACACTTTTGGGTATGCGTATTGACCTTAAAACCAAGAAACCTGTTATAGCAAATAAAATGGGCGGTTTTTCGGGAAGTGCAATTTTCCCGGTGGCTGTCCGTATGGTTTACCAGGTTGCTAATGCGGTGAATATTCCAGTAGTAGGTATGGGCGGCGTTTCATCAGCAGAAGATGTAATCGAACTTATGCTGGCGGGTGCTACTGCGGTTGAAGTAGGTGCCGCAAACCTTATTGACCCATTCGCTTGTCGTGATATTATCAACGATTTGCCGAGAGTAATGGATAAATACGGAATAAATAATCTTTCAGATATAATAGGAGAAGTAAAATAATGGGTAAAGACGTAATTGTTGCTTGCGATTTCGCCAGCGCGGAGAAAGTTTATGAATTTCTTGATAAGTTCGAGGGTGGCAGAAAGCCCTTCGTAAAAATCGGTATGGAGCTTTTCTATGCGGAAGGTCCTCAGATTGTTCGTGAAATCAAAAAACGCGGACACAAAATTTTCCTTGACCTTAAGCTTCACGATATTCCCAATACAGTAAAAAAATCAATGTCAGTTCTTTCCGGGCTTAATGTAGATATCACAAATCTTCACGCTTCGGGTACAATCCGTATGATGGAGGCAGCACTTGAAGGTCTTACACGTGAAGATGGTACAAGACCTCTTCTTATTGCAGTTACTCAGCTTACTTCAACTGACCAGGAAAGTATGGAAAATGACCTCCTCATTAAAGAACCTATTGATAAAGTTGTTATGCACTATGCTCATAATGCAAAGGTTGCAGGTCTTGACGGTGTAGTTTGCTCACCTCTTGAGGCAGGAAAGGTTCACGATACATGCGGTAAAGAATTCCTTACAATTACTCCCGGTGTTCGTTTCGCAGATGGCGATATCGGTGACCAGAAGAGAGTTATGACTCCTGCTCAGGCTAAGGAAATCGGCTCTGACTATATCGTTGTAGGCAGACCCATTACAGCCGCAGAAGATCCGGTAGCGGCATACAATCGTTGTGTAGCAGAATTTTGCGATTGAAAACCTATTACTCCTGCGTTAACAGGAGGATGACCGCATTAGCGGTTAGTGGTACTAATATATAGATTGGAGTTAAATTAAAATGGAAGCTTACAAAAGAGAATTTATACAGTTTTTAGAAGGTGCAGGCGTTCTTAAATTCGGCGATTTTACAGCAAAAAGCGGTAGAAAAATCCCTTATTTTATCAATGCCGGTGATATTAAAACAGGCGAACAGATTTGCAAATTAGGCGAATTTTATGCAAAAGCATATTTTGAAAAAGTAGGCAATAAAAAGACGGTTCTTTACGGACCTGCATACAAGGGTATTCCGATTGCAGTTTCTGTTTCCGTTGCCCTTGCAAAGAATGGACTAGATGTTCCTTTCTTCTTTAACCGTAAAGAAGAAAAAGACCACGGCGAAGGCGGCGTATTCGTAGGTTACAAACCCCAGGCAGGTGAAGAAATCGTTATAGTTGAAGATGTTATTACCGCAGGTACAGCTATCCGTGAAAGCATGTCTATTCTTTCCGGTCTTGAGGGTACAAAGGTTGCCGCAACATTTGTAATGGTTGACCGCAAGGAAAAAGGTAAAACAGATAAATCAGCAATGGCTGAAGTTGGTGAAGAATACGGTTTCCCCGTATACTCCGTTGTTGATGTTTACGATATCATCGAATATCTTGAGGAAGATGAGAAAAACAGAGAAAATGTAGACAGAATCAAGAAGTATCTTGAAATTAACGGTGCTAAAGAATAAGAAAGAAGTTCCGGATGAAAGGAAATATATTTTATGAGAAGTCTTATTGATATTCTTGATTTTTCCGTTGAAGAGTTGGATGAACTTATTGCAAGTGCCAACGATATTATTGCAAATCCCGAAAAATATTCGGAAAAATGCAAAGGCAAAAAACTTGCTACACTCTTCTTCGAACCCTCGACAAGAACAAGGCTCAGTTTCGAAGCTGCAATGCTTGAACTCGGCGGTAGTGTTATAGGCTTTTCTGAAGCAAACAGCTCATCTGCCCCAAAGGGCGAAAGCGTTGCTGATACAGCTAAAACAATCAGTTGCTATGCAGATATTATTGCAATGCGTCATCCTAAAGAAGGCGCACCGCTTGTTGCTTCACAGAATGCAAGTATACCTGTAATCAATGCCGGTGACGGCCGTCATAACCATCCTACTCAGACACTTGCGGACTTACTTACAATCAACCGTGAAAAGGGTGGCTTTAATAACCTTACCGTAGGCTTCTGCGGCGACCTTAAATTCGGAAGAACAGTACATTCTCTTATTACTGCCCTTTCAAGATATGAGGGTATAAATGTAGTCCTTATTTCTCCCGAAGAGCTTAAGCTTCCCAGCTATGTCAAAAAGGATATTCTTGCTAAAAACAATATTCCTTATAAACAGACAACTGACCTGGAATCCGTTATGCCGGAGCTTGATATCCTCTATATGACACGCGTTCAGCGTGAGAGATTCTTTAATGAGGAAGATTACCTCAGACTAAAAGACAGTTATATCCTCGAACCCAAGAAGCTGAAGGATGCTAAACCTGATTTGTGTATTATGCATCCGCTTCCGCGAGTAAATGAAATTTCTGTTGCAGTCGACAGCGACCCAAGAGCATGTTATTTCAAACAGGTGCTTAACGGCAAATATATCCGTATGGCACTTATACTCAGACTGTTGGAGGAGGCAAAGAAATGAATATAGATTCCATTACCAATGGTTTTGTTATCGACCATATCACTGCCGGCAGAGGTATGCGTATATACGAGCTTTTAGGACTTGATAATCTTGATTGCTCGGTTGCGATAATCAAAAATGTTTCCAGCAAAAAATTAGGGAAAAAAGATATTATAAAAATTGATGCAGATATTGATATTGATTTTGATGTTATCGGTTATGTTGACCCGGGTATAACAATCAATATCATTCGTAACTGTGAGCGCGTTGAGAAGCTTAGTGTAGAGCTTCCGGAAACACTTACAAACGTAATAAAATGCAAAAATCCGCGTTGTATTACAACGACAGAACAAGAGATAAATCACGTGTTTAAACTTACCGATAAAGACAATGGTGTGTACCGTTGTTTGTACTGTGAAACAAAGGCAAATTGACATATTAGCATTTTCACTATATTAATGCAGATTAATTTGATTTTTATTATAGTTTATGTGCCTTGACACCGATTTTTACAAATGATAAAATTGTTATGTTAAAAGTCGTGCCTGTGACTGACGGAATTTTATGTGGAGCACCACAAAGGAGCAGGGATTCTATCGTGATTTTATTGAATATTCTTTGTTATTTTTGCGGTAGAATTAATATGACTTTAAGCCGACCGTCTGGGCACACTTGTTCTCTTTGAACAAGTGCGCCCTTTTTATTTTTTCGGTGCGATAATGTGTTGCAAGAAAGGATGTTTTTATGAAAAAAGTTGGTATAGTTATGGGTAGCGACAGCGATTTACCCGTAGTTGAAAAAGCAATAAACACTCTCAAAGATTTTGAGGTTCCTTTTGAGGTTCACGTTTTCTCTGCTCACAGAACACCTGTTGAAGCAAAGACATTCAGTGAGAAGGCCCGCGCAAATGATTTCGGTGTTATTATCGCGGCGGCAGGTATGGCGGCGCACCTTGCAGGTGCGATAGCGGCTAATACAACATTACCGGTTATTGGTATTCCTATTAAGTCACAGAATTTAGGCGGTATGGAAGCATTGCTTTCAACAGTTCAGATGCCCTCGGGTATCCCGGTGGCAACAGTGGCTATTGACGGTGCAGTAAACGCTGCTCTTTTAGCAATAGAGATGCTTTCACTTTCAGAGCCTTCTCTCGAAAAAAAACTTGCAGAGAAACGTGCTGCAGATACGGCGAAGGTACTTGAAAAAAACAAAGTAATTGAAGAGAAATATAATTCGTAATGCGTAATTCGTAATTATCGGGACTGTGTCAGCATTATAATCGGCTTTGCCCCGAAATTTTGCATTTTGCATTTTAATTTTGCATTTATACAGAGGTGTAACATGGGCGGTTTTTTCGGTGTAGCATCAAAAAACGATGCGGTACTTGATACCTTTTTCGGCGTTGACTATCATTCCCACTTGGGTACTCGTCGTGCCGGTATGGCGGCAATGGATGCCGAATTAGGTATGCAAAGAAAAATTCATAAAATAGAAAATTCACCTTTCAGAACAAAGTTCGAAAGGATACTTGACGAAATGGAAGGCAAAACGGCAATAGGCTGTATAAGTGATGCGGATGCACAGCCGTTGCTTATCCGTTCTAATCACGGTCTTTATGCTATATGTACAATAGGCATAATAAATAACAGCGATGCTCTCGTGAACCAGTATCTTGCGTTCAGTGGCGGTCACTTCGGTGCAATGACTACAACCGGCGTTACCGGTATCAATGCATCTGAGCTTGTAGCGGCAATGATTGACCAGAAGAGCGATTTTGCCGAAGGTATAAAGTTTGCTCAGGATGTTATAGACGGTACGGCCTCCATTCTTATACTCAAAGAGGACGGAAAGCTCATAGCCGCAAGAGATAAAGTCGGCAGAATACCGGTTCTTATCGGCAAACGCGATGACGGATACTGTGTATCATTTGAGGATTTTGCTTACAAAAAATTAGGTTATGAGGATTACAAAGAGTTGGGCCCCGGCGAAATTGTTGAAGTATCAGCTGATGGCGTAGAGGTTCTCTCCACTGCACGAAAGAAAAAGAAAATCTGTGCTTTCCTCTGGTCTTATTACGGATATCCCACATCTTGTTACGAAGGTGTAAACGTAGAAGTGATGAGATATAAAAACGGTCAGATTATGGCGCAGAACGATAAGCTTCTTAATGTTGCCCAGAATATTGACTATGTAAGCGGCGTTCCCGATTCGGGTACTCCTCATGCAATAGGTTATGCTAACGAAAGCGGTATTCCTTTTGCAAGACCCTTTATAAAATATACACCTACATGGCCTCGTAGTTTTATGCCCACCAATCAACGTGAACGTAACAGGGTAGCAAAAATGAAACAGATTCCCGTTCACGAATTGATTAAAGGTAAAAAGCTTTTGTTTGTTGATGACAGTATTGTAAGAGGAACACAGCTTCGCGAAACCGTTGAATTCCTTTATGAGCACGGCGCAGAAGAAGTGCATATGCGTTCAGCGTGTCCTCCGATTATGTATGGATGTAAATTCCTTAACTTCTCAAGAGGCACTTCGGATATGGATTTGATTTCCAGAAGTACTATTATGGAGCTCGAAGGAGAAGAAGGATTTAAACATATAGACGAGTACAGTGATGCTTCCACAGAACGCGGAGAAAAGATGCGTAAAGCAATCTGTGAAAAACTTCACTTTGCTTCCCTTGAATTCCAATCTCTTGAAGGTATAGTTAAAGCAATCGGACTTCCGGAAGAAGACCTTTGCACATATTGTTGGAACGGTAAAGTATAATTTAAAAATAATTTCTTAAATAAATTACTAAGGAGAAAGTTATAATGAACAATTCAAGATCAGAAAGCTATGCAGCAGCAGGCGTTGATATTACTGCAGGTTATAAGGCAGTTGAACTTATGAAAAAACACGTTGCCAGAACTCGTAATGAAGGCTCATTGGATGACGTTGGTGGCTTCGGTGGTTGCTTTGACCTTGGTTGTGTTGCGGGAATGGAGCACCCAATATTAGTTTCAGGTACTGACGGTTGCGGTACTAAAGTTAAATTAGCTATCCTTATGGATAAACACGATACAATCGGTATTGATGCTGTTGCTATGTGCGTAAATGATATTGTTTGTGTCGGTGCAAAACCCTTGTATTTCCTTGATTATATTGCTTGCGGTAAAAATATTCCCGAAAAAATTGCGGAAATTGTCAGCGGTGTTGCAGAGGGTTGTGTTCAGTCAGGCTGTGCTCTCATCGGTGGCGAAACTGCAGAGCATCCCGGTTTAATGCCTGTTGAAGATTACGACCTTGCCGGTTTTGCTGTTGGTATAGTTGATAAACCGAAAATGATTGATAACAGCAAAATGTCTGCGGGTGATGTTGTTATTGCTCTTCCCTCTACCGGTATTCATTCTAACGGTTTCAGCTTATGCCGTAAGGTTTTTGATATTGATAACAATAATCCCGAGCTTTACGTAGAACGTGAAGAATTAGGCGGTAAAAGTATTGCAGAGGCTTTACTTGTTCCTACTAAGATTTACGTTAAGCCTGTTCTTGCTCTTTTGGAAAAGGTTAATGTTAAAGGTATTTCTCACATTACCGGTGGCGGCTTCTATGAGAATATCCCACGTCCAATTCCCGATGGATTATGCGCAAAAATTCACAAATCCGCCGTTAAAGTACTTCCCATTTTCGATGTGATTGCTAAATGGGGAAATATCCCTGAACGCGATATGTTTAACACCTATAATATGGGTGTAGGTATGAGTATCGTTGTTCCGGCAAGCGAAGTAGAGCTTTCTCTTTCAATTCTTAAAGATAATGATATTGACGCCTACGTAATCGGTGAAATTATCGAAGGCGACGAGAAGGTGCTTTTATAATGTGTAAGAATATAGTAGTCCTCGTCTCAGGCGGAGGAACGAATTTACAAGCTCTTATTGATGCGGGAATACGCGGGGAATTAGGCAATGGCAAAATTACTTGCGTTATTTCCTCCAAGGCAGACGCTTATGCTCTTACAAGAGCAGCAGACAACGGCATTAAAACCCGCGTGCTTGTAAGAAAAGATTTTTCTGATATTGCTTCATACAGTAAGGCTATGAGAGATATTCTTATTGAAGAAAAAGCCGATTTGGTGGTTTACGCAGGATTTATGACAATTCTTGATGAAAATGTATGTGATGCATTTGAGAACAAGATGATAAATGTCCATCCTGCACTTATACCGTCATTCTGCGGGAAAGGCTTTTACGGACTCCATGTTCACGAAAGCGCTCTCCAAAAAGGCGTTAAAGTTTCAGGTGCGACTGTTCATTTTGTAACCGCTGAATGTGATGCAGGTCCTATTATTCTTCAAAAAGCGGTTGAAGTAAAAGAGGGGGACACCCCGGAAAGATTGCAGAAAAGAATTATGCAGGAGGCGGAGTGGAAGATTCTTCCCAAGGCAGTTCAGCTTTTCTGTGACGGAAAAATTACTGTAAAAGACGGTAAGACCATTATCAGTGAATAAATTGATTGAAAGGAAACAGATAGTATGGAAATCAAAACTCTTGAAAATGAACTTAATTCTCTCGCTTATCACGGCAGAGGTATTATAATCGGCAAAAGTGCTGACAGTAAAAAGGCAATTACCGCTTATTTTATAATGGGTAGAAGCGAAAATAGCCGTAACCGTGTGTTTGTTGAGGACGGCGAAGGCATCAGAACACAGGCCTTTGATGAGTCAAAAATGGTTGACCCCCATCTTATTATCTATGCTCCCGTAAGAGTTTTGGGAAATAAAACTATCGTTACAAACGGCGACCAGACCGATACAATATACGAGCTTATGGATAAGCAGATGACTTTCGAGCAGGCACTGCGCACACGTGAATTTGAAGACGATGCTCCCAACTTCACACCTCGTATTTCCGGTATTATCCGCCTGGAAAAAGGCGATATGAACTATGCTATGTCTATTCTCAAATCTGCAGACGGCGACGGTTCTTCCTGCCAGAGATATACATACGCTTATTCAAATCCTCTTCCCGGTAAAGCAAAGTTTATCCATACCTACAAATGCGACGGAAATCCTCTTCCCAGCTTTGAGGGCGAGCCCAAAACACTTGAGCTTCCCGATGTTGATATTGATACTTTGACAGATATCATCTGGAAAAATCTCAACGAAGATAACAAGGTTTCACTTTTCGTAAGATACATTGACCTTGAAACAGGAAAATATGATTCAAGAATTGTTAATAAGAATAAATAAATTCTGATATATATCTGACATTGAAAGGAACGGTAACATTGAAAGAGTTTGAATTAAAATATGGTTGTAACCCCAACCAGAAACCTGCAAAAATTTTTATGGCTGACGGCAGTGAGCTTCCTATTGAAATTCTCTGTGGCAGACCCGGTTTTATTAACTTCCTCGATGCATTCAATAGCTGGCAGCTTGTAAAAGAGCTTAAAGAAGCTCTCGGACTTCCTGCTGTTACATCTTTTAAACACGTTAGCCCTACATCTGCGGCGGTTGGTATTCCGCTTTCGGATACACTCAAAAAGGCTTGCTTCGTTGATGACATTGAAGGTCTTGATGAGTCACCCCTTGCCTGCGCATATGCAAGAGCAAGAGGTACAGACAGAATGTGCTCTTTCGGTGATTGGGTTGCACTTTCAGATGTTTGCGATGTTACAACTGCAAAGTTAATTCAGCGTGAAGTTTCCGACGGTATCATTGCTCCCGGTTACGAGCCCGAAGCACTTGAAATACTTAAATCAAAAAGAAAAGGTAACTACAACATAGTTAAAATTGACCCCGATTACGTTCCTGCTCCCATTGAGCATAAGCAGGTTTACGGTATTACCTTTGAGCAGGGTAGAAATAACTTTGAAATCAATCGTGAGCTTCTTACGAATATTGTTACTGAAAACAAGGATATGCCTGAAAGTGCAGTTCGCGACCTTATAATTGCTCTCATTACACTTAAATATACACAGTCAAACTCTGTTTGCTACGCAGTTGACGGACAGGCTATCGGCGTTGGTGCAGGACAGCAGTCAAGAATCCATTGTACACGTCTTGCAGGTACAAAGGCGGACACATGGTTCCTTCGTCAGCATGAAAAGGTTATAAATCTTCCCTTTAAAGATACTCTTGGCAGACCTGACCGCGATAATGTTATTGACGGTTATATCAATAAAAATGAAGAGGATGTTTGCGCAGACGGCAACTGGCAGAAATACTTTACAGAAAGACCTGAGCCTCTTACCGATGAAGATGTGAAAGCATATTTTGCAACTATCGACGGCGTTGCACTCGGTTCCGATGCATTCTTCCCATTCAGCGACAACATTGAACGAGCAAAGCGTAGTGGTGTTAAATACATTGCAGAGCCCGGCGGTTCTATCCGTGATGATGTTGTTATTGAATGTGCAAACAAGTATGGAATGTCTATGGCATTTACAGGCATGAGACTCTTCCACCATTAAGGGAATTTGAGTAAAATTGCCCATAGCACCTGTTTAGCCTCGGGGCAGTATCTTCATACGGCACCGCTCGACTAAACGAGGCACTCTGGACAATTTTCTTTCAAATTCCGAGAATACAAATTAAATATAAAAACCAAGAAGATGGTGTTTAGATGAAAATTATGGTTGTCGGTGGTGGCGGTCGTGAACACGCTATCATCAAAAAAATAAAAGAAAACAAAGATGTTACCGAAATATTTGCACTCCCCGGTAACGGTGGTATGGCAAAGGACGCTACTTGTGTAGATATAGGTGCAAAAGATATAGAAAAAATTGTAGAATTTGCCGTTGAAAACAAAATCGACTACGCGGTAGTTGCTCCTGATGACCCGCTTGTTCTCGGTTGTGTTGATGCCCTCGAAGAAAAAGGTGTTCCTTGCTTCGGACCCCGAGCCAATGCCGCAATAATTGAAGGCAGCAAGGTTTTCTCAAAAAATCTTATGAAAAAATACGGTATTCCCACAGCGGCTTATGAAGTATTTAATGATATGGATAAAGCTCTCGAATATCTTGAAACTGCACCTATTCCCACAGTTATCAAAGCTGACGGTCTTGCTCTCGGTAAAGGTGTTATTATTGCAACAACCCGCGATGAAGCCAAAGCCGCGGTAGTTTCTATGATGCAGGATAAGATGTTCGGTACAAGTGGTGACAATATTGTTATAGAGGAATTCCTTACCGGTCCCGAGGTTTCTGTTCTTGCCTTTACAGATGGCAAAACAGTTGCTCCCATGGTTTCTTCCATGGACCATAAACGAGCAGGGGACAACGATACCGGACTTAACACCGGCGGTATGGGCACTATTGCTCCTAACCCTTACTATACTGCTGCAGTTGCAGAAGAATGTATGGCAAAGATTTTCTTACCTACAATAGAGGCAATGAATAAAGAGGGCAGGACATTTAAAGGCTGTCTTTACTTTGGCCTTATGATTACTCCTGACGGACCTAAGGTTATTGAATATAACTGCCGTTTCGGTGACCCGGAAACCCAGGTTGTTTTACCGCTTCTCGAAAGCGATTTGCTTACTGTTATGAAAGCCACAACAGACGGAACTCTTGCAGAGACAGAAGTTAAATTCGGCGAAAAGAGTGCTTGCTGTGTAATTATGGCTTCCGAGGGTTATCCGGTTAAATACGAAAAAGGCTACGAGATGAATATCCCCGAAGAGACAGAAGGCAATGTTTATGTAGCAGGTGCGGTACTCAAGGATGGTAAACTTCTCACAAACGGTGGCAGAGTTTTAGGTGTTACCGCAGTAGAAGATAATCTTAATGCGGCAGTTGATTCAGCTTACGGACTTGTTGAGAAAATAAGTTTCGGCAATGCTTTCTATCGTCACGACATAGGCGCTAAGGCGCTTGCGGCAATAAAGGAGTAAAAGATAATGGTATACAGAGTATATGTAGAAAAGAAAAAAGAACTTGCTAATGAAGCAAAGTCACTTTTAGGCGATGCACGTTCACTTTTAGGAATCGATAACCTTACTGATGTGCGTGTTATCAACCGATATGATGCTGAGAATATTACTGAGGAGCTTTTTGATTATGCAATTAAAACAGTTTTCTCGGAGCCTCAGCTTGATATTGCAACTGCTGATGTTGATTTAGAAGGTGCAACAGTTTTTGCGGTTGAATTCTTGCCGGGTCAGTTTGATCAGCGTGCAGACTCAGCGGCACAGTGTATCCAGATTATTTCTCAGGGTGAACGCCCCATAGTAAAGAGCGCAAAGGTTTATGCCCTTTACGGTAATCTTGCCGAAAATGATATTGCAGAAATCAAAAAATACGTTATCAACCCTGTTGAAGCAAGAGAAGCAACACTCGAAAAATACGAAACTCTTGCTATGCAGTATGAAATTCCCACAGAGGTAAAAACTCTTGAAGGTTTCATTGAACTTGACAGAGCAGGGCTTGAGAACTTCGTAAAAGAATACGGTCTTGCAATGGATGCAGATGATATTGCATTCTGTCAGAATTACTTTAAGTCCGAGGACCGTGACCCCACAATAACAGAAATCAGAATGATTGATACATATTGGTCTGACCACTGCCGTCATACAACCTTCCTTACTGTTATTGATAACGTTGAGTTTGAGGATGCACTTCTCCAGAAAACATATGAAGAATATATTGCAACAAGAGAGGAACTCGGCAGAACAAAACCCATCTGCCTTATGGACCTTGCAACAGTTGCCGTTAAGTACTTAAGAGTAAACGGTAAACTCGATAAACTTGACGAATCAGAAGAAATCAATGCTTGTACAGTTAAAATCAATGTTGATGTTGATGGTGTAAGTGAGCCCTGGCTTCTTCTCTTTAAAAACGAAACACATCACCACCCCACAGAAATTGAGCCTTTCGGCGGTGCTGCTACTTGTATCGGCGGTGCTATCAGAGACCCATTGTCAGGAAGAGCCTATGTTTATCAGGCAATGAGAGTTACAGGTGCGGCAAATCCGTTGGTTAGCGTTGAGGATACAATTAAGGGAAAACTTCCTCAAAGAAAAATTGTTACAACTGCTGCTGCCGGTTATAGCTCATACGGAAACCAGATAGGTCTTGCAACAGGTCAGGTTGATGAAATTTACCATGACGGATATGCGGCAAAGAGAATGGAAATCGGTTCTGTTGTTGCGGCAGTTCCTGCCGAGAATGTAAGACGAGAAGTTCCTGCTCCTGGTGATGTTGTCATATTACTTGGCGGAAGAACAGGCCGTGACGGTTGCGGCGGTGCAACAGGCTCATCAAAATCCCACAAGCTTGATTCTTTGGAAAAATGCGGAGCTGAGGTACAAAAGGGTAATGCACCTGAAGAAAGAAAATTACAAAGATTATTCAGAAACCCCGAAGCTTCAAAGCTTATCAAAAGATGTAATGACTTCGGTGCAGGCGGTGTGAGTGTTGCAATAGGCGAGCTTGCAGATGGCTTGGATATAGATTTAAAC
>JAZULQ010000020.1:0-20882 GCA_045603185.1 Acutalibacteraceae bacterium
GCAAAGGTTACTTTTGACAAAGACAGATGCAAGGGCTGCGTCCTTTGCGTAGGCAAATGTCCCAAGGGTATTGTTGCCCTCTCTGATGAGCTTAACGCAAAAGGTTACCATCCCGCACAGGTTACAGCTCAGGAAAATTGCATCGGCTGTGCTTTCTGTGCAACAATGTGTCCCGACTGTGTAATCACAGTTGAGAAGTAAGGAGGAAGAGTAAATGGCAGATAAAGTATTGATGAAAGGTAACGAGGCTATGGCAGAAGCCGCCATTATGGCAGGCTGCCGTCACTATCTCGGTTATCCTATTACACCCCAGACAGAAATTGCCGCTTATATGAGCAAGCGTATGCCTAAGGTAGGCGGTACATTCTTACAGGCGGAAAGCGAGATTTCTGCTATCAATATGGTTATCGGTGTTGCATCCGCAGGTAAAAGAGCTATGACATCTTCATCAAGCCCCGGTATTTCCCTTAAGGGTGAGGGCCTTTCTTACCTTGCAGGCTGTGACCTTCCCGCTTTTGTTGTTAATGTTCAGCGTGGCGGCCCAGGTCTTGGCGGTATTCAGCCTTCACAGTCCGACTATTTCCAGGCTGTTAAGGGCGGTAGCCATGGCGACTTTATGAAAATCGTTCTTGCACCCTCATCAGTTCAGGAAATGGCGTCTCTTACAAGCACCGCTTTCGACCTTGCTGATAAGTACAGAATGCCTGCGATGATTCTTGCAGACGGTACAATGGGTCAGATGATGGAGCCTGTTGAACTTCCCGAAACAGAGCCCAATACATTCGAAAAACCTTGGGCGCTTACAGGTACAAAGGGCGAGAGAAAGCACAATATCGTAAACTCTCTTTACCTTAAACCCGAAGAGCTCGAAAAGACAAACTTCGAGCGTTTCGCAAGATATAAAACAATCGAAGAAAATGAAGTTCTTTATGAAGAATATCTTATGGACGATGCAGAAATCTGCGTAGTATCCTTCGGTATTACTGCCCGTGTTGCTAAAAATGCTATTGTTGAAGCACGCGCTAAGGGTATCAAAGTTGGTATGATTCGTCCTATTACACTCTGGCCCTTCCCCAAGAAAGTGTTAAGAGCAGCCGCTGATAAATGCAAGGCTTTCCTTTCAGTTGAAATGAATATGGGTCAGATGATTGAAGATGTTAAGCTTGCAACAGAATGCAAGAAACCCGTATATCTTTGCAACCGTACAGGTGGTATGATTCCTTCTCCCGAAGAAGTACTTGCAAAGATTGAGGAAATCAATGAAGGAGGCGACAAATAATGGTAGTTTTCGAAAAACCTAAGACACTCACTGATGCACCGCTTCACTATTGTCCCGGTTGCACACACGGTATAATCCACAGACTTGTTGCCGAAGTTATTGATGAACTCGGTATTGAAGGCAGAACCATCGGTGTAGCTCCTGTTGGTTGCTCCGTTATGGCTTATGATTATTTTACATGTGATTTTATTCAGGCTCCTCACGGCAGAGCACCGGCTGTTGCAACAGGTGTAAAACGTGCTGATCCCGAAAACAACATTGTTTTCACATATCAGGGTGACGGCGACCTTGCCGCTATCGGTACTGCAGAGACAGTTCACGCTGCCGCAAGACGTGAGAATATAACAGTTATTTTCGTAAATAATGCAATTTACGGTATGACAGGCGGTCAGATGGCTCCCACAACACTTCCCGGTCAGGTAACACAGACATCACCTTACGGCAGAGATGTTGAAACTGTTGGTTATCCGGTAAAGGTTTGCGAGCTTCTTCAGAATGTTGACGGCGCCGCATATCTTGAAAGAGTTTCCGTAAATAATCCCGCAAATGTAAGAAAAGCAAAAGCCGCAATCAAAAAGGCATTCCAGAATCAGATTGACGGAAAAGGCTTCTCACTTGTTGAGGTTGTTTCAACTTGTCCTACAAACTGGGGTCTTACACCCCAGAAGGCGCTTGAGTGGCTTGAGGAAAATATGCTTCCTTACTATCCTCTCGGTGTTTATAAAGATATCTATGCAGAGGAGGCAAAATAATGAGTAATACATGTAATATTCTTTTTGCCGGCTTCGGCGGTCAGGGTATCCTTTTTGCCGGTAAATTTGTAGCATATAAAGGACTCCTTGAAAATAAGCAGGTTTCATGGCTTCCTTCATATGGTCCTGAGATGCGTGGCGGTACTGCAAACTGCAGTGTTATCGTTAGTGACGAACCCATCGGCTCTCCTATTGTCGGCAAACCCGATGTGCTCGTAGCAATGAACCTTCCTTCTCTTGATAAATATGAGAACGAAGTTGTACCCGGCGGTAAAATATTTGTAGATTCAACACTTATTTCGCGTAAGGTTGAAAGAACAGATGTTGATGTTTTCTACATTCCTGCTACCGCTATTGCAAACGAGCAGGGAATCAGCACACTTGCAAATATGATTATAACCGGTAAACTTCTTAAGGAAGTTCCCATACTCGGTTTCGATGGTATTGATGCACCTCTCTCAAAGGTTGTATCTGCTCGCCGTGCAAATCTTCTTGAAGTAAACAAAACCGCACTTAAACTCGGTTACGATTATTGATTGATTTTGAAAAGAGGTTATTTCAATGGGTTACGAATTCAGAATTGAAAGAACTACTGCTCCCAAGGCTAAGCCTGAGAGCGAAGCAAAACTTGGTTTCGGTAAAATTTTTACAGACCATATGTTTTTAATGAACTATAATGAAGGCGAAGGTTGGCACGATGGTAGAGTAGTACCTTACGGACCTATTTCCCTTGACCCTTCAGCTATGGTTTTCCACTATGCTCAGGAGCTCTTTGAAGGTCTTAAAGCATACAGAACTGCTGACGGCAGTATTCAGCTTTTCCGTCCTCAGAAAAATATTGAAAGAATGAACAATACCTGCGACCGTCTTTGTGTTCCGCGCCTTGACCCCGATATGGTTCTTGAGGCAATAAAGACTGTTGTTGATGTTGACAGTGATTGGGTTCCTCACAGTGAGGGTACATCACTTTATATCCGTCCTTTCATCATTGCAACTGATGAATTCCTCGGGGTTCATCCTTCTCACAGCTACCTTTTTGCTATCATCCTTTCACCTGTTGGCTCTTATTATCCCAATGGTATGGACCCTGTTAAAATCGCTATTGAACGTGAATATGTTCGTTGCGTTAAAGGCGGTACAGGTATGGCAAAAGCCGGCGGTAACTATGCTGCATCCCTTATCGGTCAGGAAAAGGCGGATAAAATGGGCTATGCTCAGGTTCTCTGGCTCGACGGTGTTGAAAGAAAGTATATTGACGAAGTCGGCGCAATGAACGTTTTCTTTGTAATTGACGGTGTTGTTGTTACACCCGAGCTTACTGACGGAAACATTCTTCCCGGTGTTACAAGAGCAAGCTGTATTGAGGTTCTTAAGGCTCACGGCTACAAGGTTGAAGAACGTAAGATTTCTATCGACGAGGTAAAAGAAGCTCATAAGAATGGTACTCTTAACGAGTCTTTCGGTACAGGTACAGCGGCGGTTATTTCTCCTGTCGGTGAATATATTGACGGTGACGAGCATATTGTTATCAACAATAATGAAATCGGTCCTGTTGCACAGTTCCTTTATGATGAACTCACCGGTATCCAGTGGGGCAAAATTGAAGACAAGAACGGCTGGATTGTAAAAGTAAAATAATTTTAAAGAAGGGCGGAATACCGTCCTTCTTTTGTTTTGTAAGTAAAAAGTTGCAAATATTCGTATGTTGTGATAAAATCTGTGTACTATTCAAAAAGGAGTTGTTCTTTTGGCAGATAAACGTTTTTCGGACGATAATGAAAATAAACGTCCTTTGTCAATCGAGGACGATTACGAGGAGCTTCTTAACAGCGTGAAATCCCGCCATATAGACATCGAGGATGATTATATTGAACTTTCAGGAGATGACGGGGATGACTACGAGGATATTTTCAGTAATTCATCAAACGATGTTTACATAACCCGTCCTAAAAATAAACCCCGCAATATGACGGAGGATGTGTATATATCAAAACGCGGGCACGATAGCGGACGCGATGTTTTCTCTCAGAGTAACAGACCGATGCGCGGTGTGACTCCCGGAACACCGATGCAGCCTCAGCGTACAGTCAGACGTCAACCGACCGCACCGTCACAAAATAATACACATCAGCGCGTTCCGCAGAACGTAAGTAGACAGGAGCCTCCGAGGAGAACCAACAACAATAAATATCCTACTCAACAAATTCCCAAGCAACCGCCGAGAATTGATGAAATTTCCGACCATGATGCTCGTTTTGGAAGAACCCCAACGTCACGGAAAAGAAAGAACACCGGTCTTAAGGTACTTCTTGCAATGGTCGCATTTTTCCTTGTTGTTGTAATCGGTCTTGGTGGAGTTTTGTTTGTCGGCGTCAACAGTATTGCCGGTAAATTCACGAAGGCAGAACCTATTGAGCATATTGAAGATGTTGATTCTCTCGTGAGTGAAAGCCACGTGAAAAATATACTTCTTATAGGTGCTGATAAGGCAAAAGGCGGCGCCTCCAGAAGTGATAGTATTATGATTGCTTCCGTTAATCAGAAAACCGGTAAAATAACGGTTGTTTCAATACTTCGTGATACTCATGTTGATGTTCCCGGTGAAAGGGAATCTAAAATCAATGCGGCGTATGCCTGGGGCGGAGCGAATCTTCTTGTGCAGACCGTTGAACAGAATTTCGGAATCAAAATAGACGACTATGCAACCGTTGATTTCGAGATGTTTACAGCACTTGTAGACGGCTTAGGCGGTATTGAAGTTGATGTTACAGAGGATGAAGCGGACTATATCAACAACCGTCACAAATACGGTAACGAAGAAAAGCCGGAGACCGTTCCAAGCGGTGAAAATGTGCATCTTACAGGGTATCAGGCACTTTGGTACGCAAGAATAAGAAAGTTGGATTCTGATTTTAATCGTACAGAGCGCCAGAGAAAGGTAATCGCGGCAATAATCGAGAAGGTCAAGGACGATTTAACTCCCACCGGAATTGTAGGACTTGTTTCTACTGCCAAAGAGGTAGCACCGTATATAGAAACCACTCTTTCAACCGGTGATTTCTGGAGTCTCGCGTATAGCTTGATGTCGTGTGTGACAAAATCGGGTGCTGATATGGACAAGCTGTTTGTTTCTGCTCAGTTACCTTTTGAGGACACCTGGTGGTATTCAACGGAATGGGACGGTTCGAGTATTTCAATCGACTTTGAAGAAAACAGAGAAATGCTTTACACTCTTCTCTACGAAGATGCCGTCGAAAATCCTGAAACTGAAACCGAATAAAAAGTAATAATACAATAAACTCCCTCATATATTTCATTGAGAATATTTGAAGGGAGTTTATTTTTATGGATATCTCATTAAAACACGAGGATTATAAATTTCTCAATACATTATCTGATAATTCCGTGGAAGAGAGTGTTGAAGCAGAGCTTTCTCTTCCTGAGTATATGCCGGAAATATTGCGTATAATTAAATCTACGGCTGAGACTAAAATCAATTCATGCCGTTTGGTGGGCGAACGTGTTACTGTGGATGGCGTTTGCGAATTAAGAATGATTTACACTGCTGAGGATGGCTGTATTTATAGCTTTTCTCAGTCACGTCCTTTTACACGCCATTGCGAAAACGCTTCGTTTATGGATGCCGTGGATGCAAATGCGGTAGTTGGAGTTTCATATGTTAATTGTAGGGCGACCGGCACAAAGAAGGCTGAGATAAAAGCCGGACTTACAATTAAATTCTACGTGTATAAAGAAGAGCGGGAGGTTATTGTGTCACTTGGCGACACTAAGGGGATTGAACAGAAAACAATTCCCGTTAAAGCTATGTCGTTAGGTTGTAGAAGCACCAGGGCTTTTTCAATGAGTGATACAGTCACTTTGAATACACCTTCCGCGTTTATTATAAGCACCAAAGCCGTTGCCGTTTGTACGGAGATAAGAAAAATAAGCAACAAAATAATGGTAAAGGGCGAAGCATTTGTTGATATCTGTTATGTCAATGCTAACGATAAATCCTGCGCTGAACACATAAAACACAGTATTCCGGTTAATCAAATTCTTGAAATTGATGGAATGGAAGAGCGTTTTTCAGGTAATGTCGTTTTTCAGGTTACCGCCCTTGATGTTATATCAAAAGGGGAGTCAACCGGACTGTCAACTGCTTTTGACATTTCTTTAGGTATTGATGCCATAGTTACTATGTGGGAAGAGAAAGAGTTTCTTGTAATATCGGATGCGTATTCCGTAGGCACTGCTCTCGAGCTGAAAAAGAAAGCGTGCGCTTTTTACACGGCTAATGATGATGTTCAGGATACGTATCTTTATAACGGCGAATTTTCCGTTGCAGGTGAGGGCGTCGGTGAAATAGTAGATTCTTCGGCGGAGCTTACTAATGCAAAAATATATTTTGAGAATGAGGAACTTATTTTAAACGGCAATATCTCGGTGTCATTAATAATCAAAGATGCGGCGGGTAGTCTTACGAGTGTAAATAAAATCTTGGATTTTGTGTATAAGAAAAAAATCAGTTGTGACGGTAATGAAGTTGTTTGTAATCCTGCTTTATCGATTATTTCTCTTGACTGCAAAGTAAAAGGTGATAACAGTATATCAGTCAGAGCCGAAATCGGAATAACGGGTTCAGTACACGGCAAATTGATTATAGATGCTGTTTCCGAAATAACCGAGAGTGATACTCCTGTATGCCGTAAATGCAATGCAATTACTGTTTATTTTCCGGAAGAGGAAAATGAAAGTCTTTGGTCCATAGCCAGACGCTATAACACAACAGTAAAAGAAATAGCCGCGGAGAATAATCTGGAAGGGGATACAACCGAAAATCTTAAAATGATTTTTATTCCCGCTGTCTGAATAGTTGAAAAACAGACGAAATAATATTATAATTACAGACAGAAATCAAAATGGTTTCTGTCTATAATTATTTTTGGAGTTGTTTATGAATTACAAAAAGATACTTACCTTCAGTTTTGATGACGGAGTAACGCAGGATGAGCGTTTTATCAGGATTCTTAATAAATACGGATTGAAATGTACATTTAATCTCAATTCCGAACTTCTGGGAATGGACGGTGCTTTGTTAATAAACGGCAAAGAAATAAGCCATAAAAAGATAGCGCCCGGAAAAGTCCGTGAAATTTATGAAGGTCACGAGGTTGCCGCGCATACATTGACTCATCCGAATCTGACTGCTCTTACTCCTGCGGAAGTTACACGTCAGGTAGAGCAGGATAGGAAAAATCTGAGTGATTTGGTTGGGTATGAGGTTAAAGGTTTTGCTTATCCCTGCGGCGGAATAAATTGCAATAAAGCCGTTGCCAATATAATAAAAAATACAACTTCGGTGAATTTTGCGAGAACAATAATTCATTCCTATAACTTTGATTTGCAGGACGATATGTATTTGTTTAACCCAACAATCAGTCTTACAAAAAACAAGCCAAAGCTTCTTGAGCTTTGCGATGAATTTATAAATTCCGAGCCTGAGAAAGTACAGCTCTTTTATATATGGGGACATAGCTATGAGCTTGATATTGATGATGACTGGGCATTTTTTGAGGATGTTTGCAAAAAACTCGCAAACAGAGAGGATATTTTGTATTGTACAAATACGGAAGCCTTTGAATATATAGAAAGTCTTTGTTGAAAATATATCAAAAAACTTAAAAATAACTGTTGCATTTTACAAAACTTTGTGTTATTATACTTGAGTCTATGTGTGCGTTGTTACCCGCGAGGTGTCAACGGCAGTTAATGGCAACATTAAAGCTGGCGGTCCGCTACGATGTAATCGGTATGAACGCTTGAAAAAAACGGAGGTTATTATGGACGCATTAAAACTTATTGCACAGGACAGCCTTAAGGCTGAGAAGCCCGCTTTTGAAATCGGTGATACCATCAGAATTGATGTTAAAATCCGTGAAGGCGAGAGAGAAAGAATTCAGGCTTTCGAAGGTACCGTTATTGCTAAACACGGCAGCGGCATCAGCGAAACTTTCACAGTACGCCGTGTATCTTACGGTGTAGGTGTTGAGAGAGTATTCCCTGTTCATTCTCCCAACGTTGCAGATATAAAGATTGTTCGTCGCGGTAAAGTACGCAGAGCAAAACTTTACTATCTTCGTGATAGAGTCGGTAAGGCTTCTAAGGTTAAGGAAAAAATCGGCTGATAAAGCCGGAGGTTGGGGCAGATATTTTTTATCTGCCCTTGATTCTTATTTAACATTCTATTGGACGGTTGGAATATATGAATAAAGATGATTTGATTATTGATATCGAAAGTAATTCCGATTCTGCAAATGACGTATCTGAAGAAGAAGTAGTTTTTGAAATGAAAACTACCGAGGAGGCTCCCGTTGCTGACGTAACCGAGCCCAAAGCACAGGAAAAAGAAGAGGTTTCGTCTAAAAAGAAATTCGTTTTATCGGTTTACGATATTGTGTCGGTTGTTATGAGTTCGTTTGTTATTATAGCAATCGTGTTTACTTTTGTGTTCAGGCTTGTTGGTGTTGATGGCAGCTCTATGGCAGATACTCTCCACGGAGGAGATTGGCTTTTAACTGTTCACAAATCCGAATACGAATACGGTGACATTGTAGTTGTTACTGATGCCAATGCTTTGAGTAAACCGCTTATTAAGCGTGTTATCGCAACCGGTGGTCAGGAGATTACAATAGATACTTTTACCGATACAGTCTATGTTGACGGTAACCCGTTGGATGAACCGTATACGCTCGAAGACGAAATAGACAGCGGTGGTATTTTCGACTATCCGTACACTGTTCCCGAAGGTCATCTTTTCTGTATGGGTGACAACAGAAATGCCTCTACCGATAGCCGCGTTATAGGTACTATTGATGAAAGACATATCCTCGGAAAAGCCGTAGTAAGGATTTTCCCGTTTGGAGCTTTTGATATTTACGATTATGAATGATTCACAGAAACAAACAGTACAGTGGTTTCCGGGTCATATGGCAAAAACGCGCAGGCTTATTAAAGAAAGCCTGCCTTTTGTCGATTTAGTGACGGAAATAGTTGATGCGAGAATACCTATGAGCTCTTCTAACCCGGAGCTCAAAGAGATGATAGGTAACAAACCACGTATCGTACTTCTTAATAAATGCGATGTTGCTGATGAAAAAGCGACATCTGAATGGGTTGAGTATTACAAGAGAAACGGTATCTACGCGTTACCGGTGGATTGCCGCTCCGGAAAAGGGCTCAATGCGTATTTGCCTCTTGTAAGAAATGTCCTGAAGGATAAGATTAAACGAAATACAGAAAAAGGTATGGTCGGTAAGCCCTTGCGCGTTATGGTTGTGGGAATACCTAATACAGGCAAGTCATCTTTCATAAACAAGATGGCGGGAAGAAATCGTGCGAAGGTTGCCGATAAGCCCGGTGTAACGCGTTCTAACAGTTGGTTTGCTGTGGGTAGCGGAATAGAGCTCCTTGATACACCAGGTGTGTTATGGCCTAAATTTGATGATAAGTCAGTTGGCGATAAGCTGGCGTTTATCGGGTCTGTTAAAGACGAGGTTGTTGATATTGAAAGTCTTGCAATGCGCCTTATCGGCGTGCTGAAGGACGGATATGCCGACAGATTAACCGAACGCTTTAAAATAACTGATTTCCAAGATAAAGAAACATATGAGATTCTCGAGATGATAGGAAGAAAAAGAGGTATGCTCATTTCCGGGGGCGAGATAGATTATGAGCGCGCATCGGTTATGCTTTTGGATGAATACAGAGGCGGAAAGCTTGGACGCTTATCTCTGGAGCTTCCCGAATAACATGGCTTTGTCTGTTTTTTACTTGAAAAAGCTGTTATAATGCTATAAAATATAACTCGGAACAATTCTGTTCCGAGTTTTTTTCTGAGGTGTTATTATGTTGGACTATTCATATGAAAAAGAGGCACACGATAATGGTTACAGTGTTGTGTGCGGTGTGGATGAAGCGGGTCGAGGACCGCTTGCCGGGCCTGTTTTTGCGGCGGCGGTAATTTTACCGGAGAACTATTCACATGAAATTCTTAATGACTCCAAGAAGCTTTCTGAAAAGAAACGCGATATGGTATACGATGATATTATAAAGGATGCGGTCTGTTATTCAGTAGGCATAGCCACAGAAAAAGAGATTGATGATATAAATATACTCAATGCCACGTTTCTTGCTATGAAACGCGCTGTGGACGGACTTAGCATAAAACCCGACCTTGCATATATTGACGGTAATCAGTACCCTGAAACGGGCATTAAAGAGGTCACAATAGTAAAGGGTGACAGCAAGTGTATGTCCGTTGCCGCCGCGTCAATAATCGCTAAAGTCAGCCGAGACAGATTTATGGTTGAAATAGCCGAGAAGTATCCTGAATATCAATTCCCGAAGCATAAGGGTTACGGAACAAAATTACATTATGAAATGATTGAAAAATACGGCATTTCTCCTGTACACAGACGTTCATTTTTAAAGAAAGTTATCGGTGAAGATAAATGAACACAAGGTTAGTCGGTGCCTACGGCGAGCAAACAGCGGCAAGCTACTTGCGCGCTAACGGATACAGTATCCTGGCTGCAAATTACCGAGCCGGAACAGGCGAAATAGATATAGTTGCCGAGAAGAAGAAAACGGTTTGTTTTGTTGAGGTGAAAACCCGCAAAGACGGTGGTATGTTTGCCCCGGCTGAGGCGGTGGATATCCGTAAACAGCAAAATCTTAAAAGTGCCGCAGCGGCATATATAAACAGATTTCAGGTTAAGAACAAAACACGCTTTGATATTATTGAAGTTATAATTGGTGATAATAACGAATTAAAAAGCATAAATCATATTGAAGACGCATTTTGAGGTGTATATGAAGATTTTTGATTTGCATTGTGATACTATAGGTGAATGTTACAACGAAGGGTTAGCACTTCGCTCAAATAACCTGCATTTATCTTTGGAAAGAGCAAAAAAATACGAAAACTATACGCAACTTTTTGCGGTATGGATTTCTGATGAGAAAAGGGGAAACGAAGCCGTTGAATATTTCAACAATGTTTCCGATTGTTTTTACAATGAGATTCAGCGTAACAGCGATTTGATTTCGTTATATTCAAGTGAAAATGCCACACCGATAAAAGCCATTCTCACTGTTGAGGGCGGCTCTGCCTGTGGAGGTACAATCGAGGGACTCAGAGCGTTGTATGAAAAAGGTGTTAAAGTAATTACACTTACCTGGAACGGTACTAACGAAATCGCTTCAGGTGCACTTGTAGCCGAAGGCGGATTCACCGATTTCGGTAGAGAATTCATTAAAATCGCAGAGGATTTGGGGATAATACTTGATGTATCCCATCTCAATAAACAGAGCTTTTTTGAGTTTGTGGAAATTTCAACTAAACCGTTTATTGCAAGCCATTCCAATGCGGATATTGTTAATAACCCATATGCGCATAAACGAAATCTCACAGACGAACAAATAGATATTATAAGAGAAAGAGGCGGCATAATAGGTCTTAATTATTACAAAGCTTTTCTTGAAAATGAAGGGATATATGGTGTGGATGCACTGGCACAGCAAATAGAGTATTTTATATCTAAGGGCTGTGGCGATATAATCGCTTTGGGTAGTGATTACGACGGCTGTAGGATAAACGATGAATTGTGCGGTGTAGAAAAATTAGATTCAGTATATGAAAAGTTATTAACTTACGGATTTACAAAAGAAGTGTTGGATAAGTTGTTTTTTATAAATGCCCATAACTTTTTTGAAGGTAAAATTTAAAAAGAGCTGTAAAAACTTTCGTTTTTACAGCTCCTTTTTTTTAGAACTTAATATGTTGTGTATGATGTGAGGTTTCTTTTAATGATATCTTCAGTCTTTCCGACAAAGATATCGATGATTTTTTCATTACGTACGGTTTTTTCTGAAATGTCTTCAGTAATTCCGTTGAAGAAATCATTGTATGTGTCAGCAGAAAGAGCTGTGCGAACTTCATTTTCCCAAGTGGGTGTAGCGTCACCGCCTACGTAATACATAATATGATAGCCATATGATGTTTTGATGATGCCTGTATCACCGGGTTTGTGCATGCTGAGTGACCAGCTAAGGAATTCCGGAACATAGTTGCTTTCGGCTGTGATGCCTTCGTAAAGACCACCGGATTCTGCAGAACCTGCATCATCGGTTTTTTCAGTAGCGAGCTTGCTGAATGAATCTTCTGTCTTTTCGCCGGCTTTCCACTCTGCAAGGAGTTTTTCAGCCTCTGTTTTTGCAGCAGCGAAGTTTGCTTCAACTTCTTCATCACTGAGCTCTGTTGACTTACCGTTATCGTCAACGACTTCGGTTTCAGCCTTAACGAGTATGTGACGAACGTCAGCTTCTGAGCAAGTAGTGTCTTTCTCAGCGGGGCTTACGATGTATGCAACATAAAATGCATTCTGAGAGGGTGCCTGGAAAACGCCTGTATCACCGGCTTTTCTTGAAGCATCAAATGCCCAATCACCGAATTCCTCGGAAAGACCTGATAAAGTTGTTTTCTTAATGTTTTCAACGAGAGTTGCGGAATCCTCTTTGTATGCAGTTTTGTAGGCTTTGTCAGCGTACTGAACTGCAAGAGTTTTGAAGGAAGCTTCATCAGTTATCTTAGATGCAAATTCATCAATACGAGCTTTTGCCTGTTCCTCTGTGTAAACTGTGGAGCTTGATTCATCAACAGGTTTACCGTCGGTTGAATAAACAACAGCGAAATATCTTATTGTAGCAATATCGATATCGCCTCTGTTTTCTTCATAATAAGCGTTTACTTCTTCTACGGCGATGTCATCGTTAGCTTTTTCCTGATACCATTCGAGGTAAAGCTGAGCAATGCTGTCTCTTTCGAGAAGTTCTGCGTATTTTTCTTTATTAAGACCTGCACCGCAAACCTTTGAGATATATCTGTCGATATGGTGGTCGTTTTTAGCGGCATATTCTTCAAGGGTTGTAATGGTGTCATTGATTGCGGTATCAATTTCTTCCTGCTGTTCTTCGGTAATTTTAAAGCCTGCAGCAGCCGCTTCTTCGCTCATAGCTTTGTTATAAAGAGTTTTTACAAGGAAACCTCTTTCGGGAGCCATATGTTTGAAGTAATCTGCCCATGTTTCAACACCTTCGGGTGCATCCTCGCCGGGATACTTCTGGTCAGCGGGATCTTTAGTTGTGTCGAAATAACTTGCACCAAAGCCCTGGTACTGAGCGTCGTATTGCTGAGAGACAGACACAGCCTGATTATAGAGAACCATGTAATAATAGTTGTACTCTGCTACTGTGAGCTTTTCGTCGCCGTATGTAGCGGTACTGATAATTCTCTGGGGAAGATCAAGGTTCTTAGTAAGTAAGTTGTTTCCTATCCAGAAGAGTGAAATACCGACAACAAGTAATATACAAATCACTTTTAATACAATGCCGACTACTTTATCTCTGCTACCGTGTTTTTTCTTTTTTGCAGCCTTTGCAAGACGGGCTTTACGCTGCTCACGGTAAACTTCGGCATTTGTTTTAGTTTCGTTGTTTGCCATAAATTTTCATCCTTTGCTTTCTTGATAACATAAGTTCATACTTTCACATATGAACATTGTTTCTATTCTATAACAAAAGCGAAAAATTTACAAGAGTTTTTAAAGATTTATTTGTGTATATGTTATTTATTTACTAATAATTAAGAAAAAATTTAAAATATCCTTAAAAATTATCGGTTCGGTTTGACATAATTAATAAAAGCGTGATATTATATACCTTGTATTAATTTCTTGGAACGGTGCGTTTTGAATATGAAAACAAAGTCAACGAAAAAAAGAATACTGATATCCGTATGTGCCGTTGTTGTGGTTGCGGCTATACTTGCGGTGCTTTTGCTACCGGGTGTTAGTCAAAAAGACGTGAAGAACTACTCATATGTCGCAAAAACCCAGAGCGGAGTAGAAAATGCTGCAGGCTTCGATATAACGGTTCAGGCTTCCGATTCTTCTGAACTTGTAATAGACAGCAAAACCGGCAGTGTAGCTTTATTATCCGCCGATGCAAAGACTGTTTTTAATTCTTGTTCAGGGGACGCGGCTGAGCGTTCTCTCGCAAACGTTTTAAACATCAGACTCAGAGACAAATACGGTAATTCTTATACTATGAATTCCACTGATAACAGTGTTGCGTTTGGTACTTTTGAGGTTGCGAAAGAAAACAAAACTAAAGCAACGGTGAAGTTTAATCTTTTTCCCGATAAGGAACGAGCGCAAAAAGGTGTAGAGGGTGCGGATGTATTTGCGAGCGTTACTGTAACGTTCAGTTATGAGAACGGCGGATTCAAAGCCTCTGTCAACACAACGCAGTCCGTACTTCCCGAGGATTTTTATATAGAAAAACTCAGTATTTTACCAGGTTTGTTTTCCGTGAGTCACGCAACAGGGGATGAGTTTTATACACTTCCAGACGGTTGCGGTGCAGTTATGGATTTATCGGCAGTTACCGCGAAACCTATAACCCTCGATTTAGGTGTGTATGGCTCCGATGTGGCGTTTTATGATTATTCACAAGGTGCAGTTCTTCCGTTCTTTGCCATGACCAAAAACGGAAGCCTTGTTAATACAATAATTTCCGGCGGAGATGCTCTGTCCGAAATTTTCTGCGAAAAATTTGCTGACGGTGGCGGATATCTTTACAACGTGTTCAATGTTACTGCTTGCGGTATGGTTGATGGTAAGCTTCGTGTAGGCGAGCCTTACGAAGGCGAGCTCTCACAGATATACACCATAATCTCCGGCGAAAAAGCTGATTACAATGATATCGCTGAGCAGGTGAGGGATAACCTTGTTAATCGCGGTTATTTACCCGGTGATATCAGCGATAAATTTATAGATTTACCATTCTTTATAAATGTTCTCGGAAGCGCTGACGGCAAAACACCGTCAACTACATTTGAGGACGCGGCGGAGATTGTGGCGCTTCTTGAATCACGAGGAGTACGAAATATAGCTCTGCGCTTTTCCGGTGCCAATAAGAATGGTCTTGCATCCGATTCAGGTAAGCTGAATTCTTTTGACGGTGACCTTGGGGGAAAAGATGGCTTTAACTTAATGGCATCTAAGATTACTGACAGCGGAGATACTGTCTGGCTTGATGTGAATTTATGTACCGAAAGCTTCGGCTTCGGTAAAAAGAATATAGCTGTTTATGATACAGCTTCAAAATTTGCGGGATACCAAGTGGAAAAGTTTTCTTTGAATAACGTCAATGAAATAAACTCCAATATATCAAAGTCATACAAAGCTTTATCGTCTCTTTCCGGTGCCGATGTGTGTCTTAATGATGCATCATTCCTGCTTTACACTGACCTCCAGAACGGTGTAAACAGACAACAGATGCTTGAAAATATGAGGGAAAACTGCGGTGCATTAAGTGTCGACGGAGGACTTATGCTTTCTTATCCCGCGGTTTATCTTATGAATCAGGCAGACGCTGTTTTCAATATTCCGGATACAGCTGCCTGCGCCGGTAATGAAGGTGTAACCGAGGTGCCGATTTTGCAAATGGTGCTCCACGGCAGCGTGATTTACGGTAGCAGTTATATGAATGTAACGAACTATTCTGCTGAGGATGCGATTCTTAAAGCTATTGAATACGGTTCAGCACCTTCGTTCCTTTTCACCCACGATTCTTCAAGCAATCTGAATTACAGTGTCTACGCCTCTCAAACGGCGCAGTTATATTCCGATGCGAAAGCTTTGTTGCCGGTTATGGATATGAAAATTACATCCCATGAGGTTGTGGTTTCCGGTGTGTACAAAGTAACCTACGATTACAGCAAGGTGGTTTATGTAAACTATAACCCCTCTGTTGTAGAGGTTAATGGTATAATGATTTCTGCAAAAGACTACGTAATTATATAAAAAAAGACGTCAGGTTATGCGGTTATTCCGCAAAACCTGACAGTTTTTTATTTTGTCTGTTTTTTTATAATAAAATGTTATCTTTTTAACAAAAAATGTTTGCATTTTATATGATTTGTGTTACAATTAAATTTGTATTAAACCGTAATTCAAGAAAGGATGAATATAATGGACTACAAAATGGAATTAACTCCCGAACAGCTCGCCATGCTCAACGGCGAACAGGGAGAAACTATGGCAAAGGTTGTAAAGACCCTTGTTATGTACGGTGAAGCATTCGGTGCAACAAAGATGATTCCCGTAACAAGCGAAATGGGTCACCTTGTTACAAGCTTTGGTCTTAAGGTTATGACACCTGTTTATGACCTTATGCAGCAGCTTATTGATGCAGGACTTTCATCAAAGCAGAAGTTCTCTGTTGACCCCAAGCCCGTTGACCCCGAGGTACCTTCTAACTTTGTAAAGAACCTTATTTTCAACAAGTTTATGTACACAAAGCAGGACAGCTATGATGAACAGCTCAGAAAGTTAGGCCTCGTAAGTGATGACGCTTATACTTGTACTTGCTATATGAATGAGGTTGGCAACCTTCCTAAGAAAGGTGACGTTCTTTCATGGGCTGAATCAAGTGCGGTTGTTTATGCTAACTCTGTTCTTGGTGCTCGTTGTAACCGTAACTCCGGTATTATTGAGCTTTTCGGTTCAATCGCGGGCTTCGTACCTTACTTCGGTCTCGTTACTGATGAGGGCAGAAAGGCAACTTGGGTTGTTGAAGTTAAAACTAAAAAGAAACCTGAAGCTCTGGTTCTCGGCTCCGCTATCGGTATGAAGGTTATGGAGGATGTTCCTTACGTTAAGGGTCTTACCGATTGGATCGGTACAGAGCTTGATGACGATGCAAAGGCATACCTCAAAGACTTCGGTGCTGCTACCGCTTCAAACGGTGCGGTTGGTCTTTACCATATTGATGGTCTTACTCCCGAAGCTGTTGAAATGGGCGAAAAACTCATTGCTGAAGGTGCTAATGTTTACGTTATCGACGATGCAGAGCTTGAAAGAGTTAAAAACTCTTATCCCGTTATGTGGAAAAAGCCCGATAAAGCTCCTCAGCTTTGCTTTGTAGGTTGTCCCCATCTTTCACTCCAGCAGCTTAAAGAGTGGACAGACAACGTTTGCGAAGGTCTTAAAAAGAGCGGTAGAAAGAAAGTTACTATTCCCACAGTATTTACAGCGGCTCCCGCAGTTTGCGATGAGTTTAATAAAACAGAGTATGCTGCAAAGCTTGCCGCAACAGGCGTAACACTCAGCTATATTTGTCCTCTTATGTATATGAATAACCCCATTGCTAAAAAGGGTAGAGTTATTACTAACTCCAATAAACTCCGTACATACACAACATCCCGCTACTACACAAGCGAGGAGATTCTTGACATAATCACAAAGGGGGCAAAATAAGATGAAAACTTTTAAAGGACGTCCCGTAGTACCGGGCACAGCAGAAGCAACTGCTCTCGTTTCACACGGCGGTTTCAACACTCTTGCATCTTTCCAGACTGCACTTCAGTTTGATAAGCCTGAAGATAAAACTGCAAAATGCGGCGACCAGAATAACGCTGATATTTTTGAAAAGCCCATGGGCGGTTCAGCACTTTGCCTTCCTCAGACAATCGGTTCAACAACCGGTGGTATGGTTCTTTATTGTGCAAAGGTTATGGAAAAAAGCCCTGCTTGTATGCTTTTCTCAGAGCATATCGACTCACTTGCAGCCGCAGGCTGTATCCTCGGCTCTGTATGGACTGATACTCCTATGCCCACAGTTGACTGCCTTGGCGAAGAATTCCTTAACGCTGTAAAGACAGGTGATAGGGTTAAGGTCTACGAAGACGGTACAGTAGAAATTTACGATTAAATTTGCGAATTTGCGTGTTTGCTCACACTCGCAGTACCGTTGTACAGCTTCGGTTCGCAATTCACACAACTTCATCAAATTTAATTCGTAAATTTGATTTTGAGTACGATTAAATTTGCGAATTTGCGTGTTTGCTCACGCTCGCAGTACCGTTGTACAGCTTCGGTTCGTAATTCACACAACTTCATCAAATTTAATTCGTAAATTTGATTTTGAGTACGATTGAATTTGATTTTGAGTACGATTAAATTTGCGAATTTGCGTGTTTGCTCACACTCGCAGTACCGTTGTACAGCTTCGGTTCATAATATATATGCAAAACCCATCTGTTACGTATCTGTAACGGATGGGTTGATTTTTTTGTAGTGTTAGGTATAATGAGATTAGAGGATATAAATAAGGAGGCGGAAGTATGGTACAGAAATTGAATAAAAAGCAAAATATGTCCATAAATATTTTCAGATATTTTTGCGCGATATTGGTTGTTGCTGTCCATACGAGTCCGTTTTATGATGTTAATGATACGCTTGGGTATATCTTTACTCAGATGCTTCCGCGAATAGCGGTACCGTTCTTTTTTGCCGTATCAGGATATTTTTATACTTCAAAGCTTGAAAAAGGGCAAAAGGTGTTTTGGTCATACTTCAAAAGAATTTTGATTGTATACAGTATCTGGAGTCTGGTATATATTCTTATAAGCTTCTTGCAATGGGGAAACACAAACATTATAGATTTCATTAAATATTGTGTAATCGGTTATTTTATAAATGGTACTTATTATCATTTTTGGTTTTTTCCTGCGCTGATTTTTTCTGTTTGTGTTACAACTCTTTTATTTAAAATAAAGTGTTCTAAGGTTATAATCCCTCTGTCAATTATTCTTTATATTTTAGGTTGTTTAGGTTGCTCATATTACTATTTAGGTATTAAAATTCCGCTTTTGGGTAATTTATTTGTGCACGAGCATTTTCTTTTGATAAGAAGAGTTTTGCTTATGGCATTTCCGTTCTTTATAAGCGGCTATCTCATTCATAAAATAAAATCGAAGTTTTCACAACTTACGCAAATAAAATGGATGATGGCTTTAGCGGTTATCGCTGTAGTTTGGTTATCGGAAATAGTTTTAGTTGTAAAATTAAGAATTCAGACTAACATCTTTTTGACATTGGGTTTGTATTTGTTGGTTGTTGCGGTTTTATCATTCCTTTTGTTAAAAGACCCTCTTGCAAAATTCATAAAACTTTCCGAAGCCGGAAAGACCATGGCTAACTTTATTTATTATTCGCATCCTGCATTTATTGTAGTTGTGAATTTAATTATGAATAACGTTTTTCAAAAAAATTTATATCAAACTCCGCGTTTTTTATTGACTGTATTAATAACAAGTGTAATTGGATTTTTAATTTATAAATCAAATAATAAGTTTTTGAAATTCATAGTAAAATAAGAAAACTCTCTGCAGAAATTGCAGAGAGTTTTTTTAATGGTTTTTTATTGATTAGAAAATACCCTGAGCCATCATAGCATCTGCAACTTTTACGAAACCTGCAATGTTAGCACCTGCAACAAGGTCATAACCGAGGCCGTATTTTTCAGCAGCAGCAGCGGAGTTATCGTGGATATTTTTCATAATCTGTTTGAGTTTTTCGTCAACTTCTTCAGCAGTCCAGTTGTATCTCATTGAGTTCTGGCTCATTTCGAGGGCGGAAACTGCAACACCGCCGGCATTAACAGCCTTTGAGGGAGCAACTGTTTTGCAGTTTTCTTTAAGGTATTCGAGAGCATCGTTTGTTGTGGGCATATTTGCTACTTCGATGTAGTAGGGTACGCCGTTTTCAACGATTTTCTTTGCTTCGTCCATATTGATTTCGTTCTGTGTAGCGCAAGGCATAGCAACGTCAACTTTTACGCCCCAAGGCTTCTGACCGGGGAAGAATTCAACGCCGAATTTGTCAGCATAGTCCTGAACTCTATCACGGCCTGAAGCACGCATTTCGAGCATATAGTCGATTTTTTCATCGGTAACAATACCGTCTTTATCGTAAATGTAACCGTCGGGACCGGAGATAGTAACAACTTTACCGCCGAGTTCTGCAACTTTCTTTGCAACACCCCAGGCAACGTTACCGAAACCGGAGATAGCGAAAGTTTTGCCTTTGATGTCCTCGCCGAAATGTTTGAACATTTCAACTGCGTAGTATGTAGCACCGTAGCCTGTTGCTTCGGGTCTGATAAGTGAACCACCGTATGAAAGACCCTTACCTGTGAGAACGCCGTTTTCAAATGCACCGCGGATTCTTCTGTACTGACCGTAGAGGTAGCCGATTTCTCTGCCGCCAACACCGATGTCACCTGCGGGAACGTCAACGTCGGGACCGATGTGTCTGTAAAGCTCAGTCATAAATGCCTGGCAGAAACGCAGAATTTCAGCATCACTCTTACCTCTGGGGTCGAAGTCAGAGCCACCCTTACCACCACCGATGGGAAGACCTGTAAGGCTGTTTTTGAAAGTCTGCTCGAAAGCAAGGAATTTCATAATGCCGATATAAACTGAGGGATGGAAACGAAGACCGCCCTTGTATGGACCGATAGCGCCGTTAAACTGAACACGGTAACCTGTGTTTACGTGTGTCTGGCCGTTATCATCAATCCAGGTAACACGGAATGCAATCTGTCTTTCGGGTTCAACCATTCTTTCAAGCAAAGCGGCTTTTTCATATTCGGGATGCTGTTCGATAACAGGTGCAAGTGAGGTTAACACTTCTGTAACTGTCTGTACGAACTCAGGTTCGTTAGCATGTTTTTTTGCAACTGCATCAATTGTGTTCTGGATATAATTCATTGTAAGACACTCCTTTTGTTGCGTTAGCAACACTGTCGCTTATCTATAACAAAAACCTTAAAAACGACAACAAGGTCAGTATTGTTATATAATACGGCAAAATATTACGCTGATTATTTTATACCCTGTTTTTCACTTGATTGACAAAATGAATGAATAAAATTACACAAAG